>JBBRMI010000156.1:0-19131 GCA_038230915.1 Polyangiales bacterium | reverse complement strand
CGCTTTTCTTGAGGTTTTGCGACGCCGAATTTCTACGCAAGCTTCCCCCGCTCGAGCGAGCACTGTCCGTCCTTCAATTCGCTTCGAGCCACCTGGACCGTATGTGTGCGGAACGCCGGCCAGCCTCAAGTCCAGATTTGTTCGCCTGCGTAACTCTTGACTGGTGGGAGCACGTTACGTCGGGCGAAGCTGCGACCGTCTGCCCAGCATTCCTTGTCGTCCCGAGCTGCTCGGAGCGGCTCGATCCTAACGTTCCGTATTTGCCACCGAGGACGGTCAGAGGTCACCAGGTGGCACACTGGTTGAAGGCCATCGGGCGGGACGGCGACCTTTGTGCGGCCGAGGTTGCTCCCGACGAACACGGGTCTGTCTACGTCGGCTACAAACGAACCGTTGACGCCCATTTCAAGTCCGTGGGGGACTTCATGGCGCATTGACGACCGACGGAGAGAACATCGCAACCAACCGCCCGATCTTCTGCGCCCGCGCTTTCGCTACCGATCGCGAGCTGCGTCAACCGTCGCCCGACGGTGAGCCACCGAGTTCCCGATCTGAAGCGCTGGCGTAAAGCCGTTGCAGCAGACGGCCGCGCCTCGTCGCCAGCTGCAGCGTCCGCCCGGTCGCCCGTGGTGACTACCACCGGCTCGCTCGTCGTTACCTGCTACCTCCCGGTTTGCTGATGCGGCCCGCAGCTGAACGGCGATACGTTGGGCGGGCGACTGTGTCAGCTGTTCACAAACCCAAACGTATCTGGGCGCTGCAGGCGGTCGCATGTCTACAACTCGTCGGCGCCATCGTCGGAGTATTCGGCGCCATTGGGTCGGGCTTGCCTCAGCTGCCTCCGACCGAGCTTGTTCTCGGATTTGCAAAACCGTTCTTCGCAGTCCTCTTACTGCCCGCCCTCATTCTTTCCCTCCAGCGAAAGCTACCGCGGCCAGAGCGTGCTGCTCCTGCCCTTGCTCTGATCTGGACTGCTTTTTCGGTCGTCGTGTGGATATACTCCGTCCCCAAGCCCCTCCCTCCGGTCCTCGAATCCATAACGTTTCACGATGTCGCGCCTCCGGCCACTCGCATTGCGAACCTCGCCACGCGAGTTCTGGCGTTAGGGGCCCTGCTCTGGGCCGTAACCTCGCTTTTCGTTCACGGCCGCACGCGCGCATATCTTGCCGGTGACGCGCCAACCGCTGTTCCGTAGATACTCCTTACGCGCCGCCCAACTCACGGCCTGAGGCTGGCCGCCAACAAAATCAGGTAGTGTTCCGAGCGGCGTGCTTGAGTAGCGGGGCACCGCGCTTCTGCAGAGCCATCAGGTAGCGCGACTCGTCGTACGGAACGCGGTCCAGCCAGCAACGGTGCAGGATGCCGATCCATTTGAAGGCAAGGGCGGGAAGTGCGGGCTGGTGCCGCGTCCCGCGAGCCCGGCACGATTCGTAACAGGCCTTCGCCCAAAACGAACGAGGAATAGTCTGCCCGGCCCACTCTACGAACGTCTGCCGCACGAACTTGCTGCACGAGTAGCGCCAATGCACCCACTGCTTGTTGCCGCTCCGCTCCATCACCGGCGCGATGCCCGCGCTTTTCTGCGGCGACGCCGCCGTCGGGACCCATTCGCGGCGCTCACCGAACGCCACCAGCAGCGCGTCCGAGTGCAGCGAAGGGGTCTTCTCGTCATGAGCTACACTGCTGGCCAGTGACGCATGACCTTCAGCAGTGGATGTACCTCGCGATTGAAGAGGCCGAGCTCGCGCGTGGGTCAACGGGAAGCAACCCCTGGGTGGGTTGCGTCATAGCGAGTCTTGAAGGCGAGCTCTTGGGACGCGGACATACGCTAGGTCCTGGGGAAGATCACGCAGAGATCGCCGCAGCACGCGACGCCCATGCACGCGGACATAGTGTAGCTGGCGCGGTGCTCTATTCGACGCTCGAACCATGCTCCTTTCACGGCCGCACACCGCCGTGCGCCAGTGCAATCGCCAAGCGCGGCATCGCCCGCGTGGTCATTGGGATGCGGGACCCCCATCCGCGTGTTGATGGGCAGGGTGTTCGCATTCTACGGGAGGCGGGCGTCGAGGTTGTCGAAGGCGTGTGCGAGCCTGAAGTGCGACGGCAGCTCGGCCCCTGGGTGCTTGACCAGCATCCACACGAACCGCTGTCTCGAGCGCGCTCTCTGTCTCACCAAAACATCGTGAGGCATTTGGCGGAGACCTACGACGTCAATCCCTCGCGCATCGAAGCGCTGCTCGCCGCGTCCCGCTCCTGAGTCGTGCGCGCGCTGTACATTGGGCGGACCGAAAGTTCAACCCTGCGTGAATGATCAGAAATGGTTGGGTAGCGGCTTCGGCTTGGGCGGCGCGGGCGGTTGCTGCGCCAGAGCCGCAGCCGACCAAGTGAGCAACCCGAGCCCCAAGCCGCCCACGACCACTCGAAAGGCCATGCCGGCACCCTAGCCGCTTTTTGCGCTAGGTTCCGCGCGAATGCCCCGCCCGCCGCAGCGCAAGCCCAAGCCGAAGCAAAAATTGCCGAAGCCCACCAAGCAAAAAGCACCGAAACAGCCGCCGCCGCATTTTGCGCCATCGGCATTCTTGTCGGGCTCCGCTGAGGCCGTGCAGCGGCTTTGCGATGAGCTGGCGACGCTCGCGGCAGAGCGCTTCAGCGACCTGACCGGAACCAACTGGCAGACGGCCGGCAATGCGTTAGCCGAACAGCTGCGCGCGATCGGTCATGACCTGACGAGCTTCGACGAATCGCCGGAGCTGCAGGAGTGGCAAGCGACCTGGCACCACCCGCGCGGCAGCTTCTCGCTCTTGTTGTCGTTTCGCGCCCCGCACGCCGTCGAGGTGACCTGGCGCACCGACGACTGGACCTACACAGCAAGTCGTTAGTCGTAGTAGCTTGGCCAGCAAGGTCTTGCGATGGGCATGATGAGCGGTTGGCGGGCAGGTGCGCAGCAGCTCATGTTCAAGTGCAGCCTGCTCGTGTTGGCTCTGCCGGCCCAGGCTCAACTGCCGATTCAGGCTGCATCGCCGCCGGAGCAGCGCAGCTTCTTCGGCGCTGCGGCCCGGGCCGAGCTCGACCTGACAGCAGACCTGGCGCTCGAGGCCACCCTGAACGGCACCGTCATGGCGAAGCATGCCAAGTTCCTTCTTCTCCGATCGAGCCCGGTTTATCAGGTCCCAATCGCATCTTTTGGAGGAACTTTGGGCATTTTGCTGCGTTTGCGCTGAGCTGGGGATCGATCCGCGACCGGCACGACATAGGATTCATGAAAGGTGCCGATTCACGCCGAAAACGAGAGCGCCTCGGCGCGGGCTTCGGCGCCGCTGATCGAGCTGGTCCGCGACCAAGCCGAGGCGGCCCCCTCCACGCGTGGGGCGCAGCAGCGACTGGTAACGGCCGTGAAGCTTCACCACCAGTTGGTTTGGCGCTCGCTGCGCCGCTTCGGCGTGCCGGAGCGCGACGTCGACGATGCCGCGCAACAAGTCTTTCTGGCGTTCTCGCACCGCTTGTCCGAAGTCGAGGTCGGCAAAGAGGCCGCGTACTTGGTGGCTGTCGTCGTACGCGTGGCGGCCAACGCGCGACGTAAGTTACAGCGCTCACCCGAGGTACTGACCAGCGAAGTCGACACCGCGGAGGCGCCGCACACCCCGGAAGGCTTGCTGAGCCAGAAGCAACTGCGTGAAGAGCTCGATCGGGGTTTGTTGCAACTAAGCCTGGAGCAGCGCGCAGTGTTCGTGCTGTTCGAGCTCGAAGGTTTCTCACTGCCGGAGATTGCGGAGGCGTTGCAAATTCCGCTCGGCACCGCGACCTCGCGGTTGCGAAGGGCGCGAGCACACTTCGAAGCTTGGGCTGCGGGCCGCGACATCACCGGAGATGAACCATGAACAAGCTCGTTCCCTTGCTCGAGACGAGCGCAAATTCACGAACGCGCGCGCTGCTTCGGGCGGGCCGCGCCGATGCGCCTCCCCGCGGTTTTTCCGAGCGTTTGCTGCTTGGGTTGGGGGCAACGGCTGCGGTAAGCAGCGCGACGAGTGTGGCTGCGGCCAGCGGGGCGGGCGCAGCGATTCAGGGGGCTGCCTCTACGGGCAGTGGTGCGGCCAGCTTGGCACTGGTGACGGCAAAGTGGGTGGCGGTTGGTGTGCTTGGGGGGGGGATTCTTGCGGGGGGTACGGAGTTCGCGTTTTCAACGCGAGCTGCTCCGAGCAACGCTACGAGCAGCGCGGCGGCGCACGCCCGAGTCGAGGCGCCGTCGAGACGCCCGGCCTCGGCAGCGCCCGCGGTTCCGCTGACAGCACCGGCGGATGTGGAGGCTCCCAGCATCGCACCGAGCGCGGCAGCGGTGCCACGAGCGTCCTCGCACGCCGAGTCTAGTGCGCCTTCCCTCGCCGAGCTCGCGCGGTCCGCGCCTTCGGCGCAGGGCCAGCTCGGGCGCGAAGTGCAAGCGATCGACTTCGCACGGCAGGCGTTGGCGGCCGGTGACTTGACGCGCGCACTCGGCGAGCTCGACGAGTTCGAGCGCATGCCGCAAACTGGGGTGCTCGAGCGCGAAGCCAAAGTCTTGCGCATCGAGACGCTGTACAAGCTCGGACAAGTCAGCCGCGCGCAGACGCTTTCCGAGCAGTATTTGCGAGCATTTCCCAACGACGCGCACGCCGCACGGCTACGCGCCCTCGGCCAAGCCGCCCAGGCGCGCTAAGCTTCGTGGACTCGAGATCGACGTCAAGACTGCGCGACATGATCAAGCTGAGGAGCAACCGACATGAAACGAACGACGGGTTGGATGGCGGGGGTCGGGGTCGGGGTCGCGCTGCTGGCGCTGAGCTGCAGCGGGACCGAGGTTCTGGGCGAAGGGGCGGGCGGATCGCCGGGCGCGAAGCAAAGCGCGGGCGGTAGCGCGAGCGTGGGCGACAGTGCCAGCGTGGGCGGGTCCACGGCGGTGAGCGGCGACGCTTGCGAGACGGCTTGCGTTCAGCAGATGTTCAAGCGCGACATGCTGACTTGCAAGCTATGTCATGGTAACGCGATTCGACTCGGGGACCTGGACATCGAGAGTCCCAACCCCACTGCGCGCTTGAAAGACGTACCCGCCAAGCACGCTGGTCTCGCACTCGGAATGACCGCCGCGGATTGCCCGATGGGCGACAAACTGATCGACACGGCCAACCCGGACGCCAGCTGGCTGCTGAAGAAGATCCGCGGTGAGCAGGGCAATTGCGGCACGAGCATGCCGCAAACCGGCACGCTCACCACCGAACAAAAGGCGTGTATCACGAGCTACGTGTACTGCGTCGCCGGGCGCTAGCGCCGCCGACAAAAACCGGCGCAAAAACCGCCACAAACCCGCCCGAGCCCCGTCGAAGTTGCCGCTCCAGTGCACCGAGCCCTGGCCGCTACACATGGCCTGGGGCGTCCGCCACGGCTGGCTCGACGAAGCCACCTACGCGCCCGTCCTCGTCCACGCCTGGACCTCGCTCGTCAAAGTTGCCATCCACGCCAAACGGCTTCGTCGGCTTCATGCAATCCAGCGGCGACGCCCCCCCCCCGACGGCCAGCCCCTCACCGTCGACAAAGTCCCGGACTTCGAAGACTACGGCGTCGGCTGCGTCCTGCTCGCTGGCAGCGAGCTCGTCAAAACTCACCAAGAAATGGCGCCTCACGCTTTTACAGGCAACCGGCGCGCGTCGGGCCCACCGCGACGTCGTCGAACCAGACCTTGCGCGGCGGGCCGTGCAGCTTGTTGAAGCCGAATTTAAAGATCTTGACCGGGTTTGCCACGCTAGCCGGGTAGTCGGTGGCGTCGATCTGCGGGGCGCTATTCACGAAGAGTTTCTGCTCGCGCTTGGCACTGTCGTAGTTAATTTCGATGCAGTGCCACATGCCCTTAGGCAGGCTGAACGGCATCGGGGCGCCGTTAACGCGGCCGTAGTTCATCGGCCAACGCACGGCGTCGTTGGTGTTGAATGCCACGCCGACGTCTTCGGCCAGCTCGATCATCACCGGCGAGTTGGGCTCGTCGCTGTCCGCCGCGCCACCGAACACGTTGTGGTCGAGCCCGCCAATGTCAAGCTCGGTCTGCTGAATGTACAGGCGCACCCAGAACGAGCCGCTCGGTGCCGGCACGGCGAGCATTTGGTAAGCGCCCGAAGCGCCGCTGTCCGCGCTGCCCGATTTGACACGCAACGACGATTTTCCACCGTGAAACAGCGTCGTATCGACCTCGAAGTCACGGCTCCAATCGCCAGGCGCGGCGTTGAACTTGTAGACCGCTTTGGCCGGCATCGCGTTGTCCTCGAAGCTCGAGCAGAAGGTCGCGTCGGCCGGGCACAAGACACCGCCGCTGCCGCCGGCGCCACCTGCACCCGAGCTACCGCCACCTGCCGCACTGCCGCCGGTCGAGCCACCCGCTGTCGCACCCGCGCTGCCGCCGGCCACGCCGCCCGAGCTACCGCCCGCCGTCACCCCCGCGCCACCCGCCGTTCCGACACTACCTGCCGCCGAGCCGCCGGAGCCGCTGACGCTGCTCGTTCCGGCTTGGTTGGCACGGCCGCCGTCGCCGCCACCCGCCGAGCACGCCCCGAGCGCGCAGACCCCGCACACCGCGGCACCGACCACCCAAACGCCCACGCCGGCTCGACTCCAAAAGCTCATCACAAACACCTAGCGGACGCGTACCCAAGCGCAACCGGAATCGGTTCCACAAACCGCGACATGTGGGTAAAGGGTCACCAAACCGTCGAGCTTTGTCGCAAATTTCCCGCGGTGGCTAGGCGCGCTTGCCCATGCCGACCACGAACACCTCGGTGCTCACTTGGCGCGTGCCTTCGGGCCGAATCGTGCGGACGGTTTCGTAGGCGGCGCGAACCTGCACCTCGGCGGCCTTGAAGTCGCCGCTCATGAAGATCTTCGCCACGAAATGCGAACCGGGCTTGCCGTGCGCGACCGCGACCTCGAGCGCGCGCAAGAAAAGCTCGGTGCTGCGGATTTGATCCTGGAATCTGGAACCGGAGGTATTCGGCGCCATGTCGCTCAGGACCACGTCGTACGGCGCGTGTGAGGTCAGGGCGGCGCTGTCGAGCGAGAGCGCGTCGCCCTCCAGGACGTGCACGTTCTCGCCGAACGCTTGCAGGATCGGCTTGATGTCGATGGCGTAAACGTGGCCCGTGGGGCCGACGCGCTGGCTCGAGAACAGCGACCAGGATCCAGGCGCCGCCCCCAAGTCGAGCACGTTCTGGCCGGCGCGCAGCACACGCATCCGGCGATCGATCTCTTGCAGCTTGAACACGCTGCGCGCCGGATAGCCCTTGGCGCGCGCCTCCAGCGTCTTCGCGTCCGGCTTGGCGTAGGGGTTGGCGCGGTTCTTCAACGCTGGCTCCGCTCTCCGGATACCACGACCTCGGCCAACAAGCTCTTGCTCGGGTGCGGGCCATCCAAAGCGTCGGGGCAATCGAGCCCAGCGGGTAAATCACGGATTTTGAGCTCGCTGCGCGCCTGCTCGCCAGCTTCATGCAAGAAGCGCCGAAACGCCTGCACGCCGGTCTTCTTGTGATTGGTCACGCACAACAACACCCCGGACTCCCCAAGTAATCGTAGACAGTCCGCCATCAAAGCCGCGATGTCGCGCTCGAAGCGGAACGTCGCCTTGCCCACGGTCGCGAAGCTCGGCGGGTCGAGCACGATCACATCGAAGCGCCGGCCATGCTTGACGGCGCCGCGCACGAAGCGAACGGCATCGGTCTGCACGAACTCGTGACGCGCGGCATCCAAGCCGCTGGCGCCGAAATTCAGCTTACCGCGCTCGAGCGCGCGCCCCGACAAGTCGACACTCGTCACCTTGGTCGCGCCGCCGAGCGCGGCCGCCACACTGAACCCGCAAGTGTACGAGAACAGATTCAGGACCTGTTTGTGCGCGGACAACCCGCCGATCCGCGCGCGATTGTCGCGTTGATCGATGAACAAGCCGGTCGATAGCCCGTCACCGAGCTCGGCCAAGATGGTGAGCGCACCTTCGCGAACCGCCAACGGCGACGGCGACGGAGCGCCCGCGCTCGGCACCGTCGGCGCCAATTCCGGCGCCTCCGCGCGCCGCAGATCGCGCCGCTCGCGGTGCTTCGTGTAGACGCCGCGCGCCCCCTGCTCGAGCATAAATTCGGCAATTTCTTGTGATTTCTCCTCGGCTTCGGGTGTCGAGACCGACAGCACCATGTAGTCGCCGTAGCGATCGACGGTGATGCCCGGCAAGCCGTCGCCCTGCTCGTTCACGACGCGAAACACGTCGCCGCCACCGATCAGCGGCGTACGCAAAACCGCGGCATCGAGAAGCCGCTCGCGAAACCCGTCGAGCGACGCAAAACTAGAACCGGTCGCGACCCAGCGCTGCAGCTCCTCCGGCAGCGCCGCTTCGAAGCGCTCGCCCAGCACCACGCGCGCCCTGCAATGTAAGAGCAGCCGCCACGCCGTCGCGCCACCGTACAGCTCGTCGCCCGCGATCGGCGCGTCCACAGCCGCCAGCTGCACGCGCAGTTGATGCATGCGCCCGGTCTCGGGCCGTAGCTCCACCAGCGCTCGCCCACCCTGCTCGTTCAGCACGCGGTAGTGGCAAACCGCCTGGTCGCCACCGCTCATCACCACGCGCGCGCGGCGCTTGTCGCTCTCCAATCGGTGCTCGAGCTTGCCCGACGCTGCCAGGCGCGAACGGCGTCCGAGCGAAACAGCCGCCACGTACACGCGCTCGGCCGCGCCGCGTTCGACTTCGTCGGCAAAGCGCGCGTTGACGGCGCGCTCGGTCGTGAACGGCAAGACCCCCGACGTGCCAACGTCGAGCCGTGAGTGCACGCCAAGGTAACCGTCGTGCCCGTCGGTGCGCAAAATCGCCGACAAGCGCGAGACCAAGTCGCTCGCCAGGCGCTCGTCGCCGCCGTGCACGACGAGCCCGGGCGGCTTATCGACGACAAAAACGCCATCGCGCCGAGCGATGACTCGCCCGGCGCGAAATGGAACGAACAGCGCGTCCACCGGCTAAGACTCCGCCCGACGTTCGCAATCGGTGGCTGTGCTCACCAGCAGAACTGCCGGTAATTAGCCCGCCTTCTTGCCGCCATTCTTCTTCTTGATCGCGCCGCGGACTACGACCAACCCGCCGCGCGAACCGGGGATGCCGCCGGCGATCAGGATCAGGTTCTGGTCGCCGATGATCTTGGCCACCTTCTGGTTCAGCACGCTGGTCGTGGCGTCGCCCATGTGACCCGGCATCTTCTGGCCGAGCTTCACGCGGCCCGGCGTCATGCGTGTGCCGATCGAGCCACCGTGACGACGGTACTCGTGGGTACCGTGCGTCTGAATGTTACCGGCGAAGTGGTAGCGCTTCACGACGCCTTGGAAGCCGAAACCGCGGCTGAGGCCTTGCACGTCGACGTGCTGACCTTCTTCGAAGATCGCCTCGACCTTGAGCTCTTGCCCGACTTCGTGACCAGCCGCGAACTCGGCGCTGCAGCGGAACTCGCGCAGCGTGCGACGACCGGGGACGTTCGCCTTCTTGAACATGCCAGCGACGGCCTTGCTCGTGTGCTTCTCTTTCAAGGCACCCGTGCCGACGATCAGCGCGTCGTAGCCGTCCTTCTCTTTGGTACGCTTGCCCACCACGATCGCATTCGACTCGACGACGGTGCACGGGATGACGGTGCCATCCTCCGCGAAGATCTGAGTCATTCCGAGCTTGCGCCCAATCACGCCGGGGTACTGATTCATACGCTGTCTACCTATCCGTTACTTTCCACATCACCGGGCGTTCGACAGGCCGAACCACGGCTGTGGGAGCCCGCGCGGATTAGCCTCAGAGGGGCCACCAGTCAAGGTTTACCCAGGCGAAGACCGCTGCTTTTCCTGCGGGACGGGCGGCTCTGCCTTGACTCGCGAGGTTCGGGATGCATAATGCCGCGCTCTCTCGCCTTTTTTGCGGAGAATTCGCGGAAAATCCTCATGCTGACCCTCTCGAAAATTGCCGCCCTCGAAGCCCAGAGCCTCCGCAAGGATCTGCCGGAGTTCCGGGTGGGCGACACCGTCGCCGTCCACTACAAGATCGTCGAGGGTGACAAGCTCCGCGTTCAGGTTTTCCGAGGCATCGTCATCCAGAAGCATCGCGCCGGCGCGCGCAGCACTTTTACGGTGCGCAAGGTCAGCTTCAATATCGGCGTCGAGCGCGTTTTCCCGCTTCATTCGCCGCGCGTCGAGACGATCGAAGTCATGTCGAGGGGCGTGGTTCGCAGGGCTCGTCTGTTCTACCTCCGCGAGCTCAAGGGCAAAGCCGCCCGCGTCGCTGACGAAAAGGACCGCTAAGTCCGCGAGTCGGGGCCAAAGCCCCGACGATCTATGACGGACCGCTAGGCCGGTTCCGCCGCAACGGCGAACTCCGAACCCCGAGCGATTTCGCGCCTTTTCGGGCGAAACCGGGTATGCTGCGCCCGCGCAGGTTCCCGCCTCCTTGGTTTTGTTGGCGGGGCCCGGGCCCTGGCGTTAACGGGGCGCGCAGCTCTCGGGAGTCCGACTCATGATCGTCTGCACGCGGTGTGGCGCAACGAATCAGCCCACCAGCAAGTTTTGCCTGTCTTGCGGGGCGCCCCTAGCAGCAGCAGCGCCCGGCGCGGCGGCCCCGGCGCCAAGCCCCCAAGGTCCGCCCGCGCATTACGCGCCACCCGCTCCGGCAGGACCCGCGCCTGGCGCGCCGCCTGCCCCGCAGTGGGGAGCGCCGCAGCAGCCCGCGCCGCAACAGCCCGGTCCGCCACAATGGGGACAACAACAGCCTTATCAGCCGCCACCGGCTGCGGCCCCACCGCCCGCCGCGTGGGGTGCACCGCCGCCAGCAGCACCCGCGTTTGCGCCGGCTGAACCGCAGCGCTTTCAAGCGGGTTCGCCCGAGGGTTTGAATCCGTTCGGGGCCACGGTCGGCCCGCCACAGGGTTTTGGCGGGCCGCCGCCCGGTTTCGGTGGACCGCCTGCGGCGGCACCTTACGGCGCACCGCCTGCGGCGGCACCTTACGGCGCACCGCCGCAAGCGCCGCCCGGTGGCTACGCGCCGCCACCGCAATGGGGTGCTCCGCCGCCCCAGCCCGAGCAGCCGCTCGCGCCACCGCAAATGTGGCAAGCACCACCGGGCGCGCCGCCCGCCGCCGCCGGCGCCCACTCCAAGGACCCGTCGGCCTACGCCGCGACTGCGCCGCCGCCGACGAACGAAGAGTTCGATCGCCAGCAAGGCAACAGCGCGCCGCCCGCCTACGCGCCGCCGCCAGCCGCCGCGCCGATGGCGGCTCCGTCCGCGCCACCGCCCGCCGCCGCCCCGGCGGTTGATCCGTCGCTGCGCGTCCTGGCCGGCTTCCTCGTCAGCTACGAGGCTACCGAGCTTGGCGTGTTTTGGCCGATCTATCAGGGCCAAAACATCGTCGGCCGCAAAGGGGCGGCGCCGGGCCTCGACATCGAAATCGACCACCCGACCACATCGTCACGCCACGCGGTGATTCACGCCACCGCGCGCCCAGGAAGGTTACGCGTCGAGGATCCAGGCAGCACCAACGGCACCTTCCTCGGCGAGCACATGATCGACAAGAACAAGTCGCACGACCTTCGCGACGGCGAAGCCGTGCGCTTCGGTGGTTTCAACGTGATCGTGAAGATCATCTGATTCGTGACGCTCGAAACGTGCGTCGTTTGCGGCGCACGTTGGCCCCAACCGAGAGCATTTTCGGAGATGTTGACGCGCTCTATCACTTCCTTCCCTAGTCCCCGTACGCACGTACCATTCGCTTTGCGCGCTCTGCTCGTCCTTGCCATCGCTCTGCTCGGCGGCGCCGGCTCCGCTAGCGCGGCGCCCGCGGTCAAGCTGTTGCGGATCGATCCGCGCGCCGCGCAAGAGAACGGCAACCCCGTGCTGACCACGGTCGTCGACATTTCGCAGAGCAAGCGGGTCAGCGACGCCACGTCGTCGTGCGCCGCGCTCACCGGCAATGCGCAGCTCGATTGCATGGCGCAGAACCTGGAAAAGCCATTCGCGCTTTACCAGTCCTTCCCGTTCCCGTCCGACCGGGCGCTGTTCACCGTCAACGTCGAGGGCACAGACATCCCGGCCAAGTTCATCAGCTTGTCGCGCTGGGGTGAAAGCCAGCAGCAGCCGGGCGTCGGCACCTCGTGGCTGATCTTGATCGACGCTGACAGGCGCTTGAACAAGAGCTTCGAAGACGAGAAGCAGCTCGCGCAGCAGTTCGTCGCCACGATGGGCCCGAACGACATCGTCAACATCATGTTCTTCAACGACCGCGAAGTCGTGAAGGACTCGAAGTGGCTGCCCGCCGCCCAAAAGGCCAAGGCCACCACGTTCATTACCTCCACCGCGGACACATTCACCTCGTCCGGCCGCAACCGCTCGCTGCTCACGATCATCAAAAAGGCGGCGACCGACGGCTTTCAAGCGCTCGGCAACGTCGGCGAAGGCGTGAAGGTGCCGCTGCACCAGGCGATGGTCGTGTTGTCGAGCGGCTTCGGCGGCGCTGACGCAGGGACGACCGGCCCAGCCGCACTGCAAGTGCAGAATTTCATGACCACGGGCCGGTTTCCGGAGGACAACACCGCGCTGCCCAAGGCGCCGGTGCCGGTGATCAGCATCTATTTCCCGATCACGGTCATCGACGAGTTCAAGTCGAACTCGCTCGACTTCATGCAGAACCTAGCCAACACCGACATTGGCGGTTTCTTCAGCGTCGTCCAGGCCGGCCAGGGCGGGCGCGCTGCTTCGATCGTCAACACGGTGCGCCAGCGGTTCTCGAAGATGAACATCGTGAAGTGGAAGGTGTCGTGCGTCGCGCCGACGGTGACACAGAGCTTCAAGTTGGTGTTCCAAGACACCAATCCGCCGATCTTGGGCGACAATACGTTCAAAGACGTGCCGGTCGGCATCGATCCGTCGACGTGGCCGCTCGACGTCAACATCGAATACACGACCGAGATGTCGAAGCGCGACGGCGGCGTCGTCTATCCGGGTGGCTCGTTCAAGGTGTACGGCGACTTCTGCTGGGGCGGCTCGAAAGAGCGCGCGGAAGTGTACTTTTTGCCCGCTGGGCAGCCGATCCCGACGGCACTGACCGGCACTGACATCGAGACCGCCAAGCGCACTCAGCAGCAGCTGATCGCGATGGGCATGAAGGGCACTGCGCTCGAAGCCAGCGACACCTTCGCCAGCTTCCAAGCGCCGGACTCGGACAAGATCCTCCACGGCAGCGGCGACCAAGCGGTCGTGAGGCTGGTCATCTACGATAACAAGGCGCACCGCACGAGCGGCGTGACCGCCTCGACGATCGTGCAGATGAAGGGCAGCACCGCGCCGCTCCCCATGCTGTTGATTTTGGGCAGCCTGTTCGGTGTCGTGGTCGTGGCGCTGCTGGTCGTCGTGATCGTGCGAGGCGGCGGCAAGAAGCGACCGGGCAACGCCGGACCCGCGCCGGTCGTGGCCGGCGGCTACGGCGCACCGCCGCAAGGCTACGGCGGCGCACCACCGCAAGGCTACGGCGGCGCACCACCGCAAGGCTACGGGGGCGCACCACCGCAAGGCTACGGGGGCGCACCCGCGTATGCGCAGCCCGTGCAGCCGCACGCACCTCCGCCGCAGGCCCTACCCGCCAATCCGTACGGCGGCGGCGCGGCCACGACCGCGATCCTGACCGGAGCGACCGGTGTCTACACCATCTTAGCCGGCCAAGAAGTGCGCGCCGGACGCGACGCCGCGCAGTGCGTGATCGCGCTGAACGAGCCGCGCGTCTCGGGTGTGCACGCCAGCTTGAAGCTCGAAGGCGGTCAGCTCTACGTCCGCGACGAGAACAGCAACAACGGCACGATGGTCAACGGCAATCGTTTGTCGCCGGGGCTGTGGGCGCCAGTGCCGCCCGGCTCCATCTTGCGCTTCGGACCAATCGAATTCAGCGCGGCGGTGCAGTAGGCGCGCGTGCTCTCGAAGCGAGAAACCAGGATCGGCGGGCGTGTCTAACAGCTGTCAGGAAGGTAGAGATGATCCCCGGGTTTTCGAAGTCGACGCTGCTCGTCGGTAGCGCCGCGCACTGTGACATTCGTCTCGGCGGGCCGGGCGTCGCGCCCGAGCATGCGCGGATCGTGCATGCCAACGGGCAGGTCACGTTCACCGACGCGGGCACAGGTCCCACGTCGGTCAACGGCCAGCAGCTGCCGCCCGGTGGTTCGGCGCCGTTCGACTTTCGCGCGCAGTTCGTAGTCGGGCAAAGCCCAGTACCGCTAGCGCATCCAGCGCTGGCGCTGATGCTGATGGAAGCCGGCAAGGCGCCGCTCACGCCCGGCCAGGTCACGTTCGGTCGCGATCCGGCGCGCGTGAACGTCGTCGTCAATCATCCCAACGTCTCGAGCCTGCACGCCACCTTCCGGCTCAACCCGCTCAGCCTGACCGACAACCAGTCGACGAGCGGCTCGTGGCTCGGCAGCGAGCGCATCGCACCGGGCCAACCGCATCCGCTGGATCCGCACGCGTTCGTCGGCATCGGCCCAATCGCGGTGCCGGTCACGCTGATGCTGCAGCTGGCGCAGGCATTGAACGCCGGCTCCGGCACCAGCGCGGTTCCTCAGCACTCGCCGGTGACACCGGGCGCAGCCCCGCTCGGCGCAGCTTCGACGCCTAGCGGCGGCGGAGGCGTCGCGGGCAAGCCGAAGCACAAGACCGTGATCGGTCAGGTGCGCATCGACAGCGGGCCTGCCGGCTCGGTCAAAATGATCGGCCGCACGCCGGACAACGCCATTCACCTGCCGCACCCGCAGGTTTCGAGCCACCACGCCGCGCTGCATTTCAGCAACGGGCAGATCTTCCTCGAAGACAAGAACAGCGCCAACGGCACCTTCGTGCGCGGTCAGCGCCTGGCCCCCGGCCAGCGCGTCCCAGTCACCAACGGCGAGAAGGTCTTCATCGGCCCGATGCCGTTGTTGATCCAGGTCGACGGTCAAGACGTCGCGGTCGTCGTCGAAGACGCGGTCAGCTGGGAAGGCCGACCGCTGTACGAGATCGAAGCCTGGGACCTGTTGGTGCAGGTGCCGGACCGCGACAACCCGTCCGAGCTGAAGACGCTGCTCGACCACGTCAGCTTCAAAGCCCTGCCAGGCGACTTCATCGCGCTGATGGGACCGAGCGGCGCAGGCAAGACGACGCTGTTGATGACGCTGAACGGCTATTTGCCGCCCAGCGCCGGCCAAGTCCGCATCAACGGCGAAGATCTGTACGCAATCTACGACGCGTTGCGCGGCTCGATCGGCTACGTGCCGCAAGACGACATCGTCCACCCCGAGCTTACGGTGTTCGAAGCCGTGCGTTACAGCGCACGTTTCCGGCTGCCGCCCGACTATTCCGACGACGAGATCAACCGCCGCGTCGACACCACGCTCGGCCAGCTCGGCCTGGAGCAGGTCGCGCACCTGCAGATCGGCAAGCCCGAGCGCAAGATTTTGTCGGGCGGACAGCGCAAGCGCGTCAACATCGCGATGGAGCTCGTCACCGATCCGGTGATCATGTTCTTGGACGAGCCGACCAGCGGCCTGGCCGCCGACGACACGCAAGCGCTGGTGCAGCTCTTGGCAGATCTCGCCAAGCAAACCGGTAAGACGATCGTCACCACGATTCATCAGCCATCGAAGGAGGAGTTCCAAAAATTCAACCAGACTTTGGTGCTGGGCCCGGGCGGCTTGACGATCTTCTTCGGTCCGCCGAAGGACGGCTACAAGTTCTTCGGCGCGTTCATGGAGCGCCTTGGCAAGCCCAACGACGTCGACAATCCGCGCGACATGTTCGACATGCTCAACCAGCGCGAGCGCCCGATCTTCGAGGCGATGCGCGCTCAGAATCCGCGCACGCCGCGCTTCATGGCCCGCGCCGCCGCCGCGCGCGAGTGGAACGCCGAGTATTTCAACCCGCAAAATCCGATCTTCCAGAAGATGTTCTCGGGCCGGCGCGCGGTCGGCACCGGCACGCCACCGCAGGGCATGTCCAAAACCCGGCCGCGCAGCGCCGGCCAGTTCTGGCTTTTGTTCAGCCGGTATTGGAAGATCAAGGCGCGGGATGTCAGCGGGACGATGATCATGCTGCTGCAGGCGCCGATCATCGGCGTCTTGCTCGCGGGCGTGTTCGGCGGCCAAAAAGACGGCATCCCGTTCTGGTGTCTGGGCGCCCTGCAGGAGCTGTCGAAGAAGAGCGGCGGCACCGGCGACGGCATCTCCGACACGCTACGCAACATGCAAGCGACGCCGGATCACGCGGCAGCGCTGTTCTTTTGTGTGGTCTCGGCGGTGTGGTTCGGCACCAGCAACGCCGCCCGTGAGGTGGTGAGCGAACGCTCCATCTACATGCGCGAGCGCATGGTGAACCTGAAGCTGTTCAACTACATCTTCTCTAAGTTCCTGCTCTTGAGCGTGTTTTGTATCATTCAGTGCACCATCTTGCTGGCGATCGTGTTCTTCGCGCTCGGCTTCCACGGTGGTGTGCAAGCGTTCGGCATTTCGCTCGCCACGCTGGTCGTCACCGCCATGAACTCGGTGGCGGTGGGGCTCTTGCTGAGCACCCTGGTCACCAGCGCCGAGGCAGCCATGGCGCTCACGCCGATCGCGCTCATCCCGCAGGTCGTGCTCGGCGGTTTGATGGTGCCAATGACCACCAACCCGATGCTGAAGTGGCCGATGTATTTCATGCCGGCGCGCTGGGGCTTTCAGGGTGTGGTCGCCCAGGAACGCCTCGCGATCGCCAATGATGCGGCCTGGATCATCGACATCAAGAAGCCCGACACGACCAGCGTCGAGAATTTCCTGTTCGCCGGCAAGTTTCACTGTGCTGAAGCCCAAATCGCCAGCGCCGACTTCAACGGCGCCTGGGGCTTCGTGGACTACCAAAGCTTTTGGGTGCCACCAGCCATTTTGACCGGCATCATGCTGGCCACGCTGGTGTTCATTCTGGTTATCTTGAAGCGCCGGGATGCGATTTAGGGGTCCTGGACGCAGGTGCCAGGCGTCGTAGCCCTTCCCGTACCGATCTCCCCGCGTTCCTGCCTCCTTGTTAGTCTCGAGCCGTTACGGCTTTTCGCACTTCGTGGACTGACCCGATACGGTGCAGACGGTGCCGGTTTTGCATTTTTCGGAGGGCACGAAGTGTTCGTCTTGGCAGGTGATGAGGGCTTTCTTATCTTCGCTGCAGGCGATGTGACCGTTCAACGATTTGTCGCAGCTGTCGCCGAGGCGGGCGACCGTTTCGTCACAGCCGAGCTTGCCGCCGTCGGAGCTGCAGTGCAGCTCACCGCGGCAGAAGTACTGCGCGGTCATCCGCCCGCCCCTGCATGACAACACTTGAGTCTTGTCGGCCGAGCAGGCTTTGGCGCTTTCCTTTTTGCAGGCCTCGCTTACCTCCGCGATCGATTGGTCGCAGTTGGCCTGCGCTCCCAGCATGTCGCAGCCGCGGGGACCACGACACGGTACCCGCTCGTATTTGCGCCCGTGACAAGCCAGCATCGCGTCCTCACCGACGCACACGGCGACGCCCTCGTCACCGCTGCTGCAAACATCGCCCGGCTGGTTGCCGGAGATGTCACAGGTAGTGCGCTCCTGCACGGTCGAGCAGCCCGCCTTGCCCTTGCATGGCGTCTCGACGAACTTGCCTTCATCGCAGATCAGCACGCGCTTACCGTCGAGACAACGCGCCTCGTGCGGATCGCACGAGCTCCCTGGCCCTACCTTGCAGGAAAAAAGCCCGAGCCAGCCGAGGCCAGCCAGGAATGCTGACGCGAACCGCGAGAGCCTTGCCTTCACGGCCCTGACTTCATCGAACTATCCGACCGGTTTCCAGTACAAACAACGCCTGACTTGCAGGTTCTAGCTACGAGCCCTACCTTCCTGACCCCTCCGCTCGGCGTACTGGGCGCCGCGGACGCATTGCGAGGAAAGAACCATGGGCCTTCACATCGGCAGCATTGCCCCCGATTTCGAGCAGGATTCGACCGCCGGCAAGATCCGCTTTCACGAGTGGCTCGGCGGCAGCTGGGCAATCTTATTTTCACATCCGAAAGACTTCACCCCGGTGTGCACGACCGAGCTTGGTCGTACCGCGAATCTCAAGGCCGACTTCGACAGGCGCGGCGTCAAGGCGATCGCGGTGAGCGTCGACTCCGTGTCGGACCACGAGCGTTGGATCCCGGATATCGAGCAAACTCAAAATGCCAAGATGAACTTTCCGATCTTGGCTGACAGTGATCGCAAAGTCGCCGGCCTGTACGACATGATCCATCCCGAGGCGAACGACACGCTGGCGGTACGCTCGGTATTCTTCATCGACCCGAACAAGAAAATCCGCGCGATGATCACCTATCCTGCCAGTACCGGCCGGAACTTCGGCGAAATTCTGCGCGTGATCGATTCCTTGCAGCTCACCGACAATCACAAGGTGGCAACCCCGGCTGATTGGCGCGACGGAGACGACTGCGTGATCGTGCCCGCGATCCAAGATCCGGAAGAGATCAAGAAGCGCTTTCCTAAGGGCTTCACGGCGCTGCGCCCCTACCTGCGGATGACGCCGCAGCCGAACAAGTAAAGCGCGCATCCGAGTCGCAAGCCGAACAACGGCGCCGCCCGGCAATCGAGCCGACGGCGCCGTTTGCGCATTTAGCTCGCGCGGCGGCGACGCGCGACGGCAGCGGCAGCGAGGACCATGCCGAAAATCGCTACGCCGGCGCCCGTCCGACCACCCGGCACCGTCGCGCAGCTAGCCTTGGCGGAGCCTTCGGCCGCACCTTGGCAGGTGTTGCCCGAGCACTGGCCCGACGACGAGCCCTGCGCGCTCACATCGACGTGAGCCGTCAACCAAGCGTCGAGCGCGTCGGTGCAGCTCTTCAAGTTCCCACCGTGGTCGATGTAATGGCCGTCGCAGAACAACGCGCCCTCGGGCTGCGTGCACTCGCCTTCACACTGCAGCTTCAAGTCGCCTTCACACTTGGCGTAGCCCTTACTCTGGCAGCCGATTTGGCAAGTGGCGCGCGCCTGACCGGTGCACGATCCTTCGCAAGTAGCCTGGCACTTGGCTTTGCAATCGGCTTTGGCAGGCGTACCCGT
>JBBRMI010000155.1:0-19345 GCA_038230915.1 Polyangiales bacterium | reverse complement strand
GATCGCGAGATCGGGAGGTCGAGCAGAGCGTGATCTTGGGGTTCGCGCTGTCGCCTTCGAGCTCAAAATCTTCTCAAGAGCGCTTGCTGCCGCGCCGCCATGCCGCGGCGATGTGCGCCGCAGGCGCAGCGGCCCCCCCAAAAAACTCCTGATCTCTCGATCTCCTGTGAAAAAATCTCGCTCGTGTGATTCTGCCTGTTTGTGCCACGGTAGCTTCTGCGAGGGGGGCTGCGGCGCGGCAGCCAAAGATGTGATGAATCCTCAGAGCCGGGATGCATCGGCCGCGAGGGCGACTGACTTAGCCATTCGCGGGCCCTAACGGTCCTGGCGTAAGCCGCCCGAACGCACGCAGGTTGTAGGCCAGGGTTCCTGGCGCTGGCGAGGCCCGCGCGCGCCGCGGGCAGCTGCCCGCGCAGGCAAGGCCTACATCCGAAAGGACTGACGCGATGGCTTACGGACCGTCGGGCACGGACGGGCACGGGAAGAAAAGCTGCGGGCGGTGGGGAGGCGCGTTGACGGACCCGGGGGCGGACACCAGGCTCTGAAGAGTGCAGACCTCCGCTCGCGGGTGGCGCTCCAGATGAGCGCGTTCCTCCTTATCTCATTGGTTGGCTGGCTGGCTGTGGTCGGTCTCGCGCTGTTGCGGTCGCGTGCCTACGCCATGTTCCGCGGCATCACGCTCGGAATGCAGGTGTTGTTCGCGGCGGCGCTGGTGCACCGCTTTCACAGCGTGCTGCCGCTGTTCTGTTACCTGCACGCGACCGTGTTCGTGCAGTCGATCGGGCTGATTCGACCGCGCATGCGCTCGATCGCCTATCGCGCGCTGGTCAGCGTACCAGGAGCGTTCTTCGGCGCCGGCACACTGCTGGCGCTGCCGTGGGTGCTGGCGAGTGCCTTCGGTTTTGATCTGCCCGGCGTGCTGGTGCCGTATGCCGCCGCGGCGATCGGCGTTTTGCAATCACTGTGGTCGCGCGAAGAGACGCGCGACATCGTGGTCGCCGACAGCCAGGTCGTTCCGGTGCTGGCACGGCACGCCCAGAGCGATGCGCGCGTGCAGCGCCCGCTGCGCTTGGTGCAAATCACCGATCCGCACCTGGGTCCGTTCATGTCCGTTCAGCGCCTGGTCGGCATTTGCCGGCGCGCGGTCGAGAAAAATCCCGACTTGGTGCTGCTGACCGGCGATTTTCTGACCATGGAATCGCAGGCGGATCCGCAGCTGCTCGAGACCGCGCTCGCGCCACTTAAGCAGTTGCCGGGCCGCGTTTTCGCGTGTTTGGGCAACCACGATCACGAAGCGCTCGCCACCGTTCGCCGCGCGCTGGCCGCGAACGGCGCCACGCTGCTCGTCGACGAAGCCGTTAGTCTAGACACCGCCGCCGGCCGCGTGCAGCTCGTCGGGATGGATTTCGTGTGGCGCGAGCGAAAAGAGCACCTAGCGCGCGTGTGCGCCGCCTACCCTCGCGAAGCGGGCGCGCTGCGCATCGTGCTGCTGCATGATCCGGGCGCGTTCGTCCACCTCCCCGAGGGCGAAGCCGACCTCACGCTGTCCGGTCATACCCACGGCGGCCAAGTCGGGCTCGTTAGCCTAGGCTTGCCGTACACGATGATGCGCGCGTTCGTGAAGATGCCCGACCACGGCTTCTGGGCGCGCGGGACCGATCGATTGTACGTGCATCGCGGGACCGGGCACTACGGCTTCCCGCTGCGCCTCGGCGTGCCCAGCGAAGAGAGCGTGCTGGCAGTGCATTCACCCGCGCATCACGGCGCGCCGCTGCCATCCTGAGCAGTCGGCATTTTCGGGTCCAAAAATTGCGGCGAAGCGCCGAGCGCGATGCTCGATCCGAGCTCGGCCTGGGTGAGCGCCCGGTCGTAGATCCGAAATTCGAGGAAGCTGCCGCCGAAACGCGTATCCACCCCGAACTGCGAGCGACCGAGCCAATTGTTCACGTCGTCGATGCCCGACAGCGGCTCGCCCAGCGGCGTCACCCCCTCTTCCACGCCGTTGATGTACAGCCGCAGCTCTTGGGCGCGGTCGTCGACCACGACCGCTGCGTGAAAGAGCGTGTTGCTCGGGCACGCATCCTTGCCGTCGACGATCACTTCCCCGCCGCTGTTGGCGTCGCGGTAGGCCGTGCGCGGCAACGGCGGCGTCGTGCCCGGCTGCCCCGGCGCGAAAAACAGATAAGTCTTGCCGCTTTCGCGCTTGTCCTCGCCGGCCGTGCTGACCCCGAAATCGAAAATTCGCTCCCAAAACGGATTGGGCATGCTCGCCGGCGTCTCCCAGACCACCCAAGTTTCGAACGTCGCGCTGCCGAGCGCGCTGATGATGCCGTTTGGTAGCTCGACATACTGTTCGAGCTCGCTAGTGCGGTCGAGGTAGAGTTGGCCGATCCCGGTCAGCTCGGTGTTCATGATCGCGCCGTCTGCGCCGCCCACGTCGTCGATCGCTACGGCGCCTTTGCCCTCGAACGCGTAGCGGTGCACGAGCGCGTTTTTGAGTGGCAGGCAGCGGTCTTCAGCCACACCGCAACCGCACACGCCGGGGTAAACCTTCAGGTCGTCGTCGGGGCAGTCATCCCAAACGACTTCCAGGCGAGCGGAGCCCCCGCAGCTGGCCAAAACCAGCAAAATCGTCAGCGTGACTGCCCGGCGCCACATAACGTTTTTCAGTATACGCGGAGCCGAGCAGCCAGTAGCCCGCTGCACCTCGTCGGGCTGTGAAGCCGTCGATTTGTGCGACGCCCCCCGCTCGCGCGACTGAAGAATCAAAGCGCGATTCTTCCACCAGCTCCGCGAGGCTGCCGGCGGCAGCACGGGCCTGCGGCGACTTTCGCTCCTCCGGGTGCGCTTTTCGCCAAAAAGCTGTCAATGACCGGTGTCAGGTGATGTGGGCAACCGCGAAAAAAGTGCTATGCCTGAGGCGCGCTTGGCGAGGCGCCTCGATGCCCCCAGTTTCCACTCCCTCACAGCAGCAGGCCTTCCCTTACGCGGCCGGTGACGTGATCGCCGACAAGTACGCGCTCGAAGAGGTGATCGGCACGGGCGGGATGGGCGCCGTTTTTCGCGCGCGCAACACCGCTATCGACATGCCGGTGGCGCTCAAGCTGATCCGCACGGATCTCGATCGCGAGCAGCTGCGCGGGCGGCTGCTGCAGGAAGCGCGCGCCGCCGCCAAGCTCTCCCACCCGGCGATCGTGCGCGTGTTCGACGTCGGCACGACCGCGCTCGGTGATCCGTTCATCGTGATGGAGCTGCTCCACGGGCTCAGCTTGGCCGAACTGCTCGAACGCGAAGGTCCGATCAGCAGCGTGCGCGTCGTGCAGTTGCTGCTGCCGATCGCCGACGGGCTGGCGGTCGCTCACGCCAAAGGCTTCGTGCATCGCGACGTCAAGCCAGACAACGTGTTCATCGCCAACGACGAAGAAGGCCAGCTTCAGCCAAAGCTCGTCGATTTCGGCATCGTCAAGCAAGACGTGCAGCACGGCGACAGCAAGCTCACCCAGATCGGCGCGGTGATGGGCAGCCCCGACTACATGTCGCCCGAGCAGGCGCGCGGCCTCGACACGATCGATCACCGCAGCGACATCTGGTCATTCTCGGTCGTGCTCTACGAGGCGATCTGCGGCGTTACACCGTTCGAATCCACCAACTACAATGCGCTATTGCGGCTGATCGTCGAAGCCGAGCCGCCCAGCCTGCTCGACCGCCGCGCTGCGGCTCGAGAGCTCTCGAACATCGTCGCGCGCGGCATGAGCAAGGACCCGAGCGCGCGGTTTGAATCGATCGGTCAGCTGGGCAAGGCGCTCGCCGGCTGGCTGGCTGAGCAAGGTATCAACGAAGACGCGTGCGGCGTGTCGATCGAGGCTCGCTGGCTGTCGCGCACCACCGATCCGTCGGGAGCCGGCCGCGTCTCGCGGTCGTCGATCCCAGACAGTTGGCCAGCTCCGCCCTCGGGTGTGCGCAGTGTTTCGGGCGCGAGGTCGGCTCACCTCGGTAACGCGCCGACAATGCCGCTCGCCAAGCACGCTGGAACGCCGTACTCGATGGGCGGTACAGCTGAGCGGCGTCCTCACCGCAAACGCTGGCTCTACGCTTTCGGTGCGTTGCTGGCTGGGGCCGCCACCGCCGCGTTGCTGCTCGGCGGGTCCTCGGCAACTCAAACGAGCGGCGACATCACGCGCACCAGCGGTCTGCACGTGCCCGGGGCACACTCCGAGTCAGTGACCAACGCTACCCCGGCGGCGCTCAATCCCACACCGCCGGCTCTGCCCGCAGCCATTGCGTCGAGCACGCAAGCGGTCGAGCCAGCAGCCAAGCGCGCCGAGCCCAACCTGGCGGGGAGCCGCCATCGGATCGCCCACCCAGCCACACCTCACCCCGCACCAGCCGCCGCGGCGCCACCGAAGTCGGACCTGATCTCACCGTATTGAGCTGTTCGAGCACCAACGCGCAAGTGCGAGGCTCGAAGTGTGTGTCCCGATCCGGGCAAAGCTCCGTGTGAGCTGAGACGTCGTGCCGTTCGTTTGTGAGAGCCGGTAGCTCTGCGCGCTCGCTCAGCCGGCGGTCTTGTGCGCGGTGATTGGGATGCTGAACGAGACCGGCGCATCGCCGGCCGGAAAGCGCGTCGCGCGCGCGACGCCGAGGACGCAGGCACCAAGCGGTGAGCCACTGAGCGACGCCGGCGAGAGCTCAGCGCTGCGCACGGCGCCGCTGGCCTCGATTTGAAAGCGAATCGTCAATTGAGGCAAGGCCGAGGCTTCGCTCGGTTGCGCGTGGAAGCAGGACTCGATGCGCGCGCGTTGGTGCTGAAAGGCCGCTGTCAGCGTCGAGCCCGATGCCTCACCTGCAGGGCGCTGTGCCTTGACCAGCGATGGGCTGGCGTTGGATGCCGCCGGTGCCGGCGCCGGCGCGACGCTGGACGCGACCAAGCGCGGGGTCGCGCTCGGCGGCTCTTCTGGCTCGGTTTGCTTCTCGATCAGTACGAAACGCGGCCCCGCCGGGGGAGCCTGACGACGCAAGAGCGGATAAGCGGCCGCGCCGAGCGCCAGCACTCCTCCCAAGATGCCAAACGCGACGAGGCCCCTCCGCTTGAGCGACGCCGGTGGAGCGGGCGCTGCCGCCCCGATCGCCGCCGCCGCTACCTCACCTGATGGATGCAGGCTCGTAACGTCACTCTCGCCGTTCGCGCGCAGGGCGCCCTGGCGCGCCAGCCTGAGCAGCGAATCGGAAGGCATCGCTTGCACGGTCGCCGAGGCGAGATCGCCGGCCGACAGCTGGCCCGTTTCGGGGACTTGCTCGCGCGCCGGACGGGCGGGCGGATGGCTCGAGCTGAGCGGCTCGTCGCGAGCTGGCTGCGACGCACGCCAAGCCGCATCGCGCACCTGCAGCGGTTCGACGCCGAGATAGGCCGGCATCTCCTGACTGGTGAAGTCCCGCTCGATCGCCGAGGCAAGCTCCGCGGTGGCTTCCGGCTCGGACCAGGTCCGAGCGGCGCGCAGCGCAGCGGCAAAGCTACTGGCCGAGTCGAAGCGCAGCGCCGGATCCTTCTGCATCGCACACTCGATCGCCGCGTCCAGCGCCTCGCCCACGTCGTCGCGCCGAGTGCGTAGGAGGGGCGGCACGTGTGTCATCACGCGGTGCAGGGTTTCACTCGGCAATTCGCCGCGGAACGGGTTGGAGCCGGCGATTAGCTGGTAAAGCACGACGCCGCATGCGTAAAGATCACTGCGCGGGCCGGCCTCGACGCCTTGCACGGTCTCGGGCGCCGTGAACGAAAGCGTGCCGCGAAACGTGCCGTCTTGTGTCTTGAACTCATCGTCGGCCATGCGCGCGATGCCGAAGTCGTGGAGCTTCACGTTGCCCAGGTGATCGAGGAGGATGTTGGCGGGCGAGATATCGCGATGCACGATATCGAGCGGCGTGCCATCGGCGCGCTTCAGTCGATGCGCGAAGTCGAGCGCGTCGAGCACCGGCAACATTACTTCCACCGCGTGCGCCACCGGCATCGAGCCGCGCGTTTCACGCACGTAGCGCCACCAATTTCCGAGGTGGAAGCCGTGCACGTAGTCGAGCACCATGATGTACTCGCCGTCGACTTCGCCAAAATCCAGCACGCCGACGATCGACGGATGCTCGAGGTTCGAAACGATCCGCGCCTCACGCGCGAATAGCTGCGCCGCCCGCGCGTCTTTCGCATCCGGAATAACGGTCTTGATCACGACCGGCTTGGAGAACCCCGCCGCGCCCTCCAGCCGTCCGAGGTAGATGATGCCCATGCCGCCCCGAGCCAGCGGCGCAACGATGCGGTAGCGCCCGAGCACCACCCGTCCAGACATCGAGCTATTCGACACAGTCGGCCTTAGTGGGATGATCGCCGAAGATAGTAGTGAACGCCACGCTGCGGATGCGCGAAACGAATCGCCAAGGCCGAGACGTCGCCCGGGGCGGTAACTTCGCCCGAAAAACGCTGCTGGGCGTCCTGGTCAAGCTCGTGGCCGGCGACCGAAACCGTCCACCCCGGCAAGGCCGTGCCGGCCACCGAGACGGTCGAGCCCGGCGCGAAGCCCTTTTCCGCGGGCGAGCTAATGCTGGCGGTGGGCGCAGCGTTGTCGAACTGAACGAGGACCGTCGTCTTGCGCGAGAGCTCGCTGCCCGAGCCAAACCAAAGCTCGTGCGAGCCTTCGGTCAGGACGCCCGCCGGCAACGCGTAGTTGGCCGAGCCCGCGGAGAATTGCTTCTGCGCCTTGCCCTGCGAGCTCACGAACAACTGAAACGGTCCGGCACCAGGCGGATTGGGCCAGCGCACCGAGATCTTGGGCAACAAGCTTTGATAGAGAATCGTGTAGCGACGCCCGTCGGCGTCGATGCGATTGGCCGGCGCCGCGCTGGCCAACCGGCGGCTGCCCGAGTCCGGCACCACGGTGACGGTGCCCTGGGCCAACGGCGCGGCGTCCGCGTCGCAACGCAAGCGGTAGTGTTGCGCACCAGCCGGAAATGCTGCCGTCACTCGGGCCGTGCCGATCGTCTCGCGTTTCTTGGCGCCGACCTCCAACACCACCACGCCCGAACAGCGCGTCGTGTTGAAGCCGATGACGGTCGGCGGGTGCGGATCGTGAACGATCAGCGAGTCGCCACCGGCAGCCAGCAGATCGGCAATGTCGGGGCCGTGGGCGCGATGATCTTCCGCGCGCGGCGTTTGGGTGGCGGGCGCGTCGCTCGGCGGCGGGCTCGCTGTGCTCGGCGCCGCAGACGCAGACGCGGCCGCCGGTGCGGGATCGCTGCGTTCAATCACCGCGCGCCCAATCCCGACCTCGATCGCCTCGCCGGGCTTCAAATCCTGATGGGCTTCGGTGAGGTGCGCCGCGCCGATCTCGACGGCAAAGCGCGTGCCCAGGTCGGTTTTGCGCAGCGTGATCCGCGAGCCAGGCTCGAGCAGTGCCGGTCCTGCCGGCGTCTCGATCTCGAGCGGCAATTGGCCTACGTCGAACACGACCTCGCCGGACTGCACATCTAGGCCATGCGTTTTCTTGCCGGGCGCGGTCGCCAAGAAGCGTAGCAGCGTCTTCTCTTGCAACGTCAGCCCGCTGGCATCGCTCAGCCGCAGCTGCGCCGTCGCGCCCCGCGCCGTGCGCACGCCGTCTCCCACCTGGAAGCTCACGCCGATCGCGGCCGCAGCCCAGACTCCTTGCTTGCCGGCGCTGTCGCGATCGACAGTGCCGTGCTTGACCTCGAGCTTGGCGAGATCGTCGTCGGAGCGGTGGCACCCGAACAGCACGGCCACCGCGAGCAGCCAAGTGATCAACCGGGGCGGAGGCGCGGTCATGCCTATTGGCTCAGGTCCGCATTGACGATAACCACGCCCTGCTTTTCGACCTTGGCGTGGCGCCGTTGTGTTTGGTACCCGACAGACTCGATCACGACCTCGTAGTCACCGGGCGGCACGTCGATCTGGAAGAAGCCTTCGGCGTCGGTTTTGGTCGCCGTGCCGCCCGGCTCGACGTGAACACTGGCGGCCAAACGCTTACCGCGGAACGAACGGACTAAGCCGCGCACTTGGCCGGCGGGCAGCGCTTGCTCGGCGCGAACGTCGACGCGCGCCGCCGAACCGTTCGTCAAGTCGATGTCGCGTTCTACCAGCTGAAAGCCTTCGGCACGAACTCGCAGGTGCGCGCGCCCTGGGCGAGCATTGTCGAGCCGGTAGTGGCCAGGGCTGACTTCGGTCAGCGCCGTCTCGGTTTCGCCCTGCGTCACTACCGCCTGGGCGCGCTGCAGAGGCTGGCCGCGGTCGTCGAGCAGCTCGAGCTCGACCGAAGCCGGTTTGGCTACCGCCGCCACAGCGATTGGCGGAGGCGGAGGCGGAGGCGGCGGCGCGGCCGCGCGCGTCACCGCGGCGTGCTCGCCGAAGCGGTAGCGCAAGCCGAGGTTGAGCGTAACCCGCGGCTCGATCGGGAACAGCTGCGCCCCGACGCCCAAATCCGGGCGCGCACTAGCGAGCGCATCGAGCGACAGCTCGAAGGTCATTCCCTCAGGTCCCAACGGCCGGCGCGCCCCGATGCTGAGCCACAAAGGCGAGGCGCTGAATTTCGGGCTTCCGAGCAACAACTGCGCCGCCACCTCACCGAACAAGAACGTCCGTCCGGCGGGGTAACCGACGCCCACGCCGGCGAGCACGGCGTCGAAGTCGCTGGCGCCGAGCGCGCTGCGATCACCGAAACGCAAGCGGGCGGTGTCGCCCGCGGCCCGCGCGCTGCGATCCAACCGGTAGCCAGCGTAACCCGCCACCACCAGCTCGGAAGCCTGACCGCTAACCAGGACGCGACCGTCGGCGCTCAGCGCCGAAAACGACGACCCGAGATCCACGCCGCCCGGCAGCCAAGCGGTCGCCTCGAAGCCGTAGCCGAGCGCACCACTGCGCCACGCGAGGCGCGTCGATAGCTCGGGCTGAACGAGAAATCCGTCGTCTGACCCGTGCGCGTCGCGCGGATGTAAATCGTACCGCCCGCTGACCCAAGCCCCGAAGTTGAGCCAACGCGTCGCGTCGACGGCAGCCGCCGCCCGAGCCGCGAAACGCGCGTGCGCAGCGTCGCTGCTCGCCAGGCTTTCGGTCACGCCGGCGCTGAGGTCGGAAGCGACCGACACCGCTCCGGGCTTTCCTGGCTCAGGCACGCCGACGCGATGCAGCGCGGGCCGCGCGTGATCTCCAGCGCCTGCTTCGACGCCAGCCGCGGGCAACGCCACCAGCAGGAACGCAAGCCCCGATACGAACGCCAACTTCACGAGCGGTTCAGCCACATTTACCAGCTTTGCATGTTTCTCCGGGGTCGCATTTATGGCCACATTGGCCGCAGTTGTTGCGATCCGTGTTGGTGTCGATGCACACGCCCTTGCACTGCGAGTAACCGGTGTCGCACGTCGTGCTGCATTGGCTATTCGAGCAGACGGGCGTGGCGTGAGGCTTGGTCGGACAGACCTTGGTGCAGCCACCGCAATTCAGCGCATCGATCTTCGTGTTGGCGCAAGCGCTTCCGCACTGGATGTACGGCGAAATACAGGTAAAGCCACACGTGGCCGCGGCGCACGTCGGCGTCGCGTTGTCGGGAGGCATGCACACTTTGGTGCAATCGCCGCAGTGCGAGGTGCTGGTCTGAAGGTTGACGCAAGAGCCGCCACAGCTCGTATCGGTGCCGGTGCAGACGTTGCCGCACTTGCCCGTGGCACACACCTGTTGGGCGCCGCAAGCTACCGGACAGCTGCCACAGTGCGCCAGGTCCGACGTGAGGTCGACGCAGGCGCCGCCGCAGTTGGTGTAGCCGAAGTTGCAAGCGATGTCGCAGCCTTTGGCCCCGCACACCGCGCTGCTGTTCGGCTTGGCCGCGCACACGACACCGCATGCGCCGCAGTTCTGGGTATCGTCGAGCTTGATGCAGGCGCCGTTGCACGGGGCGAAGCCCGCGGCGCAGGCGATGTCGCAACCGTTGCCGGTGCAAGTGGCCGAGCCGTTAGCCACTGACGGGCAAGCTTTGTCGCAGGTGGTGCAGTGCGCCGGGTCGGTCGCGGTGTCGATGCACGAGCCACCGCAGTTCGTCTTGCCACCCGGGCAACCATTGACGCATTTACCCGCCGAACACGCCTCGTTGGCGCCGCACGGCTTGTCGCAACCACCGCAGTTGCCGGAGCTGGTGTTGGTGTCGATGCAGGCTGAGCCACACAGCGCGAAGCCTGGATCGCAGCTCACCCCGCATTTGCCCGCAACGCAAACACCGACGCCGTGGGCCGGCGCGTCGCAAGCTTGGGCGCAAGCCCCGCAATTCTGCGCGTCCGTGGCCAACGCCACGCACGCCGAGCCGCACAGCTCGAAGCCGTCAGCGCATTTCAGCCCGCAGATTCCGGCCTGGCACAGCGCGCTGCCGTTCGCGGGCACCGGGCACGCCATACCGCATTGGCCGCAGTTCAACGGGCTGCTTGACGTGTCCATGCACGAGCCGCCGCAGTTCTCGCGACCACCCGAGCAACCGGCTTGGCATTGACCCAGATCGCAGGTCTGAGCCGCCGAGCACGTCGTGTCGCAGCCACCGCAACGCGCTGGATCGTTCGATACGTCGACGCACGTGCCCGCACAGGGGCTGAAGCTCGCGGCGCAATCGACCGCGCACGCGCCGTCGCGGCACGCCGCCACGCCACCGGCGGCGGCCGGACAAGCGTGACCACAAGTGCCGCAATTCTCGACGTCGCTCGCGGCGTCGACGCAGCTGGTGCCGCACGCCAGAAAGCCCGCCTTACAAGCAAATGAGCATTCCGAGTCGAGGCAGACGGGGCTGCCGTGAGGCGGGGCGCTGCAGGTCGTGCCGCACGAACGGCAATTGTTCTCGTCGTCGCTGAGCACGACGCAAGCCCCGCCGCACACCGTCTCGCCCTCGCCGCAAGCCAGGGGCATTGCCCCGCCGTTGCGGACGCACTTTTTCGACACCGCGTCGCACACGTAGCCGGCCAAGCATTCGCCCGCGGGGCCACAACCACGGCCCTCCACGCCCTCGCTCAAGCCGCTCTGGCAAGCCAACGGCAGGCAGGCCAAGACGAAAGCCGCCAAACACGACGCGAGCACGCTGACTACGTCCCACTGCCGCGCCGCTGTTCGTCGGTTCGCGCGCGCCATTCAGAAACTTCCTCGCACGTCGACCCTACAACCGCCGGGCAGGCACCCAAAACCAACCCGCGACGACGGCTCGGCGTGGTCCGAGCCCGAGGACAGCTGAATCACCAGCAGCGTGCCGCCGGCGATCGCCAACGTGCCCCCGACCGCAGCCAACACGCGCGCAGTGGTCTGTCGACTCTGTTCGCGGTCCAGCTTGTCCTTGTAACCAACCTGCGTCCGGTCATTGTTTGCGTCGCTCTCGGCCGAGCGGCGCGCCATCTCGAACGCGAGTGAGCCGCCGAGTACTGCAGCACCTGCGCCGAGGCCGACCCAAGGCCAAATGCCGAATTTAGGTCCAGTCGCGGCGTCGCGCGGGGCCGCGGGCACGACGGGAGCGCCGCCACCACCGCCCGGCGCCGCGTCGGCCTCACGACTATTGGCCGGCTTTGCGGGCGCGTTGGCGGCGGGTACCAGGGGTACGTCCAGCTCCTGCGCGTGGTCCGCGGGTAGATCGAGCTCTTGCTCGGAGTCAGCGTAACCCTTGAGCGATAGCAGGACCTCGTGCGTGCCGGGCGAGAACTGGCCGGTGAACGGCGTGACACCGCGCGGCTTGTCGTCGACGATCACGGTCGCGCCGAGCGGGCGCGACAGGATCGTCACCTGCTGCACGCCGTTCTTGGCCAAAGCGCCTTCGAGCGCGCGGATGCGCAGGTCGACTTCGGGTCCGTTCTTCGCTTCCGGAGCGCGCCGGCGAAAGTCGCGGTACCACTGGAGCGAAGCCGCATCGTCGCCGATTTTGTCGTATGCGCGCGCTATGTTGAACGACAAGGCCGCGCTCGGAGCCAGCGCGTCGGCTTGTAAGAACAAATCGATCGCGTCTTTGAAGCGACCCGACGTGTACGCCTGGGCGCCGCGCTCGTAGCGATCTTTGCCCTCGGCGCGCTTGCCAGCCTCGGTCGTTGGATCGGGGGCGGCGTTGGCCTGGCCGTACGCCGGCACGGAGCAAGATAGCCAGACCAGCGTAAGTAAGGAGCGACGGATTCGGGGTGCCATATCAGTACGGGCTCATCAAATCCCCTGGCTTGTCCGCGGGTTTGGTCTGTGCGTTGCCAGAGGTAGGGCCGCGCTTCGCATGCGACGGCGGAGCTGACTTTGCGCCACGGCCAATGCCTGACGCTCCTCCGATGCCTGAGGATACCTTGTCCGCCGCCGGCTGGACACGCTTGTCAGCGCCGGCGGATGCGACGGGCGCGGCCTCTTCGGGCAGCGCTGCCAGCGAAACGATTGGGACGGGAGCCGGAGGTGCGGGCGCAGCTGCCGTCGGGGCCGGCGTCCGGGCCGGGGTTGATGCATCGACGGCAGGCGATAACAGCCGCTTTACCAACGCGAACCCGGCCAAGCCGAGCAGCAGCACGCCCGCGACACTGGCGATGAGAACCCATTTCGGACGGACGTCCGGACGCCGTCCGAGCGCCAACTCGGGTTCGGACACCAGCATGGCCTCGGGGTCGGCGGTCCTGGCGGGCGGGGCAGGCAGCGTGTTGAGCGGACCGGTCTCGCTACGGCGAACCCCAGAGCCGCGCTCACTGAGCCAAGGGTCTGTAATCGAGAGCGGCAAGCCTGGGCGTCCGTGTGGATCGGTCGCTCGAAGCCATTTGGCTTCCAGCGTGGTGCCGCAGATGTCTTCAGTCACGCCCTGCTTCAGCAGCCACTGCGCCAGGGTCCGACCGAGCTCGCCCATCGAGGCAAAGCGCTGCTCGGGCTGCTTGCTCAGGCCGCGCGCGACGATCGCCGAGAGCTCGTCGTCACCGGCGGCGAGCTCGCGCAAGCTGGGCGGCGTGTCTTCGACGATCTGCCGCATGAGCGCGTTGTAGTTTGCGCCCTTGAACGGAGTGCGTCCCGAAATGGCTTCGTACAGCACCACACAGAACGACCAAACGTCGGTGAGATGAGTGACGTCGTCCTGGCCGCGCGCTTGCTCCGGGGACATGTAGTCGGGGCTGCCGAGGACGTCGCCATCCTTGGTGAGGTGACTGTCTCCGGCGCCGTCTGCCAGCTTGACGATCCCGAAATCGACAAGGGTGGGTTGGATAGCGCCATCGTGTTGCACGATGAACACGTTGTCCGGCTTCAGGTCGCGATGGACGATGCCCTTGCCGTGGGCGAGCCACAGCGCGTCGGCGATCGGCAAGAGTGAGCGCACGGCTTGCACCGCGGGCAGGCGCCCCTCAGTCTCGAGCAGCGTGCCCAAGCTGTCGCCGCGCAGCAGCTCCATCACGATGAACGGGTCACCGTTCTCGGTCTGCCCGACATCGAACACGGTCACGATCGCGGGATGCGCCAGCTTGGCCGCGGCGCGCGCTTCCTGCACGAGCCGACCACGTAGCAGCGCCTTGTCCGAGGTGGCGCGCACGACCTTGATCGCGACCGCAGAATCGAGCGCGATGTTGCGCGCCCGCCACACGACGCCCATGCCGCCTTGACCAAGCTCCGCTTCCAGCTCGTACTTACCCGCGATCACGTAGCCGGGCACGTACGGTGAGGCGGCTTTCAGGGACATGTTTGAGGGCGTCGCCAACGAGTCCTTTAGCGGGCTAGACGACACAAAACTACGAGAAGATTCGCGCGAATCCAGAAAATTCGCGAAGTCGGCCGGCGTCTTCGGTCAGCTCGCCCTGCGGGCCTCGCAGGGTAAGTGTAGCCGCATCAAACGCCGTCGTGTTCCAGCCGAGCGTCCAGATCGAAAACAGCGGCGCGCGCCCGACCCGAGGCACGATGTCACAGCGTGATTGCATGGAAAGCCCGGCAATTTCGCAGGCCGCTGTGGTGCGTTGTGCGACGCGAGCATCTCCGCACATCACCAGCGCGCCTTCAGGGGCAAGCCGGCGCGCTCCAGCAGCGATGTAGGCCTCGACACCACCCCGGTACTCAATCCGGGCGAACGCGCGTTGCTCGTCCTCGGCGTCCAGCGCCGCCTCGGGCGGAAAGTACGGCGGGGTGCCGGTGACCAAGTCGAACGCGCCGCCGAGCTCGGCCAGCGACCCGAGCTCGCGAATGTCGCCGTGCCGAATATGCACGCGCTCCGCAAAACCGGAACGCGCGACGTTGCGCTGCAATAGCTCGAACGACATGGCCTGAGCTTCGACGCCCCACAGCTCGGCCACGGGTAGCTTCCAAGCCAAGTGCAGCAGCACCGAACCGAGGCCACACCCCAAGTCGAGCACGCGACGCGCGGTCGGGCGCGCCGCGAAGGCCACGTAGGCGGTCGCCACGTCGTCGGAAGAAAAGCGGTGCCCCTTCGCGCGTTGGTAAACGCGCACGTCGCGCGTCAAAAGGTCATCGGTCAACGGACCCAGCACAGGGTCGTGAAGCACGACCTTGGGTGCCATCGCGACTAGCCCACGCGCTCGGGAGCCTGAGCCAATTGCTGGCGCAGCGTAACGAGGTCGTAGTGACCGTCGTGGGGCGCGCCGTTGAAGAAGAACGACGGCGTCGAGTGCACGCCGTCGCGCAAGCCGCGATCCACGTCGGCCTGCACCGCGAGCGCGGGTTGGGCGCCGTGCCGCCCAAGCTCGGCCATGTCTAGGCCCAGCCCGAACAGCTCGAGCTCAGCGACATCGAGCGACATGCGGGGCTGGGCCATCAGCCGATCGTGGGCCGCCCAATACTCCGCAGGCTCGCCGATGGCCTGCATCACCTCGGCGAGTTTTTGGGCGTTTTGATGCAGGTGCCGCAGCGGGAATACCCGAAACACCAGCGCCACGTCCCCCGACCGCTCGGCGATCAACTGCTTCAAGATGCCGTGAGCGCGCCGCGTGTGCGGACAGTCGTAGTCGCCGTACTCGACGATCACGACCGAGGCATCGAGACGCCCCAACAAGTGATCGGCATCGGTTGGCGGCACGGACAGGGGCTGCATCGCGGCGACTCTAGCAGCGCGCCACGGCGGCGCCGCCAGCCCGCGATTAATGCTCGACTAAACGGCTATTTTTCAGCTCCCAGCCGTGAGCGACCTTGGCCAAGGTCACGTTGCCGCGAATGCCTTCGATGTCGTAGCGGTAGCGCACGGTCGCCTTGTCGGCCTGCACGTCAATCTCGGTGATCACCAGCACCGCGTCCTTCTTCGACTTCGGACCATCGACGACCTTGACTGGCTCGGTCGCCTTGACCAACTTCACGCCGCTCGGCAAGTGCTGGCCCGAGATCTGCAACGGAAAGCGCCCCGGCTGACCCAAGTGCAAATACCGGTCGAGCTCCGGATCATCGACGACCAGCTGCAAGATCGCCGTCACGTCCTGATCCGACGCCGGCGCGCTGCTGGCCGGCTTATCGCCGGCACCGCTGTCGGAGTTTGCCGGCGCCGTGTCTGCATCGCCCGGCGCCGGCGCTTTCCCATCCGGCGCATCAGCTACCGGCTCTGGGCTTGCGGGCGGCGCAGCCGGCCCGCCGCAAGCCAGAACCAACAAAATCAGCGACAGCCACGCGGCATCTCGGGTGCGCATGCCTGCGACGCTAGCCAGCCTTTCGGCCCACGACAACGTTCGCGCCGGTGGAGACAGCTGCGGCGATTGTCACCATCGCGATCCGAATGCGCTCAGCCGGCTGCGTGTGGGCCAAGGTCGTACGCTCGCCACGGCTCAGCCGAACAGGCTGCAATCTTATGACGAGGGCAAACGTCGGCTTTCTTTGGCCAAATTCGTCAGGAACAGGACCCAAAGGTTCGCGCTGCCGGGCACTCACCTTACAGAGTGAGAAGCCTGTTTTTTTCTGCAGCGCTGCTGGGATTTTCCGCGCTTACCGCGTGCACCGGGCGCTTGGACGGTGAGGGACAGTCAAGCGGCCTACCACTCGCTCCAGGCGGTAATGGTGGAGTCGGGAACGGTGGTTCGAGCTCGGTGCAGGCTACTGATCCTGGCCGCGTCACGTTGCATCGGCTGAACCGCGCCGAGTACAACAACACCGTTCGCGACCTGCTCGGCACCAGCCAAAAACCCGCCGACGACTTTCCAATCGACGACCGCGGCTTCGGCTTCGACAACATGGCCGACGTGCTCACGCTGTCGCCGCTCCACCTCAGCGTTTATCACACCGCCGCCAAGGCCTTGGTCGCCGAGGTGCTCAGCAACGCCACGCAGCGCGCCGCCGTCGTCACCTGTGATCTTGGGCAGGGCGACGCGTGCATCCGCCAAGTTTTGAAGGGCTTTGCGTACCGGGCCTGGCGTCGCCCGGTGGCCGATGCCGAGGTCGAGCGGATGCTCGGCGTCGTCAACGTCGCCAAAGCCAGCGGCGACACCGCCGAAGTCGGGCTGGGGCTCGCGCTGCGGGCCGTGCTGCTTTCGCCGCATTTCGTCTTTCGGGTCGAGTTGGATGCTGACCCGACCTCGCTCACCCCGCACGCGCTGACCGGCTACGAGCTGGCGTCGCGCTTGTCGTATTTCCTGTGGAGTAGCACGCCCGATCCGGCCCTGCTCGCCAGCGCAGAAAGCGGCGCGCTAACCACTCCAGCCGCGTTGAAAGAGCAAGCCGCTCGCTTGCTGCAGGACGGCCGCGCCCATTCGCTGATCGACAATTTTGCCGGGCAATGGCTGAGCTTGCGCGCGATCGACACGTTGACGCCCGATCCGACGTTGTTCCCCAACGTGGACGCGCCGCTGCTCAGCGCGATGCGCTCGGAGGCAGAGCTCTTGTTCCGTGACATCGCGTTTCAAGGTGCGCCTCTCGTGCAGCTGCTGAACGCCAACTACACTTACGTGAACGATCGGTTGGCGCTGCACTACGGCTTGCCCGCCGTCGGCACGACCGAGCTGACGCGCGTCGAATTGACCGGCAACCCCCAGCGCGGCGGGTTTCTCACCCAAGGCGGCTTCCTGACGCTCACGTCGCACGTCAATCGCACGTCGCCGGTGGTGCGCGGCAAGTGGGTGCTCGACAACCTGTTGTGCGCCACCATCCCGCCGCCGCCGCCGAACGTGAATTTAGGGGGCGTGGCGATGGCCAAGGAGCAGGGTTTGACGCAACGCCAAGCGCTCGCTCAACACCGTGCCGATCCGACCTGCAACAGCTGTCATCAGCTGATGGACCCGATCGGCCTGGGCCTCGAAAACTACAACGCGATCGGCGCCTACCGCGAAAGCGACGCAGGTAAACCGATCGATCCCAACGGCCAGCTCCCGTCGGGCGAGATGTTCGCCGGGGCCAAAGAGCTGGCGGCGCTGGTCGCAGCCAAGCCCGAGTTCGCGCGCTGCGCGGCGTCCAAACTGTACAGCTACGCGCTGGGGCGTCCGCCGGTCGCGGTCGCCGGCCACCTCGACGGCCCCACGCTCGACGGCTTGGTCGACGCGCTCACCAAGAACAACTTCTCCTTCAGCGAGCTGACGAGCCGCATCGTCACCAGCACCACCTTCACCAGTCGACGCGGCGAGCCCGCAGGAGCCAAGCCATGAAGCGCGCGGGTTTTGACCCCAATCAGCGCCGATCGCAGATCTCGCGGCGGCTGCTGCTCGGCGGTGGCGCCACGCTGTTCGGTCTGCCGTTTCTGGAATCGGCCTTGCCGCGGGCCGCGCGCGCACAAGCCCAGGCGGCGCCGGTACGGCTGGTCTACATCTTCCTGCCGAACGGCCTCGACATGGCGACGTTCCGGCCCGCGACCACCGGCGCCGACTACACGCTGCCGCCCATGTTCACCGGCCTCGACGCGCTCAAGCCCGATTTTTCGATCGTCACCGGCCTCGAAAACATCAACGCCAAGCCGGAGGGCGCGGGCGATCACGCCGCTGGCACCTCCGGGTTCATCACCTGCGCGCACGCCACGAAATCGCAGACCGCCATCAAGCTCGGCATCTCGGCCGATCAGGTCGCAGCCCAAAAGCTCGGCATGGCGACGCGCTTGCCTTCGCTGCAGCTCGGCGTCGACGGCGGCGGCGGCACCGGCGACTGTGACAGCGGCTACAGCTGCGCCTACGCGCGCAACATCTCGTGGTCGAACGCGCTCACGCCGCTGCCCAAGATCGTCGACCCCGCGCAGGCCTTCAACCAACTGTTCGAAGGCTATGATCCGAACGCCTCGGCCGCCGAGGCCGCCAAGCGCCGCACCTACGAAAAGAGCGTGATCGACTTCGTACTGGCCGACGTCGACGGGCTCGCGCCCAAGCTGGGTGCCACCGACAAAACCAAGCTCGACCAATACCTGACCAGCGTGCGTGAGCTCGAGAAGCGCGTCGTCGACACGGGTCCGGGCGCAAGCTGCACGCCCGGCACCCCGCCGACCAAAGGCGCCATGCTCGACTATCCGGGCAAGGTCAAAGCGATGATGGATCTGATGGCGCTGGCGTTGACGTGCGACGCGACGCGCATCATCACGTTGATGTTCGGCAACGCGGTGAGCCAGCACACGCATCCGTTCCTGGCCATCAACGCCGGGCACCATGACATCTCGCACCACATGAGCGATCCGACGCTGCTCGCCCAGCTGGCGAAAATCGGCGCCTGGGAGATGCAGCAAATCGGCTACTTCTTCGACAAGCTCAAGGCGCTGCCCGACGCCGCCGACGGGCAGAACGTGCTCTTCAATTCGGCGGTCTTCGTCTCGAGCGACATCTCCGACGGTAATCGCCACAACCACGACGACATGCCAATCGTGCTCGGCGGTCACGCTGGCGGCAAGCTGAAGCCCGGCCGACACGTGACGTACACGCCCAAAGCCAAGACCGATCCCAAACAGAAGGTCTCGAACCTTCTCGTCACCATGCTCGAAGCCGCCGGCGTCGCCGGCGCGCAATTCGGCGATTCAACGGCACCCTTGCCCGAGCTGTAGTCCAGCACTGCCGGCCATCGCACCGCACCGCTTGGAAACGCGACGAAACGAGCTAAGATGCGCGGCTCTTCGCTCTGGACGAGCGTGAGCAATGGATCGACGTACTGCAGGTCTGAGACGGACGCCGAGAGCAACTCCCGAAGCTCTGAACGCTCGTCCGTAGCTCGGTGCTGGGCAGCCCCACTCGCCGAGCTGTAGGTGTTACGGCTACCCACAACGTCGCACGCCCCCGCCCTCACTCTCCCCATTCTCCCTCCGCCGGCTAGGTGGCTGGTGTCGAATAGAGGGGCTGGCGGAACGGGCTTTTCTGCGGGCTCTTGCGCGCCGAAGGTCAGCGAAATGCGGTAGCGGCTCGCCTCGGCTCCCGAGGCGTCACCGATGCGTGCCCGGAAGCGAGATCG
>JBBRMI010000154.1:0-19366 GCA_038230915.1 Polyangiales bacterium | reverse complement strand
GTCCTCCCGGCTCGATAACCATCGCTCGTGGCTTCGAAAAGCTTTTGGCAAGCGTCGAAGCCGTCTTAGCTGTGGAAAACAGCTCCAGGATGCGATGAATGCTCAGAGGAAGGCGGGAAGGCGGGAAGATTTCTTGGTGGGCGCACGAACAACTCGACCTCTCAGGCCGCCGCCAACACCACCTCGCAGCCCAGCCCCGGAGGCAACCGATTTTTCGTTCGGTCTTCCCCGAACGAAAAATGCGTTTCTCCCCCTTCCCGCCTCCCCGCCTTCCTGTTGATTCACTCTCGTGCTGCTGCTGGCTCAGGCGAGCATCGTGTCTTGGACGTCGTCGACCGTCTTGGGCACGGCGGCGCTCAAGACCTCGGCGCCGTGCTCGGTGACGAGCACGTCGTCCTCGATACGGATGCCGCGCACGTCGGCGAAGCGCAACAGCTCGGTGCGATTGAGCGCGCTCTCCAGCTCGCCGACCTCCGACGGTCGCGCCAAAATCCGGGGGATTTGATAGAAACCGGGCTCGATCGTCACGCACATGCCGACCGCAAGGTCGCGATCGAGCCGCAGATAGCGGTCGCCGGGCGTGGTCGCGCGGCTGCGACCCGGGGCGTAGCCGGCGCGATCGCCCAAGTCCTCCATGTCGTGAACGTCGATGCCGAGCAGGTGTCCGACGCCATGCGGAAAGAACAGCGCTGCGGCGCCGCGCGCGTACAGGTCGCTGGCGTCACCACGCAGAATCCCGAGGCCGAGCAAGCCTTCCACGAGCGCCAACCCAGCAGCGCGATGCACGTCGAGGTACCGAACTCCCGGCTTGACCGCGGCGATCGCCGCCAGCTGCGAGGCGAGCACGACCTCGTACAACGCGCGCTGCGTCGCCGAAAACCGACCAGCCACCGGCCACACGCGCGTCACGTCGCCGGCAAAACCTTCTGGCGTCTCCGCGCCGACGTCGGCCAGCAGCAGATCCGCGGCGCCGAGCACGCCGTCATGGCGTTCGTTGTGCAGCACCTCCCCGCGCGCGGTCACGATCGAGCCATAGGCGGTGTTGCAACCCGCGGCGATGATTTCAGCCTCCATCGCGGCACGCACGCTGGCTTCACGCTGACCGACGCCGGTCGCGCGCATACCGGCAACGTGCGCGCGGCACGTGACCGCCGCCGCTTCCCGCAACTGCTCGACAGCGGCGGCGTCGTGGCTGAGCCGCAGCGCGATCATCGCTTCCGCCAACGCGACGTCGGCACCTTGCAGCTCGACGCCACCGCCGGGCTCCAGATCGCGATCGAGCAGCTCCGACAGCCAGAGCGCGGTCTCCAAATCTTGCGGCGGCAGCGCCGCGATATCGGCAGCGCCCTTCAGCTCGTCGAGCGGCCGGACCTCGAGCCCAAGCTGGTTCGACAACTCTTCGAGCGTCGCCATCGGGCCGGTCCACAACTCGGCCTCCGGGTCGGCCGGCGGCGCGAATAAGGTGGCGCCGGAAGGTTCGACGAAAAGCGCGGCGCCTTCGATCGAGCGCCCGACGAGGTAGAGAAAGTGACTCTCGGCCCGAAACGGGAAGCGATTGTGCTGAAAATTGCGCGGTCGTGACTGCCCGGCGACGAGCAATGCTGGACCCGGCAGGCGCGCCGAGAGCCGCGCGCGGCGCTCGGCGAAGACGGGAGAATCTGACACTTTCGTCCACATCGGAAATCCGTAGTCGATCCGGCGGCATCCGCCGCGCGTAATTGGGGGTGCCCCACTCGGAAAGTAGCGGTTCGCGAAGAGTAGCAGCTAAACTGCCGACCGCTGAAACCGGACGGGGTCTTGGCGCATAGCTCGGTCCGTCCGGGAACACATTCGGTCGTTGGCGGTTTCAAGCCGTCTCAGCAATCAACCCCAATTCGTAATGAGGTAGTGGCAATGGCTTTTAGTCTTTCGAAGTCGATCGTGTCTGCGGCGTCTGCTGGTTTGATGATTGGTGCCCTCGCGGCCTGTGGCGGTGCCACCCCGGCTCCCGAGGCTCCCGCTGCCGCCGCCGACGCGCCGGCCGCTCCGGCTGCCGACGGTGTCGCTCCGGCTGCTGACGGTGCCGCTCCCGGTGCTGACGCGGCGGGTGCCAAGGAATGCTGCAAGGGCAAGAACGAGTGCAAGGGCAAGGGCTCCTGCAAGACCGACGCAAACGCCTGCTCGGGTAAGAACGAGTGCAAAGGCAAAGGCGGCTGCAACGGTCACTGCCCTAAGTGACGCGTTAGGTCGACAGGACAGCACACCTGCCGATTTCGGGTTCTGGCTTCGTTTTCTCTCCGGTCCGATGCTCACGTACTCAAGTACGTTCCGCTTCGGTCCTCGAGAAAGCCTCGCCAGAACGCCGAACTTGGCAGGTGATGACTTGGATCGAAAGCGACCGGTAACGTCTTTGGATCGACCTTGAGAGTGCGGCCCGCGTCGGAGTGGCGTGGGCCGTTCGCTTTTGTGGGACGACGATGGCAATCTCGAACGCGATGAAGCGCGACCTGGGCGTCGGTGTTGGTCTACGGGTGCCGCACTACGCCGCTATCCTCGCGGAGCGACCGAGCGTCGACTTCTTCGAGGTGATCAGCGAAAACTTCATGGTGCAGGGCGGCAAGCCGCTCTACCACTTGGACCGCGTGCTCGAGCACTATCCGGTGGTCCAGCACGGCGTCTCGCTCGGTATCGCCGGGCCCGAGGAGCCGGATCGCGCGTACCTGACCCGGCTCAAACAGCTGGTCCGACGCACCAAAACGCCCTGGGTAACTGACCATTTTTGCTGGTGTGGCGCCGGCAACGCGCACCTGCACGATCTGTTGCCGATTCCTTACACGCCTGACGCGGTACGCCGAACCGCCGAGCGCGCGCGCATGATTCAGGACTTCCTGGAGGTGCCGTTTGCCCTGGAAAATACCTCCAGTTACCTCACCTACCGCTCCAGCACGCTGACGGAATGGGAGTTCATTTCCGAAGTCGTCGAGCGCGCTGACATCGGCCTGCTCTTCGACGTCAACAACGTCTACGTCTCGGCCTTCAATCACGGCTTCGACGCGGAGGAGTTCGTGCGCTCGGTGCCGCATCAAAGAATTTTTCAGATCCACCTCGCGGGCCACACGAACCTGGGCAAGTACATCATCGATACGCACCGCGGCTCCGTGATCGAGCCGGTGCTCGAGCTGTATCGCCAAACGATCGCCCTGGCCGGTCCAGTTTCGACGCTGATCGAGTGGGACGACGAAATCCCTGAGCTGCCGGTGTTGCTCGCCGAAGCCGAACGCGCCCGCCGCGCGCGCGACGAGGGACTAGCTCGACGCGACGGCCGCACGCTGCCCGAACTGCCGGCTCCGGCCGCGACGCCGCTCGCGTCGGACGAAAGCTCGGTTTGGAAACAGGGCGGTCCGCGCGAGTCCGCCGCTAGCGAGGTGGTCGGATGAACGACGCACTTTCCGAGCTGCAACGCGGCATGGCAGTGGCTCTGCGTCACGGCGGGTCCTTGGCCAACGACGCGAGCCTCAGCGCGTTTGCCGCCGGCAATGTCTCGGGCAACGACCGGCTTTCTCCGGTCGAACAGCTCGAGATTTACCGCGAGCAGTTCTGGCTCCGTCACACCACCTCGCTGGTGGAAGATTTTCCGGGCCTGGGCGGCATCTTGGGCCAAGCCGACTGGGAAAAGCTGGCCGAGCAGTACCTGCGCGAGGTCGCGCCCGACAGCTACACCCTGCGTGATCTCGGGGCGCGCTTGCCCGAGGTCATCGCGCGGGCAAGCTGGCTGCCGCATCAGGCGCTGTGCCTCGACATGGCGCGGCTCGAGCTCGCATATATCGAAGTGTTCGACGCCCTGGATACGCCGCCACTCGCGTCCGAGCGCCTGGCGGCGATTCCGGAAGAGACGTTCGCCGAGGCACGGCTGGTGATCGCGCCTTCGGTGCGGCTGCTCTCGGTGCGTTATCCTGTCGCCGACCTGCGTCGGAAGCTTCGCGCCGAAAGTGACGAGGCGGTGAAGATCCCCGAGGAAAGCGCGCAACGATTGGTCGTGTACCGACGCGATTTGCGGCTCTGGGACATGCCTGTGAGCCAGGTGGCGTTCACGTTTCTGACGGGCCTCGCGGCGGGCAAATCGCTCGGCGCAGCTGCAGAGCTGGCGGCGGATAGCCCAGAAGCCGAGGCCGAGATCGGCGCGAACATCGGCGCGTGGTTTCAGGAGTGGACGACCAAGGGCCTTGTCAGCGACGTGCTGTTGCAATAAATTTGCGGCCAAACCTTGCGGAGTGGCTCACATCTTGCTACCGCCAAAGGGTGGGTGCGCTCTCGACTCAGATTGGGTCCGTCAGGAGCAGGCGTCGTGCCCTGCTGATGGGTGTCGTGAATGCGACGCCGGACTCATTCTACCAATCTGGGCGCAGTGAAAGCCAAGCCGCGGCGCTCGCGCGCGTCGATCAGTTGCGCGTCGAAGGCGCTGAAATTGCCGACATTGGTGGCGAATCGTCGCGCCCCGGCGCCGCCGCAGTCTCGGTCGATGAACAGCTGGCTCGCATCGAACCAGTCGTCGCCCATGCGGTCGCTACCGGTTCGCTGCAAGTCTCGGTTGACACCACGAGCCCCGAGGTCGCCGAGCGCATGCTCGCAATCGGTGCGGTGTTCGTGAACGACGTGTCATGCCTGGCCGACGTCGAGCTCGCCCGGGTGACGGCTCGCGCCGGCGCGACCTTGATTTTGATGCATACCCGCGGCGCGCTCGGCTCGATGGCGGGCTTCTCCGACTACCCCGACGACGCCTACGCAGACGTGCTCAGCGACGTCCGCCGTGAATGGTGCGCCGCACGCGACCGAGCGATGGCGGCCGGGTTGCCTCGCGAGCGCGTGTGGTTCGACCCCGGCATCGGCTTCGGCAAAAATGCTCGCCAATCGTTCGAGCTGCTGCGTCGCCTAGGCGAGCTAAGAGATCTCGGTGTGCCGCTGGTGGTGGGGGCCAGCCGCAAATCGTTCATCCGCGCCGTCGACGACGTGGGGCCCGAGGAGCGCCTCGGCGGAACGATCGCGGCTTGCCTGTGGTGCGCCGCTCAAGGTGCCAACGTGCTGCGCATTCACGACGTGCGCGCGGTGCGCCAAGCCTTGTCGGTAGCGGACGCGCTGGGCCCGCCCGAAGTAAAGACGGAGGCGGCCCATGTTTGAAGCCGTCCGCGCCTATTGGGAAGGACGCAACCCGGGGCAGCTCGCCAAAGACGCGCTTGACGTGTTCCTGGTCTACTACCTCGCGTACCGCACGCTCTTGGTGCTGCGCGGTACACGCGCGATGCAGGTCGGGCTCGGCCTGTCGCTGGTGTTCGTGTTGTACTTGGTCGCGCAGTTCCTACGGCTAGTGACCGTGATCAGCGTAATGGGCGCGCTGATCTCGAGCATGCTCTTGATCATCGTCGTGGTGTTCCAGAGCGACATCCGCCGCGGGCTGCAGCGCGTGGGTAGCCGCGCCTGGTTCAGCGGCCTGGTACGCGCCCAAGAGACCAAGGTCATCGACGAAGTCGTTGACGCCGCGACCGAGCTCGCGCGCCACCGCATCGGCGCTTTGATCACCTTCGAGCAAGACGCAAACCTCGACGAGTTCGTGGGCGTGCATAAAGGTCACACGCTCGACGCGCAAGTCACGCGCGAGCTGTTGGTGGCGCTGTTCCTGCCAGAAAGCATGAACAAGCTGCACGACGGCTCGGTCGTGATCCGCAACTTGCGCATCGCCAAAGCAGGCGTGTTCTTCCCAATGCCGGAGGGACGCGTGGTCGACGATAGCTTCGGCTCACGTCACCGCGCAGCGCTCGGCATCACCGAAGAGACGGACGCAGTCGTGGTGATCGTCAGCGAAGAGCGCGGCACGATCAGCTTCTGCTTCAACGGCAACATCGCCAGCAACCTCGACGGCCCCAAGCTGCGCACGATGCTCGACGCTATTTTCAGCCCGAAGGTGCGCAAAAAGTCACGCCGCAACAAGACCGCGCGCGACACCGCGGCGCCCGAGTCGCTGTCCAAGGCACCGCCGGTCGCCGAGGTCGACGCGACGCCGACCAGCCGGCGCGACCCGCGTGAGGCCCGCGACAGCCAGCCGGACTCGCTCGCGCCGCCGCGCATCAGCCTGATCGCGACCGAGCCCGATGTGATGGCGGTACGGCCGAAGAGCGATCCGCCGCCGCCGCTGCGAACCGGCGGTCCGGGCGTAACCCCAGCCACGCCTCCCGCTTCCGCTCCGCTCCGCGCCGCGCCGGCCGTCAACCCCGCGACCCCGCTGCGCACGCCGCTCACGATCACGAGCGATCGCGAAGCCGTTACGCCGCCCACCTCCGGCAATCGCGATTCGCATGGAGACAGCTGAGTGCTGCGCACTTTTTTCGTTAGCCTGCTGACCTTCGTCCGTGAGGCGTTGGTCGACAACCTCGGCCTGAAGGCGCTGGCGATGGCCTTCGCGCTCGGCTTGTTCGCGTTCGTCCACGGCCAAGAGGAAGAGCAGCAGCGCACGGTGCCGGTGGCGCTGGTCATGCGGCTACCGCAAACCGCCTCCGAACGTGAACTGATGACACCGATCCCAGCAAGCATTCACGTGACCTTGCAAGGCAGCGCGCGCGCCATCGATAACCTGCTGCAAGCCGGCATCCCGCCGGTCGAAATCGATCTACGCGACGGCCGACGTGAGTCTGTGGTGTTCGATGAGAGCATGTTCACACTGCCGCCCGAGACGAAGATCACGATCATCGATCCTTCGAGCATCGAGCTGACGTGGGAAGACGTCGCCACGCGGCAGATCCCGATCCAAGCCGCCATCACCGGGCAAGCCGCCGACGGTTACGTGGTGAAAGGCGAGCCCGAGGTCGATCCGAAGACGATCACCGTCAGCGGCCCGGTAAGCTCGATTGAAGTGCTGCAATTTGCGCGGTTGTCGGCGTTCGACGTGTCGGGTCTGAGCGAAGGCGTGCACAAGCGCCGGCTCGGCATCGACGCGCCCCCGCAGCGCGTGCGCTACCTGGGTCCGCAAGCGGCGCTGGTCGCGGTCACGGTCGCTCGGCGCGTGAGCGAGGTGCGCTTCGAAAACCGGCCGATCGAGGTGGTTGGGGTGCCGGGTGGCACCGTCGCGCCGCGCACGGTCGACGTTGTGGTGGCAGGCCCGCCGGAAATCGTGCGTGCGCTGCGGCCCGATCAGATCTTCCCGGTCGCCGACTTGACCAAAGTCGAAGGCCTCGACCTGAAAGAGCTGAAGCACGGCTCCGCGTCGGTCAAAGTCTCACTCCCGCTGTCGCACGCCGAAGCCGAGCTCCAGCCGCCGATCGTCAACGTGAAGTGGTAACTGTGTAACGGCTCGAGCAGATCAAGCGAACAGGAAGGCGGGAAGGCGGGAAGGGGCGAGAACGCATTTCTTGTTCGGAGGACCGAACAAGAAATCGATTGCTCCTTGTGGGGATACGGGACAGGTGACCTCCCGTGGGAACGGCAAGGTCGACGCGGCCGTCCGCCCACCAAGAAAATCTTCCCGCCTTCCCGCCTTCCTGTTGTCTCGTTCTCGCTCGCTCGGTTGCTAGACTTGGGCGGCTTCGGGGTCGAGGCTGGCTTCGTATTCGCTGTCCGGCTCCACGAAGATCTTCTTCATTTGCGGCAGCTCGGCGCGAATGCGCTGTTCCAGCTCGTTGATCGCTTGCTCGATCTCTTTCAGGGCCAAGTCGGGCGTGAAGCGCACTTTCATCGCCAACAGAACCGAATCCGGGCCGAGGTGCAGGCTGAGCAGCTGCCGCACCTCCAGCACGGCCGGCGCCGCACTGGCGACTTGCAGCACGCGCTCGCGCATCTCGTCGGTGATGCCCTCGCCAATCAGTAAGCTACGCGTGTCGCGCGCCAGCGCCACCCCGATAACACACAACAATGTACCGATCGCGATCGAGCCGATGCCGTCGAAGCGCGGGTCGCCGGTAATAGTCGTGACGACCACCGCCACGAACGCGAACAACAAGCCAAAAACCGCGCCGGTGTCCTCGAGCAGTACGACCGGGATCGTCGGATCTCGGCTGTCGAACAGCGCGCGCAGGAAGGTCTTGCCGCCGCGCGTCTTGTTGAACTCACGGAAGGCGACGCTGAAGCTCATGCCCTCCATCACCAGCGAGATACCGAGCACGACCAGCGCCGCCGTCTGCGAGCCGGGCTTCTCGACCGGCGACGTGAGCTTGTGCACGCCTTCGTAGACCGCAAACACGCCACCCATGAAAAACAGGAACAACGACACGATGAAGGCCCAGAAATACGCCTCCTTGCTGCGGCCGAGCGGGTACTTTTCTGGCGCGCTCTTGTCCGACAATCGCATGCCGACCAGCAAAAAAGCCTGATTGGCCGTGTCGGCGACGGAATGAACCGCTTCCGCCAACATCGTCGCGCTGCCCGATAGCAACGCAGCCACGAATTTTGCGACCGCGATGCCGGCGTTACTGAGCAGCGCCGCGACCACCACCTTCTTCGGATCTCCCTGGCCGTGTCCCATGGCTAGCGCTCAAAGCAACGTGACGGTGACCCGCGAACGGGCCTCTTGAAAGAACGAAGACATCGCCGACGCGAGCCGACGGCTGACGTACCAGCGCAAAAGAAGCGGCCGCACGCGCACGAACGGCTCGTTCTGCAGCGTCGCGGGCGCGCTGCGCTGAATCGCCTCCAGCTCCGCCTCACTTGGCCGCAGCATCGGCGCGACCATCCGATCGAGGTACAAGCTGGCGCGCGCCTGGCGACGCAAAATTCCGGACAGCTCGGCGCTGCTGATGCCTTCGGCGCGCTGGGCCGCGGTTAGCGCCTCTTCACCACCCACGCGATCCGCTATCAATTTGCGCGCCAGCTCAACTTGGCGCGCCATCGTCACCTCGGTCGGCTCTGGCTCGATGCGCAAGCTGGCCAGCAGCACTTCCGAGATGTGCCGCTCGAGCGCCGCGTTGATGTGGCGCTCGCGATACGCCTCGTCGCTGCCGCGATCCTGATCGGCGAGCGCCTCGACGCGTGCCTCGAACGCCAAGCGCCGCTCGTAGATGAAGCGCGGGCGCTCGACGCCGCCGGTCTCGGGCGCGTAGAAACGCACCACCGCGCGCTCGAGCGTGATCGGCTCGGCGTGCGCGACCGCGCTTGGCACGACGCCGCAGATCGCGGCGACCAGCCAGAGCCAACGGAGCCTGCGCATGCCGGGCGAGCGTATTGCGTCACGCGCGAGCCACAAAGCTTTTCAGCGCGCCGCGGGGCGCTTGCGCGACGACGGCGTCGCTTCTTCGTCAGCAGCGGCGCCTGGCGCCTCAAGCACCGTGCCGGTCTCTTCCGCAGGCGGAGTCAGCGGCGCCGCGGAGGCTCCCGGATCACTCTCGGCGGAAGCGCCGTCCCCGCCGCCTTCACGCGGCGAAAAACCACGCGCCGCACGGCGCGCCTTCACGAACTCGGCGAACGCCATCACCTTGTCCAAGTCGCGCACGCTGAGCGTCTCGACCAAATCGTGGAGTTGCTTGCGCAGCGAATCGAGGCTGCGGCCGCGCCGAGCTGCCGATTCTTGCGGCAAGGTGCCCTTCTCGTCACGGCCGTCTTTGCTGGCCTCGGCTGGCCAAACCACGCGCGGCGTGGGCTTCAGCGCGTGCGCCGTGAGCCAGGCTTCCATGAACACGCGCAGACGTTCGCTGCGGAAGGCGAACCAGCGCTCGCGCTCGGCGCCGTGGCTCATCAATACGTCTTTGAAGCGACGGAAGGCACCTTTGCCATCAATGGCTTGGACCAAAAGGTCGGACAACGGCTTGTCCTCGACCATCGGGATGAAGCGCTCCATCCAGCGGTACTGCTCGCGCGAGCTGACCGGCTCGATGCGCATGTAGCTCGTGTCCCCCGTTATGCGCTGATGCATCTCGGGATCGGCGATGCCGTCGACGACACGCAGTACCTCACCAGTTGAAAGATGCAGGTAGCTGTGCACCTCGGGCGCGTTGTTCTCGAAGGCGTCCTCGAGCGCCTCCCAATCGATCGGCACGTCGCGCGGCGGCTGTCCCGTTCCAGCACCGCCCATCTCCGAGTCCGACATCGATTCTGTTCCTTTCGCTTTCGACCCGGCCGGTCACGGCCGCCTGGAGCGAGCCCGCCCTACGGCGTCGTGCCAAGCAAAAATCCGCGAGGCACGTTCTGCGTCCATCATGGTGGCAGGGAACGCCCTGTCCAGCTTGACGATTTTTGCGGCTTCGGTTGCCGTGGAGTAAATGCCGGCCCCAAGGCCGGCCAGCATGGCGGCTCCACGCGCGGTGGATTCGAGATCCTGGGGGCGCTCGACCGTGATGCCCGAGATGCCCGCCTGAAGCTCCATCAGTAGGTCATTTTCGGCGGCCCCGCCGTCGACACGCAGCCTCTCGATCGGGCGACCCAGATCATCGCACATGGCCTGGACGACGTCGTTCACTGACAAAGCAATGGCGTCGAGCGTGGCTCGTGCCAAGTGTGCGCGCGTCGTTCCACGTGTGATCCCGGAGATGAGACCACGCGCATCGGCGTCCCAATACGGTGCACCAAGCCCGGATAGCGCGGGCACGAAGGCTGCCCCGCCACTATCCGGCACGCTGCGCGCGAGCGCCTCTATCTCTTTGGCCGAGCCCACGATACCGAGGCCGTCGCGCAGCCACTGGACTGCCGCCCCGGCGATGAACACGCTGCCTTCGAGCGCGTAAACGACCTCACCGCCGGCCTGAAAGCCCAATGTCGCCAACAAACCGAAGCGACTCGGCACCGGCTTCGACCCGACGTTGACCAGCAAGAACGCACCAGTACCGTAGGTGCATTTAGCGTCACCAACGGCCAGACAGCCCTGACCAAACAAAGCTGCGTGCTGATCACCGGCGATTCCAGCGATCGGAATGCCATCGGGCAGCCCTTTCACCCCGCGCGTGGTGCCCACGACGCCCGCGCTCGGAACGATGCGAGGCAGCGCCGCACGCGGAGCGCCCAGCAGCTCGCACATCGCGTCGCTCCACGACAAGCTCGCGAGATCCATGAACAAGGTGCGAGACGCGTTGGTCGCGTCGGTCACGTGCGGAGCCGCGGCGCCACCACCGGCCAGGCGGTAGACCAAATACGAATCGACGGTGCCGAACGCCAGCTCACCGCGCTCGGCCCGCGCGCGCGCGCCGGCGACGTGCTCCAGCAACCAAGCCAGCTTGGTGCCGCTAAAGTACGGGTCGAGCACCAGCCCGGTGATCGCGCGGACGCGCGGCTCCTCACCAGCGTCCTTCAAGCGTTGACAGAGCGGGGCCGTGCGCCGATCTTGCCAAACGATGGCTTTGTGAACCGGCTGCCCGGTGTCTCGCTCCCAAAGTAGCGTCGTTTCTCGCTGGTTGGTGATGCCAATAGCCGCAATGTCGGCGCCGTTCACGCCCGCGGCGCCGAGCGCACCCGCAATCGCGGCCTCAACCGTCGCCCAGATCTCGAGCGCGTCGTGCTCGACCCAGCCTGGCTGCGGGAAATGCTGGGGAAGCTCGCGCGTGGCGCGCCCGAGCGTCGCGCCCTCTCGCGACATCACGAGCGCGGTGGTTCCGGTAGTCCCCTGATCGATGGCTAAAAGGTTCGTGGGAGCCAAAGGAACCTCGACTCTACCGGAACTTAACGCTCTTGTGCCATCGCCCGGGCAAAGCTAGCCTGCCTGGCTGGCATGGCCCGAATCCTGCTCGTCTCCCCTGAAGGTCAACAGGTGGTCGAGCTTCGCGATCACAACTCCCTAGGGCGGCACCCCTCGAATACGGTGCAGCTCCTCGATAAGATTGTGTCGAAGGAGCACTGCATCATCGAGCGTCGACCGAACGGTTTCACGCTACGCGACCTGGGCAGCCTCAACGGAACCTACGTCAACGGTGAGCGCGTCGCCGGCGAACGTGATCTGCGCCACGGTGACGACATCGCGCTCGGTCAAACGCGCGCTCGCTACGATGACGGCAGCGGTCGCCCGATGCCCGCGCTGCCGCAAGCCGGCTACGCACCGCCGGCAGCCGGCGGCTTCCAACCTCATCCGCCGCAGTCTGGCTGGCAGCCGGGCGGCCCCGCGAGCCTGGGCACGCCGTCGACAGTCGGTGCACCGCAGCCTTACGGAGCCGTGCCATCGCCGATGACGCCGATGACGCCGATGTCCGGGCTGCCGATCGGCCAGCCGCACCTGAGCCCGACACCTGCCGCCGGGTTCCAGCCGCTGCCGCTGCAGGGCCAGCCGCCGGGCATCCCATCCGGCGCGCCGGCGGCCAACGTCGACATCAACGACAAGGCTCGCCAGATCGGCACGCAGATCGCCGCGACTCAAAAGGGATTTTTGCCGTTCGACAGCGTGAGCGGCAACACCCAGCAGCTGGCAGCCGACTACGAACGGCTGCGGCTTTCCCACGAGCTTTCCCGGGAGATCGCCCTCGAGCGCGACCTGCCCAGCCTGCTGAACAAGATCTTGCTCACGATCTTCAAGTTCGTGCGCGCCGATCGCGGCGTCATCTTCTTGAAGGAAAAAGACGGTCAGCTGGTGCCCGGAGCCAGCCAGCGTCGTGACGGCACGAATCAAGCGATCCCGGTGTCGTCGACGATCATGAATCACGTGATCCGCGAGCGCGCGACGGTGCTCACCCACGACGCCGCCATGGATTTCGCAGCCTCCAAGGGCAAGAGCATGATCCTGAATCGGATCAGCTCGGCGATCGTCGCGCCGCTCCTGCATAACGACGAGATCTTGGGCGTGCTGTGGTTGGACAGCGAGACCTTGGCGCAGTTTCAGCCGAAAGACATGGAGATCGTCACCGCGATCGCCACGCAGGCGGCGATGTTCATCGAGATCAACATCCTGGGTCAGAAGATCCAGCATGAGATCGTCAACCGCGAGCGCTTCAGCCGGTTGCTATCGCCAAACGTCGCGCAGCGTGTGATGTCGGGTGAGCTCGAAGTGAAGAAGGGCGGACAGCTCGTCGAAGAGTGCACCGTCTTCAACTCCGACATCCGCGGCTTCACGCGCATGAGCGACGGCGCAAATCCGGCCGGCATCGTCGAGATGCTGAACGACTATTTCGAGCTGATGGTCGAGGTGCTGTTCAAGCACGAAGGCACGCTCGACAAGTTCATGGGCGACGGCATCATGGCGCTGTGGGGCGCGCCCGTCGTTCACCCCGACGACGCGATTCGCAGCGTCGAGTGCGCGCTCGAGCAGATGGAACTGCTCGGCAAGTTCAACCGTACTCGGATGGAAGAGGGCCACGCGGCGCTGGCAATGGGCATCGGTATCCACACCGGACCGCTCGTCGCCGGCTACATTGGCAGCTCCAAGGCGCTCAGCTACACGGTCATCGGCGATACTGCGAACACCAGTGCGCGGTTGTGCGGCGTGGCCGCCGCCGGCCAAATCATCGTCAGTGAGACGACTTTGGCTCGCCTGCACGGTAAATTCGAGACCGAAGAGCTGCCGCCCGCGAACCTGAAGGGCAAGGAAAAGCCCTTCCGCATGTTCGATATCAAGCGCGCCAACCCGAGCGCCCAAGTGCCTGCGAGTCTGGGCTCAGGAGCCTGACGTCTCCTCGGTAGGCCCGTCCCGCCGCCCAGCTGGGCGGCACGCTACATACGGAACTGGGCCTCACCCTGGAGCGAGCGAGATTTTTTCACAGGGAGTTCGGGAGTTCGGGAGACCTGAACGAGCGAGAATTTGGGGTTCGAGCCGGACCGCGTCTCGCGTTGACTGTGAAGCGCCGTTCGTTTCCGCCCGGCTCTAGAACAAGAGATCTTGGGCTTCCTCTCGCCTCACGATCTCACGATCTCCCTGTGAAAAAATCTCGGTCGCTCGGGTTTCCGCGCAGTGACGCGCTGCGGCGCCAGCTGAGCTGTGCAAGGCCTCGACAGAGCGCGGGGTTCGCGCCAAAGTCCGGCCGCCCTGCGCCTTGTCGCCGGCGCCTCCGAACCTCGCATGGCAGTTGTCCTCGCATTCGAACGCCCCGTCGTTGAGCTGGTTGCGCGCGTCCGCGAGCTGCGAGAGCTGGCCAATGAAGATCCGCGGTTCGGTGCCGAGTTGCGGCGCTTGGAGGACAAAGCGGCGGTCCTCGCGCGCGAGGTCTTCGCCGGCCTGACGCCGATGCAGAAGGTGCAGCTGTCGCGGCACCCGAGCCGGCCCTTCTCGCAAGATTACATCGAGCGGCTGTTCGACGACTTCATCGAGCTGCACGGCGACCGGCGCTTCGCCGATGATCCGGCGATCATCGCGGGTCTCGGTCGTTTCCACGGCCGCAGCGTGGCGATCGTGGGCCACCGTAAGGGTCGCACCACCAAGGAAAATATGGTCTGCAACTTCGGGATGCCCAACCCCGAAGGCTACCGAAAAGCCATCCGCATCTACGAGATGGCCGAGCGCTTCGGGCTACCGATCTTCACGTTCGTCGACACGCCCGGTGCCTACTGCGGCATCGGCGCGGAGGAGCGAGGCCAGAGCGAGGCGATCGGCGCCTCGCTCGAGGTCATGTCGCGGATGACGGTGCCGATCATCAGCACGGTGATTGGCGAGGGCGGCTCGGGCGGCGCGCTGGCGCTGGGGGTAGCCAACCGCGTGCTCGTCCTCGAGTTCAGCTACTACTCGGTGATCACTCCCGAGGGTTGCGCGGCAATCCTGTGGAAGAGCGGCGACTTGGCGCCTGAGGCCGCGGCCCGCCTGAAGATCACCGCCCCCAACTTGCTCGAGCTCGGGATCGTCGATTCGATCGTCGAAGAACCGCCGGGCGGCGCGCACCAGGACCACGATGCGGCGGCAAAACGCCTGGACACGGCCCTGTACGCCGAGCTCAAGGCGCTGAGCACGCTGTCGCCCGAAGAGCTGCGCGTCGATCGCTACGACCGCTTCCGCAAGCTCGGCGCGTTTGTGGCATAAGCCCAGCCAATGGCTCCCAACGACGCTTTTCGCAGCCTCGATGAGTTGACGCTCGCTCATCAGCGTGTGCTGATCCGCGTCGATTTCGACGTGCCGCTCGACGCCAACGGCGAGCTTCGGAGCGATCGGAAGCTGCGCACGGCCCTGCCCACGATCCAAAAGGCGCTCAAAGAAGGCGCGCGGGTCGTGCTCGCGACCCACTTGGGCGCAGCCGGTGATCCGCCGGTAAGCCTCGAGCCGGTCGCTGGTCGCCTGGCAGAGCTGCTCGGCCAAGAGGTGTATCTGCCTGACGAATGCATCGGTGACGCCGCGCGCAAAGTCGTGAGTGATTTACGCGAAGGTCAGCTGTGCTTGCTGGAAAACCTGCGTTTTGCCGCGGAAGAAGCCCAGAACGACGACGCGTTTGCGCGCCGGCTGATGGGGCTGTGCGACGTGTACGTGGCCGAGGCGTTTGGCGTCTCGCACCTTACGCAAGCGTCGCTGGTCGCGCTGCCACGCATGATCAAGGAGCGCTGCATCGGCTACCGCTTCCAAGCCGAGCTCGAAGCGCTATCGCGCGTCGTCGGTTCGACGCAGAAGCCGTTCGTCGGCATCCTAGGTGGCGCGACGTTGTCTGAGCAGCTGCCGGTACTCGAAGCCATGCTGCGCCGCTGCGACAGCATCTGCGTCGGTGGGGGCGTGGCCAACACCTTACTGGCGGCGCGCAGCGTCGACATGAAGGAGTCGATCTTCGAGCGTGACCAGCTGGCGCTCGGCCGAGCTCTGTTGACACGCGCCCGGGATCAAAAAGTCGACTTGCTGTTGCCCGTCGACGTGGCGGTCGGCAGAGACGGGGAAGCTACCGAAAGCCAAACCGTGAGCGTCGGCTCGATCCCGGATGGCACCGGCGCCTTCGACATTGGACCGCGGACGCTCGATGCGTTTCGCGCACGTATCCAAACCGCCAAGCTCGCGCTGTGGAACGGCGCGCTCGGCGTGCTCGAAAACCCAGCGTTTTCCGGCGGAACCCGCGGCCTGTTGGGCGCGTTGGGCGAGGCACCGGCGTTCGGCGTCGTGACCGGCGACGCGCTGGCAGCGGCTGCCACCGCGCCCGGCCTCGAGCTAGAGAGCCAAATCGGTTTCGTTTCGGCGGGCGGCGTGGCGTCGCTCGTCTTCATCGAAGGCAAGAAGCTACCGGGCGTCGAAGCCCTGCGCGGATGAACATGGCAAATCGCAAATACCTGATCGCTGGAAATTGGAAGCTCAACAACGGCGGCGCCTCGGCCCTCAAGCTGGCAGCCGACGTGGCCTTGGCGTCGAAGGGCGTCGCGGCCGAGGTGGTGGTCGCGCCCCCGTTCACGGCGCTCGCCGCCGTGGCTGGCGAGCTACACGAAACACATGTGGAGGTCGCCGGACAGAACCTGTACCCGAAGGACAGCGGCGCCTTCACCGGTGAAGTCAGTGCACCCATGCTGCTCGAGGCCGGCTGCAAGTGGGTAATCCTCGGCCACAGCGAGCGCCGGCAGTACTTCGGTGAGACCGACGCAGCGGTCAAAGACAAGGTCGTCGCCGCGATCGCCGCGGGCTTGAAGCCGATCGCCTGCATCGGCGAGACGCTGGCGGAGCGCGAAGCCGGCAAGACGCTCGAGGTCTGCTTTCGGCAGCTCGACGCGTTCTCCGAGGCCCTGCTCAAGAATCCCGGCTTTGGCGTGATTGCTTACGAGCCGGTCTGGGCGATCGGTACCGGCAAGGTCGCAACGGCGGCAGAAGCCCAGGAGGTGCACGCCGCCATTCGCCAGCGGCTGGCCGCCCGGAGCGCGGAGCTCAGCGAAAAGACTCGGGTTCTTTACGGCGGCAGCGTCAAGGCCGACAACGCCAAGGAGCTGCTCGGCTGTCCGGACATCGACGGCGCCCTGGTCGGCGGCGCCGCCCTGGATGCCGCTGGTTTCGCAAAGATCGTCCAGGCCGCAGGCTAGGCGGTCAGAGAAACCCCGCCGATCCGAGGACAGACGGACCGAACTGCGCTAAGTAGCCTCCCCTCCGCTCGAGACGCCCATGGCCGAGATTATCCATACGCCGCTGACCGTGATTCACATCTTGGCCTGCACCTTCTTGATGCTGGTCGTGTTGATTCAACCGGGCAAGAGCGGCGGGCTCGGGGCGCTGAGTGGAGCGGGCGCGCAGCAGGTGTTCGGTGGCCGCGGCGCCGGAAATTTTCTGACCAAGACCACGTGGGCCACGGCCGGCATCTTCTTCGCGACCAGCATGACGCTCGCCTACTTGTCCTCTTCGGCGGACGAGTCGCTGCAGCGCAAGAGCAAGCTGGCGCTCGAGAAGAAGGCTCCCATGCCGACACCGGTCGGTTCGGGCGCGAGCAAGAAGTAGCTCGGTGCCCTCGGCGAGGGCACTTCGCCATGCGCTGCTGGTCGCGCTGACGCGCGCAGCAGTTTCGCTCGCGTGCTTGTGGAGCGGCTTCCGTGCCGTGAGCGACGACGACTATTCGCGGGTGGTGATCGCGGCGCGCTTTGCGCATCACCCCGCGCTCGATCCGAGCGGCACGAGTTGGCTGCCGCTGCCGTTCTGGCTGTATGGCGTTCCGATGGCGCTGTTCGGGGACGAGCTCGCGGTGGCGCGCGGCGTGGCGGTACTGCTCGGAGCGGCGAGCGCAGTCTTGGTTTGGATCGCTGCCAAGTGGCTGGGTCTGCCCGAGCGTGCTGCGCTTTGGGGAGCGCTCGGCGCGGTGCTGCTGCCCTACGGCTCGTGGCTGTCGGCCGCGACCGTGCCTGAAGCGCCCAGCGCAGCGCTGCTGGTGCTGGGGCTGGTCAGCCTAGTGCGACCCGAGGCGAAAAACCGGGCCTGGGGTGGCGTTGCGCTGGGTGCAGCCTGTTTCTGCCGCTACGAGGCGTGGGCGCCCGCGCTGGCGTTCAGCGTCTTGACGGCGATTGAAGCCTGGCGCCTGGAACGGCGCGCGCTGTGGCTGGCGGTCGGTTTTGCGACAGCGCCGATCGCGCTCTGGCTCTTGCACGGCGTCGTGCGCCATGGCGACGCGCTGTTCTTCGTCGCGCGTGTTCGTCAGTACCGCGCGGCGCTCGGCGGCGAGTCGCACGGCTGGTGGACCGCGCTGTGGCAGACACCGTTCTCCCTGGTCCGCTTCGAGCCCGAGCTGTTCGCGGTAGCGGCGGTCGCGCTCGGCTTGAGCTTGAACGAGGGACGCTCACCGTTCGCGGCTTCGGCGTGGCGCCCGGTAGCGGCGCTCGCGGCGCTGGTGGCGTTCTTGATCGCCGCCGACGCGACCGGCGGCTCCGCCACGCACCATCCCGAGCGCTCGCTCTTGCCGGTCTTCTGGTTCCTGGCGCTGGTCACCGCCGGGCTCGTGGTGCGGCTCGCCGACGAAGACGCTCGCCCCTGGCGCTTGCCAGCTCTGGCGCTGCCGCTGGCGCTCTTGGCGAGCGTATTGCTCCGCCCCGACGTCCGAAAAACCTTCGTCGAGCGTCGGGAAGAGGAGTTGGTCGGCGGCGTGCTGCAAAGCCTGGGCGCCCAGAAAATCGCGCTCGATACCGACGATTTCGGCTTCTTCGCGGTCCAAGCGGCGCTCGGTTACGGCAAGAGCTGGCCGGTCTTCGAGCATGACCCGCGCAAGGTCGAACGTCGCCCAGCGTCGACGAGCGAGCTCGCAGCGCGCCTGCATCGAGACGGCGCGGAGTGGCTGGTGACGACTCGGGAACGCGAGGCGCTGGCTCAACCCTTAGGAGTAACGCGCTTTCTTACGCCGCGCTTCAACGTATTCAGGCTCGCGCAGCCGGCACTCGACCAACGGCCGTAGCCCCAGAGTTGGCGGCCGCCACCGCGTTGACCGCCCGCCCTGCCGGGCACAATTGTGGGATTTTCTGGCCCAGACCGTCAGCAATTGCCGAAGAGTTCTCAGTTCTTGGCGAGTCCCTCTACGATGGCGCCCGTGTTCGGGTTCGGCAATCTTGGCAGACGGCTCGTGGAGAGCGTGGTCGGCTTGTTCGCGATCCTGGGCTTTTTGTACGTGCCGCTCGGCCGGCACACCGGCTTCGAGCACGCCAAGGCCGTCCTGACCACGCCGGCTGCGGCCTCCGCCATCGACGACCTGACGGCGACCGCGCTCAGCCTGCGGCAGCGCGCGATGGACTTCTTCACTGGCCGCCTATCGACACCCGAAGCGACCAGCGACAACGGCCTCAGCGGTCCCGACGCCCGCAAACTTCACGCGCCGGCGCGAGAACCGCGCCCGGTACCGCCCAAGCTGAAGTGAGCCCGGCAGGCATCAGCGGGGTCGATGCATCGGGCAAGCATCGAGGCCTCGAAACGCACGCTCGAACAAACAGAGCCTTCCCGCCTTCGCGTCTTCCTCTGACCATTCATCGCATTTTGCGATTCGAGCAACGAGCGAACAGGAAGGCGGGAAGGCGGGAAGAATTCCAGGTGTTCGAGCAGGCAACTGAGGCCCAATTGCTATCCCTAGCGTCGAGCTTACCCGTACCACCC
>JBBRMI010000153.1:0-19475 GCA_038230915.1 Polyangiales bacterium | reverse complement strand
GTTGAATGACGGCCATGGGATACCTCCGAGGTGGGAACTTAGGGTTCAGTAACGAGATTCAGTGGGCCTTCGGGACGGCTCGGGCGGCCTTCGCGGTTTCGTCCGCGACGAACTCTCGCGCGAACTGAACGAGCCGGTGCCCGGCCACGACGAAGCAGAGTGCAGCAAGCAGGATCGTGAGTGGGGCGACCGCCCGCTCGTTACCGCTCGCCAGCACCGTCACCGTGGCGCCGATCATCACGAGCCCCATCGCGAAGGACGACGGCAGCCGAATGTTTCGGATGAAGAACCCGATGCCACCCAGGAGCTGGGCAACGCCCACGAAGTACATCATCCACGGCGGAAGTTCCCATCCACGAAACTGTGCGACCACGGCGGGCACCGCGGCGAGTTTCGTGGTACCGAAAACTACGTGGGCCAGTCCGAGCAAGTAGGCGAGAATCTGCATTCGCTTGTCGGTCTTGCTGGCAGGGAGCGCGGTCGTCATTGGGGGCCTCGTGAGCGACTGGCTCTGACCAGCGGTACGTGCAATCCTGCTTCTGACCACGCCATGCCGCAAGTACGCACAAACTCGGAACCTAGTATCAACAAGGGAACGAACGGCCGGGGACTGCACGCCCAAGAGCAGCGGGACGCCTGCGGACCGGGCGACATCGCCGAACCCGCTGCCATCATCGAGCGGGTGCTCGACATGGTCGACGGCAAGTGGAAGGTCCTCATCGTGATGCATTTGACCGTGGAGAGGGTCTGCCGCTTCGGCGAGCTCCGCAGGAAGCTACCTCACGTTACGCAGCGGATGCTCACGCTGCAGTTGCGGGAAATGGAGGCGGACGGGCTCCTCACGCGCCACGTGTTCGCGGAGGTGCCGCCTCGGGTCGAGTACAGTTTGACCGAACCCGGCCGCGATTTGAAGAGCGTCTACATGGCGATGCACAAATGGGGGCTGCGCCATCCCGATGCGAAGCACGCGCGAGCCGCGAAGGGACAAGTGAAGGCCCCGCTCCAGATCGCCTCCGCGCGTGTAGAGGTGCGTCCGAACCGTCGCGTCGCGCGTTGACGCCCGGCGCGAGCGCGGGCCTTCCGCTTCTCAGTGAGTCGGACCGTACCGCGTGCGGCTCCGCATCGAACCGACTAGGCATCGCCCGCCAAGGCGGTCGACTCAGCGCGAGTTCACGATCCCAACGGGTGTCTCGAAATTCTCGATCTGCGCCCTCGCTTACGCAACGCGGGCACTCTCTCCTCGAACCGTGCGAACCAACCGTGCGGCGCGCCTTCGGGAGAAGCGAGACTTTCCTTCACGACCTCGCGCACGCGCTTGGCCGCGAGCGTCTTCTCTCGCTTGCACTGAAAGATCCAAAGCCGCTCGCCGACGACCCGCGGCTCGCTGGCGCCGTCGGAATCGTCCTCGTCATTCGCGTCCTCGACGACCACCATCTCGGTCGCGCGAATGTCGAGCCCTTCGTCAGAGCCCGATCGGCCCGTGGCCTCGAGCGACTTCCAGCTCCGGATGTCGTACGCCAGCTGACGCACGAGATCTTCGAACCGGTGGGGTTCGAGATCCTGGAAGGGCAACGGGTTCAGTGTCCTCGTGGTCGTTGCCTTCATTGCCGCCGTCGAAGCCCTCGGCCGTATTCTAACCGCCAGCGGTTCCTCGACCTGCTGGGATCGGTGGCCCGTCACCCTCAGTGCCGTTCTTCCGACACGGGGCGTACTTCTCTCGCGCTTGGACAAGCGGACCGCTACCCAGGTAGCTCCACCCGACGAGCGCGCCCCAGAAACGAAGAAGGCCCAGCTCCTCTCGGAACCCGGCCTTCTTCGTGTTTGCTGGATCGACGTATCGTCATCCAGCGAGAGTTGCGCGGGGGCGCTAAGCACGCTGGAACACGATGCGAACGCGGAGAGTCGTGACCTACTTCGCCATCCTCCGCCTAACGGGTCTCGGCCCAAGAGCAGGATCTGCACACCATGCGTCCAGCGGCTACGGAACGAGCGCCTTCGGTCTCGAATTGGCGTGTAATTTCCCTTATGTTAACGCAGGTTTAGGCGCATTCGTGAGATACAGAGCCTGCCAGTCCGCGGCTGCGCGGTCAACGGCCGGCACGGGCTTCGCGCCCGGGTAGCGTTTGGTCTCCTCAGTCTCCTAGGCGCGCAGAGTACGCAGGCCTTCATCGCCCAGCGCATCGCGTTCGCCGAAAACTCGGCCGAGCTGCCACCCGATGTTCCTGCGAGCGAAGTGGCGAAGGTGCTGGCCGCCAAACCCGCCATCGAGTGCGTTGCCATCGTGGGCATCATCGCGGCAGGCGAGCCGGGCCTCGACCAGCAACGCCAAACCTTGCGCGACCTCTTGGGGCGCACGGCGTGTCGTTGACACGCCTGCTCACCATTGGCGCGCCCGCGAAGGTCTTCGGCGATGGCTCGCGACCTGCCGAGCTGTTGAACGAAGCCGCTGCGCGGCGGGGGTTTCAGCTTCGCGCTCGCGGTCGACAGGTACGTAGTCGCGGCTTAGCGCTACCGATCTTGCGACAACAGTAGCCATTTTTGGCGTTGGAATCGTCATGGGGGCAAACCTCCCTGGTTGGCGGCGTTGCAACCGCCGCCAACCAAGGAGGCAGCTATGACGAAACTACGCGAGCATATGCTACAGGATTTACTGCAAGCGGGGCGAGCCGAATCGACGCGCAAAGCGTACATCAACGCGATCCGCGAGTACGCGATCCACTTCGCTCGTTGTCCGTCGGAGCTCGGCCCGGACGAGGTTCGGACGTGGGTGCAACACCTGCGCAACAGCGTGCTGAAGCCTGACCGGATACGTCAGCACTTGGCCGCCCTGAAGTTTCTGTACGCTAAGACGTTGGGGCGCCCGGAGATGGTTGCGTTTCTGACGTTCCCGTCGACGCCACGCAAGCTGGCTCCGGTGCTCTCGGTCGAGGAGGTAGAGCGTGTACTGGGCGCGCTGGAGATGGTGAAGTACCGGGTCCTGTTTACGACGATGTACGCCGCAGGTCTTCGGATCACCGAGGTGTGCCAGCTGAAAATTACCGACATTGACGCCGACCGTGGCGTGATTCACGTCAGGTGCGCCAAGGGTAAGAAAGAGCGGCTGGTGATGCTGCCGCCGCGCTTGCTGACGATCCTGCGCGCCTATTGGGTGCAAGAGCGGCCCCCGAAGCCCTGGCTGTTTGTCAGTACGCGCGACCCGAGCAAACCGATCGTCGTCAGCACTACCCGCAAGGCCTTCGAGCACGCGACGCTGGTGGCGCGGCTCTCTAAGAAGGCCACGCCTCATGCGCTGCGACACACCTTCTGCTCGCACCTCGCGATGCGGGGCGCCGCGCCGAAGGCGATTCAAGAGCTGGTCGGCCACAGCACGCTCACGATGACGCTCAGGTACATGCACCTGGCGCCGAGCGCGCTCTGCGAAGCCATCGACCTGCTCAACTTTGGGCAGCCGGTGGGCAGCGCGCTGAGCAGGTCGGTTTGAAGTAGCGAGAACAGTTGCGAATTATCTGCGGAGAGGGAGGGATTCGAATCCTGCAAACGGCGTTTGCAAAAACCTTCAGGCGGCACGCGATCGCGTCGACGTTGACACGCCGGTCTCGTTTAGGGTGGCTCCTGCACTGCCAGTTGAGTTGTGCGGGCGCTTGCTTGGCGGAGTTGGCAGCGCTCATGTAGGCGGGCAGGTTCACGTCGTATTCGCCCGCGGCCACAAACGCCAAGCCCAATCAGCTCGGGTTTCTTCTCGTCGCGGTGAGAACCTTCCGTTGATCGTTCGGTGTGGCGGGGGGTGCCTATCGCCCTTTCTGCATTAGCGCGCGGTGGGTGAGCGTGGTAAGGAGTCCTGTCGGAAGTAAGGAAATGGCGAGCGCGAGCGTCACCAGCAAGGGCCAAATCACCATCCCGAAGGTCATTCGGGAGCTGCTCCAAGTAAAGACAGGCGATCGGGTGGACTTCGTCGTCAATGGTGACCAAATCGTGCTGCAGGCAGGCACGCTCGATTTTCGTTCGCTGCGCGGAGTGCTTCATAAACCTGGTCGCAGGCCAGTCTCGCTCAGCGAGATGGACGCTGCAGTGGCCAAGGCACACGCTAGCCTGCGCAAGGGGGCGAAGCGCAAATGAGAGGCTTGGATACGAACGTCGTCGTGCGCTACTTGACGCAAGATGATCTGCGCCAATCCAAGCGTGCGAACGCCGTGATCGAAGAAGCGCTCGCGGGTGAAGACCGCCTCCACATCGACACGATCGTTTTGTGTGAGCTAGTCTGGGTGCTGCGCGCCGCGTACCAGCTCGATCGAGCGACGGTTGCAGCGGCGCTGCTGCAGCTGATCGACGCGGCCCAGCTGTCACTAGACGACCGTGACCTGTTGCGCGAGGCGGCGCAGCGATATCGAGTCGGCCCCGGAGACTTTGCCGATTACGCCATCGCTCTTCGCAACCGTGCCGCCGGCTGCAAGACGACCCTGACTTTCGATCGCGCCCACAAGCAAAGCGAGCTATTCTCGCTGATTTGACGCCCGCATCGTCTCCCGCGACCGCGCCGACTACGCCCGCGCCTGGGCGCCGGTGTTCAACCCCTGGACCGATTCACTGCCGCACCGCCATGTTGCTCGGTGTCGGACATGCGCCAATCCTAGCCAACGCGAACGCCCCTTCCTACCGATTTCAGGCCGCTTTTCAGCAGCCCGATCTGATTTACGCTCAATCTCGAACGCCGCGGCCGTGGGGGCTGTGCTAAGACCCGGCCCGCTGTGTTCGAGGCATTAGCTAAAGGTTTTCGCGAGGCTCAAAATCGTCTCGCTGGGCTCACCGAGCTGAACGAGAAGAACATCGACGTTGCGCTCAAAGAAGTGCGCGTGTCGTTGCTCGAGGCGGACGTCGAGTTGGGCGTCGTCAAGCGCTTCCTCGAAGCGGTGAAAGAGAAGTCGCTCGGCAGCACCGTGCAGACGCGCGTGCGCCACCAGGGCGAGACGCTCAAGGTCGGCGCGGGCGAACAGTTCGTCAAGATCTGCCACGACCAGCTCGTGAGCATGATGCATCACGACGGCGAGCCGCTGAAGTTCGCCGACAGCGGCGTGACCGGCATCATGATGGTCGGCCTGCAGGGCTCCGGTAAGACGACCACCGCCGCCAAGCTCGGGCGCTGGCTGAAGAAGCAGGGCAAGTCGCCGCTGCTCGTCGCTGCTGACATGCAGCGCCCGGCCGCCGTCGATCAGCTGATGGTGCTCGGCAAACAGATCGATGTGCCGGTGTTCAACATCGCCGGCGCCACGCCTTTGGCGATCTGCGAAGCCGCCGCCGACGAAGCCAAGAAGCTCAAAGCCGACGTCATCATTTACGACACCGCGGGTCGCCTGGCGATCGACGAAGTCTTGATGGAAGAGCTCGGCGCGATCAAAGCGTCGGTCAGTCCCGCTAACATCCTGCTCGTCATCGACTCGATGATCGGTCAGGACGCAGTAAAAACCGCCAAATCCTTCAACGAGCGGCTCGGCATCAGCGGAAACGTGCTGACCAAGCTCGACGGAGACGCGCGCGGCGGCGCTGCGCTTTCGGTCAAAGCGGTGACTGGCGCGCCGATCGTGTTCGTCGGCATGGGCGAGACCACCGACAAGCTCGAGCCATTCCGCGCCGAAGGCATGGCCTCGCGCGTGCTTGGCATGGGCGACGTCGTTGGGTTGATTCAAGACTTCGAGGAAGTCGTCGATCAGAAGCAGGCGGAAAAAGACGCCCTGCGGATGATGCAGGGCGAGTTCACGCTCGAAGACTTCCTGAGTCAGATCAAGATGATTCAGAAGATGGGCTCGGTGCGTGATCTGATCGAGAAGATCCCCGGCCTCTCCAGCATGTTGCCGCCCGGCGCCGCCGCGCAAGTCAACGACAGCGAGCTGACCGACGCCGAGACGATCATCTTGTCGATGACCAAGTTCGAGCGGCAGGACCCGCAGAGCTTGATCCGCGAGCCGTCGCGCGTGAAGCGGATTGCGGGCGGCTCGGGTCGCACCGAGCAGTCGGTAGGCGAGCTGGTGCAGAAGTTCCTCTACATGCGCCAGATGATGGGCAGTATGGGCGGGGGCGGCGCCGGCGGCGGCATGTTCGGCGGTTTGCCTGGCATGGCGCGCAACGTGCGCCGCGCAATGAAGAGCGGCAAAATGCCTGACGGTTTCCCGCAAATGCCTGGGGGAATGCCGGGTTTTCCTGGGATGGGTATGCCCGGGATGGGTATGCCCGGGATGGGTATGCCCGGGATGGGTATGCCGGGCATGACCGGCCAAGCGCGGGCGCCAGTGATGAAGGCGCTCAGCGCGAGCGAGCGCAACGCCAAGAAGAATCAGCGCAAGCGCGAGCGTGACGCGCGCAAGAAGGGAAAGAAGAAGTGATGCGAATGCGAGCTCTTGCGATTGGGCTAGTGGCACTCTGCGCCGCCGTCGGCTGCGCCCAAGCTCCCGTGAAAGAGGAGCCGGTGGAGAAGCCGGAGCTGTCGCCGGAGATGAAGAGCCTGGTGCTGGACTCGGCGCCAACCGACATTCCGCACCCGCTGTACATCGACTTCAACGGCAAGGCGGAGCTGGTTGGCTACGCGCTCGAGCCAGCGACGATGGCCGCGCCGGGCAGCAAGCTGTCGCTCAAGCTCTACTGGCGCTCGACGGGTAAGCTCGGCGAAGGGTACGTGCCGTTCACCGAGCTGGTGCTGCCGAACGGCAACCGGATCGATGTCGACGGCAGCGGACCCGTGCGCAAGGGGCCGCTCATGCCGGTGAACTGGGAGCCGAGCAAGATTTACGTCGACGAGCTGGAGGTCGCGGTGCCGGCCGACATCGACGCTGCTCGCTTCTCGATCGTCGTGGGGCTCAAGACCCAGCCGATCGCGCCCGAAGAGCCGGCTGAAGACCCCGACAAAAAAGACGACAAAAAGGCCGAAAAAAAGCCTGAGAAGGCGCCCGAAGGCACGTTCGGTGCGGTGTACTTGAGCGTGCTCAGTGGTCCGGCCGACAGCAAGCACGGCGGCGTGATCGCGTCGCTCGACACCGGCGCTACGCCCGGAGCTCTGCGCGCGCGCGCGGCCAAGGACGACAAGCACGCCGGCGCGTTGAAGCGCTTGCCGCTCAAACCGGCGAAGGGCATGCCCGCGCCGCGTCCGGCGCAGCCCGCGCAGTAGTCGTGCGAAGGCCGCGCCCGTCTCGTTGCGCCGCGACCTGGAGCGTGCGTTCGGGAGCCTTGCTCTGCGCCGTGCTCGCGCTCGGCGGTTGCGCCAAGAAGGCCGTGCCGCCGGCGCCCGGCTTGGAGCTGGCTGCGCTGCCAAATGACTTGCCGATTAAACTCGGCATCGAATTCGACGAAGCGCTCGAGCTGCTGGGCGCAAAGGTCGCACCAACGGAAGGCTTGAAGCCCGGCAGTCGCGTAGAGCTCACGCTGTACTGGCGCAAGAAGGCGGCGGTCGCGCGCGGCTTTGCGCTGTTCACGCACGTGCTGGACGAAGCCGGCGAGCGCGTCTTGAACCTGGACGGCGTAGGCCTTTTGCGGAAGACTCACAATAGCGAGCCACTGTTTGCACCCAGCGCTTGGGACGAAGGCAAGATCTACGTCGACCAGGTCGCGTTTTGGGTTCCGACTAGCTTGCGCACCGACTCGATCAGCATCGTTTGCGGAGTTTTCCGCGGTGACGAGCGGCTGCCGATCACGCGCGGCGGCCACGGCGGCGCCGGCGAACGTGCGCTCGTGACCAAGCTCGCGGTGCAGCGACCGATCGCACCGTCGGCTGGCTCGCTGCCGGTGTTGTGGGTGCCGCGGCGGCTGCCAGCGTCGCCGCTGGTAATCGACGGCAAGCTCGACGAACCAAGCTGGGCACACGCAGCCGTCATAGGCTCGCTCGTCAACGTCCGCACTGGCGAAGCGCCCAGCGCCAGCGAGCTCAGCGGTAACGTGAAGCTGCTGTACGACGACCAAGCGTTTTACGTCGGCTTCGAGGTGTTCGACGACGATCTGCGCGGCGGCTTCGATCCGGCGCTGCCCGATCCGCATTTGTGGACGAAAGACACCGTCGAAGTGATGATCGATCCGGACGGCGATGGCGACAATCGCGACTACTATGAGATCCAGGTCGGGCCGCAGAACCTGGTCTTCGATTCGGCCTTCGATGCCTACAATCAGCCGCATGTCGATCCGGATGGCCCGTTCGGCCACCAGGAATGGTCGGCGAATCTGAAGAGCGCCGTCCAACTGCGCGGCACGCTCGACGACGCGGTCGAAGACGAAGGCTACGTCGTCGAGATGGCGATCCCTTGGGCTTCAATTCAGAAGGCCAAGCGAACGCCGCCCACACCGCAGGACATGTGGCGCATGAACTTCTACGCCATCCAGAACAACGGCGGCGTCGCTTGGTCGCCGATCCTCGGGTTGGGCAATTTTCACAAAGCCTCCCGCTTCGGCCGTGTTCGTTTCGTCGGTGCTCAGGTCGCGCCTCCATGAGGGGAGATGGGGTTGCGGCCGCGTCGACCGCGCCACAGACGGCGGGTTTTTGTGTGGATTGTACGGAGCGGGCGGCCTAGCTTCGGCGATCCAACCCAAGAGGAGTCGAGCCCCATGTTCGAAGGGATCGTGAACGTGTCTGGTGGCGGTGGTTATCCGCCTGGTGGTGGTCCTCCCCCTGGCGGTCCCGGCGGTTGGGGTCCGCCCGGCGGTGCTCCTCCTGGTGGTGGCGGTTACGGTCCACCCGGCGCACCGCCCGGTGGCTACGGTCCTCCCGGTGGTGGTTGGGGTCCTCCGCCTGGCTCGCCACCCGGTGGTCCTCCCGGCTACGGCCCACCCGGTGGTCCGCCACCAGGCGGTCCCGGCTACGGCCCACCCGGTGCTCCTTACCCAGGCGGTTCAGGTCCTGGCGGTCCAGGTCCAGGCGGTCCAGGTCCGGGCGGCGGTTACGTCCCTCCTGGCGCGCCTCCGGGTGGCGGTTTGCCTCCAGGCTACGTACCGCCCGGCGTTCCGCCGACTGCGCCTGGCTATGGACCTCCTGGCGGTTCGCCTCCGGGTGGGTATGGCCCGCCTGGCGGTCCGGGTGGCGGCGGTTACGGTCCGCCCGGCGCGCAACCGCCGCCCGGCGGCGGTTATGGCCCACCCGGCTATGGCGCTCCCGGTGGCGGCTACGGTGGCCCGCCCGGTGGTGGCTACGGTCCGCCCGGCGGCTTCGTCCCGCCCGGGATGCCGGGATCAGGCGGCGCGGGTTGGTCGCCGGTGGAAGCGCTCACCTTTGGGTGGAATGCGCTGATGAAGAACTTCGCTGGTGTCAGCCTGCCGATTGCGGTCGCAATCGTGTTGGGGGCGCTGCCGGGAGCACTGATCAATTCCGTCTACCGGCTCATGGCGAGCCTCGTGGCCGAGTACGTCGATCCGTCGTTTCTCGGCGTGCTCGGTGGGCTCGTTCAAGGCACGAGCAGCTTGGTCGGCCTGATCGTCAATAGCTATATCTTGGGCGGTGTCTTGAGCTTCGCGCTCAAGGTCGCCCGCGGCCAGCCGGTGGCTTTCGGCGACGTGTTCAGCGGTGGCAGATACTTCGGCCGGATGCTGGTCGCCCAGATTTGCGCGGCGATTGCCGTCGGTTTGGGCTTCGCGCTGTGCGCCGTTCCCGGTTTCATCGTCCTTTACGGCATTTGCCTGTATGGATTCTTGATCGTCGATCAGGATATGGCCGGCGTCGATGCGCTCAAGAAGTCGTGGGAGATGACCAAAGGGCACCGGCTCAACATCTTCGTGCTGCACTTGCTGGCGCTGGTCGTCGTCATCGCGGGCGCCCTGGCCTGCGGTATCGGCGTGCTGCTTGGCTCGATCCCAATTCTCGTCATCGCCGGCGCGTTCATGTACCTGCGCATCAAGGGCGAGCAACCGCGCCTGCAGGGTAGCTGAGTTACGGACACGCGATCGGCTGATCATCGAGCACGACGTCGTCGATCCACGCAGTGTGGGCGCCGGCGACGTCGTGCTGGTAGCTCTCCCAGCCGACCGAGATGTTCTTGAAGGTGGGTGCATACCACTTGCCGTCCACGCCCTTGACGGTGCAGGTTGCGTCGGACTTCTGGTTGCCAGTCACGTGAATTTCACTGACTTCGTTCGCGCCCATCCAGAAGTGCATCTCGTTGTTCGGGCCGTCGAACAGGAAACCGACGCACTGCCATTTGCCGGTCGGGAAATTCTCGTTCTTGGTTTGCCAGCAGTCGGTCGGGTTGGGCTTCGTGTCGCGGTAGTAGTTGGCCATCAGGTCGCCCATGCCGCCGTAGTTGTACGTGGCCGAAGTTCCGGAGTTGGCGTAGGGCCCGTCGCCGTGCGCGAACGTCCAATGCACGGTCTTGTCCGGAATGCGATCGGTGTAGATCATGAACCGGCCGTAAACCTTATTGCCGGCGAGCGGTAGTAGCGGCGCGCCGTCCAGATTCAAGAGCGCCTGGCGGTAGGTGCTGTCGGCGGTCGTAGCCGTGATCGCAACCTTGACCGAGTACTTGCCGCTTACGGCGCGCGTGTCGTCGAGCGTGACGGTGCCGGCATTCTCACGCAGCTTCCACGGTGCTCCCGGCTTGCCACCGTTCACCGCGCCCTTCTCGAAGTCGTCGCAAATGATGCGACCGGCGCAGTCGAGCGCAGCGCTAGCGCCCGCGCTGCCGCCCGGGCCGCTCCCGCTCATGCCGCCGCTATTCATGCCGCCGCCGCTGCTCACGGCGCCCGCGCCTGCGCCCGTGCCCGCAGCGCCGCCGCTGCCTGCGGCGGCTCCAGCACTCCCGACCGACCCGCTCATTCCCAGATTGCCGCCCGCATTCGCGTTCGCGGTTCCTCCGCCGCCGGCGTTACCCGCTTTGTTCGCGCCGCTCGCGCCGTCACCGGGGGGCGTATTCGACGAGCAAGCGAGCGCGCACGCCGCCGCTGCCCATGCCACAGCCCAACGCACGCAAACGGCGCTCTGCATGCTGCAAGAATAACAACGAATTGTCGCCGCGCACTACTCGTCGTGCCCTGTCGGCTCCGCTTCGCCCTTCACTTCGAGCACCAACGCATACACTTCCCGACGTGAGCGCCCACTGATCTCGCTCAGGTGATTGGCCACCGCTTTCACGGCCGCGCCGCCTTCGACCAGGCCGCGCGCCTGCTCGCGTAGCTCGTCATCGCTCGAGCCGGGCGCCGGCAAGGCTTCCGCTTCGCCGAGCACGACCACGATTTCCCCCAACCATTCGCGCTCGATTTGCGCCAGCGCTTGCAAGCTGCCGCGCAGCACTTCTTCGTGCAGCTTGGTCAGCTCGCGACACACCGCGGCTTCGCGCTGCGGGCACAGAGCTGCCAAGTCAACCAGCGTTTCGTGGATGCGGTGCGGCGCCTCGAACAGCACGATCGGCATCGTCTCGTGCAAGATCCGCCGTAGTAGCTCTGTGCGCCCGCCGCCTTGGCGCGGCAAAAAGCCCAAAAACATGAACGGTCCTGCGACCAGCCCCGACAACGCTACCGCCGTCGTCGCCGCGCTCGCGCCGGGCAGCGACGTGATCGGCACGCCCGCCAGCACCGCCGCGTTGACGAGCGCGCGGCCCGGATCACTCACGCCCGGCGTTCCGGCATCGGTAGCAAACGCGACGTCTTGTCCGTCTTTCAACAACGTGACCACGCGCGCGACGGCTCGCTCGGAGGCGTTGGCGTCGAGCGTGTGCAGTTGCTTGCCGGTGATCCCGAAGTGCGAGAGCAAGCCGCGCGTGCGGCGCGTATCTTCGGCGGCGATGTGCGCCACAAGGCGGAGCGTCAGCACGGCGCGCTCGGTCATGTCACCCAAGTTGCCGATCGGCGTCGCCACCAGATACAAAGTGCCGGGCGCCGTGCTCACTCGCACTTCTCCGTTCAGCTGAGCTCGACGGCGTCGCCCAGCGTTTCTTTCAAGTAGTCGCGTAGCTTGCCGGTCAGGCGCGCCTCGAGCTGCCGCACGCGCTCGCGCGACACGCCGAACTCGTCACCCAGCTCTTGCAACGTCAGCGGCTCATCGGCGACCACGCGCTTGTCGAAGATGATGATGTCCTTGCCCGTGAGCTTCTCGCGAAACTCGCTCAGGCGGCCTTGCAACATCTCGGACAACTCCGCACCCTCGGCGATCTGATCTGGCGTGCTGTTGAGCGACGGCATCAGCTCGACGCGCGACACGCTCCGGCCGTCGCTCTCGCCGACGCTGGCGTCGAGCGAAGCGTCCGAACGCGACAGCCGCTTGTCCATCTCGGCCACCTCGGCCTCGGCCACGTTCAAGCGTTTGGCGATCTCCGCGTCGGTGGGCTCGACGCCTAAAGCGCTGAGGCGCGCCTTCTCTTTGCTCAGATTGAAGAAAAGCTTACGCTGCGCTTGCGTCGTCCCGAGCTTCACCAAGCGCCAGTTGTTCAGGATGAAGCGCAGCATGTACGCTCGAATCCACCACGCGGCGTAGCTCGAGAGCTTCACGCCGCGGTAGGGGTCGTACTTTTTCACCGCCTGCATCAGCCCGATGTTCCCCTCCTGGATGAGGTCCATCATGTTCTTGTAGGCGCGCCGGTACTCGTACGCGATTTTGACCACCAGGCGCAGGTTGGCGGTCACCAATCGCGCCGCGGCGGCCAAATCGTCGGGGTTTTTCTGGTAGTTCACCGCCAAGCGGTGCTCTTCGTCCGGGCTCAACAGCGCGTGGCGCTGAACCTCGCGCATGTACGCGGACATCGGATCGGACCGGCTGAGCGCGCCCCCGCTGCGCTCAATCGCCGTCGAGGGCTCGTCCTCATCGACGCTCGAATTTTCCTCCTCTTCGCGCGAAGCGTCCAGATCCTCTGCGTCGTCGTCGCCGGCCTCGGCCTGGCCTGGCGATGAGTCGAGCACCTCGGCATCGAAGGCTTCGCTGTCGGGTGCGAGCGCCTCGTCTCCATCGCCGTCGCCGGCTTCGTCGTCGAGCGCGCCCGCGGCTTCTCCCGGCTCGCCGGCTTCGCGAGCGTTGCCTGCGGCGGATTTCTTCACTCTCTTCGGGGCCTTGGCGAGGGCAGGCTTCGGGTTCTTGGTGGCGGTCACGGGCGGGGAAGCAGCGTGTGCCCCGTCGCTGAGGACGTCAAGCGCTGGCTCGGTTTGGCCTCACCTGAGCCGTCCAGCGTCAGCTGAGCCACTGTCTAACTGTCTCGAGCGTGTCGACTCCATCGCCGCTTTGGGGGTGGGGTCCGACCCCAACAAAGTTCTTTCTGTCTGGAACATCCGCCCATAACCGACTTGGCCATCTCTCATGCCTGGGAGCGGAAGCGGACAGCGGCCGATCGACGCTTTCGCCAGGGCCGCAGATTCGGTATGTGAGCGTCCTCAGCCATGTCGCGACCTCAGGACACCGAGGCACCCCTCGAGAACGAGGCGGCGCCGGACAGTGATCCGCGCTCATCCAAGCGCTGGTCCTCCGCAGAGCGCATGGCGTCGCTCGGCCGTTTGGCGGCGGGTGTCGCGCACGAGATCAACAATCCGCTTGCGTACGTGCTCGGTAGCATCGAGCTCCTGGAGCGTGGCCTGGCCGAAATCGGCGCGCTGCATCCCGAGGCTGCGCGCACGGGTGCAATCATTTTCGATGCGCAGTCGGCGCTGTCCAACGCCAAAGACGGCGTCGAGCGCATTCGCAGCATCGTCAAAGACCTCACGACGTTCTCGCGCGCGGTGCCGGACACGCGCCGACCCATCGATGTCGAAGCGGTGCTCGAAGCCACGCTGAAGCTGGCGTGGAACGAGCTGCGGCATCGCGTGCGCATCGTCAAAAGCTTCGCCGGCGTGCCCGAGCTGATGGGCGACGAAGGCCGGCTAGCGCAGGTGTTCGTGAACCTGATCTTGAACGCCGGTCAGGCCATTCCCGATGGCCGGCAAGGTCTCCTTCGAATTTCCACTGCTAGTGAAGGGGACCGTATCTCGGTTTGCATCGAGGACGACGGCATTGGAATTGCGCCGGAAGACTTGCCGTACGTCTTCGAGCCCTTTTTTACTCCCCTGGCCGGCTCGAGCTGGGGGCGCGGCCCGCATCCGCAGCGCGAGCTCGGCGCCGGTCTGGGCCTGGCCATCTGCAGGAATGTCGTGACGGCACTTGGCGGGACCATTACTGTAGCCAGTGAGCCTGATGTAGGGACCCGGTTTACGGTGACCCTGCAGGCGGCTGGAGCCATCGAGGCTTCGGCCGCAGGGAATCGGGCCAGAAGCCGGGAACGTGTGAATAGCCGCGCGCGCATTCTAATAATCGATGACGAACCTCTGTTGGGGCAGACGCTGCGCTTTGCCTTTCAGGACAAGCACGACGTCGAGGTCGCCTCGAGCGGGCGTGAGGCGCTCGAGCGGTTGGCGAAGGACCATGACTTCGATCTGGTGCTGTGCGACCTGATGATGCCGGACGTGAGCGGCGAGCACGTGTATCGCGCGGTCAGCGAGCAGGCGCCGAGCTTGCTGCAGCGCTTCGTGTTCATGACCGGCGGCGCGTTCACCGAGCGCGCGCAGGAATTTTTGGCGCGCTTCGCCGGCCGTCAGCTGGAGAAGCCTTTCAACATCGACGAGGTCGAGCGGCTCTTGTCGGAGCTGTCGGCCGCCGGCGCTGCCTAAAACGCGCGACGCCTGCTCAGTGCTTGAGGTCGACCTTCTGCCCGGCGGTCGGGATCTCGTTCAGCAGCACCGACGTATCGAACTTGGCGTGCGGGAGCACGCGGCTCGACGCCGCCAGATCGAAGGCCAAGCCCCATTCGATGCCATCGGCGACGGAGACGAAGAAGGTGCTCGAGTCTTTGCAGCCTTTGGCGAAGCGCTCGATCGTGTCACCGGTCATCGACAGATCCGGCCCGGCCATACCGCGGGTGCGCTTGCCAGCGGTGCCGCCGGAAATCTTCCACACCGCGGTGCCGTAGTCGCTCGTCACCATGCCGACCACGCTGCACGGCGGCGCCTGCACCTTAGCCTGGGGCACGAAGTGTTGATCTTGACTGTACTCTTTGCGGGTCTCGGTTTTGATCGTGATTTTCGACGGGTTCAGCTTGGCGAGCTCGTCGAGGTAGGCCGCGACCCACGGCACCTTGGTCTTCCTGTCGACGATCAGCACCACGTCTTTGCCCTCGAGCCAGCGCTTGTTGTCGGTCAAGAGCTGCGTGAGCTGAGCCTTGCCTTCAGGGTGCTGAAACAGCGCGCGCTCGAAGCCGACCTTCGGGCTCACGGTGTCGATCTCGAGCACGGGCGCGACGTCGGGCTTCGGGAGCGCGCTCTGGGGCGGCGCCGGGATCGGCGCGTCCTTCGGCGAATCGAACGGAGTTTTCTTGGGCTCGTCTTCGCAGCCAAGCGCCGCGAAGCAGAGCGCCAGCACGGCTAGCGCAGCTTGAGGCACAAGGGCTCGGTTCTCGTGAGAACGATCGTAGCGGCGCATTCACCCTCCGTCTGCCCGTCGGCGACAGCGCAGTAGCCTGACTGGCAGTCGCTCGAGGACGTACAAACTTCGTTCAGCTGCAACCGGACATCGCACGCGCCGGACGCGGCGTCAGCCGGAATCACGCAGTGATCTTCCGGTTTGCACTGGTAGTCGCCGTCGCAGACGACGCCCGTTTTCTTGTAGGCGACGCAATTTTCACCGTTGCAGAAGTTACCATCTCCGCACACCTGCGCCGGGCCGTCACACGCCTCACCCGGGCCGACCGCTGCCGGCTTGGCGCAGACGCCTTTGGTCGCGCCTTGCTTCATGATGCAATTGAAGCCGCCGTCAGTGTTGCAGTCGTCGTGCGCGGTGCAGCTTTGGCCGTCGGCGCGGGTGCCCTTCGACAACTGATCACACGGCGCGCCGAGCTGAATCACGATCGCGATGTCCTCGGGCGTGAGCTTCGCATCCTTGTAGGCGGCCTTGACGGCGCTCAGGCACTCCTTTGCGTGCTTCGAGCTGTACTGTTCGGGGATGATGCCGAGGCAGAAGTCGCTCTGCTTTGCCTGGCAAGATTCCGCGGAGTTGGCGTTGCAGGCGTCGACCACGCTGGTCTGGCAGGCGGCCGCGGCCCAGGCGTCGCAGAAGCCGCTGCGCTTGGCCAGCGGATCGGGCGGGGTGTCCGCGGCCGAACAGGCGAGAGGCAAGGTGAGGAGGAGCGCGAACACACCAATAAGCGACTTGTTCATACGAGGTTGGACGATACACCGGGCAAACCGGTTTGGTCACTTTCGCAGGCGAGGGTAGGCTCCCGCCCGTGCCTGTTCTGGCCGCAATCGCGGTGCCTCGCCTGTCGCGACGTCCCTCGGCGCCACCACCCCGAATTCCGTCACCGCTGCAAGCTGGTCTGCTGTGGCTGTTCGCGATGGTGCTCGTCTTCGCCGTCGGCCTGACGATGGGCGGTGTGGCCGCCCTGATCGCGATCCAGACCGGACTGCCGGTGGACCGCGCCCTCGCCCTCTTGTCCGACCCGAGGCGATCGCCGTTGGTGACGAGCCCGCCGTGGATCGCGATCTCGGTGCTGGCCAACGAAGCCGTGCTGGCGACGTTGATTTGGCGCTTCCTGCGCCGTCATCGCGTCTTTCTGCACGAGGTCTGTCCGCTCGGCGTGCCCTCGCTGCGCGATCTTTGTGGCGCGCTGCTGTGTGTGTTCGGGCTCGGGCCGCTATCGGGGCTGATCGCCGAGCTGACGCGGCGCAATCTGCCCCGCGACGTCAACAACGCCGAGACGATGGTGGTCGCGTTGACCAAGGACGTGACCGCGCCCGAGCTCGTGGGCATCGTGTTGGCCACGGCAGTCGTACCGGCGATCGTCGAAGAGCTGCTGTTCCGTGGCGTTTTGACGCGAGCGTTTCTGGGGCGCGGGAATTTATTGGCGCTCAGCGTGCCGAGCGCCATGTTTGGTATCTTCCACCTCGAGCCCACGCAGGTTGCCGGCGCGTTCGTGCTCGGCATCGGCTTTGCGATCGCGCGCCTCTACACCGATAGCGTGTTGACGAGCATCTTGTGCCACTTGGTTTACAACGCCTACGTGCTGATCGACGTTTACACTGGCGGACAGGTGGGCAGCACGGAGCTGCATTTGGGCCGCGTCGGCTTGGGTTTGTCGGTGAGCGTGATCGGCTTCGCGCTGATGGTGCTGCATCCCGGGGAACGACGCCGGTGAAGCGTCGCGATTTTCTGGGCTGTGGCGTAGCGCTGTCAGCGAGCGCTTACGGCGTGCCAGCGACCGCCAAACAGCTCAACTCCGCGGAACTTTCGCTGGTGGAGCTTTCGCTGCACGGCGATCCGGCGTTCGGTCGCGCGCTGTTGGCGGTGCCGCGAAGCTTGCCGGAAAATCCCGAGCTGTTGGTGCTCTTGCACGGTTTGGGGGAGACCACCGATCAGACGGTGGGCGCGCGCGCGTTCGCGGAGCGCTACGGCCTTCTGACGGCGGTGGCGCGCTTGACGCATCCGCCGCTCGCTCGCAGCGACGAGCAGCACGACTACTTCGGGGAAGGGCGACTGACAGAGCTGAACGGGCGCTTGGCGGCGCGACCGTTTCGCAGCCCAGTTGTGCTGTGCCCGTTCACGCCCAACACCTACAAGCCCGGTGGCGACGAGGTGCTGGTGCGGTTTGCAAAGTTCGTCACCGGTCAACTGAAGGCCGAAGTCGAAGCGCGCACAGGCGTCTCGTTCCCGGTTTCGCGTTGCATGATTTCCGGCGTATCGCTCGGCGGCTATTTGGCGATCGAGGTTTTCTTGCGTCGCCCAGACGTCTTTTGTGGGCTCGGCACCGCGCAGGGTGCGTTCGGTCCGCAACAGGCGGCGCGCTACGCGGTCGGTGTCGCGGCGGCGACAGCGCGTGTCGGCCCGCGTCGGATCGAGATTCTGACGTCGTCGTTCGATCCGTATCGGCGCCCGAACGAGCTGTTTCAAGAGCACTTACGCCAAAAGCAGCAGGCAAGCCGGCTGCGCGTTTCGCCCGGTCCGCACGACCAACGTTGGCTCAACGAATCGGGTGTGATCGAGATGCTGCTGTGCGCGGACGACGTGTTCGCCGCCGCACGGGCGGAGGCGTCGTGATCCGCGCGTTGACGCGCAAGGTCTTGGGGTCGGCTGCAGCAGCCGTCGATTTAATGGCGACGGCGGCCGTCACCGCTCATGCGCAGCGCACCGGGCAGGCGCGCCCACGTCCCCACGCCGATCGGCGGAGGATGCTCGAGCGGCTCGAGGCGCGCTTTCGCGACGCCGCGCTCGACGGTTTTTTTGCCCAGCCGCGCCGCATCACACCCGGCGCGCAGCACGTGCGTACGCGGAGCCGCGGCGGCACCGTGACGGATCTGTCGTGGCACAGCGGCTTCACGACAATCGATCCAGAGGTTGCCGAGCGCTACGGCTCGGCACGCGAGAACGCGCTGGCCGTGGCGCGCCACTTCCAACGCGGCCCAGGGCGTCCGGTCGTGATCTTGATCCATGGCTACATGGCCGGGCCGTTCGCGTTCGAAGAGCGGATTTGGCCGATCGTGCGGTTGGAGCGCGCTGGCTTCGACGTCGTGCTGTTCACGTTGCCGTTTCACGGTCTGCGCGCGCGCGCCGGGCACGGCGCCGTGCCGGAATTCCCCGGCGCAGATCCGCGCCTCAACGTCGAAGGCTTTCGCCAAGCGTTGTTCGACTTGCAAAACTTGATCAGTTGGCTGCTCGAGCAGGGGCATCCGCGCGTCGGCGTGCTCGGCATGAGCTTGGGCGGTTACACGGCTGCCTTGCTCGCCACCGTGGAGGCGCGCTTGGACTTCGTGGTGCCGGTGATCCCGCTGTCGTCGCTGGGCGATTTTGCGCGCGAACAGGGCTCGCTCAGCCAGGTACCGGAAGAAGCTGCCGCGGAGCATGCCGCGCTCGAAAGCATCTACCGCCGCGTCAGCCCGCTCGCGCGCCCGTCTTTGATCGCGCCCGAGCGCTGTCTCGTTGTTGCCGCGAAAGCCGACCGGGTCACGCCCGCCGCCCACGCCCGCCGCCTATCGGTCCATTTGCGCGCGCCGTTACAAGCGTTTTACGGCGGTCATTTACTGCAATTGGGACGCGCGGAGGCGTTCGAACGCGTGATCGAGCTGATGTCGGCTTCGTCCAAATCCTAACGGTGCGGCCGACGTGGTTCCAGCCGTCATTTCAGCCCGCGGTGACCGGCTAGGCGAACGAGCTGGGGCTCGGGCCAGCCTTGATTGGTGATCGGCCCGGGTTCGGGTTCGGAAGCGGGTGATCGGCAGCGGGATGGGGTTCGGCCGGGGCAGCGGCTTCGGGAATGCACAAATTCGCAAACGGCTTCCTCATCACAAGCCAATTGCCTACCAGGTCGCGGCAGAGTTGCTGCAGCTGGTGGCGCGCATCCGCATCAACGACGCAGAAGGCCCGCTCGGGCCAAAGAAAGGCCTCGCGTTCTGCTCGGCGACGCGATCTGTTCGAGTTGCAAGACACGAAGAGAAACGCAAAACCTGCAGCGCAAGGCCGACGCGAGATTGTTCGTCGACGCTACGCGCTGCAACGGAAAAAGGAGTGAGCGATGCAT
>JBBRMI010000152.1:0-19592 GCA_038230915.1 Polyangiales bacterium | reverse complement strand
GTAGGCGGGACAGGGGTCGAACCTGCGACAGCCGGTGTGTAAAACCAGAGCTCTACCGCTGAGCTACCCGCCTGTGGGCTCACGGGTGGTAGCACGTGGGTCGCACCTGCGTGAAGGATGTAGGCTCAAGTACGGGGAAATTGTGCTGCTGGGTAGCAAAGTGCAGCCACCGTGCAGAAGGTCCGCGCTGGTCGGAACTTTGCCGCGTAGGACATGCCTCAGGAGTGAGAAAACCGCACAAAAAGCCAGCCAAGCTCATGGAGCTGACGCGGAGCGGCACTCACTTTGTTGGTGCTTCACGGTTCTGGAGGTCGCATGCCTGGACGCATTTCGTGGCTACTGCTCGCAACGCTGGCCGGCTGCCAGGGCACCATCGTCGGCTCAGAAGGCAACGCCGACATTGGGCTCACTACTGCGGGCAGCGGTTCGAGTAACCCGCTGCCGCCCGGCACTGGCTTCGACACAAAGAGCGAATGCCAGAAGCTCGGCACTGGCCTGAACCCCGGCCCCTCGCCAGTGCGGCGGCTGACGCGCGACGAATACGAGAACACGATCGTCGAGCTGGCGAGCGACACCAGCAAACCCGGCAAGAACTTCCCACCGGAAGCGCGCGCGCTCGGCTTCAACAACATCGCCGACGCGCAGACCGTGACCGCAGTCCTGGCCGAGGCCTACCAGACCGCGGCCAGCGGCATCGCCGAACGCGCCACTGCCAAGGGCAGCACCCTGCTCGGCTGTAGCGAGACCGATGCCGCGTGCGTCGATGGCTTCATTCAACGCTTCGGCTCACGCGCCTACCGCCGGCCGATCGCGGTCGACGAAGCTGCCCGCCTGCGCAAGGTCTACGACTGGGGCACGAAAAACACGACCGCGCTCGACGGCGTGCGGATGGTGATCGAAGTCCTGATGCAATCGCCGGATTTCCTGTACCGGCCCGAGCTCGGCGCTGGTGCAGCGGCGTCCGGAGTCGTGCACCTCTCGTCGTACGAGATGGCGACGCGCCTCTCGTACCTTTTCCGCGGCTCGATGCCCGACCAACCCTTGCTCGACGCCGCAGCCGCCGATCAGTTAAAAACCCCTGAGCAAGTCCTGGCGCAAGCCCAGCGCTTGCTGGCTGACGTGCGGGCGCGCGACACCTTCAAGAGCTTTCACCGCCAATGGCTGGACCTCGACGCGGTGGCCGGCATCGAGCGCGATCCCAAGCTGTACGCCGGCTTCACCGACGCCATCCCTGCCCTGCTCCAGCAAGAGACCGAAGCCTTCATCGATCACGTCATCTTCGAAGACGGCGGCAAGCTCTCGACGTTACTCACGGCTCCGTACACGATGGCCAACAACGCGCTGGCCACCTTTTACGGTCTAGCCGCGCCTGCGGGCGAAGCGTTCGCGGTCGTGCAGACCGATCCCGCGCAACGCAAAGGCTTGCTGACGCAGGGCAGCTTGCTCGCGCTGCAATCCAAGCCGCTGCAAACCTCCCCCGTTCATCGCGGCAAATTCGTGCGCGAAAGCCTGCTGTGCCAGTTCCTGCCCCCGCCACCCGCTAACCTGGTCATCACGCCGCCCGAGCTCAATCCGAGCCTGACCACGCGCCAGCGCTTCGGCCAGCACTCGGCAGATCCGAGCTGTGCCGGCTGCCACCAGCAGATGGATCCACTCGGCCTCGGCTTCGAACACTTCGACGCGGTCGGCCGCTGGCGCCAGACCGAGAATAATCTGCCGATCGACGCGACCGGCAAGCTGGTCTTGACCGACGTGGACAGTGACTTCGACGGCGCCGCTGCGCTGGCCGACAAACTTGCCAGCAGCGAGCAGGTCGCCGACTGCATGCTGAAAGAGTGGGCGCGCTTCAGCTTCGGCCGCAGCGAAACCGTCGAAGACGCCTGCACGCTCGAGCACACCAAAGCCAAGTTCAAAGAGGCGGGCCATGACATCAAGCAGCTGGTTTTGGCTTTGACCCAAACCGATGCGTTTCTGTACCGAAAGGCGGTGGTGCCATGAAGCGCCTGAGTCGCAGGACGATGCTACGCGGCGCGGGCGGTGTGGCGCTCGGCCTGCCGTTTTTGGAGATCATGGGTCAGCCCAAGCCCGCGCTCGGCCAATCGATGCCGGGTTACACCGCGGCCGGCTTGCCGAAGCGCTTTTTGGTCTGGTTCACGCCCAACGGCACCATCCCCGATGCGTGGACGCCGATGGGTGGCGAGACCGACTTCACCTTCTCACGCATCTTGAAGCCGCTCGAACCGTTCCGAAAGAAGCTGTTGATCATCGACGGCGTCGACCAACAGGGTGAAGGCGGCGACGGCCACCAGAACGGCATGCAGGGCATGCTGACCGGACAAACGCTCAACCCGGGCGCTTTCAAGGGCGGCGACGGCGGTACGGCCGGCTGGGCCAACGGCATCTCAGTCGATCAACGGATCGCACAAGTCATCGGCAAAGACACCAAGTTTCAGTCGTTGGAGCTCGGCGTACAAACCGGCAACGACGAAAACAACTGGAACCGCATGTCGCTGCTCGGTCCGGATCGGCCGCTGCCGCCGGAGAATAGCCCGTTCAACGCGTACAATCGGATCTTCAAGGACTTCGCCGCGACGCCCGACGCCGCCGCCAAGGCGCTCGAACGTGGCAAGACCGTGCTCGACGCCGTCTCCGACAACTTCCGCGCCCTGCAAGCCAAGCTCGGCGCCGCCGACAAAGCGCGGCTCGAAAAGCACCTGCAGGCCATCACCGAGGTAGAAGGTCGCTTGGGCCTCAAACCCAAAGCCGCGCTCGATTCGTGCGCGGCGCCGGTGCTGGGCGCAAGCACGCTGGCAGTGACCAAGAACGAGAACTTTCCGGCCGTCGGCAAGCTGCAGATGGACCTGATGGTGATGGCGATGGCGTGTGATCTCACGCGCGTCGGCAGCATCATGTGGAACCGCTCGGTCGGCGGCGCCACCCACACCTGGGCAGATCCGACGATCACTCGAGGCCATCACGACATGTCGCACGACGGCGACACCCTGACCGATACCGTCGAGTGGCTGACCAAAATCAACCTGTGGTACGCCCAACAATTCGCCTACCTGCTGAAGAGCCTCGACTCCATCCCGGAGGGTGACGGAACCATGCTCGACAACACCGTGATCTTCTGGGGCAACGAGCTGGCCAAGGGCAACAGCCACTCCCGCACCGACAGTCACTACGTGGTGGCGGGCGGTGCCGGCTACTTCAAGATGGGGCGCTGCTTGAAGTTCAACTACAAGGACACCGTGAGGTCGAACAACCTCTTGCTGTCGTTCGTGAACTCGATGGGCATCGGCGACACCACTTTCGGCAAGGCCGACTGGTGCAGCGGCCCGCTCGCCGGCATGGTCTAGCGACCGCGCGCCACGACCGTCGCGCCGACCAGCACCAGCGCGGTACCGACGGCTTGCACGACGTACACGGGTTCGCCCAGCACGACGTGCGCCAGCGCGATCGTCGACACCGGCCCGACCGCGCCGATGATCGCCGCCGGCCCTGCGCCAATCCTGCGAATGCCCTCGGCCAAAAGAAAGACCGGCAGCACCGTGCAGACCAGCGCTAACAGCACGCCATCCAGGTAAACGGCAGGCGCGTGGCCGCCGAAACGGCCGCCCACTACCCAGAAGTGGAGCATCATCGCCGCAGTCGAGACAATCATCGCCAGCGCCGTGAAGCGCAGCGAGCCAATCCGCGGAATCAAGCGGCCGCTGCCGACCAAGTACGCCGCGTAGCTGAGCGCGCAGCCAAAGATCATCGCCACGCCGATCCACATCCCGGCGCCGCGCGAGCCCGCCGTCTCGGTTTTGACGGCCAGCAATACGCCGCCGTAGGTCAACGCCAGCGCCAGCAACGTGCGGCGCGTGATCTTCGTCTTGAAGAACCACGCCGACATCACGACCACCAGCGTCGGGTACACGAACAGGATCAGCCGCTCGAGCCCGGCCGAAATATGCACGAGTCCGTAAAAATCGAGCACGCTCGCCAGGTAGTAACCGAGCACGCCGAGCACGATGATCTTGCCCAGCTCCGCGCGCGGCAGCGGCGCCCGCCTGCGAGACGTCAATATTGCCGCCAAGACGAAGAACGGCAGCGAGAACGCCATCCGCAGCGCGAGCAGCGTGGCTGGACCTGCGCCGTGCCGGTAACCGACCTTGGCGATCACCGCCTTGGCCGAAAACGCCACCGCCGACCCGACCACGCACAACGCACCCCACAGGGCGTCTTGTCGCTGCAGCCGCGCCCGAACGGACGGTCGCTCAGGCGGAGCGGCCAGCGGGCTCGACGGCACCGGGATGGACTGATTCACGGAGCTTCTGTCCATGTTGTGAGGCGCCGGCCGCCGATTCGCCACGACACGCTCGACCTCCGACAAGCAGCACAGCCCTCAGCCGCCGTTGATTAGCGCAAATTCACAGCTTTTCCGCACCGAAATCTCACTCGATCACGAACGCCCACCTACGCTAAACCCCACACACTTTTTCGTTGTAGGACGCATTCGCTGTGGTATGAACCGCGCCTACCGCTCACGGGGTGGTAGTTAAGTTGGTTATAACGCCGGCCTGTCACGCCGGAGGCCGCGGGTTCGAGTCCCGTCCGCCCCGCTGAAAAAGCCGAGAATCCCAAGGTTCTCGGCTTTTTCTTTGTGCGCCCAGCCTGAGCCGCTGTCTTGCGGTGCAAGTCGCGCGGAGAGGATGAGCGGCCCGATCACCTGGGAGCCCACCGGTCCGACTCCGCGAGTATCTGTTTTCGAGGTCTCGGTCACGGCGAGCTCGGCAGCGCGACCGACGGCGGTTGGGAGCGCAGCAGCGTGACGCGGAAGCAAGGCCGCGAACCTTGAGGCGGGCGGCCGCTCTCGAAGCTCCGGGGTCAGAACCTCGTTGGGCGAGCGTCCCTCAGGACAACTCGCCCAGCGTTTTTTACGCCAGCCTCACTTGGCCAGCCGAGTAGCTCTAGGCGGCGCCGACCTCGGGGCGTCGGGGGCTGTGACTTGTCGAGCGTTTCGCGCTTCGTTCGCGCAACGGTCATCGTTTCTTTCGCAACCAATCAAATTTCTTGTTGCCGCCCCGCGCCGCTGATTCGTGGTCTCAAGCACTCAGGCGCCGATGGCCGAGCGCTCCAAACCGCTCCGCCACAACCCAGATCCAGCTCGATTCGCGTTGAATTGGGGTCGAATGACCACCCACCCCGCCGTGTGCGAAACCGCGCCGATACATTTCCGGAACTTTTCGTACTCATAAATGAAGGTAACGCTCTCCGAAACCATCGATGACGAATGGCAACGCTCAACTGGCTCACGAAGACGATATTCGTCAAGACACCAGGAGCCAGGAACAACCGTGACCGTCGAATCGAGCGGCTTGCGCGTGCAGCCGAAAGAGTGGGCGGTCTCGGGTATTGAGTCGGCTACTCGTTCCCCGCTCACTCACTACCTGGTGGCGTGGCCGATCGCGGCGCTCTCGACCGCGATCTCGCAGCTGATCTCACCGCACGCGCAGTTGGCTGATTTCGTGATGGTTTACTTGCTCGGCGTGACTGCAGTCGCGATGCGCTCCGGACTGGGTCCGTCGCTGTTCGCGGCAGTCGTGAGCATCCTCAGTTTCGATTTTTTCTTTATCCCGCCCAAGCGAGAGTGGGCGTGGCCTGACTCGGCCAGCGTGCTCACGTTCGTCGGCATGTTGCTTCTTGCCAGCGTGATCAGCGGGCTCAACCGCGGCCTGCGGCGGGAGCGCGAAGCCGCCCAGCGCAGCGCAGCCTTCGCCAAGGCGCTGTATCGCTTCAGCTCCGAATTGGTCGAGGTCAGCTCGCTGCAGCAGCTGGGCGCGTTCGCCGACCGCCAACTCGGCGAATTGCTCGAAGTCGACGTGGTCGTCGTCTTCTGCGCTGCCGACGGCGAGCTTGCGGTGAGCAAGCTGCCTGTCGGCTCCGACAAGGAGCGCGAGCTGGCGCTCGCAGCGTGGAGCACCGGCCAGCGTGTGGAGAGCCCATCGTTGCGCGGCTTCAATATCTGGTGTCCGCTGCTCGGCACGCATCGTGGCGTCGGGGTGTTGGGACTTTCACCCCGGCGGCGCGGTGTGCCGCTGCTCAGCCCCGGGCAACGCGAGCTGCTCGAGGCGTGCGCGACGCAGCTGGCCGGCGCGGTCGAGCGGCTACTCTTGGGCGCCGCGGCGCGCCGAGCCGAGCTTCTGGCTGAGACCGAGCACACGCGCAGCTCGCTGTTGGTGGCAGTTTCGCATGACCTGCGCACGCCGCTGGCCTGCATCTTGGCCGCCGCCACCACCGTAGCCAAGCAGGACTCACAGCTGACGCGCGCGGCGCGCGGCGAGCTGATGACGACGATCGTCGACGAAACCGAGCGGCTCAATCGCTTGGTCGCCAACCTGCTGTCGATGACCAAGCTCGAGTCCGGCGCGCTGTTGCTCAAGCGCCAGCCCGAAGACGTCAGCGAGCTGGTCGGCGCTGCGCTCTCAGCGCTGGCCAGCCGCGGCGGCACCGAGCGGATCAAGATCGACTTGCCCCGCGCGCTGCCGTTGATCGAGGTCGATTCATTCGTGATCGAGCAAACGCTGATCAACCTGCTGGAGAATGCGCTGCGCTACGCGCCCGGCGACGCGCCGATCGAGGTAGAAGCGCGCGCCGTCGACGACGACACTGTCCAGATCCGCGTATGCGACCGCGGTCCCGGCATCTTGCCGCACGAGCGCGAGAAGGTTTTCGAGAAGTTCTTCCGCGGCTCCGGGACGCGCCGCGGCGATGGCGGCGCCGGCCTCGGGCTGACGATCTGCCGAGCGGCAGCGCGCGCGCACCAAGGCAAGCTGCAGGCCTTGGTGCGCGCCGGGGGCGGCACGTGCATGGAGCTCACTCTACCCCGCGCCGCCGCGCTGACCGAAACGACCGACGAATAGACCGACTCATGGCCCTACAAAACCTGATCTTGATGATTGAAGACGAGCCGGCCATGCGCCGCACGTTGCGGCTGGCGCTCCAGGAAGAGGGCTACGCGACGCTCGAGGCGGCGACTGCCGAGGACGGCTTGTTTCAAGCGTCACTACGCGCGCCGAACTTGGTGCTGCTCGACTTGGGGCTGCCGGATACCGATGGCATCGAGGTTGCCAAACTGCTGCGGCGCACGCACCAGGTGCCAATCATCGTGATCTCGGCCCGCGACGGCGAGGACCAGCAGATCCAAGCGCTCGACGCCGGCGCCAACGACTACGTGCAAAAACCGTTTCGGCAGGGCGAGCTCTTGGCCCGCGTGCGCGCCGCCTTGCGCTTCTCGCGCTACATCACGGTGCCCTCCGAGACGTTTCACAACGGCCGTTTGCGCATCGAATTTTCACGTCAAGAGGTGTTCCTCGACGGCGAAAAGGTCGCCTTAACGCCTAAACAATACAAACTGCTGGCCCTTTTGGCGCGCCAGCCAGGCCGCGTCCTCACCCATCAAGTCCTGCTGCGCGAGGTGTGGGGCGCTACCCACGTCAGTCAAATCCAGTACCTGCGCGTCTTCATGAAACAGCTGCGCGAGAAGCTCGAACCAGATCCGACGCGACCCACCATGCTGGCTACCGTCGTGCGCGTCGGGTACCGGTTCAACCCCGGCGATTGAAGCGGCGGGCACCCTTGCCAGTGGCACCGAGCGCGACGTGTGCGTCGGTCAGTAGGCCTTGGCGAAAATCACGCGCTGGGGGCTCGACTCGCCTGTGAAGATACAGACGCCCGGCTCCGCTTCGAGATCGCGCGGGATGCAGCGCACCGTCACCTTGAGCTCGGTCCTGAGTCGCTCCTCGACCTCGCGGGAGCCATTGAAATGCGCCAGGGCGAAGCCGCCGTGGATCTCCGGCTTGTTTGGGTTCTTGGGCGTAAAGAAGGCGTAGAACGCCTCCTTGGAGTCGATCTTCACCGTGTGCTGCTCGCGCAGCGCCAGCGCCTTGTTGTACAGGCCGTCTTGGACGGCTTGCAGCAGCGCCGGCAAGCTCGCCGGCACGTCGCCCGCGACCGGGAACGTTTTCTCTTTCACGCCCTGATCGCGTCGGTACAAGGCCACCGTACCCTTCTCCAGATCGCGGGGTCCGAGCTCGATACGCAGCGGGACGCCCTTCTTGATCCACTCCCAGCTCTTGGCGCCGCCGGGCAAATCGCGCTCGTCCACCTCGACCTCGATCGCGGCACGGTTGAACAATTGCTCGCGGATCTTGTCAGCCAACTCGCGGGCGGCCTTGAGCACGGCTTCGCGTACCTCGGGCTTGGGGATGATCGGCAGAATCACGACGTGGGTGGGCGCCAGGCGAGGAGGCACGATCATGCCGTCATCGTCGGCGTGCACCATTATCAAAGTGCCGACCAGGCGCGTACTCACGCCCCAGCTGGTGGTCCACACCAGCTCTTCTTTGTTGTCGCGCGACAGGAAGCGGATGCCGCTGCTCTTGGCGAAATTCTGGCCCAAAAAATGCGATGTTCCGGCTTGGAGGGCCTTCCGGTCCTGCATCATGGCCTCGATGCACAACGTCTGCACGGCGCCCGGGAAACGCTCGCCTTCGGTCTTCTCGCCCATGAACACTGGCACTGCCAGGTAGTCGCGCGCGAACTCGGCGTAGACGCGGAGCATCTTCTCGGTCTCTTCGCGCGCTTCGGCTTCGGTCTCGTGGGCAGTGTGGCCCTCTTGCCAGAGGAACTCAGCCGTCCGCAAAAACAGCCGTGTGCGCATCTCCCAGCGCACCACGTTGCACCACTGGTTGATGAGAATCGGCAGATCCCGGTACGACTTGACCCACTTTGCGAAGCTCGCGCCGATGATCGTCTCGGACGTCGGGCGCACCACCAACGGCTCGGCCAGCTCCGCGCTCGGCGCCGGACGTAGCCCACCACCGGGCGCTGCCTCCAGCCGATGGTGCGTGACGACCGCGCATTCTTTGGCGAAGCCTTCGACGTGCTCCGCTTCCTTGGCCAAGTACGAGAGCGGGATGAACAGCGGGAAATACGCGTTCTTGTGACCGGTCGCCTTGAACATCCGGTCGAGCGCGCGCTGGATGTTCTCCCAGATGCCGTAGCCCCACGGCTTGATCACCATGCAGCCGCGCACGTCCGAGTTCTCGGCCAGGTCGGCTTCGCGTACGACCTCTTGGTACCAAACCGGATAATCCTGGTCGCGCCGGGGCGTGATCGCCGTCTTTACATCGCTCATCGATCCGCCACTTCACCGCGCCGTCCCCCGCCGTCAACCCGTAACGGCTCGAGACAACAGGAAGGCGGGAAGGCGGGAAGTTTTTTTGGGGGGGGGGTGCAGCGCGGCGTGGCGGTCGGCAACGTCTCGACAACGTGAGGAATCGCACGGCCCGAAACCCCAGAACCTTCCTCTGGGCTTCCCGCCTCCCCGCCTTCCTGTTGATTCCTCTCGCCTCACACGAGGCCCGGCAAGGGCCCGGTGCAATACAGCGGATCGCCGAACTTGATGTCGGGGACGCCCATCGCGTTCAGCAGCGAGATGAGCAGGTCCGCGTGGGACTCGCCTTTGTATTGGAGGTAGCGCCCGGTGCGGAAGGCCCAGCCCCCGCCAGCAACCAGGAGCGGCATATTATCATGGCTGTGGGTGGTGCCCATCGACACCTCGTTGCCCCAGAACAGCAGGGTGTTGTCGAGCACAGTGCCCTCACCTTCGGGGACCGACGCCAGCTTGTCGAACAGTCGCGTGATCAAGCTCGAGTGCCAATTCTGGCGGCTGAGCAGCTGGGCCTTGGCGTCCGCGTCGCTGGCGCCAGAGTGCGACAGCGCGTGCCCCTCGCCCATACTGCCGACCCACGGGTACCGAATGTGATTGAAGGCCGTGGAAATCTCGAAGCTTGCCACGCGCGTCAGGTCGCACGCCAACGCCACCGCCAGCAGGTCGAGCTCGAGCTCGGCGATCTTCGGCATGTCGACCTCGCTCACTGGATCGAGCACCGGCGGCTGCTGCGGCATCCTGCAATCGCCGATGCCGAGCGACAGCCGCCGCTCCACGTCACGCACCAACGTCAGGTGCGCGTCGAGCGTTTGGCGGTCCTGCGCGCTCAACCGCGTCTGGAGCGTCGCAAACTCGCTGGCGACCGCGTCCAGCACGCTCTTTCGCTGAGCCAAAAGCGCCTTGGCCACGTCTTGATCGGGCGTCGTGGCCGGCGGCAAGAAGTTGTCGAAGATGCTCTTGTACACCTCGAGCGGCGTTGCCAGCGGCGGCAACGGTAAGCTCGGACCCGCGTAGGAAATCCGCCCCTGGACGTCGTTCTCGGCGGCGCGCACGCCCAGCTGCAGGCTGGCGATTGGGCTGCCCGCGCCGATCACGCCGGCGATCTTCTGATCGATGCTGATGCCGGTAGCCCAACCCGCGGCGCGCCCGCAGCCGTCGGTGAACATGCCCTCACCCAGTTTGGTGTTGGTGAACAGGGCGCCGATGCCGCGTTGATGTGGCCCGCCGGGGCCGTCGGCGGCGACGGTCATCTCGAGCCCACCCAAAATCAGCAGCCGATCCTTGTAGGCCTTCAGCGGCTCATGACTCAAGCTCAGCTGAAAATCATTCTCGCTCGTGACCGCGGTCGGCCACCAGCCGTCGTGGATGACACCATTGGGCGTGTACATCGTCACGAAGCGCTTCGGCGCCACGCCGGTTTGGGCGCGCGCGGCGAGCGACGGCAGAAACGGCAACGCCAGCGCCGCGCCCGAGGCTGCGCGCAGGACGTTGCGTCGAGAGATACGACGACTCACGGCGCCTCCGTCATGGCTGGGCGATACAGGAACGAGTCGGTTTGGGTGAGGCCAACCAGCAACTCTTTCAAATCACCTTTCGAGCTCGAGAAACGCGCTTTCAGCTGCGCGACACTGCAGGCGTCGTCGGGCTGCATTTGTCGACCGAACGTGTACGTGTACCAGTTCGCGGCTAGGCAATCGCGCGCCATCGGGCTGTGCGCGATGCGCTCAGCCAACTCGCCCACGCCGACGAAGGCGCCGTCGAGCTCAGCCTCGCCCGTCCCGAGCACCTCGCCCGACTCGTCCACGTCGAGGCCGTTCTCGGTCGCACGGTAGCGGCCAAGCTGGTCGTAGCGCTCGAAGCCGAAGCCCACGCCGTCGATTAGCTTGTGGCAACCCGCGCACGCCGGCTGCTCGGTGTGCTGGCGGAAGCGCTCACGCGTCGTGGCGTTGGGATCTGGATCTGGCGGCACGGCGTTGACGTTGGGCGGCGGTGGCGCGACCGTTTGACACAAGAAACGCTCGCGTACGAAGACGCCGCGAATCACCGGCGCGGTTTGGTCCGAGTGCGACAGCAGGGTCAACAGCGCCGGTTGCGTCAGCAGGCCAAAGCGCGGATCCGGTAGGGTTTGCGCCTCGAAACCGCGCGCGGGCACACTGCCGCCGTAGAGCGGGGCGAGCGCGGCATTGACCCAGACGTTCGGGTCTTTGAACAGCTGTTGAAAGCCGCCTTGCGCGCCGAAATACGCGGAGTCCAAAAACGTCGTCAGCGACTCGCGCAGCGACGCGTTGAGCATATTGACGTCGAGATCCGCCCCCTCGCGGACGGCGCCGTTCAGCCGTGACAGGTCCAGCCATTGTTCGCTGAAATCGCGCACGATATCGTGGGCGCGCGCGTCTTCGAGCAGCCGGCGCGCTTCGCGCTCGACGTCCGCTGGCGTCGCGAGTTGCCCGCCGCCAGCCGCGTCGAGCAGCTGCGCGTCCGGCACCGAGCCCCAGAGCGTGAAAGCCAGCCGCCCCGCGAGCTCGTAGCCGCCCAGGGCGATCGCGCCGCTTTCGGTCGTCGGCGCGCGCAGGGAGTCCACGCGGTACAGAAACTGCGGCGATTGCAGCACCGCCTGAATTACCAGCTCCACGCCTTTGGCGTAGCTGACGGCGTGGCCGGTATCGAACAACGCCACCAGCGGCGCACTTTCAGCTGCGGTGAGCGGCCGGCGAAAGGCGCGCGCGCCGAAGCTGGCGACGAAAGCGTGGCCGCAAGCGGCGGCATCCTGGTCACTCGAGCACGGCGCGACGTCAGCCAAGCGATCCTGCGAAGCGCTGGTCGCGACAGTCTCGGCCGCCCTCAGGTAGTTCTGCACGAGCGACGGATTGGCGCGGTTGGCGCTGGCGTTGGTGCGGTAGCCGTCGACCTCGTTCTCGGGCGGGAACGCCTGCGCGGGATGACTCGTGTCACCCAGCAGGTCGCGCACGATGTTGTCGTACTGGAAGCGCGTCAGCGGATGCAGTGGCGCTTGGCCAGGCTCACGCCCCACGCAGCTTTGCGGCTCGGTCATGCCAGCAGTACCAGCAGCACCAGCAGCGGCCATCACATACGGTGCCTTGGTTTGCTCGCAGCCGGCCGCGCAGAGCGCGAGCAGCGACGCGGCGGAGATACCCCAAGTCCAAAGACGCATGCGGAGCACTAAGCGTGCCCTTGAGCCGTCTTACGGTCAATCGAATCGGCCCCGCGTCCGAGGCTTTTCGCGGCCTGACCGCCTCGACAGGGAGACGGGGCGGTAGCGGGCTGCATTTCGGCAGCCAACCGCCCTGTTTGCTCGCCGCGTTAGCTGAGGCCCGGTTGCTGGCCGGGGACTGGCGTACCTGGCGGCACGTTGACGGCGGTGTCGTCGCCTTCGATTTTTTCCTCGAAGTATTCGCCGGCGCGGTACTCGGTGCGTGTACGACGACGACCGAAGAGCGAGTCGGCGTCGGTGAAGTTCAGGGCTTCGCGAAGCACGTCGTCCATGTGATCGACGAGCACGATGCGCAGGCCGCGCAAAACGCGTCGTGGCACTTCTTTCAAGTCTTTGCGGTTCTCGCGCGGAACGATGACGGTCTTAATGCCGTTCCGGTGAGCGGCGAGCAGCTTCTCTTTCAAGCCGCCGATCGGCATCACGCGGCCGCGCAGCGTGATCTCCCCCGTCATTGCCACGTCGGTCTTGACGGTGACGCGCGTGAGCGCGCTGGCGATGCTGGTCGCCATCGTCACGCCCGCGCTCGGCCCGTCTTTCCGGACGAACTCGGGAAAGTGCACGTGCAGATCGATCTTTTGGTAAAAATCGGGTTCGAGCTTGAGCGCGGTCGAGCGCGAGCGAATGTACGTCATTGCCGCTTGCGCGCTCTCTTCCATGCCCTTCTCGAGCCTGCCGGTGATCACCAGCTTGCCCTTGCCGGAGACCACGCTGACTTCGCAGTCGAGGATGTCGCCGCCATGATCGGATACGGAAAGGCCGTGCGTGAGGCCGATCGAATCGGCCTCTTCCTTTTTGCCGAGTCGGAACTGCGGCACGCCCAAGAAGCCCGGAATGTCCGTGCCCTTGATCTCGATCTTCTGCTCTTTACCCTCGCGCACGACTCGCAGCGCGGCCTTGCGACAGACTGATGCGATCTCGCGCTCGAGCGAGCGCACGCCGGCTTCGCGCGTGTAGTGGTGAATGATCGTGCGGATCGCGTTCTCGCTGAACGTGAGATCCACTTCTTCGAGGCCGCACTCTTTCTTCTGGCGCGGCACCAGGTACTTCTCCGCGATATTCAGCTTCTCGAACTCGGTGTAGCTCGTAAGCTGGATGATCTCCATGCGGTCCTGCAACGGCACCGGGATGCCGCTCAGGGAGTTCGCGGTCGTGATGAACATCACGTCCGAGAGATCGTAGTCGAGATCCAGGTAGTGATCGTTGAAGGTGTTGTTCTGCTCCGGGTCCAAGACCTCGAGCAGCGCGGCTGCCGGATCACCGCGAAAATCGGTGCTCATCTTGTCGATCTCGTCGAGCAAGAACAGCGGATTGTTGGAGCCGACCTTCTTCAGGCTCTGCACGATCTTGCCCGGCAAAGCGCCGATGTACGTGCGCCGATGGCCGCGAATTTCGGCCTCGTCACGCACGCCGCCAAGCGACAGGCGCGTGTACTTCCGACCAGTGGCGCGCGCGATGCTGCGCGCAATGCTGGTCTTGCCAACCCCGGGCGGACCGACGAAGCACAGGATTGGCCCCTTGAGCTTCTTGGTCAGCGCCTGGACGGCCAGGTACTCGATGATGCGCTCTTTCGGTTTCTTCAAGCCGTAGTGATCCTCGTCGAGGATCTTCTCGGCCTCGGCGATGTCGAAGCGCTCTTCGGTTTTGTCCTGCCAGGGCAGGCTCAAGATCCAGTCGACGTAGTTGCGCACCACGGTCGCTTCCGCGCTCGTCGGGTGCATCATCTTGAGCTTCTTCAGCTCTTTTTTGACCTTACCGAGCGCCTCTTCGGAGAGCTTCTTGGTCTTGAGCTTCTCCTCGATTTCCGCGATCTCGTTCTTGAACTCGTCGCGCTCGCCACCACCCAGTTCCTTCTGGATGGCCTGCATTTGCTCGTTTAAGTAGTATTCCTTCTGCGTCTTCTCCATCTGCTTCTTGACGCGCGAGCGGATCTTCTTCTCCACCTGGAGAATCTCGATCTCGGCTTGCATCAACTCGTACAGGCGCTCGAGACGCTTCTTGGCGTCTTCCATTTCGAGCAAAGCCTGACGATCACTGAGCTTGATGGTCGGCAGATTGGCCGCGATGGTGTCGCTGAGCTTCCCGGCATCATCGATGCTTTGGACGCTCATCAACACTTCAGGCTGCACCTTCTTGTTGAGCTTGACGTAGATCTCGAACGTGCTCTGCACGCTGCGCATCAACGCCTCGACCTCGACGTCGGACGGGATGGCTTCTTGGATTTCTTCGAGCTCTACCTGGAAGAAATCCGCGGAATCTAGATAGCGGCGGACGCGCGCGCGCTGCCGGCCTTCGACCAGCACCTTGACGGTGCCGTCGGCGAGTCGGAGCAGCTGGACGATCGTACCGAGCGTGCCGACGGCGTAGATGTCGTCTGGTGTAGGATCGTTCGTTTTGGCGCTGCGCTGGGCGGCAAGGAAAATTTCCTTGCTCTGCGCCATCGCTTCGTCGAGCGCGGCGATGCTGCGCTCGCGCCCCACGAACAGCTGCGAGACCATGTGCGGGAAGACGATGATGTCGCGCAGCGGCAGCGCCGGAACGACCTTCTTAGCCCCCTGACCGTTACCGTCGTTTTTGAAGAACATGGGTCAGATCTGCGGCGCGGTGGCCTTCAGCTGGCTGTCGGGAACTGCGGGGCCCGCCCCGCCTCAACCGACGCCAGCTTCCTTGTGATAAACGATGAGTGGGACATCGCCCTTGTTGATGGCGTCTTCGTTGACGACCACCTCTTTGATGCCCGACTTCGACGGCACATCGTACATGACGTCGAGCATCGCTTCTTCCATGATTGCGCGCAGACCGCGCGCACCACTCTCACGCGTCAGAGCTTCTTTGGCGATCGCCGTCAAGGCGCCCTTGGTGAACTTCAGCTTCACGCCATCCATCTCGAACAGTTTTTGAAACTGCTTCACCAAGCTGTTCTTGGGCTTGGTCAGGATGTCGACCAGCGCGTCTTCACTCAGTTCGTGCAAGGTGGCGATCACCGGCAGGCGGCCGATGAACTCGGGGATCAGACCGAACTTCAGCAAGTCCTCCGGCTGAACTTCGCTCAAGAGATCGCCGAGCTTGAAGTCGTTCTTGCTCTTCACGTCGGCGCCGAAGCCCATACGCGACTGACCCATGCGGCGCTGGATGATCTGATCCAGCCCGACGAAGGCGCCGCCGCAAATGAACAAGATATTGCTGGTGTCGACCTGCAAGAAGTCTTGCTGCGGGTGCTTCCTGCCGCCCTTGGGCGGAACGTTGGCGACCGTGCCTTCGATGATCTTGAGCAGCGCTTGCTGCACGCCTTCACCGGACACGTCGCGCGTGATCGACGGGTTGTCGCTCTTGCGGCTAATCTTGTCGATTTCGTCGATGTAGACGATGCCGCGCTGGGCGCGCTCGACGTCGTGATCGGCGTTCTGCAGAAGCTGAACGATGATGTTCTCGACGTCCTCGCCGACGTAGCCGGCTTCAGTAAGTGTGGTCGCGTCCGCGATCGCGAACGGCACCTTGAGGATCTTCGCCAGCGTCTGCGCCAGCAAGGTCTTGCCGCTACCGGTCGGACCGAGCAGCAAGATGTTGCTCTTGCCCAGCTCGACGTCTTCGGATTGCACCTTCGTGTCGATGCGCTTGTAGTGGTTGTAGACGGCGACCGAGAGCACCTTCTTGGCGCGGTCTTGACCGACTACGTAGTCATCGAGGATCGCCTTGATCTCCGACGGCTTGGGCATCGGGTCGGAACCGCCCGTGGGCTCGTCCTTCTCGACTTCCTCGGCGATGATGTCGTTGCAGAGCGCGATGCACTCATCGCAAATGTAGACGGTGGGCCCTGCGATGAGCTTTTTTACTTCCTTCTGGGATTTCCCGCAGAAGGAGCAACACAGGTTCCCGTTGGATTCGTCTCGCCTTCTCTCCACGTTTCGCTCTTCTCGCCCTAACGGATGTTGGGATTATCGTTTCGGAATTCGTGAAATTGTAGGGCTCATCGTCGCCCATCGCAAGGATATGCGCCCGCTGTCTCGTGGGCATTGCGGCCCCAGCCCCAATGCTGTGGGCTGCAGGCCTTCTCGCTGTCAAGCGGCGCCAATTCGCGCGGGGTAAGGGGAAGCGCTGCGTCACGTTCGCCCACACCTTCGAAGACCCGAGCGATTACGGGGCGATAAGGCTCAACCCTTCGCTCATTTGTCAGGCTTCTCGACCTTCTTCTTGTGTTCGAAGATCTCGTCGATGATGCCGTATTCCTTGGCCTGTTGCGCGCCCATGTAGAAATCCCGCTCGATGTCCTTGGCCAGCTCTTCCCGGTTCTTGCCGGTGCACTTGGACAGGATGTCGGTCAAGACGTCCTTCATGTGGCGGATTTCGCGCGCCTGGATCTCGATGTCCGTCGCCTGACCGCGCGCGCCGCCGAGCGGCTGGTGGATCATGATTCGCGAGTGCGGCAGCACGTAGCGGCGGCCCTTCATGCCGGCGCCGAGCAACACGGCGCCCATGCTGGCCGCCTGCCCCACGCAGATCGTGCTGACGTTGCAGCGCACGTACTGCATCGTGTCATAAATCGCGAGACCGGCCGTAACTACGCCGCCCGGCGAGTTGATATAGAGCTGAATGTCCTTATCGGGATCTTCGCTCTCCAAGAACAAGAACTGCGCGATGATGATGTTGGCGACGTCGTCGTCGACCGCGCTGCCCAGGAACACGATGCGGTCCTTGAGCAGGCGGGAGAAGATGTCCCAGGTTCGCTCGCCGCGGTGGGTCGTCTCGACCACGTGCGGGTAGATGATGTTCGCCTCGGTGCGGTCATTGACCCGCTCGAGGATATCCATGGCCTGCGCACGAGTTTCAGGTCGCTTCATCTTGGTTCCTCTCCACACTCTCTCGTGCCCGCTGTCCAAAAATCAAGCCGCCCGTTCGGGTAGGCCAGAAAGCGTCAGCTCGGTCTCGTCGGCTGACTGGGTCAGCTCGGTCTCGTCGGCTGACTGGGTCAGCCTTCCTCAATCTTGGCTTTGGCCTCGATGATGTCGAGGACCTTGTTCTCGAGGATCATGCCGATCAGCATTTCGCGCTTTTGCTGATCCTTGTACTGGACGCGGAGCTTGGCCAGGTTTTGGCCGGTCTGCTCGGCCAGCTCTTTGAGACCGCTTTCGATCTCTTCATTGCCGATCTGAATGCCTTCTTTCTTGGCAATTTCAGCCATCAGAAGACCCGCGCGGACCTTGATCTCGCTGTCTTCGACCAGCTTGCCGCGGAGCTCGTCGCCCAGGCCGGTCACCTTCTGGCCCTGGCTGCGCGCGCGGGTCAGGATTTCCTGCTCAGTGAGGCGCATTTGTCGCTCGACCAGCGACGGCGGCACGGGCACCGGATTGGCCTTGACCAACTCCATCACCAACTGCTCCGCGAGCTGGTTGTCGCTCTGCTCTTTCGATTGAGCCTCGAGCTTCTTCTTGATGTCTTCCTTCAAGGCCGCGAGCGTCTCGAACTCGCCCACGTCTTTTGCGAACTCGTCGTCGGCGTTCGGGAGCACGCGCTCCTTGATGTCCTTGACCGTGATCGCAAACTTGGCGGTCTTGCCCTTGAGCTTCGGGTGCGGGTGCTGCGCCGGCATCGGCACCTCGGCCGCAGCCGTGTCACCCGTGCTCTTGCCGATCACCGCTTCTTCGATCTGCGCCAGCAAGGTACCGGCGCCCAGCTCGACCTGAAAGTCACTGGCACCAGCGTCGTCGATCGTCTCGCCGTCGACCGACACTACGAAGTCGATGCTGACGGTGTCGCCGTTGACGCTGGGACGCGCGGTCTTCGGCGGCTCGAGCGTGGAGTGCGCGCGGCGCACGGTGTCGAGCTCTTTGTCGATCGCCTCGTCCGCAACTTCGACCTTCGGCCGCTTGGCGACCAGGCCTTCGTAGCTGACGGTGGCGATCTCGGGCAGCACCTCGACGCGCGCCTTGTAAGAGAAGGGCTTGTTCGCTTCGACGCCCTGCGACTCGACTGCGGGCGACGTGACCGGCTGCAGCTTCTGTTCCGTGACGGCTTGCGGGAACGTCTCGTCGACGAGCTTCTGGGCGACGTCGGCAGCGATGCGCGCACCGTACAGGTGCGACAAAACTTTGCGCGGCGCTTTGCCGGGGCGGAACCCGCGAACCTTCGCGGTGCGTGCAACTTGGTTGTACGCCTTCTCGAGCTCCGACGTGACTCGACCGACGTCTACCTCGACGTCGAACTCCACCAAAACCGGGCTCAGCCTCTGAACGTTGACTTGCATCTCGACCATGACAGCGGCGGCAGACCTTACATGCGCCGCACGCAACGTCAACGCTTCTCAACGGAAATTCCCCCGTGAACGTGAACGTGCCCGTGCCCGTGCCCGACGGTCCGAACAACGACGGTCAGGAACGTCCCCTGTCTGGTAGGCCTTGCCTGCGCGCCCAGCTGGGCGCGGCGCGCGCGGCCGAAGGCCGCGCCAGGAACCTGGGCCTCCAAGAAAACGGATCCGTTCGGAGGTGTCAGGACCGTCGGGCACGGGCACGGGCACGGGCACGTGTACGTTTCTCGAACAAAAGAAGACCCCGGTCGGAGGCAGCCGGCCGGGGTCCAAGGTGTCCCGGGAGAGGGACGCTAAGTCGGGTGACGATTACTCGTCGTGTTCGGCGGCCCAGAGCTTGGCCTCGAACGGGTCGAGATCGAAGTCCAGCTCCTGCGCGCCGCTGGACTCGATTTCGTCCGATGAAGACCAGCCGATGCGCATGTCGGGGCGCAGGGTGTCGCGCTCGAAGTCAGCAAAAGTGGAGTAGTTCTTGGGCGAAGCCATGGTCGTGCAGAGTCTCCTTGGGTCGGGGCTCAGAAGCGGGGTCGTTGGCGTGGGGCCGAAAGCTCGATGACGCGGGCGGGAGCGGGTGTTCCGGGCGACTCGAAGAACCGCAGCTCGAGGATCCGTTCCTGGGCCTGGCTAACCGTGGTCGGCGGCTCAACGAGGAGCGCCCGGGTCAGGTGGCTGCGGAGGTTCAAGCGCTGCGTCGTCATTCGTCGTTCCAAGACCACCTACCTACACCTACATCGACGTACACAATACGACAGTGTCGCCCTACGTCCAAAAAAGCGTCGCAGCTTCGGTGCAGTTCGATAAGGAGAGTTGGAACGGAACGAGAGGAATCAACAGGAAGGCGG
>JBBRMI010000151.1:0-19754 GCA_038230915.1 Polyangiales bacterium | reverse complement strand
TGGCTTGTCGACGCACGGGATGAAGTGGCGCGCGTCTTCGTCCTGACACTGCGTCCAGGCTTGCACCGGTCTGTGCTTGACGTGCTCGTCGGGCGCCAAGAAATACAAACCGCGCTTGGGGCTGGCCTTGTAGTCAACGCGCAGCTGCCCGCGCTCCGGCAGCGCGTCGAGCGTGATCAGCTCGCCGTCGTAGCTGTAGTTGGCCGGCTTGAGCCCCGAGCCGTCGTCCACGCGCACGCTCTCCAGCTCGAAGCCGATCGCGTCGACGAACAACGGGCTTGCCTGGGGTGATACGCGCTCAAAGTCGAGCACCGCTCGGCCGCGCACCGACTTGGTCTCGAAGTCGAGCGCCAGGTCGACGAACAGGTGAACGATGCGAAAGGGCCGCGAACGCTCGTACTTGCGCTCCGTGCCGGCCAGGCTGAAGGGGCTGCGCGCCGCACCGCAACCACAGCGCTCGTGAAGTCTCTGCGAAACCGTCATCGGGCGCCTACTATACTTGCCAGGCGCCGCCGATCGACCAGGGATTACCCGCAATCTCGATCCATAGAAGAGGCCCCGCGCTCGCGCGGCCCCGGGGGGCGGGGTCGGTTTCGGTTTCGGGAGCGGGCTCGGCTGGGGCTTGGGGCAAGGCAAAGGCGGGGCCAACCCGGGGCCAGAAATGCAGGGAACCCGACAACGGAAGAGACAAAAGCTTTAAACGAAAGTGAAGCGCCGTAACCCATCACGCCGGTGGCGCAGGTTCCAATCCGAAACGGGCCGACTGGGAATTGCGGAAATTCCGGAGGGACGCCTGAGCTGAGATTTCCAGAGCAGTGCACGTCGTCGCCGGACCCACGCCCGATCGGCCCGGCACGCACGGTCAATGTGTCACCCGCCCGCAACGGCAGGATCTCTGGACATTCGGCAGAAGGCGCCAACACCGTCACCTTGAACGGCGTGCTTTCCGGAGCTCTGCGCCACGGGCTCGCTGCGCAACTTCGAGACTTGGACGGTTCAGCGCGACGGTAAACGCGTGGCACTGTCGATGAATGCGGTGCTGGCGCCGGCCGGTTTAAACGGCACGCCGCAAATCGTGGGCATGGTCGAGCACTCGTCGGAAGCTCTCCGAACAGCGCGCGGGTGAAGGCGAGGAGCGCTTTCGCATCATCGCCGAGCAATCCACGCTCGGTCTCGCCATTCTGCAAGACAACGCCATCCGCTTCGTCAACCAGGCCGTGTCGGACTTGAACGGTTATTCAATCGAAGAGATGTCGACTTGGGACATGCGCGACTTGGGCGGAGTCATTCATCCCGAGGATGCCGCATACGCGCTGGAGCGGGCGCGCAAAAAGCAGGCCCGGGACCCGAGCGCGCTGGCTCACTACAGCTACCGGAGCTACCGGATTATCTCCAAAGCGGGCGAGACGCGCTGGGTCGAGCAGTAGTCGCGCAGCATCGAATACAGCGGGCGAACGGCCAACTCCATCACGATCGACGTCACAACGCGCAAGCTGGCCGAAGCCTCGCTCAGCCAACTGTCGTTCACCATGGCGAGCTACTGGCTCGACTCGTGCGCGGCGAGTAGCGATGAGTCGTGTGAGTAAATTTAGTGGGCGTGGCTTGAGTTCCGGATCGTTGCACCGGCGGCATTTTACTTGACCGCTGGCGGGCGCGGACGTAGCGGGAGCCTTCCTGGAGGAGCGGAGCATGGGATCAAAATGGCCTGCGTTGAATGGGGGACTCTTCGTGGCATTGTTGGTCCTGGGCGGCTGCGGCTCGGGTTCATCTTCCGTTCCGGAGCGGCTGGGCACGTCCCAGCAGCTGTCCGTGACGACCTCGCGCGTCTACGGCTTCGAATCTTTGCAGGATTGGACCGCGCTCTGGTCGAAGCCAACCCTTACGCTGAGTCAGCAGCACTCCGAAGGTCAGGTGTCGCTGGCGCTACACGGTGGCGGCTGGATGCAGGTTCAAAGCCGCGCACTCTCCAAAGAGGGTCCTGCACCGACCGTAGTCGGGTACGACGTACGGATTCCCGCCAACCCCGTAAATCCGTCGTGGTACGGAACCACGGCGCTCTTGCTCGATGCGCCTTCGGTTGGAATTTGGGGCCGGTTCATCGGTTACGCGGACCTCACCGGCTTCCCCAAGGCACAATTCCAACGCGTGGAATTCCCGCTCCCCCCGCGCCTCGTCGCTAAATTGAACGGCAATTTCAACGATCTCAAGTTGCGGATCGTTGTCAACGTTTCGGCGAATGAAACTGCCGACTACCTGTTCGATCATTTCACCTTTGGCCCCGCGACTTGTACGCCTCAATCGGACGGGAATCCGTGCACGGATGACGTGTGTGTCAACGGCGCCCCGGCTTGGACGCCACGCGTCGTTGGTTCGCTGTGCGACACCGACTCGACGGTGTGCGATGGCAGCGGAACCTGTAACGCCGCTGCCAATTGCGTGATCGGCCCCGCGCCCACCGTCGACGACGGGAACCCGTGCACGTCCGATGCCTGCGATCCAGTCGCGGGCGCAGTTCACCTGCCGGTAGCGGTGGGGGTCACTTGTGAGACCGACGGCGATGTTTGCAACGGCGTTTCCCATTGCGACGCTGCAGCCCTTTGCGTTCCTGGCTCACCGCTCGCACTCGACGACGGCAACCCGTGTACGACTGACAGCTGTGACCCAGCAACGGGCGTCCATCACGCGCCGACCGCCGCTGGCAGCGCCTGCGATGACGGAAACGCTTGCACTTCCGGGGACAGCTGCAACGCAGGAGCGTGCGTCGCGGGAACGCCCAAAGTATGTGTTACGGCCGACGCTTGCCATGGTGCCGGGGTTTGCGACCCCTCGAACGGGCTCTGCTCCACGCCGAGCAAGGTAGACGGCACGCACTGCGACGACGGAAACGCGTGCACGCTCAACGATGTCTGCGCCAGCGGGGCCTGCCAAGGAGTCAACCCCGTCGTTTGCGTCGCACAGGATGCATGTCACAGCGCCGGCGTCTGCGATAGCGCGACCGGTGCTTGCTCCAACCCCAAGCAATCGAACGGTTTGGCCTGCGATGATGCCACCGTCTGCAACGGACGAGAGACTTGCCAAAACGGCAGCTGCGTGGCGTCGGCTCCGCCGTCACTCGATGACGCGAATCCGTGCACCGCTGACGCGTGTGACCCGACAGCCGGAGTCATTCACACCGCGGTCGCGGACGGCACGAGCTGCGACTCGGATGGCAATCTCTGCAATGGCGTCTCCGCGTGCCACTCGGGCGCTTGCCAGCCCGGGCCGGCGCCGACGCTCAGTGACGGCAATCCGTGTACGACTGACAGCTGTGACCCAGCAACAGGCGTCCATCACGCTCCGACCGCCGCTGGCAGCGCCTGCGATGACGGCAACGCCTGCACTTCCGGCGACAGCTGCAACGCCGGAGCGTGCGTCGCGGGAACGCCCAAAGTATGTGTCGCGGCTGACGCTTGCCATGGTGCCGGGGTTTGCGACCCGTCGAACGGGCTCTGCTCCACGCCGAGCCTGCCCCATGACAACGGCAACGATTGCACGGTCGATGTGTGCGACGCGCAGAGCGGACAGATCACCCACACGCCTGCTGCGGCCGGCACGCCATGCGCGCCACTCGATGCCTGTCACGAAGAGGGCGCTTGCAACGCGATCGGGCAATGCGCACCGGGCGAGCCGCTGCCGTTCGACGACGGGGATCCATGCACCATCGAGACGTGCGACCCTGTCAAAGGTCTGACTCGCCGCAGCTGCACTTTAGTTGACCCCACGATCGCGACCGTACCTGCTGACGCGCTGGAGTGGCGGTACTCGGGTGCAGATCCGCTACAGACGGGGGTCAGCCCGAACACCATCGCTCGACAGCGCGCTGCGAGCGTGAGCGGGCGGATGCTTGGCGAACAAGGTTTGCCACTGGGCGGCGTCAAGGTAACGGTTCTCGACCATCCCGAATTTGGCGAAACGCTTTCCCAGACCAATGGCAACTTCGATCTCGTCGTCAACGGGGGCGGGGACCTGGTCATCGAGGCACGTCGAGAAGGATTTTTGGTAGCCCACCGCGCAGTAAAAGTGCCTTGGGCGGACTACGTCCGAACGGACGACATGGTCTTGATCCAGGCAGATCCTGCCGTCGGCGAGGTCGATCTAGCCGACGTTTCACGGCCTTTCCAAGTGGTCCAGGGCTCGCAGAACACCGACGCGGATGGCAGCCGTCGCGGCACCGCGCTCGTACCGGCTGGTACGGTCGCGACCATGGTGAACGCCGACGGCACCACCGAAGATCTGGACTTCCTGAGCGTCCGAATTACCGAGTTCACGGTCGGAGCGCTGGGCCAAGCCAGAATGCCGGCCACGCTCCCGCCGCTCAGCAAGTACACGTACGCTTTCGAGATCAACGCCGACGAGGCGGTCGCGGTCGGCGCCAAATCGGTCAGCTTTTCCCAGCCGCTGATCTACTACGTCGACAACTTCCTCAACTTCCCGAGTGGCACTCCAGTTCCGCTGGGCTCGTACAGTCGCGAGAAAGGCATCTGGGTTCCGTCGCCGAGCGGCATCGTGATCAAGATTGTTTCCGTCACCGGTGGGCTAGCAGACGTAAGCATCAATCTCGACGCCGCCGCCGAGACGCCGGCGGAGCTTCTGGCCGTCGGCATCACCGACAACGAACGCGCCAAGCTGGCGACCTTGTATCCAGTCGGCAAGAGCTTGTGGCGCGTCCTGTTACCCCATTTCACGAGCCCCTGGGACTGCAACTGGGGCGCGTCTCCGCCACCCGATGCCATTCAACCCCCGCCAACGACGCCGCCTAAGCCCCCCAACGTGCCCGATCCTTGCGAAGGGGCGAACGCGTCGACCATCGAATGCCAAAACCAGATCTTACGTGAGTCCGTGCCGGTCGCCGGAACGCCGTTCGAGCTGGACTATTCGAGCGAGCGCGTTCCGGGGTGGACCGCCGGACTCATCCGAGACGTCGTCGTGACCGGCGGCACTGTCCCAGCTTCGCTGCTCGGTGCTCGACTCACCGTCGACGTCGCCGGAAAAACGTACTCGCAAAACTTCCCGCCGCTCCCGAATCAGACGGCACAATTCACGTGGGATGGACTGGATTCGTTGGGTCGCCCCGTCATGGGCGGCGCTGACGCAACCATCAACGTCGGGTTCGACTACGCTCTCGTCTACACGCCGACGGCGGTCTTCGGCTACTCGGGCAACGGGATCCCTATAACAGGCGACCGCGCCCGCGGCGGCGTCACGCTCAATCGGCCCACCACGATGCGGTTGAGTGGCCTCTGGGATCAGCGTCGGCTTGGTCTCGGCGCCTGGTCCTTGAGCATTCACCACGCCTACGACCCTCAGTCTCGAACCCTCTATCGCGGTGACGGCACTCGCCAAGCTGCTACAGCGACGGGGATCGTTGGGTACGCCAACGTTTTCCCCAACCCAACCTTCAGCCTGGGCGCCGGCCTGAGGCGCGTCGCCGCAGCACCGGACGGCTCCGTCTACGTCAGCGGACTCAGCTCTGCTTCGTACAACACCGTTTCCCGAGTCGCGCCGAACGGCGCCACGACGTTGATCGCGGGCCAGCTGAATTCGTCAGGATATTCCGGCGACAACGGTCCGGCCACTCAGGCAACGCTCAAGGTGCCCCAAGACGTCGAGCTGGCCCCGGACGGCACCGTCTTCATCGCGGACACGGGCAACCACTGCGTGCGCAAGGTCACCCCGGATGGAATAATACGGACCGTCGCCGGCACCGGAACGCAGGGATTCTCGGGGGACGGCGGCCCAGCCAGTCTGGCTATGCTCAATGGCCCGAGGGGACTCGGCTACGGGCCGGATGGCGCTCTCTATATCGCCGACACTGACAACAAACGCGTGCGTCGCGTCGGCGTCGACGGCGTGATCACCACGGTGGCGGGCAACGGTAGTTTGATGAACCCGTACACGTCGTTTCGCTTGGAGAATGTCGTGGCCACCTCGGCGCAAGACTGGACGATTCCAACGGACGTGGCGGTGGAAGCGGATGGCGGCCTGCTCATCTCGGACTGGGTCCACGTGCGCCGGGTCAGCACTAAAGGCCTCGTCACCACTGCAGCGGGCAGGCCTTGTACCGATCCTGATCCCAATTGTTTTCAGCCGCCCATCATAGACGGCGCCCCCGCCGCGCTCTCGAGCGCCGGACAACCAGTAGGGCTCGTTACCCGCCCCGATCGCTCGTTCTACTTCGCCGACGGCTTCTACACGCACTACGTGGATCCCGACGGCATCGGCCACGTGATCGCCGGCGGTGGCACGAACACCGGCGAAGCCAATGGGGTGCCGGGGACGGCCTTCAATTTCGTCCTCCGTGCCGAGGGCGTGGCCGTCGGTCCCGGGGGGATCTTCGTGACCGATTCGTGGAACCCGCGCCTGATCACGCTTCGCGATAGCGCTTTGCCACCCTTCACCGACTCCAACATGACGGTCGCATCGACTGATGGCACCGAAGTCTACCAGTTCGATTCACGCGGTCGCCACCAAGCGACGCGCGACGCCGTGACCGGCGCCCTCCGCTACCAGTTTGGCTACGAATCGCACGGCTTCTTGGCGAGCGTGACGGATGCTTACAACAACGTCACGACGGTCGAGCGCGACACTTCCGGCAAGGCGACCGCGATCATCGGCCCCTACGGCCAGCGCACGCAGCTCGGGTACGACACCAACGGCTACCTGGCATCGGTCAGCAATCCCCTGGGCCAAAGCGTGGGCATGGGCTACGGCGCGAACGGGCTATTGACCTCGTTCCAAAATGCGCGCGGTCAATCCTCCGCCGTCCACTACGACGCTCGTGGGCGGCTGCTTGTCGATCGCGACGCCGCCGGCGCCCGCAAAACACTGACCCGGACCGATCTCGCCGACGGCTGGAAAGTCGACTACGCCAGCGACGACCAAGGCACTAAGACCTTCGAGATTCACAACCCCGCCGACGGCACCCAGCTGCGCAAGACCACCTTTGCCGACGGCACGACCGTCCAGCAGAAGCGCGCGACCGACGGCACCTTCACGACCACCCTCGCCGACGGCACCATCGACACGACCTTGCACAGCGCCGACCCCCGCTACGGCATCGAAACACCAATCCTCTCACGCACCGTCCGTCTCCCCAGCGGCCTCACCTACACCGAAACCAGCCAGCGCACCGTCACGCTCACGAACCCAACTGACTCGCTCAGTGTCGCCACCCTCGTCAACAAGCGCACCGTCAACGACCGCATTTGGAGCGAAGCCTACGACGCCTCCACCAAGACCTGGACCCTGCAAACCCCCGCCGGCCGCCGCACCTTCCGCCGCGTCAACGCCCTCGGCGACCTCGTCGAAGATCGCAGCGACACGCTGCTCGCCGAAATCCTCGCCTACGACACCCGCGGCCGCGTGAGCTCCGTCACCCAAGGCACGCGCCAATCCCTCTTCTCGTACTTCACCACCGGCGCCGCCAACGGCTACCTCCAAACCACCCAAAACCCGCTACTCCAGACCACCAGCTACGCCCGCGACCCCCTCGGCCGCGCCCTCTCCCAGCTCGATCCCCAATCCAACCTAACAAGTTTCAGTTGGGATCCGGACGGCAACCTCGCCAGCGTCACGCCACCGGGTCGTCCCGCCCATGGCATGGACTATACTCCCGTCAACCTCATGTCTGAATACTCGCCCCCCGTCCTCGCGAGTCTTCCGGACGGTCGCACCGTTTACGAATACAACCTCGCGCGTCAGGTCACGCGCGCGACGCGTCCCGACGGCCTCGTCAGCGACTACACCTATGACGCCGCCGGTCGCCTCACCGACATCGTCACGCCCTCCGGCACCTCGCACCGCGACTACTACGGCTTGATTCCCTGCGCGGGCTGCGCCGCGGGTCGCGTGAGCCACCTTACGTCACCGGACGCGGTCGCGCTCGACTACCAATACGATGGCCAGCTGCTGACGAAAGCGACGTGGTCGGGCGGCGTCAATGGGGCGGTGGGGTTCGTGTACAACACGGATTTCCGGGTCAAAACCGAGACGGTGACGAGCACGACTGGGACGGCTGCGTACCAGTTTGGGTTCGACAGCGACACGTTGCTGACGTGCGCGTCGCCGACCAATTGTGCAACGCCGGGCGCGGACGCATTCACGCTCACCTACGACGGCAATCACGGCCTGCCGACGGGCAGCGCGCTGAGCAGCGCACTCGGCAGCATCACCGAAGCTCTGACCCACACGACAGTCGGAGAGCTCGCCACCCAAACCGCGAAGGTCGGCACAACGACGGTGTTTTCGGAAACGTACGACTCGGGCACGGTACCGCGCGACGCGCTCGGTCGCATCAAGCGCAAGGTCGAAGTCGTCAACGGCGCCAGTAATACTTGGGACTACACGTACGACCTCGCGGGTCGACTCCAAACCGTGCAGCTCAATGGATCCGCGTACGAGTCGTACAGCTATGATGGCAACGGCAACCGGCTCACGGTGGTCAAGCCGAGCGACGCCACCAGCGCAACGTACGACAATCAAGATCGCCTGCTGAGCTACGGTCCGTGGACGTATAGCTATACGCCTAACGGCGAGCTGCTGACGAAGATCAATTCGAGCACCGGCGCCAGTTGGGCCTACAAATATGACGTCTTCGGCAACTTGAAGCGCGTCGATTTGCCCACGGGAGATGTCGTCGAGTACTTGGTCGACGGCCAGAATCGCCGCGTGGGCAAGAAGCGCAACGGCACGCTGGTGAAACAGTGGTTGTACGAAAACCAGCTGCATCCCGCCGCCGAGCTCGCCGGCAGCGGAGCGCTGCAGGCGCGGTTTGTCTGGGCTTCGAAGAAGAATGCGCCTGATTTGATCGTGAGGGGCGGCGTCACGTATCGGGTGTTTACCGACCAGCTTGGGTCGCCGCGAACTCTCGTGAATGCCGGCACCGGCGCAGTCGCGGGCGTGATGCGGCACGATGCTTGGGGTGTCGTGCTCGAAGACTCGGCGTCGACGTTGATGCCGTTTGGATTTGCTGGCGGGCTTTACGACGCGGAGACGGGGCTGATTCGCTTTGGCGCGAGGGATTATGATCCGCAGATCGGGCGGTGGGTGAGTAAGGATCCCATTCGGTTTGGGGGGCACCAGGCGAACCTGTACGTGTACGTGGGGAACGATCCGGTCAATCGGATTGATCCTTCGGGCCTGCAGGATGGCATGGGCGGGGCCTCCGGCTTTGGCGAGGGAGGAGGCGAAGGTGCTCCGGGCGCACTAGGAGACGATGACGGAGGTCTTGTTTGCGGAGGCGATGATGACTTCGCCAAGTGCTGGGAGGACTGCATGGATGCACAGGGTGCGGACTACGCGGCGGGAGTATTCGTTGGCCTCAGCCCGTTTGCACCAACGCCAAAGACCGCCTGGGAGCTAGGTAGAACGATGGGTGGTGGGGCGAGCATGACTACTTGGGCGAGCCGACTTAGTGCCGGGCTTGGAATGGCCGCGAGCAACTCGCTGCGCAGCGCTGGCGCTGTAGCTGGCAAAGTCTCTGCGCTTCCCTACGCTTTTGCCGGTGGCTACTACGGAGGCTCTGCGGCGGTGTGTTCCGCAGAGTGCGGATAGCGATGGCGTTTGAAAGCGTAAAGAAGTGGTTTTTCGGTGCTGAAAGAGCCAGATTTTCGGATGCCACACCAGAGCAGCTGGAGGCTTTGCGCGCACGCCGCTTTCCAACTGCTGCGCCGGATCGATTCGCGGTGCTCTGGTCCGAGGTTGCGAAAATCTGTGGTGTGGATCCGTTGCAACTACATGAAGACGATCCGATCTCCACTCTCTGTCCTAGTCAGGGGGCCCTAGACCTGAACCTGAGGATCATGGAATTGGAAGCGTTGGTCGCGGCCGAAAGCAAGCAGATGCCCCCACCAGCGACTCGGCCTCAGACTGTAGGCGACGTCATTGACTACTTGATAAGCGGATAAGCAGATCTGTTTTTGAGTTTCAGCTTGCCTTGCGCTTGAACTGCTCCACGAGCGCGTGAACGGTCTCGACGATGCGGCGCTGTTGCTTTCTGGGCAACGAGCGTACCGCTTCGAACGCTCGTTGGATCTCGCCGACCGGTCCCGGGCGTTGTGAGGGCGGCGTCTGCGCGCGGTCGAGGAGTAGATCTTCGACACGGACGTGAAGAATTCGCGCGAGCTTTTGGAGCAGATCTGCGCGTGGGGGTTTGTCGCTCCATTCCCAGAATGCGATGTTGGCGTGGGGGACGCCGAGAGCACGAGCGAGCTCAATTTGCGTGAGGCCCTGAGCTTTACGCAGGGCTAGTAGCCGGGCGCCTTGCTGAGGGCGAGGACCTTTGCCCGGTCGTGGTTTGCGAGACACGAGGGCAGTGTAAGGGCCGATTTCTGAAAGCGGCTTTGGCGGGCCAGTTGGGCCTTGCATCTATTCTCAGTTTACTGAGAATATAGGAGCAGGTCAACGAGGCGGCCGGAGTCGAGCGTTTTTGCTTGACGGCCCATTTCAAGGAGCACGCGGATGGCGCGGATCCCAGAGGCAGAAATCGAGCAGCTAAAGGCGGAGATTTCGTTGGAGCGGCTGGCGGAGTCGCGCGGCGTGAAGCTGAAACGGCACGGCGCTGACCTGCTGGGTCTTTGCCCCTTCCACGACGATCACACGCCGTCGCTCGTGATCAGCCCGGAGAAAAACCTCTGGCACTGCTTGGGCGCGTGCCAGGCGGGCGGCACGGTGATCGATTGGGTGATGCGAGCGGAGGGGATTTCGTTTCGGCACGCGGTGGAGCTTTTGCGTGAGGGATTTCCCGCTTTAGCTGCCGGAGCCGCCGCACCGGTCAAGCGGGGTCGGCAGGTCGGGAAAGTGGCCAAGCACTCGACGGTGACGAAGCTCGACGCGGCCGTGGAGCAGCAAGCAGCCGACGACCGCGTGCTCGAGCGCGTTGTCGGCTACTACCACGAGACGCTGAAAGAGAGCCCAGAGGCGCTCGAGTATTTGGCGTCGCGAGGGCTGCGCAGCCCCGAGATGATCGAGCGCTTTCGCTTGGGTTTTGCGAACCGCACGCTGGGCTATCGGTTGCCGCAGAAGAACCGCACTGCCGGGGCCGAGCTGCGCGGTCAGCTCGAGCGGCTGGGGATTTACCGAGAGAGCGGGCACGAGCATTTCAACGGCTCACTCGTGATCCCGATTTTCGACGAGCAGGGGCGCGTGACCGAGATGTACGGGCGGAAGGTGACGCCGAAGCTGCGGCTGGGAACGCCGCTGCATTTATACATGCCGGGGCCGCATCGAGGCGTTTGGAACATCGAGGCTTTCCAGGCGAGCCGGGAGATCATTTTGTGCGAGGCGTTGATCGACGCGCTGACGTTTTGGTGCGCGGGCTTTCGGAACGTCACCGCGGCCTACGGCGTAGAAGGTTTTACCGAAGATCACTGGAAGGCGCTGGAGCGCTACGGAACGGAGCGTGTTTACATCGCTTACGATCGGGATGAGGCGGGCGACCGGGCGGCGGAGAAGCTGGCGACCGAGCTGATGGGGCGCGGGATCGAATGCTTTCGGGTGCTGTTTCCGCGCGGCATGGACGCGAACGCCTTTTCGCTGAAGGTGACGCCGGCCGTGCAGAGCTTGGGCCTGGTGCTGCGGCAAGCGGTGTGGATGGGCAAGGGCGTGGCGCCGGTGACGGCGGAAGCGCCGGCTGAAATGACCGAGCAGGCGACGGTGCCGGCGGCTGCCGCAGGGAGCGAGCCCGAACAAGCACCGCAGACCGAGCCGATGCCTGAGCCCGCACCCGCGCCGCCCCCCGCTGCGAACGAACCCCCACCGCCCCCGGCTACGCCTGCACCGCCACCAGTGGCGCCACCGCCGCCAGCTCCGGCACGGCGTCCCAGCGCGGCTGAGATTTCCTCTTTAGCCGCCGAGCTCGGCGCCGAGGTCGTGACGGCGCCTTTGGTCTCGCCGCCGGCGTCGAAGCCGGCAGCAACCGCAGCCGACCCGCGGAGCAGCGGCGACGAGTTGACTTTTCAATTTGGGGATCGGCGCTGGCGGATCCGAGGGTTTTCTAAAAACACGAGCGCGGAGCAGCTGAAGATCAATGCGCTGGTGTCGCGCGAAGGCGGCGGTTTTCACGTGGACAACCTGGAGCTGTATTCGGCGCGGCAGCGTGGGGTGTTTCAGAAGCTGGCGGCGGACGAGCTGGGCGTCGAAGAGAATTTGATCAAACGGGACCTGGGCGAGCTGCTCTTGAAGCTCGAGACGCGGCAGGAGGAGACGCTGCGGGCAGCGCTTGAGCCAAAGAAGCCGGAGGTGGTGCTGACCGAGGTCGAGCAGGAGGCGGCGCTGGAGCTGCTGAGAGATCCGCGGCTGATGGAGCGGATTTTGGAGGACTTCGAGCGCTCTGGGGTTGTCGGCGAGCGCGTGAACAAACTCGTCGGTTATCTCGGCGCGACGAGCCGGAAGCTCGACAGACCGCTGGCGGTGATCATCCAGAGCTCGAGCGCGGCGGGCAAATCATCGTTGATGGACGCGGTGCTGGCGCTGATGCCGGACGAGGAGTGCATCCAGTACTCGGCGATGACGGGGCAGTCGCTGTTTTACATGGGTGACAAGCAGCTCGAGCACAAGATATTGGCGATCGTCGAGGAGCAGGGCGCCGAGCGGGCCGCGTATGCGCTAAAGCTCCTGCAGAGCGAGGGCGAGCTCACGATCGCATCGACGGGAAAAGATCCAACGACGGGGCGGCTGGTGACGGAGGAGTACCGGGTGACGGGGCCGGTGATGATTTTTCTGACCACGACAGCGATCGAAGTGGACGAAGAGCTTCTGAACCGCTGCCTGATCCTGAGCGTGGACGAAGGGCGCGACCAGACGCGAAAGATCCACGAGCGCCAGCGGGAGGCCGAGACCCTCGAAGGCCTCGTGGGCAAGCGCGAACGTGACCGGCTCCGCCAGCTGCACCAGAACGCGCAGCGCCTGCTGCGGCCGCTGTCGGTGGTGAATCCGTTTGCGCGCGAGCTTGGATTTTTGGACACGCAGACGCGAACACGCCGGGATTTTCCGAAGTATTTGACGCTGATTCGCACCATCACGCTGCTGCACCAGCACCAGCGGTCCGTGAAAGTGCATCGCCACCGGGGCGAGGAGCTTCGGTACATCGAAGTCACGCGCGAGGACATCCGGCTCGCGAACGAGCTGACGCACGAGGTGCTGGGGCGGAGCCTGGACGAGCTACCGCCCCAGACGCGGAGGCTGCTCGGGCTGGTGGAAAAGATGGTGCAGGAGCGGACGGCGGCGATGGGGGTCGAGCGGCGCGATTTTCGCTTTAGCCGCCGCGAGGTGCGGGAGGCGACCGGGTATAGCTATGAGCAGCTGCGGGTGCACCTGGGGCGGCTGGTGGAGCTTGAGTATTTGCTCGTGCACCGGGGCGGGCGCGGGCAGAGTTTTTTCTATGAGCTTTTGTACGATGGCGGCGGCGCGAGCGGCGCGCCGTGGGTGTTTGGACTGATCGACGTGGGCGACGAGGCTGCGAGTACGACTCCGACTTTGGGGGGTGACGAGGGCGGGTTTGGGGGGTCATTGGGGGCCCAAACCGGGGCCAAACCGGGGGGATTGTTGGGTGAGCGAAGGGGTACGGAGCAGCACCAAAACGGCTCGATTGGTGATCGCGAGTCGACGAACGACGAAAACGGGCATCTGGGGAGCGCAGCAAGCGCGGAGCGCGGCGGCGAAGTCGTAGCGCTGCCGAGGAAGCGCACACGCGGCGTGCCCGAGCGCCGCGCCGCTGAGGGGCGCTGATGGGGCGGCCGTGGCCGAAGAAGCCGACGCCCGAGAGTGCGAAGGAGCCGGATGGCCTGCACGTCTGGCTGCTGCGTTACCTCGAATGGCTGCTCGTCCGGCAGTACTCGGAGCGCACGGTCGTGAATCGCGAGAAAGCGATCGGACTTTTCATCGCGTGGAGCGAAGCGCGGGGTTTGCTCCGGCCGATGGAGGTCACGAAGCCCATCTTGGAGCGCTACCAGCGGCATCTTTACTACGTGCGCAAGGCCGATGGCCGAGCGCTCAGTGCTCGCGGTCAAGTTTGGCGCCTCGGGCCGGTGCGGGCGTATTTCAAGTGGCTCACGCGGCAAAACGTGCTGCTCTGGAATCCCGCGTCCGAGCTTGAGCTACCGCGCACGCAGCGGCGGTTGCCCAAGCATGTGCTCAGCGAGAGCGAGGTCGAAAAGGTGCTCGCTTTGCCCGACGTGAAGGAGGTTTTCGGCCTGCGGGACCGCGCGCTGCTCGAGACGCTGTACTCGACCGGGATGCGCCGGAAGGAGCTGATTGGCCTCGGGCTCTTCGACATCGACACCGAGCGCGGGACCGTGCACATCCGAGAAGGTAAAGGCGGACGCGACCGCATTGTGCCGATTGGCGAGCGGGCGCGGCTCTGGATCGAAAAATACGTGAACGACGCCCGCGTCGAGCTACTCGTGCCGCCCGACGTCGGCGTGCTGTTTCTGACGCGCTTCGGCGAAGCCTTTAGCCCCGCCGCCCTCACGAACCTCGTCCGCGCCTACGTCGACCGCGCCGAGCTGGGCAAGACGGGGTCGTGTCACTTGTTTCGGCACACGCTGGCGACGGTGATGCTCGAGCGCGGCGCCGACATCCGCTACATCCAAGAAATGCTGGGGCACGCCGAGCTGAGCACGACGGAAATCTACACGCAGGTTTCGATCAGGAAACTGTGCGCGGTGTACGAGGCGACGCACCCGGCAGCGCGGCTCGTGCGGAGCGGGGCGACTGAGCGGCCGTCACTCGCCAGCACCGCCCGCGCGGCGACGGCGGACGAGCTGTTTTCGCATTTAGCGGCTGAAGGTGACGATGACGACGCTGAGCCGGCGACACACGAGAGCGCTTGACGGAGCTGTCGCTGCGCCGGCCCGCCGGAGTCGCTCGGGGCAGCGGCTCGCATAATAAGAAGCGTCCGGCGCGAGTCGAGCGAGCGAGGGCTCTGCCCGACCGAGCGCGCATTCGCGCTGAGGTTTGTTGGACGGAGCCGATGCGCGGCAGCGCAGGTCGCCTGGCTATGGGGATCTTGGCCGTGCCGCCCGGGCGGAGCCGAGCGCCTTGCGGCGTATTCGGACGCGAGCGGGCGACAGAGGCACCAAGACACGGCAGTCCGCCGGCCTTCGGAGGGCAATGAAGGCAGTCGTCGCGGGCCGCATGGCACGGAGCGCCAGGCGGCGGGTACACGCCACCGCTACGATCGCGAGAGCGTCGTTGGGTGTCTGCACGTTGGTCATGCTGCGACCTCGGGCGGCGCGCGTGCGCTGGTCGGATGGTGTGACGGAAGGGGTCCACGCTGCACGGCGTGGGCGCCGCAGCTGGGGCAGGGGGAAAGGTCGACCGCAGCGCCGTCCGCGAGCCGCTCAGACCACGCCTCGTCAGGGTCGCTTTCTTGGTCGGCGGGCAGGTGCTCGCGCTCTGCACCGCCACCGCCAAGTAGGGCTCGAGCGCGCTCGAGGCGGGTGGTCACGTTGCCGGAAGCAAGCAGTCCGTAGTGCCTGATTTTGACGAAACCGTGGGGCAGCACGTGCTGGAGAAATCGTCTCAGAAAGACGAGCGGCGGCAGTGCTGCGGTGTGGTCGCCGCGGGTCCGAAACGTGACGATCTCATTGGTGGCGCTGACGAGTCGCGAGTTGCTGATGGCGACCCGGTGCGTGTAGCGACCGAGGTATCGATAGACCTGCTCGGGTCCGCCGAAGGGTCGCTTAGCGTAGACTATCCACGAGGCGCGGTGCAGAGCATCGCTGCGGCGAGCCGCGGCGCGACCTTCGTCCTCGGGACCGAGTCGGAGCTTGCCGTCGCGACGAGCCCGCGCGAGTCCGTCGAGCACTTTTCCTCGAAAGAGTGCGGCGAGGACGCGGACGGGGAACAAGAATTCGCCGGATGCGGCAACCCAGCGGCTGCCATCGATCGCGAGTCCGCCGCCCGTGACGATGCAGTGCACGTGCGGATGGAAGGCAAGCTCGCGGGTCCAGGTGTGAAGCACCGCCGTGATGCCAAGTTGAGCGGGAGCGCCGAGCCATTTCGGATCGCGCCCCAGCTCGAGCAGCGAGTCGGCGGCGGCCTTCATGAGCAGCTCGAAAACGAGGCTGCGGTTGCGCAGGGCAAGCGAGCGCAGCTCCGCCGGCAACGTGAAGACGACATGAAAGTGGTGGGTCCGCAGCACGCGCTGCATGCGTGCCCGGACCCACCGGGCTTGTGCCAGCCCCTGGCACTTGGGGCAGTGCCGATCGCGACAAGAGTTGTACGAAGGACGAGAGAATCCACAGGCGGCGCACGCATCGAGGTGGCCACCGAGTTGAGCGGTGCGGCAACGCAGCAGCGCGCGGACGGCCGCGCGCTGCGCGCTGCTCAAGGGCTCGCGCAAGACGGCGTCGAGATGGTCGCGGAGTAGCTCCGCGACCTCCAGCGCCGGCTTATCGCGCGCCCCGCCCGCCAGGCAGGCAGGCGCGTGCATGAGGCCGAGCGTTAGCCCAGCCGCCGCCCGCGCACTGTCCCGAGTAGCTCGCTGGGACTCTCGACCCGAGCGAGCCTGCGCGGGCTCAGCTGCAGGTAGTGCGTCGTGGTTTCGAGATGCGCATGTCCGAGCAGCACTTGGACGGTGCGCAGATCGGTCCCGATATCCAGCAAGTGAGTCGCGAACGCGTGCCTGAGCGTGTGCGGCGTCACGCGCTGACCGGGCAGCACTTGTGCGACCACTTTCTTGAACACCTTGCAGACGGCGGCACGCGAGAGCGTTGACTGGCCGTCGCGACCTGGAAACAGCAGCGGGCCCGGCGGGCGGCATTGCTTCCAGTACTCACGCAGCAGCGCGAGCAGGCGCCCGCCCATGACCGAGAAGCGCCCTCCGGTCTTGCCGTCCCTGACGCGAATCAGCATGCGCTTGCTGTCGATATCGGCGACCTCGAGCGCCAGCACTTCGCCAATGCGCAGCCCGGCCCCGTACGCCGTCATGAGGATGGCTCGGTGCTTGAGGGACGTGGTGGCAGCGAGCAACTTCTCGACATCGCTGCCGCTGAGCACCGTGCCGAGCGCTTTCGAAACTCTGGCTTGGCGCAGGAGCGCAGTCACGTCACGTCGCCCCGAGGCGCGCAGCAACCATCGAATCGACGCCAGGTAGATGTTGCGCGTGCGTGGCGCACGCCCGTCTCGCGTTTGGGCGAGCAGGAATTGCTCAACGTCGCTGCGTGTCACCTGCTTGATGGGCTTGCCGACTGCGTCCAAGAACTTCGCCGCACAGCGCAGATAGGTCGCCCGTGTATTGGGCCTGGCGCTCCGCATCTCCAAGGCCTCGGCCAGCTTCGACAATCGAGGATCCGTCGTGTCTTTCATCGCCTGCTCCCGTGATGGGCGCCCCACAATCGGGGCGCGCACATCACAGGTAGCGACCGAGTCCCCAACCGGAAAAACGGAGCTCGGAGCGAGCGCTATCTGCCGCGGAAAACGGCGAGGCTAGGCGAGATGCCTGCGCTCGCCCGCCACTCCCTCACCCGCAGCGACGCCTCCCAAACCCTCGCCACCCGCTGTCAGCGCGCAAGCTGCCGCGCAGCGGCTTCGTCCAACCCGGGTTATGCGAGCCGCCCTGCGGGTCACGGGGCTTGCAACGGCGTTGGTGAAGACGACGAGCGGCGCTGCGGACGGCCCGCAAGCCCCGCGCCTGCCCCTCGCTAAACATAACAGGTGTATTATGTTTCCTCCGGCGGGCCGGCTCCGCTCCTCGCGCTGAGCGGCGCTGCACGGCTCGGAGCACGACGAGAAGACCCGCAGCGTGCTCCGCACCCTGCTGCATGCGGCGCCTGGGACGACGCTGTGGCGGCGCTGAGCGACTGGCACGCTGCACGGTACTGCGCCCCGCCCGCCCCCACGCTCTCGCGGCTCGGCCGCCGGTAGCCACGCCCTACCGGCGGCCTCAGCACGTCAGTGCCCCCGGCGCCCACCGCAAAATCACTGGCGAACAGCAGAGGTAACGAGCCAACCACTGGTGCACGCCAGAGATGCTAAATTGCCCGCATGCATGCCCTGAAGGCCCGCGTTGAAAACGGTCGCATCAAGCTCGACGAGCCGACGGATTTGCCCGAGGGGAAGCTCGTGGAGCTGGTGCCGCTCGACGAGGTTTTCCTGGGCGGCGGCGACGACCTGGACGACGAAGAACGCGCGGCGCTACACGAGTCCATCCGCGAGGGCATCGAAGACATGGAAGCCGGTCGCACTGTTGATGCCAAAAAAGCAATCGCTGAGCTACGCTCGCGGCTGTGAAGGTCGAGCTTTCCGATCGAGCGCTGGGCGAGATGCAGCGCATCGATGCCTCGTGGCGCAAGCAAGCTGATTTCCCAGCGCTCTTCCTCGATGATCTGCTCGAAATTGTTGAGCTGATCGAGACGACGGGGGTGTTGGGAACCATCTACAGCATCAAGGCCAAACGGCGCGTGCATCGACTGCTGATGGGAAAGACCGAGTACCACGTGTACCTCGTGCGCAAGTCCGAGGAGCTGGTAGTCGTCGTTTCGATTTGGAGTGCTCGTCGTCGTCGTGGTCCGAAGCTGTAACCGCGCGATACACGGGACTAGCGCGCCCTGAGGCCCAGCGTGGGAGGGCCAGGGGCCCGCGCTGGTCCGACTCGTGTAGCGACTGGGCGGCGAGCGAGAGACAGCAACGAAGCGTCTAATGGCACGTTGAGCGGCGGCGGCGCGTTACAGCGTCGCGCTGAGCCCGAGCCCCATCGCGGAGCTCGGGCTCAGTTTTTGACCGCGCTCGACGCCGTCCGCTTCAACGCTCCGTTAGACGCAAGCGACGTAAAGTGCGCCCGTGCAGTGTGCGCAAAAAGCCTCAAGCTCCGCCGAATTCTTCCTTTAGCCGCCGACCTCGAACGCCGCTAGACTCGAGGACGTGTCAGGCCTTGGCGTGAGCGAGCTCGAACAACGAGGAAACGTGCGTGGCGAGCGTCGTGTGCTTGCGCGTCGCGGCCGGCGCGCTCGCCTGTCGACCTCGCGTCCTGGGCGCCGTCGCGCAGCCAAAACTCGCGTCTGGGATTTTCGAACCCGAGCAGCAATCAACCTCCGGGTTGATGCATCCCGAACTCCCCGCAGCTACCGGGGAATTTCTGGCTTGGGCTACGAAGTCGCGTCTAACGTTACCCTTGGCGCGAGGGATTATGACCCGCAGATTGGGCGGTGGGCGAGTAAGGATCCGATTGGGTTTGAAGGGGACGGCCCTGACCTTTATGCGTATGCCGAAAACGACCCGGTGAACGACATTGGCCCTTCGGGGTTGTCGAAGACGGACAAACCGTACGGATTAGCCAAAAAGTTTTGGAATTGGTTTCATCGAAACGTGAAGGTGCCCGGCGACCCGATCTTTCGCGCGCAGAAGCAGAGGTCCTCCACGACGAGTGGGAGAAGCTAGGAAAGCCGGGGCCCGATAGCAAGGGCCCGAAAGGGCCCAAAGGGGGGGGCGACGATCCAACTGGTGGTGGTCTTTCCGATTGGTTTGACTCAATTATTCCAGGTCCGGTCATTCCGACGTGCCTTTTGAGGGGCACCTGCGGGTGTCCTAACCCGGAAGGAGCATGAACTAGCAATGTCGGCAGTACTGAGGGTCGATGGCATGCCCGATCTCTTAAGCACCCACAGCCCCGAGATTCAGTGCGATTCGAGGGCGTGATCGCGACGGCTTGAGCTCGCGAGCGAGCTGCGCGAGGGCGAGACCAACGGCTTGAGAAACGCGAATCCAGGCCTGGGTAG
>JBBRMI010000150.1:0-19957 GCA_038230915.1 Polyangiales bacterium | reverse complement strand
GCTCGGCCTTGTGCCTTCTCCACATCCAAGGGCCTGGTGCTCCAGGTCAAAGCTCTTGTCTCTTCGGTGTCGGGTTCCCTGCATTCGGGCCCCGGGTCGGTCTTCTCCTTCCTTTCTGTTGCGCCTGCCAGGCGCACTCCGCTCGCCTGCTTGGCAGGCTCGAGCGAGAGCTCGCGCGCCTTCCAGCCAGCCTGAACGGCCGCGCGCCCCCTTTACGCCCAGCACGATCGGTCCCAGGTACTCAGCGGAATGCGGGCGTTCCTGCGCTTCTTCGATTCAGCCTTCGGGCGTTACGCCTTGACGAGCGCGCTGGCAACGGTGACGGACTTCGCGCTCGCCAGTTGCCTGCATGGGGTCGGTAGCTCAGCCGCGGCGGCGACGTTTTTCGGCTGCGTCGCCGGTGGCGTCGTCGCGTTTGCGCTCAGCCGTCGTTGGACCTTTCAAGCCGGCGCCGGGCGGCCGCTCCCCCAAGTGCTGCGCTTCCTGCTTGTCTGGGCCACCAGCGCTTTGCTGAATTCGTCCGGCGTGCCAGCGCTGTTGTCGTGGGTGGCGTCGTTCCCGCTGGCGTGGTCGCTGGTGCGCGCCGCCGTGTATCTGGGCTGGAACTACCCGCTGTCGCGCTGGTTCGTGTTCTCGGCGGAAAAGCCCGCCGCACAGCTCAGCGCCCCTTAACGCACAGCTCGAAGCGCGCCTCGGTGGCCGGCACGGTGCCGCCGCGAACCGTTGCCCCCGCGACCCGCGCGGCGATCCGCGCCGCGTACAACCCGAGGCCGCGGCTGTAGCGGCCGCCCGAGAAATTCTTCGTCGATAGCTGGCCCTCGGCGGTGAAGGCTTGTTCGCCCATCTCGCTCGAAAGCGGCACGCCAGTGTCAGTAACGGCGATGATCACCTGCGCGGCCAGGTGCGATGCTCGCACGGTCACCTTGCCAGTCTCGCCGGCGTGCTGAATCGCGTTCCTGATCAAGTTCGAGAGCGAGCGCAGCAGCATGTCGCGATTGGCGAGCGCGCGCAGATTGCCGCTCGAGTCAGCATCGACGTCGAGGTTGACGCGATAACTTTCGGCGAAGCGCCGCGACTTCTGCGCCGCCTCGCGCAGCAGGTCGCGCAACGGAAACTCGTGTGCCTCGCGCGGCTTCGCGCCATCGAGCGCCATCGCCAACAACTCGAGGTTGTCGGTGATGTGGCCGAGTGCGTCGCTGGACGCGGCCACGTCTTCGAGCGCCTCCTGGGCTTCGGTATCGGTGCCCGCCACCACCGAGCCCAGGAAACTGACGTTGCTGTGCAGCGCAGAAAGCGGATTGCGAAGATCGTGGGCGAAGAGCCCAAGCAGGGCACTCACCAACTCCGAGCTGAGCTCTTCCTTCATCTGCGCATCGAAAAAGGGCTATCACCCGCCCCTTTCGAATCCCTACTATCTCACAACGAGGACAGAAAATCGCGCAGCACTTCGCGCAGCTGGTCCCGCTCTTCGAGCGGCAAAATGTGCGAACCCCCGGGAATCAGCACCAGGCGCGCCCCGGGAATGCTCTCGGCCATTGCCACCGACACCTCGGGCGGCGTGAAAGTGTCCTTGGAGCCGGCAACCACCAGCGTCGGCACCCGAATTTGAGGCAGCAGGTCCTCCGCTGAATGCTCGCCCGCAGCGCGCAGCATACGCACGAACAGCTCGAAATCGACGTGCAAGGCGTGCCGGAAGTACGGCTCCACATCCTCGACCCGCACCTTGCTCGGATCGATGTCGCCCATCATCACACCAAGCTTGATCGCGACTCGAACTGGGACACGCGCCCACAGCGCACGCAGCAGTCGCGGGTGTCGCGCGCTAAAATCTTGGATGTTCGGCAAGACCGACGACAGCACGTCGGAGCCTTTGAAGGTGTGCGTGATGCGACCGAAGCTTCCGCACAGCAGCACCAGAGCGCGCACGCGCTCGGGCCGCGCCCGATACGCCTCCAGGCACACCTGGGTGCCGAGCGAATGCCCCACCAGGACCACATCGGGATCACCGAGACGGTCGCGTACGGCATTCATGTCCGCCCCATGGGCGGCTACATCCACCTGCTCGCGGTCGACCGGCAAACCGCTTCGCCCATGCCCACGGTAATGGAAATGAGCGACCGGCATGAGCTCGGCGAGCTCATCCCAGAGGTATCGGTAGATGTACCCGTCGCAAACGAGCCCGTCACAAAACAACGCCGTTGGCGCGACTTTCGCGCCCGGCGCGCTTTCATGCTGCCGGACGTAGAGACGAGTGCCGTCGCGACCTAACGCAAACGACTCGAGCGCCGAATCAGGTAGCGGCCTCTTCCTCGTCGTCACTGATGTCGTTCACGCTCGGGATCTTCTTGATCTCGAGCCGAGCCATCTTCCAGGCGCGCTGCACGACCCAAGACAGTGAGCGGTCGAGCCGCGCTGCCTCGTCCTTGATTTCCTGCAGCATCGCCTCAGGAAAATACAGACTTTGTTTGCGCTTATCGCTACCGGCGGTCTTGTTGGTTTCGTTGTCGGCCACGCATACCCTCGGTATGTAGTGAGGTGTCGCGAGACACCGTCAAAGACGCGAAAGTCATCACTAGCACCCACAGACCCTCGGAATCAATGGAGATCCGCACGCTCGCCCAGGGCTCGCTTTCTGTCTCGTGGGTCGGTGGGTCCCCAACCCCACCTCCGGTCGTCCTTTTCCGGGGTTTCGGGGCGGTTCCGTAAGTGGGGGCGGCCTTGCGCTTCCGCGCGGTTGGACAGAAAACTCAGCCATGCGGATTTTTGGCGACGGTCGATCGCGCCGGTTTGCGGAGCTGGGAGTGGCGGCGCTTTTGGGAGGTCTCGTCACGAGCAGCGCGCTCCACATCAAGGAGGCGCATGCCAAGACCGAGTGGGACAACCCCTACTTTCCGTTTGAACAGCTGGGGCGCGTGCTGGCGTGGGTCGAGAACGAGTACGTAGACCCCGTCGAGCGTCGGCGGCTGGTCGAAGGCGCAATCAAGGGCATGGTCGCCGAGCTCGATCCGCACTCGTCGTACTTGCCAGCCGAAGACTACGGAATCTTTCAGGCCGACACCGAAGGGCACTTCGGTGGCATCGGCGTCGAAGTCGACTTCGGCGACGAGTTCATCACCATCATCGCGCCGATCGAGGGCTCGCCGGCAGCGCTCGGCGGCGTGTTGCCCGGCGATCGAATCTTGGCCATCGACAATCAAGCGGTGCGCGGCAAGAGCGCGGCCGACTTGGTGCGGATGATGCGCGGCGAGCCGAACACCCAAGTGCTGCTCACGGTGCGGCGCAAGGGGCAGGAAAAGTTCCAGTATTTTCGGCTAACGCGGCAGGTCATCAACGTCGCCAGCGTTGCCAGCAAATCGCTCAAAGGCGGCGTCGGTTACCTACGGATAAAGACGTTTCAGACCGGCACGCACACTGAGCTCCTGGACCACGTGAAGAAGCTGCGCGAAGGTGCGCACGGCGAGCTGACCGGCGTCGTGCTGGATATGCGCAACAACCCCGGCGGATTGGTCAACGAAGCCACCGCCGTCGCCGACGAGTTCCTTTCCAGTGGGGTCATCTTCACCACGCGGCGCCGCGGTCAAATCGTCGATGACCTGCGCGCCGACGGCATGGGTGTGCTGCGGCGTGGCCCCGTCGTGGTGCTGGTCAACGAGTACAGCGCCAGCGCGGCCGAGCTGGTCGCGGGCGCGCTGCAAGATAACAAGCGCGCGCCAATCGTCGGTGCGCCCACTTTCGGCAAGGGCTCGGTGCAAACGATCGTCGATTTGCCTGGCGGCGCAGGGCTGCGCCTCACCACTCTTCGGTATTACACGCCGAGCGGTCGCCCGATCCAGGCGCAGGGCGTAAAGCCCGACATTTTGGTGGGCGGCGCCAGCGTCGCGCTCGGCTACGGCGTCTTGAAGGAGCAAAACCTCGAAGGCTATTTGCCGCCGGTCGAAGGCGGGCGCGCGCCGCTCGTCGGCCCGCCCCAGCCGCCCGAAGATCGCAAACCGCCGAGCGACGTGCCCGCTGGCGAGGAGACGGATCTGGGGATGTCGCGCGACGTGCCGACCGATCCGGAGACCGGCGTCGACGAAGCGCTCAAGATTGGGTACCGCGTGGTTACGGGCAGCTACAGTAAGATTCCGTTGAAGCCGCCGGCGGACGGGGCGGCGAAGCCGTGATTTTTGTGGGGCTGCGGACGCGCAGCTGGGATTGCAGAAGCTGATGGGGCGGATTTAGGTGCAGGTGTGAGGTTGCGTGCGGGTGCGAAGGTGCTGGGCGTGCGGATGCGAAGGTGCAGGGTGCAATGCGGATGCGGGAGGCGTAGGGCGGGAGGCGTAGGGCGGGAGGCGTGATGTGAAGACAAGACGTAGGGCTTGATCTTGCCTGGCAGTTTCATGGTGCCTGCTCGCGCGTGCCGCCTCCAGGCCGCGGCCGGCGCTGCGCGCCGGTGACTGCTCGCTGGCGCTCGCAGTCAGCCTGGACCCGGCACGCGCGAGCACGCGTTGAGGCTGCTGGCAGGCGTGCAGGTTTGCGCGCCGGAAAGGAACAGTATGTTGCGTATTTATCCGGTGATTTTGGAGGTTTTGAAGGGGTTGCAGCCGGTGTTGCGGCGGGTTGAGGTGAAGGATCGGGATTTGGGGCGGCAGTTGCGGCGATGTAGTGCCAGCGTGGCGCTCAACGTTGCGGAGGGCATGTATAGCCGGGGGCAGAACCGGAGCGCGCGGTATCACTCGGCGCTGGGGTCGGCGCGGGAGACGTTGGCGTGCTTGGAGGTTGCGGAAGCGTCTGGGTACGTCGGCAGCGAGGCGGCGCTGCGCAGTGAGCTGACGCGGGTCGTCGGGACGCTCGTGAAATTAGTCGGCGCGTAGCATCGCGAAACGCCGGAGCCGTGCAACGCGGCTCCGGCGCCGCTCGCCTAGCTGCGCGTCAGCTTCCGAAGTATGGCGAGGAGGCGCTCGAGCAGCGCGCCGGGGTCTCGTGCTCGCCACCGGCACCAGGTGCTCGAGCGCCCGCAGTGACGGGCGATGCGCGGCCGCAAGGTGTCTGCCGCGGCTGCTCATGGACGCCGAAGGCGCCGGCCGGGGCGAGCGTCGTCAACATTGCCGCCGTCGCCTTGTTCGTGCGCACCGCTACCGGCGCCCGAACCCTAGCCTACCCGTCCCCGCTGCGACTGGACCTAGCGCCGGGGCAGCGTGGCGACGAAGACTTGGTGGTTGAATTGGTTTTCGGTCCAGCACCGGCCTTCGATGCGAATCGTGCGGTCGTCGAGCCAGACGTGTTCGGCGACCAGGCCTCCGGCTTGCTGCAGGTCGACGTGGGCGGCGAGCAGCTCGGCGGCGACGTCGCGAATGCCGATCTGATCCCAAACGACCGCGACACCGTCCCCGCGCGCCGCATCTTGCACTTGGGTACCGGCCGGCCAAGCCGCGCCGATGCCGATCGTGCCCTCGTTCACCGTCAGGGTCAGTTGATTGAACGGCAGCTTCGGTAGAACCGGAAGGAGTCGCAGGTTGCCTTCTTTGGTGAACACGCCCGGGCGTGAGCCCGCATCATTCGCGGCGCTAACGGGCACTACCGCGTCAGCGCCGTATTTGAAGGTCACGGACATCTCGGGTTGCATCTGTACGGTCTTCGTCAGGGTTTCGCCCAAAAACACCATGAGTTGAGAATTAGCGTCATTGGTTACAAATAGCGTGTTGCCGTCCGCGCTCAGCAGCAACGCTTGCGTCACCGGCTGGTCGAGCAAGACGAGGCCGCCAGCCGGTGTCCAACGGAAGAGGCGCCCCTCTCGGTTGCCTGCGTTGCCGTAACAGGTGCCGGCAATCACGTTGCCGTTGGCGCTGAGGAATTCGCCCTGGCAGCTGTAGCCGGTTGGAAAGACCAGCTTGACCGGAGCGCTGTCTGGTTGCCACCGGTAGTAATCGACTCCCGCCACGCCCTCGCCGCTAACGCTCAGGATGCCGGCGGTGCCGTCGAGGCTGAGCGCGAGTTGGCTCTGTGCACCAGCGGGCAACGTGGCGGCCTGGGTGAAAGCGTTCTGATTCTTGCCGAGCTGCCAATAAAGTGGGCGATTTGCGTCGGATTCTGGGGTGTCCGCGACGGCTCGGGTCGCATCGGGCGAGCAATTCTGGAGGTACGCATCATGAAAATCAAGGGGCAACGCTAGCGGGACAAGGCCAGTGGCGGACGTCCAACGCGAGATCTTGAACGCCTCCGGTCCGGAACCCATTTGGAAGAGCGCTGAAGAGCCGTCGCTCGCGACGCAGGACGGACTTGGGTAGAGGTCCGGCCACTCTCGAACTGGAAAGCCCGCACCGATACGCTGCGTACCGGTCGCGGCGGTCCACGCGAAGAGGGCAGCGTCTGTCGCGCCGAGCGAGCTGTTGACGTGGCGATAGAAAGTCTCCGAGCTCCCGAAGATCACCTTGCCGTCGGCGCTTGCGCTGGATGGATACACATCGAAGCTGATCTCGTCGCCGGGCTGCGCGTCGCTGGGCGGAACCGTTGGCGCCGGCAGCGCGGGGATCAGCACGAAATCGTAAAGTGGTGCCCCAGGTTCCCCAGGTGCTCCAGCGCCGGCGTCGCTCCCGCCCACTGTGAGATCATCCGCTGCGCCGCCGGGCCCACGGCCCGCTTTGGGCTGGTTCGGCGGCGTTCCCCCGCTCGTGATCATTGCGCCGACGTTGCCGCCCACGCTGCCGTCGACGTTGCCGCCCACGCCCTGGTCGCTGGCGCTGGAGCCACCTGCCCCGCGAGAGCCCACGTTCAAGGTTTGACCGCACGCACTGAGCGCGGCCAAGGTCGAGAGGATCGTGAAGCGACTCGCTGAGGATGTTCTCATCTAAAAGCCCGTGCTTAACGTTTGACCGTCGCGGCCGGCTTCCATCACGGAATCGACCCGAGCGCGTGCTGGACCGAATCGAGCAGCAAGCTGTGCGGGTAGCGCAGCGCGAAGCTATCGCCTGCGGCGCGCGCCTCCGCGTAGCGCTTGGCCGCCACCAGCGCCTTGACCGTGAGTGCATCGCGCTCCTGCTGCAGGATGCTGCTCGGGTGAAGCTGAGCGTGGGCGGCGAGCGTGGCCAACGCTTGCGCCGGCTCGCCATGAGCGATGGCGTTGCGCGCTTGATCCAACTGACGAAGCTCCGGCTCCAAGCTATCGCTCGTGCCCGGCGCGGCAGACGGCACCGCTTCGAGTTGTGCAATCTCGGCGCGGGGCAGCAGCCACGGACGGGTCGGAGCGGACGTCACGACACCGCTCGAAGCGCTGGCAACGCTCACCGGCACTGCAGGCAACGCCGCCGGAAGCATTTGAGCGCTGGGCGCCAAAACGTCGCGTTTCTTGGCAACCACCGAGCTTTTCTCGACTGCGCTATCGCGTTCGGCGCGGCGTTCGAGCTCAGCGCGCACCAGAGCGTGACCGGCTGCGCCGAGCGCCGTGCCGACCGCGAGCGCGGCCAGCAACCCGCTCCGCGAAGCCGCCACGAATTTACGACGCACGCTGGTAGAAGCCGATGGCGTTCGTCGTTCGCTTGCCGCAGTCGCGTGCCCGGCAGTCAAACTGACCGCGAGCCGCTCGCGCACCGCAGCCAAGGCGGTAGCTTCAGTCGCGGTATCTAGGCGTAGCTCGGTAATGAGCAACGCGTTGTCTGCGGAATCGTCAACGTCGGCCATGGCTACCTCTGTCTGCTCCGCAGTCGGCGCGCGATGCGGTTGAAGTCTACGCGCGCCAGCCGCAGCCGTGAGTAGGCGGTCGGCACGGGTATGCCCAGGCCGTCCGCCACCTCGGGGATCGGGCAGCCGTCGAGCTCATGCAAAATGAACACGGCGCGCTGATCGAGCTCGAGCTCGCTCAGCACCGCCCACGCCAACTCGCGTCGCTCTTGAGCGAGCAGGTGCTCGACCGGAGTCGGGTTGAGGTCGACAGCCTCCAGCGTGTCGACCACGAGCTCGGGACGCCGGCGCACGCGGCGACGGTCTTCGGACGCGATCCAAAACGCGAATCCGAACAACCACGGCTTGATCGGCCGAGCCTGGTCGTATTCGTCGAGGTGACGAAAAACTTGAACGAAAACATCGTGCGTTAAATCATCGAGCTCGCTGGGTCGAGCGCCCAAGCGCCGCAGGGTGGTCCACACATACCCGGCGTAGGCCTCGAAAAGCTCGGGGAAGCGCGGCCGAATGACGGTGAGCTGAGCGGCCTCGGACTGCGCCTCGCGCCACTTCACACCCCCCATTTGGCCAGCCCCACCGCGATCCATCACCAAAAGCGCACCCGGACTCCCACGCCCAGGCCGCCGGCAACCGGCGGCGCTTGCCACACATCCTGCCCATCGATCTGGGGATGGATCGGAGATAGCACCGCAAGCAGTTCGGCTTGGGCGAACGCTTCGAACGAGCGTGACAACGGCGCCGCGGCGGCGACGCGCGCGCCGAGCGCCCCGAATGCCCCGACGGCCGTGCGCGGCACCGCAATGCTGCTCGCTCGCGCCCACGTGGCACCAGCCAGTCCCAAGGCACAGTAGCTGAGCGGGCCGTGCTCGAAACAACCCGCTAGCTCCCCCGCCGCCAACGTAGCGCGAAGCTCGGTGTCGCCCTGCGCGGCGCCGCGCGGGCCGCTGAGCAACCGGCCACCTGCACCGAGCGACCAGCGCCCACGCCTAGCTTGGAGCGTCAAGCTGCCGCCGAACACCGGAGCGGTGCCAACACCCAGCATCGAAACCGCCGCCAACCAGCTCGAAAAGGCGGGCTTCCCCGCGCCGGCGTCAGGCCTCTCGACGTTAACCGGGCGGTCGCTGGTGGACCGCGGGTCGGGACGAGGCGGAGGCAACGCGCCCCGCGCAGGGCTCGCCGCCGAAGGACTCGGCGGTGCGACCGCAGTCGACGTCTGGTCTGTCCGCGGGCCTTCCGAGCTGTCCGATTCTGCATGCTCCGGATCGATCGCGATGCTGATCGACAGCGCCATCGCGCGCGACATTTCGTCGCACTCAGCGCCCTCGGTGCTCAGCTCGCGGTTGCCGCGCGACCCGGCGCTTTCGTCCACGATCTCGATACTGCCGAAAAACCGGCCGTTCTCGCGCGTAATCCGCGCCACTACCGTCGCGCTCGCCGCCGCACTGAACGGATCGTAACCCAGTCGCCCGGCCACTGCCGCGCGGACTCGCCCTTCATCCGGACAGCTCTCCGCGCCCGTCTCGCGCACATAAACAAGCCGCATCTGGCGCGGCTCACTAGCCGGCGCCGCGGCACCGCCCGCGAGGCCCAAAAACACTCCGACACCACTCAACCACAACGAAGGCACGCTTCCGCAATGATAACCCAACCATCTCCACTTAGGGCCCGCGAATGGCTAAGTCAGTCGCCCTCGCGGCCGATGCATCCCGGCGGGCTTCGTTGCTCCTCAGTTACATACCGCAGCATGCGCCTTCGTCGCGCCTCGCCATCCGGGCGCCTCGGCCGCGATCATCGACTGACTGAGCCATTCGCGGACCCTTAGCGGCGAAGATCTTCCGCGGCGCGCTGAGCTTAGCAATCGCACCCCACCACGACGCCGAATCCCGATTAAATGATCCGGCACATCCGTGAGCGGAGTGGCGCCCGCACTCGTCTCGCCCGATCTCTGCGTGTTGGGGCTTTTGGCGCTGTGCTCCGGTGCTCACGTCCAGGAGTACGTTCCCGCTCCGTTGCTCGCGAAAGCCTGGCCAGAAACCAGCTTGGCGGGCGCGCAGCGGAAAAATGAGACCAATGGTCAAAGGAAGGCGGGAAGGGCGAGACCTCAGATTTGGGGTGGATGGTACGGACAAGCTCGCTCGTGGGGGCAGCCATGGCGCCTCAAGCGCCCGCTCGAACATCCAGAATCTTCCCGCCTTCCCGCCTTCCTGTTCGCTCGTCGGTCTAGCCACGAAACGTGGATGCTGGGTCAGCAGCTGGGGCGGTCGGCCAGGACGCGAGCGTCGTGCGCAGCACGAGCGCAGCGAGATCGAAAAGCCGCCAGGCGTTGCCCGAGACCGCTACGATAGCTTCTGCAATTGAAGCTGCAGCGCTGCAGCCCCCTGCCTACTTCGGCTTGACGACGTCGTTCGGCGCCGTTGCCATGGCCGACAAGAGCTCGCGGTTCATCTTGGCGATAAAGCCGATGCTGATGCCCTTCGGGCAGGCGGCTTCGCATTCTTGGTGGCTGGTGCAATGACCGAAGCCTTCGGCGTCCATTTGCGCGACCATCTTGCGGGCGCGGTCTTTGCGTTCGGGCTCGCCTTGCGGCAGGAGCGCAAGGTGCGAGATCTTGGCGGCCGTGAACAGCGCGGCCGACGCGTTGGGGCAAGCGGCCACGCACGCGCCGCAGCCGATGCAGGTGGCGGCGTCAAAGGCCGCATCCGAGTCGATTTTGGCGATCGGAAGCGAATTGGCTTCGGGCGCAGCGCCGGTGCGGAGCGAGATGTAGCCGCCGGCTTGGATGATCCGGTCGAAGGCGCTGCGGTCGACGACCAGATCGCGCACAATCGGAAAAGCGCCGGCGCGCCACGGCTCGACGGTCAACTCGTCGCCGTCTTTGAAGCTGCGCATGTGTAGCTGACAGGTGGTGGTGCCGCCGACCGGGCCGTGCGGCACGCCGTCAATCACGACGCCGCACGAGCCACAGATGCCTTCACGGCAGTCGTGGTCGAACGCGATCGGCTCGTCGCCCTTGGCGGCCAGCTCCTCGTTCACGACGTCGAGCATCTCGAGGAACGACATGTGGTCGTTCACGTTCTTGGCTTCGTAACGCACAAACCTACCGGGGGTGGTCGGATTTTTTTGGCGCCAGACGTTGAGCACGAGGTTCATCGCACGAGACATTATTTGTAGCTCCTCTGGCTCGGGTGCACGTACTCGAAGGTGAGCGGCTCACGGTTGAGCTTGGGCTTCGAAACGTCGCCCGTGTACTCCCAGGCTGCGACGTACGAGAACTCGTCGTCGTTGCGCTTGGCTTCACCGTCGTCGGTTTGAAATTCTTCGCGGAAGTGGCCGCCCGCCGATTCATTGCGGTGCAGGGCGTCGCGGCACATCAACTCGGAGAATTCGAGGAAATCGGCGACTCTGCCGGCCTTTTCGAGGGATTGGTTCAGCTCCACGCCGGTGCCGGGCACCGACAGGTTGCTCCAAAACTCCTCGCGCAACGCCGGGATCTTCTCGAGCGCGACCTTCAAGCCGGCTTCGGTGCGGGCCATGCCGCATTGATCCCAAACCAGGCCGCCGAGCTCGCGGTGGAACGAGTCCGGCGTGCGCTTGCCCTTGATCGAGAGCAGCCGGTCGATGCGCTGTTCGACCTCGGTGACGGTTTGCTTCACGGCCGGGTGGTTCTCGTCGACCGCGCCGGTTTTCTGCGAAGCCAGGAAGTTCGAGACCGTGACCGGCAAGATGAAGTAGCCGTCCGCCAAGCCTTGCATCAGCGCGCTCGCGCCCAAGCGGTTGGCGCCGTGGTCGGAGAAATTCGCTTCGCCGCCGACGAACAAGCCGGGCACGGTGCTGGCAAGGTCGTAGTCGACCCACAAGCCCCCCATCGTGTAGTGGATGGCCGGGTACATGCGCATCGGCACGTCGTACGGATTTTCTCCAGTGATGCGCTCGTACATCTGGAACAAGTTGTCGTAGCGCTCGGCGACGATGGCGCGGCCCAGCCGTTTGATCGAGTCGCCGAAATCTAGATAGACGCCACGCCGCACGCCGAGCACCTCGGGACCGACGCCGTGACCCTCGTCGCACGTGTCCTTGGCGCGGCGCGAAGCGATGTCGCGCGGCACCAGGTTGCCGAAGCTGGGGTACAGCCGTTCGAGGTAGTAGTCGCGCTCGGATTCCGGAATCGAGGCCGGATCCTTCGTGCAATCAGCGACGTTTTTCGGCACCCAGACGCGACCGTCGTTGCGCAGCGACTCGCTCATCAAGGTGAGCTTCGACTGGTAGTCGCCGCTCTGCGGGATGCAAGTCGGGTGGATCTGCGTGTAACAAGGGTTGGCGAACAAGGCGCCGCGACGGTGCGAGCGCCACGTGGCGCTGGCGTTGCAGCCCTTGGCGTTAGTCGAAAGGTAGAAGACGTTGCCGTAGCCACCCGAGCACAGGACGACGACGTCGGCGAGGTGAGCGGCGATTTTTCCGCTCACCAGATCACGCGTGACGATGCCGCGCGCGCGGCCGTCGATCACGATCAGGTCGAGCATCTCGGTGCGCGAGTGCATCTTGACCGTGCCGGCCTCGATCTGCCGTTCGAGCGATTGGTAGGCGCCGAGCAACAGCTGCTGGCCGGTTTGCCCGCGCGCGTAAAAGGTACGCGCCACCTGCGCGCCACCGAATGAGCGATTGGCAAGCAAGCCGCTGTACTCGCGCGCGAACGGCACGCCCTGCGCGACGCACTGGTCGATGATGTTCACGCTCAGCTCGGCGAGCCGGTAGACGTTCGACTCACGGGCACGGAAATCGCCGCCCTTGACGGTGTCGTAAAACAGTCGGTACGTGCTGTCGCCGTCGTTTTGGTAGTTTTTGGCGGCGTTGATGCCACCTTGCGCGGCGATGCTGTGCGCGCGGCGCGGGCTATCCTGGTAACAGAAGCAGGAGACGTTGTAGCCCATCTCGCCGAAAGTCGCGGCGGCGGCTCCGCCCGCCAGGCCCGAGCCGACGACGATAATCCGGTATTTCCGGCGGTTGGCCGGGTTGACGAGCTTGCTGTGAAAGCGGTGGTCGCTCCAGCGGTTCTCGATCGGTCCCGCGGGTGCGCGAGCGTTGAGTTCCATGAGTTTCGTCCGAACCTTTAGCGAATGATGCCGAACAGCACGCTGAGCGGCATGACGACGTTCCCGGTCGTGACCAGCAAAGCGAAGAAGCGTGCGCCGTGGCGAGCGCGCGTGTTGTAGCGTGGGTGATTCAAGCCGAGCGACTGCAGTAGGCTGAAAGCTCCGTGATACAGGTGCATGCCCAGCAGCAAGTTGGCGGTGACGTACAAGAGCGCGACCCAAGGGATTTGGAACGCGTTGACCAGGTTGCTGTAAACGTCGACCGGGCTGTGGTCGTAGTTGCCGAGCGACATGCCCGGCGCGGTGAAGTGCGCCAAGTGGAACAGGATGTAGAGCAGCAGCGCGGGCCCGCTGTACTTCATCGTCGCGCCCGCGTAGCTGGTCGCGATGTTCTTCTTCACGCGGTAGCGGACCGGCCGCGCCGCCAGCGACCGCGTGTACAGCTGGATCACCAGCACGATGTGCGTGATGACGGCGACGAGCAGCACGAGGCGGGCACCGTACAGCACGACAGGATTGCTCTTGGCCGACTCAGCGTAGTGATTGTAAACCTCAGGCCCGAGAAAAACCTGAAGGTTTCCAAGCATATGCACGATCACGAAGCCGAACAGCACGACGCCACTTGCGGCCAGCAGCGCCTTTTTTCCAATCGTCGTATCCGTGAGGGTGAGCGTCTTCTGAGTCGCAGCAGTAGCCATCAATCGTATCGCCCTAAGGAAAACCTAGGGCCTTCCTTAGGCTTTGAGAAGCTGGCGGAGCACGAACTGCAGGATGCCGCCGTGCTGGTAGTACGAGAGCTCGACCGCCGTATCGATGCGGGCGCGCGCCTTCAGCTTTTTCACGGAGCCGTCAGCGGCTGTGGCTTCGATTTCGAGCAGCTTGCCGGGGGCTAGACCGTGGGCGATGCCTAGCACCGAGAACGTCTCTTCGCCGCTCAAGCCCAGCGATTCTTTCGACTCCCCCTCCAGGAACTGGAGCGGGAGCACGCCCATGCCGATCAGGTTCGAGCGGTGGATGCGCTCGTAGCTCTCGGCAATGACGGCGCGGATGCCGAGCATGAACGTGCCCTTGGCCGCCCAGTCACGCGACGACCCGGAGCCGTACTCTTTGCCGGCCAAGACGAGTAGCGGCGTCTTGGTGGCTTGGTACTTCTCCGAAGCCTCGTAGATGCTGGTTTGCTCGCCAGTCGGCAGGTAGCGGGTGAAGCTGCCTTCGACGCCGGGGACCAAGCCGTTGCGCAGCCGCACGTTGGCGAACGTGCCGCGCATCATCACCTCGTGGTTGCCGCGGCGCGCGCCGTACTGATTGAAATCCTTCGGCAAAACGCCGTTATCGGTCAGGTACTTGGCGGCCGGCGAAGTCTTAGAGATGTTGCCGGCGGGCGAGATGTGATCGGTCGTGACCGAGTCGCCGAGCATCGCCAGGACACGCGCCCGGGTAATGTCGGTGAGCGGAGCCGGCTCGATCGGCAGGTTCTCGAAGAAAGTCGGCTTACGCACGTAGGTGCTCTTCGGATCCCAGGCGAAGCGATCGCCTTCCGGCACCGGCAGGGCACGCCAGCGCTCGTCACCTTTGAATACCTCGCCGTACTCCTTCAGGAACATCTCGGAGGTGACGTTCTGCTTCACCGACGCCGCGACGTCCTTGGGCGAGGGCCAGATGTCTTTCAAGAAGACGTCATTGCCAGCTTTGTCGCGGCCGAGCGGCTCGGTCGCAAAATCGATGTCGATGCGGCCAGCCAGCGCGTAAGCCACCACCAGCGGCGGGCTGGCCAGGTAGTTCGCGCGCACGTCGGGCGACACGCGACCTTCGAAGTTGCGGTTACCGCTGAGCACGCTGACCGCGACCAATTCGCTGTCACTGATCGCCTTGCTGATCGTCTCCGGCAAGGGGCCGCTATTGCCAATGCAGGTCGTACAGCCGTAGCCGACGACGTTGAAGTGCAGCTGCTCGAGGCTCGGCAGGACGCCGGCCTGCGTGAGGTATTGCGTGACGACCTTGGAGCCGGGTGCCAGGCTGGTCTTGACCCAGGGTTTGACCTGAAGGCCCTTTTCCACGGCATTTTTTGCCAAGAGCCCGGCGCCGAGCATGACGTACGGGTTCGACGTGTTGGTGCAGCTGGTGATCGCCGCGATCACGACGGAGCCGTTGGTGAGCTCGAAAGACTCGCCGCGGTGTGACGAGGTCACGCGCGTCGCGAGCTCTTCCGGCGAGACGGTGGCGCCCTTGGCCTTCTTCTTGGCTTGTGCAACCAATTCCGGCAGAACCTTCTTGAAGCCGGCCCCGACGTCGGTCAGCGCTACCTTGTCGTGCGGGCGGCGCGGGCCGGCCAACGTCGGGACGACCGTCCCGAGATCGAGCGACAGTGTACCGGTGTAGACCGGATCTGGCTGGCCCTTGGTACGGAACAAGCCTTGAGCCTTGGCATACGCCTCGACCAGGGCGATCCGTTCCGCGCTGCGACCTGAGAGGCGCAAGTAGTTGAGCGTCTCTTCGTCGACCGGGAAGATGCCACACGTGGACCCGAACTCGGGCGCCATATTGCCGATCGTGGCGCGATCAGCCAACGGCAGGTTGTCGAGCCCATCGCCGAAGAATTCGACGAACTTTCCGACGACGCCCTGGTCGCGCAGCAGGCGCGTGATGGTGAGCACGAGATCGGTCGCGGTCGTGCCTTCGGGCAAAGTGCCGAACAGCTTCACGCCGATGACTTGCGGGATCAGCATGTTGATCGGCTGGCCCAGCATGGCGGCCTCGGCTTCAATACCGCCAACGCCCCAGCCGAGCACGCCTGCGCCGTTGATCATCGTCGTGTGGCTGTCAGTGCCGACGACGGTGTCGGGGTAGGCGACGCCATCTTTGTCGAAGACGACGCGCGCCAGGTACTCGAGGTTCACCTGGTGGACGATGCCGGTCGAGGGCGGTACGACCGCAAAATTGTTGAACGCCCCTTGAGCCCAACGCAAAAACGCGTAGCGCTCCTGATTGCGCTCGTACTCGTGCTCGGTGTTGCGCACGAGCGAGTCGGCGCTGCCATAGCTGTCGACCTGCACCGAGTGGTCGATGACCAGCTCAGCGGGGAACAGCGGGTTGATCTTGGACGGGTCGCCGCCCATGGCGGCCATCGCGTCGCGCATGGCGGCGAGGTCGACGACGCACGGCACACCGGTGAAGTCCTGCAGCACAACCCGCGCCGGATGGAAGCCGATCTCGGTGTCGGGCTCCTTTTTCGCGTCCCACGCCGCAAGCGCCTCGACGTCCTTGGCTTCGACCGCGACGCCGTCTTCACAGCGCAGCAGATTCTCCAGCAAGATCCGTAGCGAGTAAGGCAGCTTCGAGAGGTCCTTGCCCGTCTTCGCGGCGAACTTGGGCAGGCTGAAGTACGTGTACTTCTTGCTACCTACGGAAAGCTCGGAACGCGTCTGAAACGAATCGCGAGAACGGTCAGCCATGGCTTTGAAATCCTTCGAATTGCGGCCTACTCCAATGGGCGGTGCCGCGCAATGGCAGTGCGCATCGTTTCAGTGGCGAACAGAATGCACATCCAGCCGCGCCGCCGGAACCGCGCGTTGTCAGCTGCCAAAACTGGCGGCCGCGGCTCCTGCCCGGAGTCCGCTCAGGAGCGCGTGACCGACGCTCGGCGGCGCGGGCCCGAGCACGTCACCCGCGGCAAAGACGCGCGGTTCATCCACGACCGCGCCTCGGGCCGAGGCGACGAGCCCGACGTGCTCGAGCAAAACCCGGCCATGCACCGCCAGATCGACCCCGAAGAGTGACGAAACCGGCCGCAGCAGCTGGCCGCGAGCTTGCACCAGCGGCAGGCCGGACAGCGACAGCTCGAAGCCGGCAGGCTCGGCGCCCGACAGCGCGCCGACGAGCCGAATGGCTCCGGAAACAACGCCGCCTGCGGCCAACACCAGCGCGTCGGCTGCCAGCTCACGCCCGCTATCGAGCGTAACGACGACGCTAGTCGTGCCCGTGCGCACGCCAGTGGCGCGCTCCGCTATCACCTCCGCCGCGATCGAGACCAGTAGCGCGTCGCGTCGGCCTTCCATACGCGCACCGGCGACCCCACCGGGCGGCGAGGTTACTTCACCCACCGGGACGCCCACGCCCGCCGTCAGCTCCCGCGACAGCTCGCGCTTCACACCCAGCCAGGGTCCGAACAGCCAAGCATCGGGCCCAGCGTGCGCCTTCAAGACCTCGTTCAACCACGCTTTTCGCTCGGGCTGCTCGAAGCTGGTAGCAAAATCATACGGCGAGACGCGCCGCTGGTAGCTCTTCTCGAGCAGGTCGAGCGGCACGAGCTCGAAGCGCGTCCCGGTCGAGCGCGCCCAATCGCTGGCGGCGAACGCGCGAACCAGCAGCGGGCCGTCCCAGTCGTCGCGCGGGACATCGACGACGCCGATGCGCTTGCCGGCGAGCGGCGCGAGATCGAGCAAGGCGGTGTCGGCGCCAGTGGTGGCGCGGACCACGCCTTCGCGGGTGGCGACGATGGCGTTCGCGTTGAGACGCAGGCCGAGTAGCGGCCCGAGCTCGTTCAAGAGCGCCGCCTGGGCGGGGTTGTCAGGCGACGCCAAGCCGTCGACCGCACCGGCGTAGAGCGCGCTAGCGCCGGCACCTTGATCCACGACGCTGACCGCGGCGCCGGCGCGTCGTGCCGCAAATGCCGCCGCAAGTCCGGCAAAACCGGCCCCCAGCACGACGACCTTCACTTGTCGTCTCCGGGCGTTTCAGTGGCGGAGACCTCGGGCTCGTCCGCGACTGCACCCAACTCGGCGCGCAGCGACCCGAGCGCCAGCGCCTCCGCGCGCGCCTGGGCAGCACCGATCGCGGCGCTGCGACGCCGGGCGGCGTTGCAAAGAAAACGCATCGCCATCGCCAGGCCTTGCGCCGGAGATTTTCCGGTCGCGTCCGCTACGATGCGACCGCAGCGCGCAGCGCAGCGCATGCCGCCGCACGCGCCCAGGCCGAGCCGTGTTCGGCGCGAGACGTCCTCGACGCTAGTCGCGAGCTCTTGATCGATGACGTAGCGGATCTCGGCCACCGTCACCGGCTCGCACACGCACGCCACTGCTGCTTCGCGCGGATCGCTACGCATGCGTTCGAGGATGCGCAAGCTGCGGCTGCCGTGGCGATACTCGAGGCGCGTCGCGGTGACGGCCTCCATGCCGCCCTCCAGCACCAGTCGCATGGGATCGACCGCTTCGTCGCCACCGGGTAGCGCCAAGGTGTGCGACTGGCAGGGCGAGCCGCGGCCGAGCCGCTCGGCGATCACATCCGTCATTTCTTCCGAGAACAGCCGATAGCTCGCCAATTTGCCGCCGACCATCGAGTACAAGCCGTCCGCGCCGTCTTTGGCGTGGTTCAAGATCTCGTGCTCACGCGACAGGCGATCTTCGTTCATTCCCCAGCCCCACAACGTCGGCCGCACGCCGCCCCATGTGCCGATCGCGCGCGCTTCGCGAATGCTGGGGAATACGCGCTCGACGGCTTGAAACAGGTAGCGAACCTCGTCGCCGGTCGCGAGCACGTCGTCGAGATCGCCGTAGTAGTCGTCGTCCGTGGTGCCGAGCACGCTCAGGTTCTGCCACGGCATCAGGAACACCTGGCGACCGTCGATGGCTTTGGCCACGATCGCGTAATTGGTGACGCGACGGTCGAGGAAGACGTGGATACCTTTGCCAGGGCGCAGGCGCGCGGCCTCCGGCTTCAACCCGCCGAGCGAGGCCGTCAGCGGCGCCCAGGCGCCGGTGGCGTTGATGACCAGCCGAGCCGTGCGCACGCCGACTTCGCCGGTCCGCTGATCGCGGTAACGCACGCCGTAAGCGCTGCCATCTTCGCGCCGCAACACTTCGAGCACGGTGGTGTGAACCCGCACCTCGGCCCCGCGCTCAAGCGCGTCGCGCGCGTTGGCGACGCACAACCGCGCGCCGTCGATGCCCCATTCGTCGAATGAAACACCGCCTTGCGACGGCACCAGCCCGGGCTCGAGCGCTTGCATGTCGCTGGCCGAGAGCCGAGCGTGGGGTTTGCCGGCCTTCAGCGGCTGGTACTTGTCGTAGAGCGTGAAGAAGCCGTCATAGGCGGCGAGCGTCGCCGCCGCGGCCAAACCACCGCGCGCGAACACCGGCATCAAGAACGGAATCCGAAACAGCAGATGCGGCGCGACGCGCTGGATGTGCCCTGAATCGAGGCACGAGGAATACGTGACGTCCGGATCGTACGCGAGGTAGCGCGGACCGCCGTGGATCATCCCGCTCGAGTTGCCGCTGGCGCCGAACGCTAGGTCATTGCGCTCGAACAGCGACACCGAAAAACCGCGAAGTGTGGCGTCGCGCAGCACGCCCACACCGTTCACCCCGCCGCCGATCACGATCACGTCGCGTTCGAGCTGTAGCCCGCGCGGATCACGCTCAAGCAGCGGCGCCTCGGACCTTCGCATCGGCAAGGTATTCGCTACCACGCCCCTCCGTCAAAGACCGCCACAAATTTGGCTTCGGTCTGGCAAGCAAGCGGCTCCGAAGTTGGCCAAGTGTTTTACGGAGAGCTAGCTGGTGGCGCGTGCGACGAATCTTGATCCTTCTGGCCAGCCTGGCTCTGACGAGCACCGGCACCGTTTCGAGCGTTGCCGCCGCCGAGCCCGCGCTGATCGGTCCCGACGACGGGCCGGAGGGGCGGCCCCACATCGTGCTCGACCAGTTGGTGGTGCCAGCCAATCTGCCCGAGCACCAGCGCGTGAGCCAGGTGCTCGAAAAGGCGCTCAAGCACGAGGCGCACCGCGTGCAGTGGGGCGCCGGGCGTGGCAGTCGCATCATTTATCGCTTTTATCTCGAAGAGCTGAACCTGAGCGTCGAGCGCGGTGTCTTGAAGGTGCGCTGCACGGCCCTCGGGCGGTTGCCGCGGGGCAAAACCGCGCGCAGCAAGCTCGAGTTCGGCGGCGACCCGAAAGATCCGCGCAAGGTCGTCGACCACGTGCTCGGCATCGTCGCGCGCGGCGTGCTGTCACGGCTCGCCGACATGGAACGCGACCGCCGCACCCGGCGGTAGGGGTCAGGGGTCGGGGGTCGGGGTCTGTCCCTGAATTCGCTTTGCTCTCGCGTGCCCGTGCCCGTGCCCGTCTGTCGATCCCGCACAAGTTCTGCAGTGAAATCGATCGGTTAGCGGGACCGGGTCGCATCGGCGTGAGCGGCGGCGGCCCGCGTCCCTCT
>JBBRMI010000149.1:0-20936 GCA_038230915.1 Polyangiales bacterium | reverse complement strand
CGCAGCTGCACCAACTCGGCGACATCGGTCGCGAGAACTACCTGGCGCAGCAGCTCGAAGAGTGAAGGGTCGGTCGTCAGAGCGTGTGTGCTCGTCCCCGAATTAACGAAACAAGTCGGCATCCCACGCACGATCTTTTTGCAGCAAGTCGTCGACCGTGGGCAGGGAACGATAGCGGATAAACGTCACGATTGATTCGGTGACATAGCGGCCGGGCAGGAGCAGCAGACCGAGATAGATGAGCGTCGGTCGTAGGCGTCGCCGAAAAGACATTTCGAAGTTGTCGCCAATATGGATTTGAACCACGTGCGCGCACACGAAGTAACCGGCCACGACGAGAGACGATTTCCAGGCTGGAATAGAACCCGGCAGCCAGCCTGCGATTGCGGCAACCACCGCGAGCACAATCAGAGCGGCGATGATGAAGTCACGCAGCGCCACGCCACGAGCGGGCCTGAGCCGCCGGCGCGCATGGATGCGGATGGAAATCCCAAGATCGCGTCGGCGAACCGCTCGCGATATCGGCCCTTTCCAGATCGTTTCGGCTGAGGAAGGCAGCTTTTTGTCGCTCATTGGTTGGGTCCGGTGCTAGGGCAGGGTCCGCCGCGACACGCTTTGTACCGCTCGTATCAATGCAGGCTACAGGATCGACGAGGCGGCTACGGCTGCACGATCACGACTGTCTCTGGCTTGCGAAACAGCGCCTTGCCCGTCTCGCCGGGGCACCCCCAGCAGGTCGAGAAGTGCACGCGCGGCTTGATGTCGGGGCTGTAGGCGAGCGCGACTGGGCCCGGTTCGTTTTGCAGGACGAACGTCGACGCCAGCCGGTATTTACCGCCCGGTAACACGTGGAAGGCGGCGACGAACGAGGTGGTCTCGCCGGACCGCGCCGTCACGAGCAAGATCTCGGCGCCCGGCGTTGGGTTCCAGAGCAGTGGCGCGACCGTGAAGTCGAAGCCCTTCTTGTCGCCCGGCCCGCGCGACACGACGGTGTTGGCGCCCTCGGGCTCGCGGAAAAACTTAATGTCGTGCGCCAGCGCCTTGCCGGCGGGATCGGCCGCGAGCGCCTGCTCCAGCTCTTCCGCCGTCAGCTTGGTCCTGGTGAAGATCGGCCCTTGCTTGGGCTCGCCCACGACCGCCGCGTTGGGCGCGCCCTGGCAGCACCGAAAGCCGATTTCCTGGCTCTGCGCACCAGCATCGGTCGGGTGACGCGCGGCGCAGCGATGGTCCGTTCCCGGCGCGCCGACCGCGGCTCCGCGCACGACAGCCCGGCGTATTGCGTCGGTGGTCACATCATTGGCGACCCATTCGCCGCTGGTCGTGCCAAGCCCGAGCACGTCGAAGCCGGTCGCACAGGCCTTGGTGCCGGCGGTGCAGCTTGGGTCCCACATTACCCCCGAGGGATACTCATCTTGCCGCGGCCCTTTGCAGGCGCGTTCCCACTCCACCTCGGTGCACAACCGCGCGCTCTTCTCGGCGCACAGACGGCGCGCGTCATCGCGAGCTTTGCCGAGCAGCGCGGGCTGCGCCGGATCATTCGGGTAAGGCAGGCGGTCGATCGCGAACGGACCCAGCTCGACCTCCTGATTTTTCGCCTCCAGCTCCGGCACGCGGCCCGGATCTCCGGGGGTGCTGCCCGCGCGCAGCGTTCCGCCGGGGATCTGCGCCATCTGGCGGGCCGATGGCTCGCTCGTCGGACGGTGCGAAACAGCGCTCGGCTCCGGGCTCGCGATGGAGCTGGGCGCGGCGGCTTGCGACGGTTGCTTGCGATGGCAGCCGGCGCTGACGCTGGCGAGTGCCAGCGCAAAAATCGACGCCGCGAGGGCGGCGCTATTCCGAGGCGGCAAGGGCACGACTTCCGGCATACTCTTCGGGTATGTCCGTTGTCGAGGCTGCAGGTTGAGCGGCGGTTTTTCCCTGACGGGGCGAGTGTTCGTGCTGTGCGAGAGCCCCGAGGTGCTCAGGGCACAGCTGGAGGGCAACGGCCGTTCGGTCGAGCTTTCGGCGGCAGGCCCGTTGCGCGATCGCGTTTCGACCGATGAAATCACGCCCGCGTGGGCTTGCTACTATTTCGACGCGACGCTCGCGCGCTACTGCTTGGTCGGACTTGCCGGCGGCGGCGTCGAGGCGGGGCAGATCGCGGCAGGAGGCTTTCAGGTGCTGGTCGCGGGTGAGAGCTTTGGCTACGGCTCATCGCGCGAGACCGCGCCGTTCGCGCTGCGCGAAGCCGGCATTCGGCTGATCATCTGTCGCAGTGTCGAAAAGATCTTTCTCCAGAATTGCCAGAACCTCGGCATCTTCGTGTCGACGGACTTCAAGCTCTTGCCGCGGCTGCTGCAGACCGGAAGAGTCGAGATGGCCGAGCTGTTGCGCGGGGTCGAAGGGCTCGCGCGCGACGTCGTCGAAGCTGGCGGCCTTTTTGCGTACAACGCGCAGCGCTTGGTCGGGAAAGTGCAGGGCGCAACCGTTACCGCCAGCCGGCGGCCGATGACGCTGGTCGAGAAGCTGATCGCCAGCCGCGTCTTGCGTGCGCATGGCCAGCTCGGCGTTCCCAGTGTCACACCGGGGCAATCGTACTTCGTGCGCGCGGATCTGCGATTTTCACACGACTACGTGACCGCGATGGCCGACTCGCTGTTTCGCGCCGGCTTCGGCGAAGACGCACAAGTGGCGGATCCGGATAGCCTGGTGCTGTTTCGCGATCACCTGACGCTACTCGAGCAAGCGCTGACTCCGCGCCATCGTGAGCTCAAGCTCTACGATCACGCGCTCGAGCTGAAGCGCGCGCAGGAACGGTTCGCGGCGCGCCATGGCGTCAAGCTGTTCGACGAGGTCCAGAGCGAGCACGGCGCGCAGAGCTACGGTATCTGCCACAACGTGGTGGTCGACGAGCTGGGCGTGCCAGGCAGCGTGATCATCGGCACCGATTCGCACACGTGTACGGCCGGCGCGCTCGGCGCGTTGGCGTTCGGCGTCGGCAGCACCGACATGGCCAACGCTTTCTACACGCGCGACGTGCGAGTGCGCGTGCCAGAAACGGTCAAGGTCGAGTTGACTGGCGAGTTGCCGCCCGGCACCTGCGCCAAAGACGCCATGCTTACCCTGCTGGCGTCGCCGGAGCAGCGCGCCGGCACGTTTGCTGGGCGCGTGCTGGAGTTTTGCGGGCCGGGCATCGCGACGCTCAATCTGGACGAGCGCGCGACGCTGACCAACATGGCGGTCGAGGCGTCGGCGTTCACCGGCATCGTGGCGTTCGACCGGCGTGCTCGCGCCGAGTTGACCGAGCGACGCGGCAGCGATTTGGATTTGCCGCTAGTTGGCCTCGCCTCCGACCCCGACGCCCAGTATGCAGCCGTCGTGTCGCTCGATCTCTCGCAGATCGAACCGATGCTGGCGCTACCCGGTGATCCGCGAAACGGCTGCACCCTGCGCGACGCACAAAAGCAACGCAGCGTGCGCATCGACATTGCCTATGGCGGTTCGTGTACCGGCTCGAAGGCGACGGACATCGACGCCTACGCGACGGTCTTGGCGGCGGGGTTGCGCGCCGGGCGCCGTGTCGCTCCGGGCGTGCGGTTGTTCATCCAGCTCGGCTCGCTGTCGATTCGCCGCTACGCCGAAGAGCGCGGCTACCTCGAGCTGTTCGAGCAGGTAGGCGCCACCGTGCTCGAGCCGGCGTGTGGAGCTTGCATCGGCTCTGGTCCGGGCATTTCGACCAGCGCTGACGAAGTAACGGTCAGCGCCGTCAATCGCAACTTGCCGGGTCGGAGTGGGCCGGGTCGCGTCTATTTGGCGAGCCCGTGGGTGGTCGCAGAGAGCGCGCTGTGGGGTGAGCTACGCGCGCCGCCGGTGAGCGTCGGCGAACGGAGCGAGCCGTGAGCCGTCGGGGTCAGTCGCAAGGTTTTCAGATCGGACCCGAGATGTGGGTGCGATTGAGCGTGATGATTCACGACGCCGAAGGCGAAGCCGTGCAAGCCGAGGCGACGGAGACGAGCTTCGTGTTCGGCTTCGGTTCGCTGGTGCCGGCGCTCGAAGCTGGTATCGAAGGTCTGCCACAGGGTGCGAAGAAGTCGCTCACGCTCAAGCCGGAAGAAGCGTTCGGTGTGCGCGACCCGAAGGCGGTGCTCGAAGTGCTGCGTGACGACTTCCCGGACGACGTCGCGGAGGGCGACGTGTTCGACGCCGAAGAGGACGACGGCGCCGATGCGCCGGGCGGCATGGTGCTGTTGCGGGTGCTCGAGGTGACCCCCGAGAGCGTGATCTTGGACCGGAATCACCCCTTGGCCGGTCAAAAGGTGCGCTTCGACGTCGAGGTGCTGGAAGTCAGGCCGGCGGATGAGACCGAGATTTTCGCGGCGGAAGCCGCAGTCATGACCGAGCAATCCGCAGAAGCGTCGCTAATTCCGGCGGCGAGCTTGCTTCGGGGGGGGACCCGGCGCTACGAGAAGGACCCTTCCGGCGCCTAGGCCGGGAACCACGACGGTAAAACGATGCCCATGCTCGACAGTTTGAAGAACGACATCCGAGTCCGCGATCGACTCCTGCGCAAGAACCTACTCACCGAAGACGAGGTCGAGCGCCAAGACGCCGCCTTGCTCGACGTAGAAGACAAGGCCGTGGTGCTCGAGCTGAAGCAGCCCGCGCTCCAGAAGGAGTCGGAACGCGCCATCGACGGTCCGCGCATCTCGCGTCCGGCGCCGGCGGCTCGTCCGGCCCCGATTCGTCCGTTCGAAGAAGAAGACGACGACGAAGAGGTCCTCGATCCGAAGGCCAAGCCGAAGGCAGCCGTCGTTGCCGCCGTCGACGACGCGGATGAAGAAGACGACGACGACGACGACGATGAAGAAGAAGACAAAGAAAAAGAAAAAGTGAAGCCCGAGCCCGAGGGAGAGAAGGCGTGAGCGAGAACGGGGAGCACGATGTCGCTGAGCGAGCCTATTCGGACCACGCTCAGGCCAAAGAGCTTCCCGCTGTCGACTTTCTCAACTTGGTCGTGTCGATGAGCCACTCGGCTCTCTTGCACCTGGGCGACGCGCCCGATCCCGCGACCGGAGGCCTCGAGAAGAATCTGCCGCTGGCACGCCAAACCATCGATCTGCTGGCGATGTTGCAAGACAAGACGCACGGCAATTTGACCGGGGACGAAGAGCGCGTGCTCTCCCAGGCGATTTACGATCTACGGATGCGTTTCGTCGAGGTCGCGCAGGGCAAGTGAAACGTCGCTACTGGACGCTTTTGAACGCGGTATTGCTGCCGCTCGCGCTGGCCGCCTGTAAACGGCCAGGAGTTCCCGCGGGCAGTGGTCCGGCGGCGCTGCCGTCGGGCGCTGTGCTGGTGCCCGCCGCGCCGATCGTCACGCAATCGGTGCAGATCGTGGCACCGCCCGGCGTGCAAGCGCCCAGCAGCTTTGCCGATCTGGCCGCCAAGGCCGATCCGGCGGTGGTGTTCGTAAAGACGCTGCAGGAGCGTCGTGGCATCACCGGTCGCCGCCAAGTCGTCGGTGAGGGCGTTGGGAGTGCGTTCGTTTACGACCCGAACGGACTCATCATCACCAACAATCACGTGATTGATGGCGCGAGCGAGATCTACGTGGTGTTCGGCCGTAAGCGTCAGGTCAAGGCGACCGTCGTCGGCCACGACCCGCGTACGGACGTCGCGGTGATTCGCGTCGAAGAGAAGAACCTACCGTTCTTGCCGCTCGGCGACTCGGAAGCCGTGCGCGTCGGTGACTGGGTGGTGGCGATCGGCAATCCGTTCGCTTTGTCGCACACGGTTTCGGCCGGTATCATTTCGGCGCGCGGCCGCACGATTCAGGACGTCAAGGGCCTCGACGAGTCGGGCTACTACGACTTCTTGCAGACCGACGCGAGCATCAACCCAGGCAACTCGGGCGGCCCGCTGCTCGACATGGCCGGGCGCGTTGTCGGTATGAATACGGCGATCCGTCGCAGCGCTAACAACATTGGCTTCGCGATCCCGGTCAACATGATCAAGGAGCTACTCCCGCGCCTGCTCGCCGACGGCGGCGTGAAGCGCAGCGCGATCGGCGTCGTGGTCGCGCCGTTGATGCCCGAGGATCGCGAGCGCTTGAAGTTGCCGGATGAGTCGGGCGTGCTGGTCAGCGTGGTCGTGCCGGGTGGTCCCGCCGAAAAAGCCGGCTTGGTCGTCGATGACGTGATCCTGTCGTTCCAAGGTGAGGCGTTGCCCAGTCCCGATCGCTTGCGCTGGGTCGCGAGCTTGGCCGGTGTAGGCAAAACCGTCACCCTGCGTGTCGCGCGCGGCGAGCGACTGTTCGATCTTCAAGTGAAGCTAGAAGCGTTGCCCGAACGTCCAGCCGCAGCAGCGCCGCTCGAAGCCCCCGACGACGACGCCCCGTAGTACCGAATCAACAGGAAGGCGGGGAGGCGGGAAGGCCAGACGGAAGAAATTCTGGTTGTTGGAGCATCGAACGAACGCGTCGACCCCTGCAGCGATGCCCTTTCGGGCTAGCACTCCCAAAGAAACCTTCCCGCCTTCCCGCCTTCCTGTTCGCTCGCTCTCGTGTGGCCTGGGGAGATTGTTGGGAGGCGGCCCGTATGACGACGGGAGATGTCGCAAAGTATTCTTGCTCCCCAGCTGGTTTTTGGGGATTTGGAGCTCCATCCGAGCGCCGTTGAGCTGCCCCGTGATCGAAATGTCAGAGGGGTGAATAGGGGGGAGCAGCCCGCGTCCAACCGGCTGGAACGTGAGAACGAATCCGAACAGGACAGGCGCCTCATCCAGCGCGCGCAGGCCGGCGATACCGGCGCTTTCCGGCTCTTGGTCGAACGGCACCAGCGACGCGTGTTCGCCATCGCTCTGGGCTTGGTGCGCGACGAGCAAGACGCACGCGAGATCGCCCAAGAGGCTTTCCTGCGCGTCCACAAGGGGCTCACCCAGTTCCAAGGTGGCTCCAGCTTCTTCACCTGGCTCTACCGAATCGTCACCAATCTTTCGATCGACCTCATGCGCAAGCCTTCGCGGCGCGAGGCCGAGCTTCACTTCGCGCTCGAGGTCGACGACGGCGAATCGCCACTCTTGCCGGCCTCGGATGCAGATCCGTACGACGTCGTGCGTCGCGGTCAAATCTCGCTGCGGATCCAGCACGCGCTGGACCAACTGCCGCCTTACCATCGCGGGGTCATTCTGATGCGCGAGGTCGAGGGCATGAGCTACGAGGAGATGGCTGAGGCTATGCAGGTCTCCAAGGGCACGATCATGAGTCGGCTGTTTCACGCGCGAAAGAAGCTCCAGCGCGCCCTTTCGAACTGCCACGAGGAAGAATGCGCGGGAGCCAAGAGCGCGTGAGCCCAGAGACCAAACGGCTGCTTTGCTACCTCGATCGAGAAATGTCGTGCGACGAGGCCAGGCAATTTCGCGCGCGCTTGGCCGAGAGCCCGGCGCTCCGAAAAAAGCTCGCGGAAATGCAGCGTGTCGGCGCGCTGGTGCGGCGCTGGGCCCACGGCGCCGAAGCGCGCGCGGGTGAGCTGGTAGAGCCGACGCTGTCGCGCGTGCGCGCAGCCGAGCACAAGCGGCGCCGGCAGGCTAGCATCGGCTACGCGCTGGCGGCCGTCTTGGTCGTGTTGTCGCCGTGGTCGCGACGCGCGCCGGACCCGACGGGTTCAGTTGTACGGCCCGCGGTTACGCAAGCGGCGGGTGCGGCGATCGAGCGCGTCGAAGCGGTGGACCAGCAGGCGCGGGTGTTCGTGCTCGGCAGCTCGAGCACGCCGGTGGTCTGGTTGACCGACGATGAAGTGGATGACGAGGCTACTCCGCAGCAAGGCCCCGGCTGACCATGCGCCGATTGCTGCTCGCATTGGCGCTAGGCGCTCTGGGTCAGTTTGCTCTGACCAACGCGGCGAGCGCGAAACCCCGGCTCGCCCGCTCACCGAGCGCGCTGTCAGCCGAGCCGCTCGCCGACGCGCCCGAAAAGCTCGAAACGGTGATCGCCGTCAGCGTGCTGCACGGCACTCACGAGGCGAAGGACCCGGATCCGCGCATCGGCAACATGCCGGAGCTGAGCCAGGGTCCGTTTGCGAAATACGCGAGCTATCAGCTGCTTTCGCGCACCGAGCTGCGGCTCGGCCGCGGCGGTAAACGCCAGCTCACGCTGCCGAACGGGCGCCTGCTCGAAGCGCGACTCGAGGACATTTTGGCCGACGGCAGCTCGCGCCTGGTCGCCAGTATCAATCGCCCCGACGCCAAGGACTTCTTGCCGCTGCTCGAAGTGAAGGCGCGCCCCGGCCAAACCTTCATCGTCGCCGGCCAAAGCTACAAGCACGGCATCCTGGTGCTCGTCTTCAAAGTCTTGCGCTAGCCGCACGGCTCGGGAATCGAGGCAACAGGAAGGCGGGAAGGCGGGAAGATTTAATTGGTCGAGCATGCGACGGAAGACAGGTTGCCGCCGGCCACGTCGAGTCACACTGACCCGCCCACCCAAATAAATCTCGTCCTTCGCGCCTTCGCGCCTTCCTGTTGATTCCGTCTCGTTTTAGCCGACAGGTAGCGTGAGAGTGAAGCTGGTGCCTTGGCCGGTGGCACTCGAGACTTGAATCGTGCCGCCGTGGGCGTCCAGGATGCCGCGCACGATCGACAGCCCGAGGCCCGTGCCGCGCCCGTCGGTCTTGGTCGTGAAGAACGGCTCGAAGATCTGTGGCATGGCTTCGGCCGGGATGCCGTTGCCCGTGTCGCTGACGTCGATGCGCAAGCTGGTGCCGGAGTCAGCGGTACGCACGCCGATGCGCAAGATACCCGCGCGATCGCCCATGGCATGCGCGGCGTTAGTGAAGAGGTTGACGAAGACTTGCGTCAACTGGCCGGGAATGCCGGCGATGATCGGCAACGGCGAGGCAAATTCGCGTTCGACCTCGACCCGGCCGTCCGCGAATTCGTGCTCGCAAAACACCAAGGCGCGCTCGATCACCACTTCGATTTCTACCGGCCCGCGCGCGTCGCCGGTCGGACGCGCGTACGCCACCAGATCCCGCGTGAACTTCAGGATGCGCTCGGCGGCTTCGCCGATGCGACGCACGCGCTCGGCGTCTTCAGTCAGGTTCACGCTCGAGTCTTGGCCAAGCTTCTTCGTCAAATAGTCGGAGTAGGCAATGATCGACGTCAGCGGGTTGTTCAGCTCGTGCACAACGCCGGCGACGATTTGGCCCAGCGACGCCAGCTTTTCGGTTTGGATCACTTGCGCCTGCAGGCGGTGGAAGTTGCGCACCGATTCTTCGGCGCGCGCGTAGGTGTGCAGCCGGCTGAGCGCCGCGCCCAGCACCGTGGCGGCTTGCTCGGCCATCTCGCGCCGCAGCGGAGTTAAAGGCTCGTTCGCGCCGTCGCGCGCGACGTGGAACGTCGAGCCGGACGTACCGCTGCCGTCGTCGAGCTCGTAAATCCGCTCTTCGCAGTAGGTGGGGAAGAGCCGCGACGGATCGCGCTCGGGTCCACGACGCATTCCCGGGCCCATCCGGTAAAGCACGACCGGTTCCGCGCGCCCGGCCTGCACCATGCAGATGCCGAGCGCCGCGCCGGGGAACAGCAACGCGACGCCGTCCAAAAACATGCGCCCCAAGTCTTCGCAGGCGATGTCGATCGGCAGCGTGGTGGAGAGTCGCAACAGCACGTCGCGCCACGGCTCGGCGATCGGCGCTTCGGACGTGCGGCGGGTACCCGACGGCGCCGGTCGAGTTTCGCGCCCGTCAGGCAGGTCGACGCTGGCTGGCGGCGGCGTCGCGGCGTCGGGATTGCGAGTCATGTCAGTCTTTTGCCCCCGTGTCCGTGCCACTAGCTTTCTCCAGGTCCAAAATCTTCGCGCCACCGACGTAGCTCTTGGTCTCGTACTTCGTGATTTTGCCGACCTTTCGCACGATCTCCGCCATGCGCTCGGACTCGCGGATGATCACGGCGGCGGCGCTCGACAGCTGCGGCTCGTCTTCGAGCTTCCGGCGCAGTAGCTCGGCGTAGCCGATCACGCTGGTTAGCGGCTGATTCAGCTCGTGGGCGGCCGCGCCGGCTAGCTCGGCCACGATTGCCATGCGCTCGCGGCCACGCAGCTCTTCTTGCGCGCGCTCGAGGCGTTCCTGCATCCGCAGCCGCTCGCGAATGTCGGTAAAGATGCCGACGCTGCCGATCGGGCGCCCGTTGTCGAGCACCAGCGACGCCGACAACGTCACCGGGATCTGCCCGCCGTCGGAGCTCAGCATGTCGACGCGGTAGTCTTCGAGGCGGCCATACCCGCTGATCTCGGGATCGCGGATCTGCCGCATGATGTCGCGCGCCACGCCCGGCGGATACAGCCGCTCCACTCGCATCTTGCCGACCACGTCACTCGGCGAGTAGCCGAAGATGCGCGCGGCGGCGCGATTGAACAGCAGCACCGTGCCGTTTAGGTTGGCCGAAACGATACCGTCGACGGAGCTGTCGATCACGCGCTCCAAGAACTCTTTGGTCTGCTTGAGCTCGATCGCGGTCTGGCGCTCGAGCGTGACGTCGCGGAACGTGCACAAAACCGCGTCGTCTTCGTGCAGTACCGAGCTGAAGCTGACGTTGATGATGATCGGCGCGCCGTCTTTGTCGCTGATCGTCAGGTCGACTCCGCGCGGATAGATGCCGTCGGAGAAGCCGCGCAACATGCGGTCACCGCGGTCACGGTCGACGTTGGTGACCAGATCAGTGATGCGGAGCGCCGTCAGCTCGGTCTCGCTATAGCTGATGACTTCGCGCGCTCGCGGATTGGCGAACAGAATTTGCCCGCTGCGATCGATGACGATCATGCCGTCAGCGGCGCTCTCGAAAAAATCGGCGTAGCGGCGGAACAACTGCACGCGTCGCTCGGCTTCTTGGCGCGCGCTGGTGATTTTCTCGGTTTCGGCGCGCAGCGACTGCAAAATGCGTGCGTTCCGTAGCGCGATCGCCATCGCGTTGGCGACGGTGGTGACCAACGAGAGATCGTAGGCGTGAAACGCCGCGCGGCCCTTGGAGCGCAAGAACAACACGCCCATCGGACCGTGATCGTGGAGGATGGGCAAGAGCGCGAGCGAGTTGAAGCCGGGCGCCGCCTCGCGGTGGCGCACGACCTCGAACAGCGGGTGGCGGGCCGCGTCGCGGATGACCAGCGCGCGCCCGGTGCGGAACACCTCGCGGATCTCCGGGTACTTGCCGAGATCGATCGGCAGGTCGCGCAGCTGCTCGTCGTCGCTGGTGGCCAGTACGTAGCCGAGGTCGCCGGACTCCGCGAGCAGCACGATGCTGCAGCGGTCGACGTGGGCCACCTGCGCGACGCGCTGCACCACCGTGTAAAGGATGTCCCTTATGTCCAGGGTGGAAGCGAGCTTCTGGGTTAGCTCGAGGACGGTCTGCTGGTGGCGTTCGCGTTGACTGATGCGCTCGACGTATTCGCGCACCCGCATCTGACCGCGCAGCCGGGCTATCAGCTCTGCCGGACGGAACGGCTTGTGGACGTAGTCGTCAGCGCCGGAGGCGAAAACGCGCTCGATCTCGTCGTCCGACTCGAGCGCGGTCAGCACCACGACCGGTACTTCAGCGAGGCGCGGTGTCTGGCGAACGTGGTGGAGGATCGCGTAGCCGTCAGGCTCCGGCATCACTAAATCCAGCAGCACTACCTGGGGCACGTGCTCAGCCAGGTAGGTGAGCGCTTCGGTGCCCGACTCGCAGGCGACATTGCTGAGACCTGCATCTGCCAGCGTCTGGCAAAGCACGTGCCGACTGACAGCGTCGTCATCGACGACCAAGATCGTCTCCTCGAAGGCCACGAAGCTACAGAGGGTAACATGACCCGGCCCGCGCGGTGGTCCCGGCTTTGCCTTCTTGGGTGCTTCTCGCTATATGTGGCCGCGTGAGCCGGGTCCCGCCGCACGCCTCGGGTGGTCATGACCAGCCTCGGGCCGAAGAGCTCGAGCAGCTGGAGGAGCTTGGCGACGACGCGATCATCGCTCAGGAGCAGGGCGCCCACGCGCCCAAGCCGCGCGCGCAGGTCACCGAGGAAGCGCGTTCGATCGTGATCTCGGATCACCCGGCGCCGGCTTCGGATCCTGCTGATGCGCCGAAGATCCCGGCCGATCCTGTCGTCAAGAAACGCTCGGAGCGCAACGAGAAGACGGTGGTCATCCGCGATCGTCGGCAGATTGACCAGCTGCGTCGCGAGATCGAGAAGCGGAAACCAAAAGCCGCCTCGACGGGTGGCGTAGCGACTCGGGGACTACTGCTGTGGGTGATTGTGGGTGTGGTGGCGTTTCTGACCGGAGGCCTGGTCGCGCTGTTTGCCACGCGCGACGACGGCGCAGCCGTTGCCGTCCCGCCGCCGGTCGCTTCCGAGCACGTGGTGCCGTCGGCGGCCCCAGTCGTCACGGCTGAGCCGCCCTCGCTCAGCATCGACCAACTGCCGATAGAAGACAGCAAGAAGTAGCGCGCGGCGCTACTCGGTCAAAGCGGCGGGTGCTGCGACTACTGTGTAACCGAGCGCCTTCAACGGCGCTTCGACGACGGCTCGATCACCGACGACGACCACGACTAGGTGATCGATGTCGAGGCCAGCCGCGAGCTTGCTCAAGCTGTCCGGCGTTTCAGTCGCCAGAAGCGCCGGGTAGCGTTGGTAGTAGTCGAGCGGCAGCGCATGCAGCCATAGGTCGGCCAGGCTGGTGCCGATGCGTGCGCCGTATTCGAGCCGTGCCCCCACAGACTGCACGAGATCGGCGCGGGCACGCTCGACCTCTTGGGCAGAAATAGGCTTGCCAAGCTTCGGATCCTTCAGCAAGTTCAGCTCTTTCAGGGCCTCTTTCAACGCGTCGGCGGTCACGTCGCTGCGCACGCTGGTGCCGATGTAAAACGCGCCCCAGTGCTCGGTGGCGATATTCTGGGCGTGCGCGCCGTACGTGTAAGCGTGCTCTTCGCGCAGGTTCAGGTTCAGTCGCGAAGTGAACAAGCCGCCGAACAGCGTGGTCAAGAGCTCACGCTGCTCGTAGCCGGGCTGGCCGCGCTTCGGCAACAGTGCCGCCAACGTCAGCGCCGACTGCACTGCGCCGGGCCGATCGACCACTAGGATCTGCTTCGCGGGCGGTACGGGCGGCGGCGTGAAGGCCTGCTCAAGGCTGCTCCGGCCTTTACCGAGCTTTTTGAACGCGCGTTCGGCGCTCTTCTGCACGCTGCCGAGATCGACGTCGCCGACCACGATCAGCGTCGCATCGCCGGCGCCGTAGGCTTTCTTGTGGAAGTCGACGATGTCTTTGACGGTCAGCTTCTGCACGTCGACCAAGCTGCCGCTGACCGGGCTGCCGTGCGGCTTACCGAGAAGCGTTCCCAACGTGGCGAGCGACGCCAGGCGCTCGGGCGCTTGCCGTTCAGCGCGCAGGCCATCGAGCGACTCCTTCTGCACGCGCTCGAAATCGGCGGGCAGCAGAGCCGGTTCGGTCACGACTTCACCGAGTAGCTCGATCGCGCGATCGAGATCCGCCGTCAGCGCTGACAGCGACAACGACGACGAGTCGCGTCCCGCGTCCTCGTCGAGCGTGGTGCCGAGTTGCTCGATCTCTTCTGCGAGCTTCACGCCCGGATGCGAGCGGGTGCCTTCGGTCAGCATGCGCGCCGTGAGCGCGGCCAAGCCGCTCGTGCCGGGCGGGCAAGCTGCGCCGCCGTGGCGGAACACCAGCGACAGCGAAGCGGCCGGCATGGGTTTATGCACGACCATCAACTGCAGCCCGTTGGCGAGCTTGGCTTGCTCGGGCATCGGGAAATGCAGCTGGGAAGCGGCGCCGGCCGGCGGGCGCTGCATGCGCCACGGCTCCGGATCGGGCGTTGCTTTGGCTGCGTCGGCGCCGGCTTTGGGCGGCGGGAGGGCTTCGGCCTTGGGCGCCGGCGCGCTGCCGCAACCGAGCGCGAATAGACCGCAAAGTAGTAGGCGCTTCACGGCTTCTTCTCCGGTGCCGCTGCGGCAGCTGGCGCGCTGGCCGTCGGCGCCTTGGGGCGCGGTTGAGTCACGACGGTCACGCGCTTGGCCGAGTCCAGGTGCTCGCGCAGCACGCGCTGCACGTCTGCCGGGCTCACCTTCTCGATTTGCTCGACCCACTTCGGCAGGTAACCCGGATCACCCGTGTAGTGTTGGAAGCGCTGCAACAAGCCGGCGCGTCCGCTCTCGCCACCGGGCCCGTTGAGCAGCTCCAGGCTCTTCAATGTCGACAGCAGAATGCCGCGCTTGGCGCGCTCCAGCTCGACCGGCGTGGGCCCGCTCTTCGCTAGTTTCGTCAGCGCTTCGCCGAGCGCGCTTTCCAGCTCGGCGATGGTTTTGCCGGTTGCAGCGGTCGCGCCGACGGTGACGATGCCGGACAGTTGATTCGAGTCTTGGCTAGCGCTGACTTCGGAGGCGAGCTTCTTCTCGACGACCAGCGTCTGGTACAGTCGCGTGGCCTTGCCGCCGGCCAAAAGCGCCATCGCGACGTCCACGATTGGATCATCGGTCGTGTACGCGGGCGGCGTGCGGTAGCCGAAGGTCACCTCGGCCAGCTCGACCGGTTCTTCCACCACGTAGCGGCCGTAGCGCGCCGCGGGCGGCTTGAGCTCGGGCGTCGGCTTCTTCGGTCGGTCTTGCAAGGTACCGAAGTACTTTTGGATCGAGGCCTTGACTGCGACCGGGTCGAAGTCGCCGGCGATCGCCAGCGTGGCGTTGCTGGGCGTGTAGTAGTCGCGGAAAAAGCCCTTCACGTCGTCGAGCGTCGCGGCCGTAAGATCCGCCATTGAGCCGATGATCGCGCCGTTGTAAGGGTGCCCGGGCGGAAACAGCGCGTCGAGCAGCGCCAAATAGCTGGGGCCGTACGGGGCGTTGTCGTAGCTCTGGCGCCGCTCATTTTTCACGACGTCGCGCTGCACGTCGAGCAAACCTTGGTCGAGCACATCGAGCAGGTAGCCCATGCGATCGCTCTCGATCCACAGCACCATATCGAGCTGATCGCGGGGCACTGTCTCGAAGTAGTTGGTGCGGTCGTAGCTCGTGGTGCCGTTGACGTTGGTGGCGCCGACGCTCTCCAGCAGCACGTCGAAGTCGCGACCGACGTGGCGCGAGCCGGAGAACATCAAGTGCTCGAACAGGTGCGCGAAGCCCGAGCGGCCGGGCGCTTCGTTGCGCGGGCCGACGTGGTACCAAATGTTGACCGCCACGAGCGGTAGCGAAGGGTCGCGCTGCAAGATCACGCCGAGGCCGTTGGGCAGCGTGAGCTTTTCGAACGCGATTTCCGGCCGCTTCGCGACGGGCGCCGCGGGAGGCTCGTTCTGCTGCTCGGCTTCCTGCTTCTTGGGCAGAACCCGAGCCTGGTGGACCGGCGCCAACGGCGGTGATGCCGGAGGCGGCGCCTTCACCTTCGCTTGAAGCGGCAGAGTGAAGAGCCCGACGGCGGCCAACAGCAAAGCTTGTCGCATGGCCGCGCTTTCGTACGTGAGTTCAGCGCCGAGCGCGAGCAGTTCCGCCGCGGCCGAGGGGGTGGTACGAGTACGTCACATGTCGCAGCACGGCTCCGGATACGGTGGCTACGGTGGTCCTCCCGGAGGTGGTCAACCGCCGGGTGGCGCGCCTCCTGGTTACCCGCCCGGCGGCGGAGGTTACCCGCCCGGCGGCGGCGCACCACCTGGCTATCCACCCGGTGGTGGTGCGCCCCCTGGTTACCCGCCCGGTGGCGGCTACCCGCCGCCAGGTGGTCCGCCCGGTGGCGGCTACCCACCGCCAGGTGGTCCGCCCGGTGGCGGCTACCCACCGCCAGGTGGTCCGCCCGGTGGCGGCTACCCACCGCCAGGTGGTCCGCCCGGCGGCGGCTATCCACCGCCAGGCGGTCCGCCCGGCTATCCACCGCAAGGCGGTCCGCCCGGCTACCCACCGCAAGGCGGTCCGCCCGGCTACCCGCCGCAAGGTGGTCCAGGCTACCCGCCCGCTGCATACCCGGCGCCTGAGCCCGCCAAGAAGTCGAACACGTTGATGTGGGTTGGCATTGGCTGCGGCGGCTTGTTCTTCTTGTCGTTGGCCGGCGCTGGCGTCGCGTTTTACATGGCGAAGAAAGCCACCGAAAGCGCCTTCGCGGCGGTCAGCGCGGCGGCGGCGCCGCTCAGCCCACCGGCGTCGCCCGGCACGCCCGCGGCGGATGGCGCGACGGATTCGTCGGGGGCACCGGTCAACGGCGCGTGTGCGAAGGCCGCCGAGTGTTGCCGCAAGATCGTGCGCAAGAGCAGCGCGGGCGCACAAGCCGAGGCGGGTTGCCTGGCGATGAAGCAACTCGACGAAGCGACCTGCCGGCAGCCGCTGCAGACCTACCAGCAGTCGGCCAAGCTGCTCGGCGTCAGCTGCGACTGAGGCGGGTCGCCGCCTCGACGATTTCCGTTTCCGAAACCAGCACCAGGTCGGCGGCGTCGCCGAGCGGAATGAAGCAATCAGCCCCGGTAACACGCGCGCTTTTCACGGCTGGCGCGCGTTCGAGCAGGCCGGCCAGTAGCGCTTCGCTCACGTTGCCGCTGTGCCGGGCCTCGTCGACGATCAAGGCTTTGCCCGTGCGCCTGGCCTCGCGCGCGATGTCGTCCCACGGTAGCGGCACCAGCCAGCGTAGATCGAGCACGCGTGTCGTGATGCCGCTCTTTGCCAGTCGCTCACGGGCGCGCAGGCACATCGCGACGCCGTTGCCGTAGGTCACGAGCAGCAGCTGGGCGTTGTCGGCCGGATACACGCGCGCTCGACCGTACTCGGCGCCGGCGGTCGGTGGCGCCGCCAACCATTGCCCGTCACCTTCGCTGAGCAGGTCACGCCGATGGTAAAGCGCGATCGGCTCGACTGCGACCACGACTTGGCCGTGCAATCGCCCGAGCGCGTGGGCGGTGCGGTAAAGCCCGATCGCGTCGTCGGCGCGCGCCGGCACGCACACGGAAATGCCCGGAATATCGCGCAAGACGCCGAGCGAATTGTCGTTATGGAAGTGCCCGCCGAAGCCTTTTTGGTAAGCGAGGCCGGCGACCCTCAGTAACATCGGGTTCTCGAGCGCGCCGTTTGAGAAGAAGCTGAACGTCGCCGCTTCACCGCGCAGCTGATCTTCGGCGTTGTGCAGGTACGCTAGGTACTGGATCTCCGCAACCGGATACAGGCCGAGCGTTGCGGCGCCGAGCGCGAGCCCCAAGATCGTTTGTTCGTCGAGCAAGGTGTTGAAGACGCGCGCGTGACCGAGGCGTTCGAACAGGCCCTTGGTCGCGCCGTACACGCCGCCCTTTTTTGCGACGTCTTCACCGAACAAGAGCGAGCCGGGATCATCCGTCAACAGCTCCGCGAGCGCGAAGCTTACGCCTTGCGCCAGCGTCATTGGCTGAGGGCGCGTGCTGCTGCCCGTCAGTTGCGGGCTGCGAACAGATGCGGGGCGCGTTTTGGCGGCGAATTCAGCCGGAATTGGCCGGCCCAAGCTGGCTTGGACTTGGGCGCGTGAGCTGAGGCGAGGTTGGCCGATCGCGCGCTCCGCTTCCCGCCGCACGCGCGCCTCAGCGTCGCGGTCCAACACCAGCACCTGCTCGGCGTCGAGCACGCCGGCGCCGATCAGTGAGCGGGCCGCGCACAGCACTGGATCCTTTTCGGCCGCGAGCTCAAGCTCTTGGCGCGATCGATACGTCGTGTCGACGTCGCTACCGGCGTGACCCAGGAGCCGCACACATCCGAGGTGCAGCACTGCTGGCCGTCGCGCGCTGCGGCAGTAGTCAATGGCGGCGCGGGCTTGTTCGTAGCAGCCTACCAAGTCGGTGCCGTCGGCCGCGAAGTAGCGCACGTGCGGTAACGCGCGCAGTCGCGTCTCGATCCAACCCGGGGGCGAGCGCACGCTGACACCGAGGCCGTTGTCTTCACACACGAACAGCAGCGGCAACGGCAGGTTTTGGTGCGTCACCCAACCGGCGGCGTTGAACGCGCCCAGCGCCGTGCTGTGGTTGACGCTGGCGTCGCCAAAACTGCACAAAACCAGTGAATCTGCCGGCTCTTGGCTCAGGCCCTGCTGCCGCTTCCAGCCGAGCGCGTAGGCCAATCCGACCGCGCGCGGCAAGTGCGAGGCGATCGTGCTGGTCTGCGGGATGATGCCGAGCGCCTTGCCGCCGAACAGCTTGTGGCGTCCGCTGCTGACCGGCTCTTCGCTCGAGGCGACGAGCGACAGCGCGATGTCGCGCACGTTGTCGGAGCCAGGTACGTGGCGCGCGCGCTCGAGCTGCAACGCCGCGCTGCGGTAGTGCACGAGCGACGGATCGGTCACGCGCGTGAGCCGTCCCAGCACGACGTTCGATTCATGGCCCGAGCTGCCGATCGTGTAATGCCCGACACCGCGCACGCGCAGCTCGAGCGCCGCGATGTCGAGGTGCCGCGCCAGCAGCATCGACTCGAGCAAATCGCGGGCCAGTGCGGGCTCGAGACGTTGCGGGGAGGTTCCCTCGTCAACGCGCAACGTGGCCACATCGCGGCGGAAGCGCGTCATAAGCAGTGTCAACCGCTCGATAGACATGGCTCTTTACTTTCTTACTCGGTGCCCTGAATGGACTCCAGTTGGAAAGATCCGCGTAGATCCGGGGTTTTTTGGGGGCCGGCCTGCGCGACCGGTGGCTCGGCCACGCAACTTGGGTTACTCCGAAGGTTCTGCCCTCATCGACGCATGCGCCTGCCCATTGGTAAGAGTTCTCGGCTGCTCGCCCGCCAAGCCTGGTTTCGGGCGAGGCTTTCGCGAGCAACGAAGCGCAGCGTTGGTGGCTACGTGAGCATCGGAGCGCAGCGAAAACGAAGCCAGAAGGCAGGATCGGCGGGCGTGTCCACTAACCGAAATGAGGTCGACTAGTAAGCCGCATGCGCCTCGCTATCGTTGCCGCCTCTTCCTACGAAGAGAATGGCCAAGTCGCCCCGATCCCCAACGCAGAGCTCGACGTCGAGCTATCCGGTCGGCGCTTGGCTGAACCGGACGCGGGGTTTACGGTGCACGCGTTCGACGCCGAGCGTGGCCTACCGGAGGGCATCGAAGAGCTAACCAAGAGCCTCGGTGGCCGAGCGCGCTCGCTCGTCTTCTATTTTTGGGGTTACGCGCTGTTGTCGGAAGAGCGCGGCCCAACCCTGTTGCTCGACGGTCCCAAGCTGGCGTCGTTCACGTTGGCGCGTTTGCGTCGGCTGCTGGCCGACGTGACGGACGAGGCGCTGGTCGTGCTCGACGCGACGCTCGCCGAAGGCTCGGCGGGTGCGCCGCTCGACGTGGTGCGTGCGATGGGCAGCGCGCTCACCAGTCGGGATTCGCGCGTTTCGAGTCTGATCGCCGTGCGGCCACCGGGCCGCGGCGCGCCGCAGGGTCCGCCACCGTTCACCGGCCTGGTGCAGATGATTCTCGACGCGCAGAGCGGTAGCCTCCGTGCGCTCACACCCGAGTCACTGTTTCGGGCGATGCAAGCCGAAGAAGTGATGTTCGCCGACATCCCGGCGGCCGGCTGCTTTCTGGCGCAAAACGACTTCGTGGTCGTGCCCGGCGCCGCCCCACAAAGCGTCGCGCCCGCGCAGCAGCGCTACGAATTGACGGACGAGACCACCGCCAAGCGGGCGATTCGCGACGCGCCAGCGCTGCCTCCGCCCCCGCCGCTGCCGCCCCCGGTGGCTTGGGTCTCCGCGCCGCCGTCGGATCCAATCACGGTGCCGCGCGCCTCGCTGTCGCCCTTGGCGCCCCGTGTTCCGGAGCCGCTCGTTGCGCTTTCGCCGCCGATAGCGTCCCCAGCGAAAGATCGTGGGCACGCGCCTGAAGATCCCGAGGGTTATCGGTTTTTGCTGCGCCACTTCGAGCGCAAAGGCGACGCCGACGGCGTTTACCGCGCGGCGCTGTGCCTCGACGCGCTCGGTGAGGCCGACATCAACGAATCAATGCTGGTTACGGCCCATCGTCCCGATGGTTTGCAGGCCGTGCGCGGCACGCTGTCGTACGCGGATTGGAACGGGCGTCTGTGCAGCGGGCTCGAACAGCCGGAAGCGACCGCGCTCTTGCGCAGCATCGCACCAGCGCTGCCGCGCGTTGGGTTCCAGCACGTCCGGCGCCTGCGCCGCGACAGCGAGCTGCCGGAGGATGCGCGCCAGGAGCTGGAAAAGAGCACGACGACGTTGGCGAAGACCCTGCACTGGGTATCGCGTTTTCTGTGCGTGCCGGTCTCCGAGCTGCACGTGCTGCCCGAGCTGCCCGGCTCGCTCGGACTCGCGCCGGGAGCCGACCGACCGCAGGTCACCTGCGCGCGTTCGCTCGGCAGCGGCTTCAGCCTCCCCGAGCTGGTGTTCTTGTGGGCGCGCGAGCTCAGCTTCGCGCGGCCCGAAGAGGCGGCGCTGTGCTATTTCTCGGGCGCCAGTGAACTGTCACAGTTGCTGCTCGCGGCGCTGGCAGTCGGCGGCGCGACCAGCATGCGCGCGATCGACGGCGACGCCAAACGCATCGCCAGTGGGCTCAAGCGCGAAGTGCGAGGAGCTGCACTCGAAGCCTTGCAGGCCGCGGCAGCCGGCATGAGCGCGCACGACGTGAACCGCCGAGCCACCGAGTTCATGCGCCGCGCGGAGCTCACGGCCGGGCGCGTGGCGCTGGTCGCATCCGGCAACCTCGAGCTCGGACTCGCGCTTTCCGCGCGCTTTCCGCGCGGTAAGGTCACGAGTCCGAGCGAGCGGCGAGCAGATTTGCTGCGTTTCACCGTGAGCCCGGAGCTGGGGCAGATTCGCGCGGCGCTCGGCGTGGCGGTCGGCTAGCCGCTTGCTCTCGGGCCCGTGTCCGTGCAGCCTTGATTGGTGATCGGGCCGGGTTGGGGAGCGGGATCGGCTGATCGGCAGCGGGATCGGGGTCGGTCGGGGCAGCGGTTTCGGGTCAGCACAAATTCGCAGTCGGCAGCGGTTTCGGTGACGGCAGCAGGTTCGG
>JBBRMI010000148.1:0-20949 GCA_038230915.1 Polyangiales bacterium | reverse complement strand
GCTCGCGCTCTTTCGGAGCGTCACCCAGCGCAGCGACGAGCGCCGCGCTGTGCCCTGGAAAGCACTGATGTCCGACCTCGCTTTCGCGCTCGTCACGACTACGGACGACGAACTCCCCGACAGACGACAGCCCCGACTCTGCTGACCGTTACGACTGAACCCCAAGGGCCGACGCCCGCAAACCGAGCCCACATACCGGCTTCTCGCCGAGACCAAGCCCAGGCCCCGCGCGAGCGCGGCCCCGCCTTGCCTCGCCCGAAGCCCCAGCCGAGCCCGCTCCCACTCCCGCTCCCGAAACCGACCCCGCCCCCGGCCTTCGAGCGCTGGCGGTTGGCCATCGCGAGCGCTTGAGGCTAGGTTGCGCGCGCCTGGCGCGGCCCATGACCTCCGAAGCACGCTCGACCGAAGCCCAGGGCCGATTCGTCATCGACGCCCGCTACGTGGAGCCAAAACCGAGCGGCATCGGACGCTACGTCCAAGCCCTGATCGAGCGACTGCCGCAGCTCGCTCCCGAACAGGCGTTCGAGCTGTGGACGCACCCGGCGCGGCCGACGCCGGTGCGCGGGCCCAACGTCACGTGTCGCCCGGTGGCTGCGCCTTCGGACGGCTTGCGCACCCTGCTCACACCCAGTTGGCTCGGTCGGCTCGGCCCGGCCGACGTGATGCACTGGCCGTTCAGCTTGATGGGGCGCGGCCTGCGCTGCGCGACCGTGGTGACGATCCACGACCTGATGTGGCTGGAGCAGCCAGAGCTGGTGGAAGGCCGACCGTTGATGCGGCGCGTGCGCTTGCCGTATTACCGCCGCGGCATGCGCTGGGCGCTTCGGTTCGCGACCCGCTTGATCGCGGTGTCGGAGGCGACGCGGACCCGCATGATCGAGGTCGCGCCAGCATGTGCCGAGCGGATCCGCGTGACCCACAACGCGGCTGACGCGCGGTTCACCCCGGCGACGGACGCGCGCGCTGCGGCGCAGGCAGCAGCGGAGATTCTCGGCAGCCCGGCCCCCTACTACCTCGTGATCGGTAAGAATGAGCCGTACAAGGGGCACGACGTCGCGCTCAAAGCCTTCGCCAGGAGCTCGCGCGAAGACGAGCTGCTGGTGCTGATTCAACGCGTGACCGGCGCGCGCGGCCTCTTGGATTTGGGCAAGCGGCTCGGCGTAGCGCAGCGATTGCGGTTTCTGCCGGCGGTGTCGGGCGAGCAGTTAACGACGTTGTTGCAAGCGGCGCGCGCGCTACTCCAGCCGTCGCTTCACGAAGGCTTCGGCATCCCGGTTCTCGAGGCGATGGCTTGCGGCTGCCCGGTGCTGGCCAGCGACACACCAGCGCTGGTCGAGGTGATGGGCGGCGCAGGCCTACACGCCGCGAAAGGCGACGACGCCGCGCTCGGCGAGGCACTGATACGGCTGCGCGAGCCCGGGCTGACCGACCAGTTACGGCAGCGCGGTTTGGCCCGGGCACGGGAATTCAGCTGGCAGCGCACCGCCCAGGAAACGTTGGCCATTTATCGCGAGGCCGCCGCGGTCGGCGGGCGCCGAGGAGTGGCATGATCGATGTGCTGGTAGACATGACCGCGCTCAACACCGGCTCGCGCGAGCGCGGCATCGGGCGCTACGTGCACAACCTGTGTCTCGCGCTGTCGGCGCGCGAAGGCTGGCTCGGCAAGTACCCGAACCTGCCCGGTGCCGGGCTGACGATTTCCGGCTTGGTTCGGCACCTCGGGAAAACCGACGGCGCACAGGATCCGAGCCTGCTGTTCGCCGGTGACTACAGCATCAAGACCTCATCCTTGCGCTACCAGCGGCACAAGGTCGAACGGCGATTGTTCATGGGCGGCTTGCTCAACCGCATGCAAAGCCGGCTCGTGCATTTGCCCGATCCACCCGGCACGCCGTTCGACCGCCGCCAGCGCCGGATCGTCACCTGCCATGACTTGATCCCGTTGGTGCTCGCCAAAGACTATTTGTCACTCTTGCCCGGCTCGCGGGTGCTGCAGCGCGAGCGTGACAAGGCGCGCTACAAAACCGCCGCGCGCGTGATCGCGATCAGTGAGGCGACGCGCCGCGATTTGATCGAGCAGCTCGGCATTTTACCCGAGCGCATCGACGTGGTGCATCACGGCGTCGACCACCAGCGCTTCAGCGTGAACGGGGCCGCAGACGAACGCGTTCAACTGCAAAAAAACCTAAATATTTCCGGCCCTTACCTGTTGTATGTCGGGGCCGGAGACGTGCGCAAGAACTTGCCGCTGATGCTGCGCGCGTTCGCGCGGAGCGGCGTCGCCAGCGACGTGAGCCTGGTGTTCGCGGGCCCGCTTTCGCAGCGTGAGCGCGAGCGCTTGAAGCGCGAAGCCAACGCTGGCGGCGTCGCCGAGCGTGTGCAGCTGCTCGGCTACACGGACGAGAAGTACGTGGCGCCGCTGTACCGCAACTGTCTGGCGCATGTGTTCCCGTCTTCGTACGAGGGCTTTGGGCTCACGGTGCTGGAGGCGATGGCGTGCGGCGCTCCGACCCTGACCACGTCGTTCTCATCCCTGGGCGAGGTCGCGGGCGATGCGGCGCTCCAGCTGAGCGAGCTCACGGAAGAGCCGTTCGCGTTCGAGCTCCAGCGGTTGGTGTCCGACGCCGCGCTGCGCGCAGATCTGCGCCGGCGTGGACTCGTCCACGTGCAGGGCTTCACTTGGGAGCGCTGCGCTGCGCAGACGCTCGGCTGTTACCAGCGCGCGCTCGACGAGGAAAGCGCATGAGAGAGCTGTGGAATCGGGTGGCGGGAAGTTTGGGAGCGCTGGAAGCGCGCTACCGCGTACGCTCGCTCGGGCCCTTCGAGCCGACGCGCTGGGTTTGGAGCCGCGGCCTTGCGCTGTCGTGCGATCACAACGGCGGCACGCTGTTCGTGCGCGGACAACGCGGTGCCCGCGCGCCGTTGCGCTTCGATCCGAGCGCCTTCGAGCAGGTCAAAGACGGCGATTTGGTGTGGATGCGCCTGATCGCGCTGCCGCAGTTCCTGCGCGAGGCGTTGCCGCGCATCACCGGAAAGTTCGCGTTGTTGACCGGCGACGAAGACTGGTCGATCCCGGGCAGCTTCAAGGGCACGAGCGAGCTGCTCGAGAGCCCCAAGCTCGTCTACTGGTTCAGCCAGAACATCGACTCGGGCGCGCGCCATCCCAAGCTGCAGGGGCTGCCGATTGGCCTCGACTTTCACACCATCAGCAACGGTGCGCGCTGGGGTCACGAGCAAGCTACGCCCACCGAGCAGGAAGCCGAGCTCGAGGTGTTGCGTGCCCAGATGCCACCGACCGAAGAGCGGCTCTTGAAAGCTCATGCCGACTTTCACTTCAACAAGCGCAAAGATCAGGTCTGGGGCGACGACCGCGACAGCGTGCAGCGCTTGCTCGAGGGCAATCCGAGCGTGGTCTTTCAAGCGCAGAAGCTGAAGCGGATCGAGCTATGGCGCGAGAAGACGCGCTATGCGTTCGTGGTCAGCCCACACGGCAACGGCCTCGACTGTCACCGCACCTGGGAATCGCTCGTCCTCGGCAACATCGTGATCGTAAAGCGCTCGTCGCTCGATCCGCTCTACGCAGGCTTGCCCGTCGTCATCGTCGAAGACTGGCGCGAAATCACTGACCAAAACCTTAAAAAATGGCACATCGAGCACGCCGCTGGCTTCCGTCGCCCCGAAGTCACCGAACGACTGACGAATCGCTACTGGATCGACCGCGCGCGGCGCATGCTGGCTGAGAAGCTGTCAGCCCTGCCGTAATCGATTCAGCCCCGAACGAGCCTACCGCTTCCGAGCTCACGCGTTGGGTGGCGATGTCAGCCGAGGCCCGTCATCGGGGCGCGACCGCCGAAATCCGGGATGTCGGCGCCAACGGCGTGGGCGACGGCGGCCAGCAAGTGTTGTTTCGGGGCGTCCTTGCCCACCAGGTAGCGGCCACCGCGAATGCCGAGGTTTTTGCCGCCGCCCAGGATCCAGGGAGTCTCGTGCACGCTGTGTGAAGCGCCGTTGCGGCCGTCGCTCGTGCACACGACGAGCGTGTTGTCGAGCAAGCTGCCGTTGCCTTCTTGTACGGAAGCGAGCCGCCCCATCAGGTAGGCGAACTGGCTGTGGTACCAGCCGTCCACGCTGAGCTTGCGCTGCCCATTCTCGTGCGAGATGTGGTGGTGGTTGTTACCGGCTTCGGTGTTTTCTACGCCGGTCTTCTCGAACTGCGAACCGAGCCACGTGCAGAAGGTGTTGTCGCCCCACGAGTCGTCCCATTCGAGCATCGCCACGCGCGTCGCGTCGGAGGCGAACGCCGCGACGGTCAGGTCCATCATCGACTTGAGCGTCTTCGGGTAATTTTCGTTGACGCCAACGTCGAAATTTGGCCCGAGCGCCGGCTTGCCACAACCGACCCCAGCCATCGGCGGCACCAGCTCGCGCTGGAGCTCGGCAAGCGACTCGAGCCAGCTGTCAATCAACAGCTGATCGGGCTTGCCCAGCCGCTGCTTGAAGGCGTTGAGCTCCTTGAGCTTGTGTTCCAGCACCAGCTTGCGAGTCGCGACCCGACGCACCACCGCCGCGTCCGGCATAGCGGGCGCGCCGTCGGCTGCGAAGAGCTCCCCCACCACCTTGAACAGATCGCGCTCCGGCTCGACGGGATCCCCGTTGCCGCGCCAGGAGGCTCGGTAAGAAACCTTGCCGCGAGCCTGCAGATTCAGGACGCGCCGCGAGGTCGCGACCCCTTGCGCTGCGAGTTTTTCCCCGATCACGTAGTCGATGGTTGGGCCGCCGCCGATCACGCGGTGGTTCATGTGGCCATCGTTGATGGCGAGCGTGTTGGAGCTGAAGATCGCCGGCCGCGCTTCGTGTGTCCCCACATCCTCACCCTCCGATTGATTGAGGCCATCGATGTAGACGATTTGGCTTTTCAGGGTCTCGAGCGAGGCGCCGCCTTCCGCCGGCAATGTCATCCAAGACGGCAAGACCAAGCTGCTGTCGGAGCCCGAAGCGCGCGGAGCGTTGGTGCCGCCATCGATGCCGTCCGGCATGATCACGAACACCACGCGCTTGGGCGGCGCCGTCAAACAGGCACCCGCGCTGTCGGCGGCTTCGAGCAGCGGCAACGCTGCCGCGCCCAGCCCCACGGTGGCCAGGAACTGGCGACGCGACCAGGCAAGATTGCAACGATTCACAGGGTTTCTCCTTCCACAGGGGCACGCAAACGAAACGGCCGCGAACTGGCAATCGCGACCAGCAGGTCCTTGATGCGGGTGCCCGACGCCGTGAAGCGCTGGCTCAAGCCCGCAAGCTCGGCCTGCTCGGAGTCGATTTCGCGGCGCCCGACGGCGTAGCGGTACCAATGCGCCGCGTAGCACGCTTGCACTTCGGGCAGCGCAGCGAGGCTGCTCACGAAATCCGTGCCGTCCCGGTAACCGAAGGTCGCGCCTCCCGGCGTGGTCACCGTGCCACTAGCGTCGACCGGCTCGCCGTTGTCGAGCGCCCGGTAGTCGCCCCCGCCTGCGAAGTGCTCGAACGGAAAGCCCACTGGATCGATCAAGGTGTGACAAGCGCTGCCGCAACTTAGCCCGCTGTGCTGCTGCTCGAAGCGTTGGCGGGTGGTCTTGAGCGACGCATCCGCCGGCGGGAGGGGCGGGATCACCATCGGCGGCGGCCCGAGCGTGCCGCATAGCAGATGCTTGTAGATGCGCTCACCGCGGCGCGGCGGCAATGAGCCGTCCTCGGCACCGGTGGTCGCCAAGAAGGGCGCCTGCAGCAGCAGGCCGCGGCGCTGACTCGCATCGAGATCGATCTTGACGAAAGCGTCGCCGCTGAGGCTCTTCCCGTAGAGTGGCGCCAGCCGCTGGTTGGCGAAGGCGAACGGCGCCGTGAGCAGGCTCTGGAACGTCCCGTCGCCTCGCATGACGACCTCGGTCGTGAAAAGGTCGAGGGCCTGGCTCAGGTCGTCGTTGGTCTGCTGGTCCCAACTGGGGTAGCGCGTGGCGTCCTTGTGGAGCCCCGAAAGACGGCGCAGCTCGAGCCAGCCGAGGTCGAAGTCACCGAGCAGGTCGCCGGTGTGAGCCTCGTCCGAAAGAAGCCGACTCGCCACCCGTTCGAGGTCAGCCACCGTGCTCAACTTGTCGGCGTCGGTATCGGCGATCAACGCATCGTCGGGCGCGCTGCCGCTCAGGAAGAATGCTAGACGCGAGGCGAGCTGATAACGCGTCAGCGCGACGGCGTCTTTCGCGGGCTGGGCGCGCTCGTCGCCCACCTCGAACTTGATCATGAAGTGAGGGGACTGCAGAAAGCTTTCCACGACGACCGCCACCGCCTCTGCTTCCGGGGCTCCCGCGGCGAGCGCCGCCGTGTGCAGATCCAGAAAGTCCTTGAGCTCGGTAGCGCTCAACGGGTGACGGTAGGCGCGTCGACCAAAGCTCTTGATGAATCCGCCCAGGCACGTGTCGTTGACGGTGGCCGCGCAGCCGGTGAGCCCGGGCAAATCCTGAGTCGCCCTGACAGCGATGCTTTCGGCCATGCCGCGAAACTCTCGGACATCGAGCGTCGCGACGTTGTTGGCAGCGAGCGGGAAGCCCGATTCGGAGCCCGCCGTCTCGCCGGGGTAGCTGTCGGGCAAAGTGAGAGTCGGGTCCTTGAAGAGGTAGCGAAGCGTGTTCGTGAGCTCGCGCCGCGTCATGCGCTGGACCGGATAGACGCCGACTGACGAGGTCGCACCCACGGCGCCGTTGCCACCAACGTTCGGACCAGCGTTGTTAGGCGGCACGAAAGCATCGCCGTCGGGGTTCGAGAGCCTCCCCGTGCAGCCGAGCGCCGCCACCAGCGGCAAGAGGAAGGAAAGCAGGTACGCGCTGGGTCGGGATGAATGCATGCAGGTCCTGGCTCGAGCGCGGCCTCGTTCGCAAACGGGACGCGGAATGACGAGCTCACTCAACCCGTGTCGCCCTCCGCGGCGGCATTTCACCCGGCTCGGTCGATATGTCTGTGAGCGAGTTGAATTTCACCGTTCACGCCGGGGTGATAGTGCTCGGGACGCAAATGTTCGGCGCTGCGATACTTGCTGCCCTCACCTTCGAGATCGCCGACGGGCCTTGCCCGAGCGAGGCCGGGCTTCGCGCCGAGATTTCCGCCCTCTTGCCCGAGCGCGCCAGTGGTGAAAAGGAGCGTTTTCGGCTGCGTCACGTGGGCGGTGTGCTGCGCGTCGAGCTCTTCGACGCGGCGGGGCGGAGGCTTGGAGAGCGCACACTGCCGGGCGCCGACAGCTGCGCCGCGCAAGAGAAGGCGGCGGCAGTCACGATGGCAGCGTGGATGTTGGTGCTGCACCCCGAGCTCAACCAACCGGAGGCGACACCGGCGCCACCCGGAAAAGTTCAGCGTCCCGCTGCAAGGCTCCCGCTTGCGTCTCCGCGGCTGCTGCCGCCGCGGGGCTTGCCCGCCTTTGCACTCGCAGAGGTCGGCGTCGTGAGCGGGTTGCATGCGCCGCGTCCGGCGCTGGAGCTAGGTGCGCTCTTGGTTCACACCAGCGGGTGGGGTGCGGAAGTGTCGGTCCTCGTCATGCCCGCGACAGAGGAGGCGTTGGCCTCGGGGCGAGTCACCTGGTGGCGACCGTCGCTTGAGCTACTGGGCTTTTTCCGTGCGCGCCTGGGCCCGGCGAGCGCCCTCGATATCGGTGCAGGGCCGGCGCTGGCGTGGCTTTCAATCCGAGGGCATGGCTACGATTTGAATCAAGCTTCACGCGGGCTCGAGCCGGCGTTGGCGGCGATCTTGCGCGTCGAACCGGTCGCGCCTCTATGGCTCGGCGCGCGGGTGAATGTCTTCGCCCGCGAACAAAGCGTGACCATTGCAGGCTACGCTGGGGCACTCACCCTGCCGCGCTGGGATCTCTTGGCCTCGATCGGCCTGCAGCTCCGCTAGCCCCCCGCGGGCGAGCTGTGCCCCCCGGACCGAAACCTCATGCCCGCCAAGTCTGCCGGATTGCCTCCCGCGATCGCTGAGCCCACTTCAGCGGAGGGGCGGGCAGAGGACCGCGGCCTCGACGCCGAGCGGCTCGATCTCGAGTCGATGTATCGCAGCCACGCTCGCAGTGTGGCCCGCTGGGTCGTGTTGGTCGGTGGGCGCGGGTTGGACGTCGAGGACCTGATGCAGGAGGTTTTCATCGTCGCCGGTCAGCAAGCCCAATCCTTTCGGGGCGACGCCAAGGTCGGCACCTGGCTCTTTCAAATCACTTGGCGGGTCGTACAAAACGCGCGCCGCAAGGCTCGCTGGCGACGCTTTTTGCCGTGGGACGAGCTCGGGGACACAACGGCTGGCGTTGGGCCGGGCCCCTTCGAAACGCTCGAGCAAAAGCAGCGGCTCGAAGCCGTTCAGTCGCTCCTGCAAGGCCTGCGTGAGCAGCACCGAGCTGCGCTGTTACTTTTCGAGCTTGAGGGGAAGAATTTAGACGAGTTGGCTGAAATGTTCGGGGTGCATCGAAACACCATAGCGGTGTGGATCCATCGGGCCCGCTCCAAGGTCCTTTCCGAGCTCGCCGAGCAGAAGGCGAAGGTGCGGCCATGAGCGAGCCGGACCCGCCGCGCTTCAGCGAAACGCCCGTTGAGCCAACCACGACGAGCGAACATGCGGCAGCCATCGAGGTGTTTCGGGCCGCGAGCGGCTGGAACGTCGATGAGCGGGTCGTGCGCCGCGTTTGGGTCAAACTGGGAAGCGCCCCCGTGGCGCGCCCACGCTGGGTCCTGGCCCTGGCGGTGGCAGCGTTTGCGGTTCCGGCTCTGGCGTGGGGCGTTTCGCGCTACTTGCCGCAGCCCGAGGCGACGCCGCGCAGCGTTCCCGGCGTGGAGTCCCCGACCACCGCCACGCTCGGTCGGGTGCCGGAGGCGCCTGAGCAGACCTCGAACAAGTCCGAGGCGTTGCCGCTCGAGCCGCAGGAATTGGCTCCGCTCGCTGCTGGGCCCGCCCCGACGAGTCGTCAGCGCAGACCTGACGTCGCGGCGCGCGACACGCTGCAGGCCGAGTCGGACAGCCTCGCGCATTGCCTGGCGACACTGCGGCGCGGCGACGCGCGGGCAGCGCTTGCTGAGGTTTCCGCGCATCAGGCGCGGTTCCCTCGCGGACCGCTGCGCACCGAGGCGACGCTCGTGCGCATCGACGCGCTCCGGGCGCTCGGCCAGCAGTCAGAGCTGCTTGCGCTGCTGGACACCAAGCGCTTGTCGACGTTCCCCCGAGCCGCGGAGCTCAGGGTGCTGCGCGGGCAGTTGCGCGCAGCCGCTCATCGCTGCAGCGAAGCCGCAGCGGACTTGGGCGAGAAGCCCAGCGTCGCCGACCAGCGCCTGCTTCAGGCTTGTCGACTGCGCAGCGCTCAGGGCAATTGAACCAAGCTCGGCACGAGGCGCGGCGCCGTGTCGCCGAGGCCCAGCTCGTGGGATGAGTTTCTGCCCCAGCAGTAGAAGCTCTGTTCACGCACGCCGCACAGGTGCGCATAGCCCGCCTCGATGGACGTCCATCCGCCTGCAGGTCCCGTGGCCTGGGGAGACATGACCGGGGCGCCTTCGACGTCGCCCGCAAAGTCGATCGCACCCCAGCACATCAAGCTTCCGCCGCTCGAGATAACGCAGGTCTGGAAACGACCCGTAGCAAGGCTACTCGCCGCCGGGACCACGACACGCGTCGGCTCGTTGCGAGGAGCCAAGTCGCCCAAACCGAGCTGCCCGCGTTGGTTGCTGCCCCAACAGTAGGCGGCACCCGCGGTGTCCAGCGCGCAAGTGTGAAATCCGGCGCTGCTCACGCTGACCCAGGTCGAACCAGGGACGCGCGTCGGAATGGTCCTCGGATTCGTGTCGCCCAGGCCGAGCTGTCCTTCGCTGTTTTGACCCCAGCACCACAGCGAGCCGTCGTCGCGAAGCGCACAGGTGTGGCCCCAGCCGACCGCAACGCGCGCCCACGGACCAGGGTCTACCAACGTGGGCACCATGCGCGCCGCGTGATCACCCAGTCCGAGCTCAGCGTCGATGTTGCGGCCCCAGCACCACAAGGCGCGACCCAGGTCGAGCGCACAAGCGTGCCCGCTGCCCATGGCGCTCACCAGCCACGGCCCGCCCGAGATGCTGACCGGCGCAGCCCGACGCACGGTATCGCCCGTGCCGAGCTGACCCAAGGCGTTGGAGCCCCAGCAACGGAGCTCGGAGTCCTGGGTGAGCGCACAATAGGACTCACCAGCCGACGTCGACAGCTGGCGGTAACCCCTAGTGGGATCGAGCGACAGCAACGTGGCCTGAATGTCGGAAGCGGCCGTGTCGTCGTTCGTTCCCAAAAGTCGCCCGACGCAGAGCAACTGCGGACCGTTGAGCAGGCAGGTGCCGTTGGTCGTGAGCGCCGTGCTCGGGCTGTCGTCTGCCGCGACGCAAGCTCCGCGCAAGCAAGTTTGAGTCGAGCCGGCGCAGCCGCAGTCAGCAGCCGCGCCGCCCGCGCCGGCGCTATCCGGGACTCCACCCGTGTCGGGGGAGCCCGCGGCGGAGCCGCCGCTTGCACCGCTGCCCGCGTTGCCCGCGTTGCCGGCGGCGGGCGTGCCAGCCGCCGCGGCACCGAAGAGAGTCCCGGCCGGGTACTCGGAGGCTTCGCACGCTGCAAGCGCCAGCCAAAGCGCACAACAGGTCGTGGTCAGTCGGAATGGCGGCACGCCCGCACTATACCAAGCGCTCGGCACGGAGAAGCGAGTGGCGCGAGCTTTGGACGCCCGACGCTAGCTGCCCGTGATTCAGCGCAGCGCGTAGTTGGGGTCGGTGTAGGACTTGCCGTCGATGTCCAGCGCGCGGACGCTGGCGTCCAACTGATCGGCTGGTACGTAGGTAATTGCACCCTTGAGCCGAGCGGCGATGCGCCTGAGCAGCTGTGACGAGTCCGCGGAACGCGGGGGACCGGGCTGGCCACGCAAGCGGCGGTCGATCCAATAGCGGCCAACTTGTGCTTCCGTCATGGCCAAGATGACTTGATCGAACTTGATCCGCAGCGGTGAGCCAGGCGCGTGATTGAACGGCACCAGGGTCTCACCTTTGATGCTGTCGCTGCCGCGCAAGAACAGTTTGCGGAGCTCGACGGTCGATACTTGTCGGAGCGGGCTGTCCTGACCGACTACTAGCACCAGCCGCGAGCTGGTCTGGGCGGGCGCCGGAACGGGCGTCGCCGCGACCAGCGCCACGAGCGGCAGGCCACCTAGCCTCAGCAGCAGAGTGCGGCGTCGCATGACGTTTAGAACGCCCACGCAATCTGCGAGCTCAGCACGCTCGCGGTCGAGGTGGTCGCAAAGGTGGTTTGGATGCTTCGGCTTAGCTCCAACTTCAGCGCCAGCTCGGGCAACGGTCGATAGTTCAAGCCGACGGCGAGCGACGTGAGCTCGACGGGGCTGCTGACCAGGCGCTCGACCTTGATGTAGGGCATCAGTTCGGCAGCTGGAATACGTGAACCGACCAGCCCGTAAGCCCCCCAAATAGTTTTGTCTGGCGGCAGCGTGCGCGCAAAGAACACGTCGTAGCGTCCACCTTCCGCATATTTCGTTTGCTGCGTAACCAGCTCAGCCTGCAGCAAGAGTCCCTTCCAATCCCATTTTATGTCTGCCGCCAGGCTGACGTCATCGAATTGACTAGTGATCTGTTGGGGTGGCCCTGCGCCTTGATTGTGGGCGCGCTGCGCGTCGGTGGATTTGCCGTAGTAGAAGGAAGCGCCCACGCTTAGATCCCCAAAGCGTTGGTAGCCAAATTGGAGACGCCCGCCGACGGCCTTGTTGCGATCCAAATCCAGATACGTGGCGTAAGGCCCGCGGCCATTGGAGAGCGTGACGTGGTACTGAACGGTCGAATACTCGCTCGTATCGAACGAGCCGAAGAGATCGATGCCGGTTTGCTTGTGCGGAAAGGTGTCCTGGCTGATCACGAAAGGAACACCGATTGGAATGATCGTCGGGGAACCATGGTCGACGTTCCAAACGCCGTACGGGGTGAGCCAGTGACCAAAACGCACTGTGAGGCGCGGGTCTACCTCGTACTCGCCGTACGCGCGTTCGATCGCAATCGAGCCAAGCTCGGTCGGAACGCCACTGATATTCGTATAGTCGGGTACGGCGTTAGAGTTGGGTTGACCGTCGCCGTTGGTGTCCACGCCATGCGGCAAATAGGTGAACCTAACTTCGAGTAGGCTGCGCAATCGGCGTGTAATGTCTGATGCTAGGTAAACGTTGGCGTGCCCGATCGCGAAGGACTCGTTGCGATCCAAAATCTTCAGATAGCCATTCGCCTGGAACACGCGACTCAGGCCAAAGTCCATGAAACCCGACAGTTTTACGCCGCGCTGGAAGCCCTCGTTTTGGCTCGAGGTAAGCTCGGCTTCCAAAGCGGAATCCGACAACTGCGCGTCCGGCTCCGCAGACTTCGGCGTCAGCGCTTGGCGCGCGTTTTCGGTCACCGGCTGAGCGCGAATCGGGGCGACGAGCAGAACTGCTGCCAAACAGCCCAGACCAGAGTGGCAAACGCGTCGCTGCCAAGTGATCGGCGCTCTAGTACGTAGGCAGGGTAGCGAAGGCGAAGTCATTTGGCGCGCTCTACGACGAGCTTGCCGCCCGATGGGCACTCGTCCTTCACCAACGAATCGGGCGGGATGCAAATCGAGACGCCCAGCAGGTCGCCATAGTCGCAGCACGCCCACGCGCCGTGACACGTCACCTCAGCCGAAAGGCAGTTGTCGACCAGACAGCGCTTCGACGCGAACGCCTCGCAGTAGCTGGCCTCGTAGCCGCTGCAGTCCGCGCCTGTACCGCAGGCTTGGCCTTGGCCGCTCGGCGGAGCGCTACAGTAGCTTGGGCTGGCCGTCAGCTCGCAAGCGTAGCCGTCGTCGCAATCGTCGTCGCTCGCGCAATTTTTTTTCGTACAGTAGCCTGGGGCGCCTGACGCCTTGACCGCGCAATAGTCGTACGTGGCGTCAGCGCATGGGTCCGAGTCTGGCTGACACTCGCGTCCGAGCTGGTCAGAGAGAGCCTGACACTCGCCGCTCGCCGCTCGCGCAAAGCCTTCGACGCAGACGCACTGGCTGCCCGCGCCCTGTTCGTTGGAACCGCATTCGACACAACCGTTTCCTAGTGCGTTGAGCGCGGCGTGGCCGGGGCAAATGCAAGCGTCGAAGCCGTTTTTACCGGGAACGAAAGTCTGCCCTGCGCCGCAACGATGGTCGCCGTCGTAGAGACACCCAACCGTCCCCAACATGACGAACGTCACCAAACACGACCCAAGCAGTACCCAGGAGAAGCGCATCAATTCGACCTCAAGCCAACGACGCAGGCTAGCCCGCCGGGTCGCTCCGCTAGCGAGAAAATCAGCTCAATCGGGGCAAATCGACGGGGAGCAGCCAGCCGATGGGGAGCCAGCTTCACGCCTGCGCTTCAGATGAGAATGCCGAAGGGCGCTCGCGCTGACAGTTGAGCAGGTTTTTGGGGCTCAAAGCCGGCGACTGCCTTGCCTGAGGCTGATGCTCCTGGCTGTGGTTTTCCACGACTTGTTCGACCGAGGTGAGCCCAGGTAGTCCGGCTGGTGCCGGCGTAGGTGGAACGAACGGGACCGAAAGCTTAGGCGGGTCGGAACACGGTCGGTATTGCCCAGCACCCGCGCCTGACGGCCCGGCTACGGCTTCAGATTCACGGACACGACATTGAGCTGCAGGAACTGACCCTCGAAGGCGTCCGGATAGGGCGCAATACCCTCGACCTTAAGCCCCTCCGCGTTCTTCCAGATCTTACCGATGTCGTCGTACTCGAAGACGCGCACCTTCGCGCCGCCCTTAATCGGTATCGTGACCTGGTAGTCCACGGCGATGATGCGCGCGAGATCGCTGGTGTCGTTCCACGAATTGAGAAAGTAGTTCAGTTCTGGATCGTGGGTCGCGATGCCGAATACGTGAATCGCGCTCGGCGCCGGCCGGACGCCGCCGACACGTACCCAGTCGCCCTGCTTCGTGCCCCCGGCGCCGTAGTCGCGATTCTCGACAACGCCACGGACGCGCAACGTGACGTCGTACACCTTGCCCGATTCACCGCCGAACGAAAGGTCCTTATCGAGCGGCGGCAGGCGCTTTCGCTCGATGGTCTGATCGATGTAGCAGCACAAATAGCCGCGATTTGGCACGGCGCTATTCTGCGCCTCACACGGCTGCTCCTGATCGTGATCGCATGGCAGCTCGATGCGAAAGCTGTCGAATGCCTGCGCCAACTGATTCAGCGGGTTTTCGGCGCCGCCCACACCACCTGCACCCGCGACGCCACCCCCGCCGCCCGTGCCGCCCATGCCGCCCGTGCTCGTCGAGCCCGCCGTACCCACCGCGGCCCCGGCGCTGACGCTCGACTGCGTCCCGGCGGCGGCCGCCGCGCCCGCCGCACCCGCCATACCCGCAAGGCCACTGACGCCCGTCCCCCCGCCGGAGCCCGCCTGCCCTACCACCAGCGGAGTCGCAGGCTCGTTCGAGCTGCAAGCCGGACTCGCAACGATCATCCAGACCAGCGAACCAACAGATCGCGCGTTCATCACCTCCGCGTGAGTGGCCGCACCTGCCCAGACCGGGTACTCCAATTTGGAGCGCCTTGTCAGTTAGCTGCTCGCATCCAAGCTCGCGACGATTTCTTACCCGACTCGCCGGGCGCGAGCACCCACCACTAACCAATGAGGCACCGCGCTGGGTCTAGCTCGGGTGGTTGCGGTGCTTTGCACTGCTGGGAGCGGCTCGCCGAGGTCGGCCTGCTGGGCACGCTAATGCTCGGCAGCGCCTGCACCGGTGACGTATTGGGCACCAGCGCCCCCGCAGGGGCAAACGTTGGTGGCTTCGCGGGGATGAGCGCGGGGATGAGCGCCGGGACAGCAGGCTCGGCTGGCTCGATGACCGGCACACCGAGCGGTTGGCCCGTGATGCGTCGGCTCACGTCGCGTGAGTACAACAACACCGTTGAGGACCTGCTCGGGGATGACACACATCCGGCCGACGCCTTCGACCCCGACGCAACGGACGGCGGGTTCGACAACCAGGTGACGCTCCTCAGTGTCAACGCTTCGCGTACGCGGCAGTACTGGACCGCTGCAGAGCAGCTGGCGAAGTCTGCCAACCTGCAGGCGCTTTCCGGCTGCGACGCGCTGCAGTTGGGTGAGGAAGCTTGTGCCAGCCAGTTTGCTCGCAGCTTCGGCAAGCGCGCCTTCCGCCGGCCGCTCGTCGCAGAAGAGTTGGCTATCTTGCTCGAGGTCTATCGGATCGGCAGGCAAGGTGACGGCCATGACCGAGGTCTGAGGCAGATGCTGAAGGCCATGCTCGTGATGCCGCCGTTTCTGTACCGGCTTGACGTCACACCTGGCAGCAGTGGCCCTTCGGGCACCTTGCCCGTCGATCCTTACCAGTTGGCGAGCCGTCTCTCGTACACCTTCGTCCAGTCCATGCCGGATGCGGCGCTGCTTGCGGCCGCCGACAGCGGGCAGCTCTCGACCAGTGAACAGATCGCGAGCCATGTCACGCGCCTCTTGAACGACCCGCGCGCGCGCGCAATGTCATTAGATTTCTACAATCGCTGGCTCGGGCTGAATGCAATCGGCAAGGTCACCAAGGCGGCAAGTCTGTACCCGGCGTTCAACGACGCCCTGCGGGGCGCTCTTGAGCTGGAGATGGGGGCGTTTCTCGAGCACACGCTGTGGAAGGAAGGGGGCACGCTGGGCGCCTTCTTCGGCGCTGCCTACTCTTTCAGGAATCAACTGCTCTCGGAGCACTACGGCGACAGCAGCGCGGTGGGCGAGGCAATGACGCTGACTCCCCTCGATCCCGAACGCAGCGCCGGCATCCTCACGCTGGGCGGTCTGATGTCGATTTTGAGCACGCCCGAACACACCGATCCGGTCCGGCGCGGTAAGTTCATCCGCGAGCGCCTGCTCTGCCAAACCGTTCCGCCGCCGCCGCCGGGCGTGGTCGCGGCGTTTCCCAGCTTCGACCCGACCGCGACCACTCGGCAGCGGTTCGCTACTCATCAGAGTTCTCCGGCGTGCGCCAGTTGTCACCGCATGATGGACGGCATCGGGCTGGGCTTTGAAAACCTGGATGCAGTTGGGGTGTACCGCAGCGCCGAGCAGGGGCTGCCCGTCGATGCTTCAGGTGAGCTCGTGAACAGCGATGTCGATGGGCCGTTCGTTGGACCGCGCGGCCTGGCCGACAAACTCGCGTCGAGTCGACAGGTGCAAGACTGCCTGACGCGGACCTGGTTCCGCTTCATTTCGGGACGCGAAGCGAGTGAAGCCGACGACCTCGCGCTGGAAAGCCTTCGCTCTGCGCTGGCAACACGCGGTCAAAAATCATTGCTCGAGGCGGCTACTCAGACCCCCATCTTCCTGACGCGCCGCCAGGAGGCCCTGCCATGATCTTGCTCAGGAACCTCAGGCTCAGCCGTCGCACCCTGCTACGAGGCGCCGGCGGCGTAACGCTGGCGTTGCCATGGCTGGAGATCATGAGCACCGGCTCCGCCCACGCTGCGCTGCCGCCCAAACGCATGCTCTCGTACTTCTTTGCCAACGGAGTAATCCCCAAAGACTACGTATGCCAGGGAACGGAGCGAGACTTCACGCTATCGAAGAGCCTTGCTCCGCTGGAGCGGCACAAGAAAGACCTGATCGTCGCCCACGGAATCGGCATGTCGTGCAAGGGCTTCGCCCACACCGATGCAACCCCGCACGTCCTGACCGGGATGCGCCACCCACCCGACGCCGGGGAGAACGCGGCTTTTCGCGCGGCCATCCCCACCCTTGATCAAGAGATAGCGAAAGTGGTTGGGGTCGGCACCCGCTACCCGTCACTCGAGGTGGGGATCCACAGTGGTACCGATCGCCTCAGCACCATTTCCTGGAAGAGCCCCACGGAAATGAACGTACCACGTCAGGATCCGTACGCTCTCGCGGCGGAGCTCTTCGGTATCGAGACCCCGACCCAAGCGCCCGTGGATGGCGCGCGCCAGAAGGAGCTCGACGCGTCGGTCATTGGCGCCATCTATGCGAGCGCCAAGTCGTTTACCGGCAAGCTGGGGCGCGAGGATCAGGCACGCTTGGATGCTCACATCCAGGCAGTGCACGAGTTCGAGAACCGACTGAACACCACCGAAGCCCCCGGCGGCATGACCGTGAAGCTCGAGAAGCCGAGCTGGGTGATGGGCCAGAAGATCAACATCGGCGCTACCGAGAACATCCCGCTCGTGTTCGAGATGATGATGGATCTCGTAGTGTATGCTCTTGCGACGGACCAAACACGCGTCGTCACGTTCATGGCGGGGCGCAGTTTTGGCGGCTTCTCGCTGCCATGGGTCGACGCTGCGGGTGACTGGCACGAGTTCAGCCACCAAGCCGCGGGGGGCAACGATGGCGCCGCGCAAAAGATCACGCGCATCGTAACCTGGCTCGAGACGCAGCTGGCGCTGCTGTGCGACAAGCTCAAAAGCGTGGCCGAGCCCGGCGGCAGCCTGCTCGACAACATGACCGTCTGCCAAATGAACGAGTTCGGCTACGACCATCGGCACCGCGATCTGCCGTATCTGTTCATTGGCTCCGGTCAGGACCACTTCAAGATGGGCCGCCTGCTGCGCTACCAGGAATTCAGCTCCGGTCCCGACAACGAGAAGACCCCGTTTGCTGGGACCTGGAACAACAACGTGCTGGTCTCACTCGCCAACATGATGGGTCTAGCGATCGACACCTTCGGCAACCCCGAGTACCCGCACGGGCCCGTGCCGGGTTTGACCGGCTGAGTCGCGCTCCTCAGGCCGAGTCAGCTGCGTGCCAATCCCAACGTGCGGGAGCGCGGAGTCGTATAGCGCGATCTTTGCGCTAGCTCGTCTTCAGGGCACGCTGGCTGATCCGGACGGACACGCAATCGGCTGGTCGTCGACGGCTAGGTCATCGAGCCACAGATCGTTATTCTCGGCGGCTTTCTGGTAGTGTTCCCAGCCAACGTTCAACGCGTCGAACGTGCCAGCCACCCAGGGCGTCCGCGTGTTGTCCGGGCAGCCATCGCCGATGCCGTCCACGCTGGCGTCGTTCAACAGCGCGCCATCGAGCCAAATTCGGATCTGGTTTTTGCGCACTTCGTTGGCGCCTGAACCCGAGACCGTCGAGCCGTCGAACTGCCATTGGAAGCACGCCCAACGCTTGTCGGGAAAACGCGTATTGGAGATCTTGTAGCAGTCGTGCGGATCGTAGTTTTCGAACACTTTGCTGTAGATGGCGCCCCAAGCGTAGTGACCGCGCGAGCCGTTGGGCAGATTGCCATCCGCGCGAATCAGATTAAAGTGGACCCACTGGTTGTTGGGGACCACTGGAGTAGTTGTCAAATACAACATGACTCTTCCGAACATGTTGTTGCCCGGAATTAGCGGCACTGCCGAGCCGCGCGGTCGCAATACCTGCTTCGCTATCCGAAAAGCGTGCACGCGGCCACGGTTCGAGCGCGCTGCGGCGGGCAGTAGCGGTGGGGCTTTGCCTGGGCGCGCTCAGCCCAAGCCGCGCAAGCCGCGCTCAAGCTTCCGCCAACGCTCAGCCCAGCCCGCCCTGGGCGGAAGTGTGCCCGCCGCGACCGGGTCGCTGGGTCGACGTATTCTTTGCAGGAGACGCCTGGTCAGAAGCCCAGCGGCAGGCCGTTCTCAGAGAACTCGGTACTGAGCTCCGGCGTCGATCGGTCCAATTGTGTCACCGCACGCGACTACCTCTGACCCCGGCGGACGACGCGCTCACGCTGGTCGCCATCGACCCCGAGCACGTGCGCATCGTGCCCACCCGTCTCAACGGCGAGAGCGCTTGGCAACGTGGCCGAACGATGGCCCTCGGCAATCTTCCGGAAGACGCCCGCCCACTGACCATCGCGCTTTCGGCGGACGAAGTCCTGCGCAGCCAACCTCGCCGCCAGATGCCCCAAAGCGTTCCCGTGCAACCGCGGGCGGCGCAGAAGTCGGCGCCTCGCGAGCCCGGGCCGCGGGGCGAGGTCGCGTTGGGCGTGGGCGCTCGCGGGGGCCTGGCAACCGGTAGCGGCCCGCGCGAGTCCCCACTCTGGCCAGCCCTCGAGCTGCGAACTTCGCTGACGCAGGCTGACTGGGGCGGCTCGTTCGGAATGGCGCTCGGGACCGCGACCGAATGGAGCTTCAACTCCAATCGCTTCAAGCTGCTACGTTTGCCCTTCGACTTGTCGGCCACGAGAGTGGTGCGGCTGGGCGAATTCGAAGCGGCCGTCGATGCGGGCTTAGTTGTCTCCTACCTAAAGCTCGAGTCTTTGGGCAGCGGTCGCTCGTTCACTCGGGCGGAGGCTGGCGGCCGCGTTGGCGTTCGCGTTTCCTGGGGAAGAACCTTGGCCCCGTTCCTCGGCTCGGCGCTGGAATGGCTGCCGGTTGGCCACGATCTGAAGCTTGTTCCAGATGGGTCCGTGGGGCACACCGCACACCTCTGGCTTGGGCTCAGCGTGGGCCTCGAGGCACGCTTCCAATGAAGGCGGCCCCCCCCGTGCCAACGTGACGTGAGACAGCTCCCCCTGGAAATCTAAGTACCGATGGGCGGAGAATGGATCGCAGATCGTGCCCAAACCTACCCGTGTGTCTGGTCGTGACGGCTCGCAGGCGAGCGCCGACGCGGAGCGCTCACTTGGCGTGAGCGGCGCTGCCGTGGAGACGGTGGCCAAGCGGCCACGCCGGCTGCTCAGCGCAGCCGACAAGCTCCGTCTCGTGAAAGAAGCTGACGCCTGCCTGGCCAGCGGTGAGCGTGGTGCTCTGGAGGCCCTGCTTCGACGCGAGGGCATCTACAGCTCGCAACTCTCGTCCTGGCGCACGCTGCTCGGAGCCCACGGCGCAGGCGGCCTAACGGCGAAGAAAGCTGGCCGTAAGCCCAAGCTCACGGAAGCCGAGCGGCTCAACGTGCAGCTCATGAAGCGTAACGCTGAGCTCGAGCGCAAGCTGCACGTCGCCAACGTGCTCATAGCGTTGCAAAAAAAAGCGCACGAGGTTCTGGGGCTGGCACTGCCCGAGAGCGACGAAGAGACCTGATGGACCTCGTTGAAGATTTCGCCGAGCCAGGCGTGTCCATCGTCGCGGCGTGCGCCGCGGTGGGCGCGAGCCGGGCGACGCTGTACCGCGGCACTCGCCCGGTGCCGCCGCGAGCACCGCGGCAGCGTGCGCCCAACCCTCGACGGCTCGGCACCGACGAGCGCCAAGCCATTGTCGACGTCATGCACTCTCCAGAGTTCGTGGACCAGCCGCCGATGGAGGTGTTCGCGAAGCTGCTCAGTCGCGGCGTGTACCTCGCGTCCATCCGCACGTTCTATCGCGTGCTCGCCGAGCTCGGAGAGTCGAAAGAGCGCAGAAATCAGCGGCTGCCGCACCCGTACGTCAAACCCTCGCTCACCGCGACGGCGCCCAATCAGGTTTGGACCTGGGACATCACCAAGCTGGCCACGCTCGAGAAGGGCATCTTTCTGCACGTCTACGTGATCATCGATTTGTTCAGCCGGTACGTCGTGGGCTGGATGGTCGCGGCGAAGGAGTGCAAGCACCTGGCGGCCCAGCTTTTCGCTGAGGCTGCCGCCCGCCACGGCATCGAGCCGGGCCTCGTCGTGCACGCCGACCGCGGCTCCTCGATGAAAAGCGACACACTTGCGCAGCTCTTGGCGTCGCTCGGCATCGACCAGAGCTTTAGCCGACCTCACGTGTCCGACGATAACCCGTTCAGCGAGTCAGGTTTCAAGACCCTCAAGTACCAACCGGACTATCCTGGCTTCTTCGCGGGACTGCTCCACGCTCGTGCATGGCTGAGCACGTTCTTCGGCTGGCACAACGACGAGCACCAACACTCCAGCCTCGCGCTCTTCACGCCCGCAGAGGTGTTCTTCGGCCGCGTACCAGCGGTGCACGCCGTGCGCCAGGCTGCG
>JBBRMI010000147.1:0-20977 GCA_038230915.1 Polyangiales bacterium | reverse complement strand
AGCACCGCGCTCTTGGCGCTCTTGCGAGCCTGCCGCCGGAGCTCTGCGTCGTTGATGCGGATGCGCGCCACCAGCTGCAGCACTCTGCCGCGACTTGGTAGGCAATTAGCTTGTGATGAGGAAGTTGGAGGGCCTGCTTGTCTTGGGGACTCATGCCCCCCTACGCGCAGCCGGTGTGCCAGCGCCCCGACCGACACCGCTGCCGCGTCCGACACCGCTGCCGTTTGCGAATTTGTGCATTCCCGAAGCCGCTGCCCCAGCCGAACCCCATCCCGCTGCCGATCACCCGCTTCCGAACCCAAACCCGGCCCGATCACCAATCAAGACTGCCCGGAAATCCCGACGACTTGGCTCGGTTCCGCTTGGTAGGCCCAGGTTCCTGGCGCGGGCGTGGCCCGCGCGCGCCGCGCGCAGCTGCGCGCGCAGGCACGGCCTCCCCTCACTCAAAGTAGTCGTACCGACCGTCGGGCATGGGCACGAGCACGTGAAGAGAGCACGAGAAACTGGGCCGCGCGGACCGTCAGCTGATACGGCCAAGGACTCTGGATGGACCCGCTTGTCCGCCTCGCGCTTGCGACTCAACAGCTGATCGCCCGAACCGCCGGAACGCTTCTGGCCGTCGGTTTTGGCGCGTTCGTCGTCTATGCTGAGACCGAACGCCTGGACGACACCCTTCTTTACGGAGTGGGCGCGGTGTTCTTGGCGTCGCTTGGCTACCGGGTCTGGCAGCGGCGCCGGCGAGCCGTAGTCGAGGAGACGACCCGGCTGGACTTGGAGCTGTTCACGCACCTGGTCGTGCTGGCCTACGCGCTGGTGCTGCGGACGCAGGGCGGCCTTTCGGGCGCGGTTTACCCGGTGCTGTACGCGCTGGTGATGCTAACCGCGAGCTTCGCGCGCCCGGCGGCGACGGTTTCGGTCGTAGCGTTTGCGGTGCTGCTCGAGTCGGGGCTGACGTTCATCGCGTACCGCGGTCGCGGCAGCGTAGTCGAGCACTCGAGTTTGCTCGGCGTGTTCGCATTTTTGAACATGCTGGTCTTCCGCGCCGAGATCGCACGCATCCGCCGCGTCTCGCGGCAGCGGATCGAGACCGAGCTAAAGAAGATGAAGGAGGCGGCGCGCTCGTACCGGTTGATCGGCGCGCCGGCCAGTGCGCAAGAGCGCGCCCAAACGCCGGCCAAGGGGGACGAAGAGCGGCTGCTGCGCTCCGGCGTCGACGAGATCCATCAAGCCGTCGAATTCGCGCTTTCGCTGTTGCGGCGCACGCTGGGTTTGCGCACGGCGGTCCTGCTCGGTACCGACGGCGCCGGTCAGAGCCTGCACATTCAGGAGCTGTCGACCAGCGAGGACGCGATCGCGCCGGGGCCGTTCGGGGTGCGCGACGGCATCTTCGGCGCGGTAATGTCCAAGCTCGAGCAGCTGTCGTTGGCCGGGCCCAAATCGGGTCAACACGTGCCGTACTACTCGCGCAAGCCGGCGATCGGCAGCGTTTGCTGCACGCCGTTGTTGGATCACGGGCAACCGCGCGGCCTCTTGGTCGTGGATCGCGAGTCGCGCGAGCCGTTCAACGACGAGGAGCAAGCCACGCTGGCCAACGCTTCGCGCTACATTTTACGTGCGATCGAGAATGAACGCGTCTTCGTCCAGCTGGAGCGCGCCAAGGTCGAGCAGGGCAAGTTGTACCGCGCCGCCAACGCGCTGTCGGCGGCCACGACCGAAGCCCAGGTTATCGAAGCCGGCGTTAACGGCGCGCGCGAGTTCGCGGCCTTCGATTTTGCGGTCGTGACGCTGTTCGACCGCTCCACCAGCGAGCACGAAATCTGCGCGGTCAGCGGCGAAAATTCGAATGAGCTGGTCGGTCAGCGCTTCAAGCACAACAGCGGCCTGGTCTCGATGGTCGTCGCCAATCGACACGCGCTGCCATACCGCGGCGACTACGACCCTTCGCGGCAGGTGGTGTTCACGCGTCGCTTGGTGCCGCCGGACATGCCATCGCTGCTGGTGTTGCCACTGCTAGTGCACGAACGCGCGCTCGGTACGCTGGTGCTCGGGTCACGCCGCAAGGGAGCGTTCGGCGACTCGGTGCGGCCCACGCTCGAGGTGTTGGCCAGTCACGTGGCCGTGTCGCTCGCGAACGCGCGGATGCTGGCGCGGCTCGAAGAGATGGCGACGCTCGACGGCTTGACCGGTCTCTACAACAAGCGCGCTGTGACGGAAATCGGCGGGCAAAAGCTGAAGAGCGCTAAGCGCTTCCAAAAGCCGCTCAGTTTGCTGGTCTGCGACATCGACCATTTTAAGAAGGTCAACGACACCTACGGCCACGACGTCGGCGACGTCGTGATTAAGGGCTTCGCCGAGGTCTTGAAGCGCGTGAAGCGCGACACCGACGCGGTCGGTCGCTTCGGCGGCGAAGAGTTCGTGATCGTGTGCGAAGAAACCGATGAAGGCGGCGCACGGCTGCTGGCCGAGCGCATCCGCACCGAGCTGGAAGCCGTGAAATTTCACAGCGAGCTCGGCACACTGCAAGTCACCTGCTCGGTCGGTGTCGCCCCGTTCCCGGTCGCGGGTGGCAGCTGGGAGCAACTGTTCAAGGCTACCGACGAAGCCCTGTACGCCTCCAAGCGCGGCGGTCGCAATCGCGTGACGGTGTGGACGCCGCGAATGAGCGGCGCCGCGGCCTAGCTTGCCGGCGGGTCAGACTTTCGGGCCGCTGCTGGACACCCAAATCTGCATGTTCCCCACGTGGATCAACGCCGGCGCGAAGCAGAACTGAGAGTCGCCGGAGCGGGGCCCTCCACGCCCGGAAGCCGCGTGTTTCGGCGCCGTCGAAACACCGCCAATAGTACGAACGAAGCGGCGATCACATCGCCCCCCGCGTCGCCTGGCTTCTGGCACGCGCTACTGCAGGAGCAGCCACGGAGGCTAGGGTCGGTCGCGCTCGCGCTGTTGGCGTTCATCTCGCTGCCACCTCCCGCCACGCCAGGACCATGCCCGCCGCCGCTCGCGCCTGCCGCTGACACCGTTGCCGGGGTGCCGCCGCCTCCACTCGCCCCGCCGCTGCTCGACCCCGCACCACCGGTAACGGCGCCCGCCGTTCCGCCGGCGCTCACCGTTCCGCCAGCGCCGGCGCTTCCAGCCATTCCGGCACTGCCGCTCGCTCCCGCGCTTCCGCCCGCACCGATCGCGGGCCCGCCTTCGACCTGCACCGCGTACTTGAGCGAGAGCGCGTTTTGGATGCCGACCCGCGTCGCGTCATCGAGCGCCCGATTGTAAATCAAGAGCTCGGAGATATCCCCCTGCCACGAGCGATCCTTGAAATTGCGATCGCGCGCGATCGTGTCAGCCGCGACGTTGGCGGTCGACACGATCGACACGATACCGAGGGTAAACGGGAAGCGTGTGACTCGTCCGTCGACGAGCTTGCCATTCAAGTAAGTCTTACCGTTGACCAGATTTGGTGAGACCTCGGAAAGATTACCGTTGTAAATCGAGCAGCCGTGCTCCGGATGAAAGTAGGTCGGATTATCGTTGCCACCAAGCCAGAACTTGGCCGGCGTGCCGTAGTTTGGGAGCGTGGGTAGGCACGAAGTCGAGTCTTTCGAAAGCACCGCGAACAGCGTACGAACGTCGTTGAGCTTGTTGAAGTGAAAACCAGTGTACCCGCCGCTGAAGTGCAGCGTCGGTCGACCGTTGGCGTTCGCCACGGTCGGCATGTCCAGACCGAAAGCATCGTGCGCCGCGTGGTTGCCCGCCCCGCTCGCGTCGGTCCACTCCGATACCTGGCCGTTCACCACCTTGATTGGGCCGTCGGCTTTGACCCAAAGCTCGAGCCCAGCCGTCGGTATCGCCGCGTCCTGCGCGGTCGCCGTCGCCGCCACCAATGCAGTGCAGAGCAGAGTGGAAGTGAAGGTGTGGAGCCGCATCAGTCCGTCCGGCAGTTCCCACTCCGCTTTCGGACGGCTCAAGAAACGCGGCGTCGTGGCTCGGGAGTTTGGCCAAGACGCGACCGGCGACAACTCGCGGTTGCGCGCGCTCAGCACCGCGCCGTGGTGATGCTCTAAAACCGTCTCGTCGATGGCGAAAAATCCCACGAAATTCGGATAGATTCGCGGCTGCGGCAACTCCCAGACAGGGCGACACGTGCGCCTGGGCGTGGCTCAACTTGAGCCAACCGGCTCAGCGCGCGCGTCGGTTTTGTGGCGGTTTCCGCCGCCGTAACCCACCTCGGGCCGTGGGCACGTTCAATGCTTAACGGGGAGTGGAGGTCCCGTGAACGAACATCAGCTTCAACGACTCTTGCGCCGCTTGGTTCTGTTGTCGGCTCCCCTGCCGTTGGCGGTCCTGGGAGCGGCCTGTGGTGGTGTTTCGACGCTGGACCACGGAGGCGACGGCGGAACGGCCACTGAAGGCGGTCGAGACACTGGCACCGCCGGAACCGCACATGCCGGTGGCGGTTCGGGCGCAGGCAGCGGTGGAACTATCGTTGTCGGTACTGGGGGCGGTATCACGATCGCAGGTGCCGGAGGCAACACTACGAGCGCCGGTGCGGGCGGTAGCGTCGGCACCGGCGGTGGTCTCGGCACGGCGGGTTCGGCTGGCGGTACGTGTCGGGGTAGCTTGGACGGACAAGCCACTTGCGCCTCGGTTCAGAACACGGTCCCCAAGTCGTGCACCGGTGCTGAAGCCCCCGTCGTCGGTATGCAGCTCGCGCCCGCGACCTGTCAGCAGATCTGCGCTACGAACTTCGGCTGCTCGGTGACGGCGTTCAACGCGAGCAGTGTCACGGTGCTGTGCCAGCCAGGCTGCGCGGTCGGGCGCCGTCCAGCCGGGCTCGGCGGTCCCTCGACTTGCGACACGCGCGCTGCCGGCAGCTACTTCGCCGAAATCGCGCATCTCGAAGCCGCTTCGGTGACGGCCTTCCGCGTCTTGCGTGATGAGCTGCGCGCGAACGGCGCGCCGAAAAAGCTGGTCCGCGCTGCCGCGCGCGCCGCCCGCGACGAAATTCGTCATACGCGCGCCGCCGGCGCTTTGGCGCGTCGCTTCGGCGCCACGCCGCGCCTGCCCGCGATCGAACCTGCCAAGTCGCGTTCACTCGAGGCGATGGCGCTCGAAAACGCCGTCGAAGGTTGCGTGCGCGAGACCTACGGCGCGCTGCTCGCCACTCGCCAAGCCAAGCTTGCCACCGACCCGGTCGTGCGTGCCGCTATGCTGCGCATCGCCCGCGACGAAACGCGCCACGCTTCGCTCTCGTGGCGCGTCGGGCGTTGGCTCGAGACGCGCCTCGACTCCGCCGCTAAACGCAACGTCGCGGCAGCCAGGCAACGCGCCGCCGCCGAGCTGATTGTCGCGCTCGCCAACGAACCTGAAGTCTCCTTTGCCAGCCTGGCCGGACTGCCCACTCCAGGCGAGGCGACGCGCCTCGCAACCGAGATGCAACGCGCGCTTTGGGCGTGAGCCCCGTTTGAGCACGCTCGCTTCAAATCGAATCGAGAATTTCTTTGCGTCGCTGCTGATATTCCTGATCGCTGACCAGGCCTTTTTGGTGAAGCTCTTCGAGCGTACGCAGGCGCTGCTCCGGCGAAGCTGCTGGCGCTGCCGCGGCGGGAGTTTCGCTTTTTTCCGCCTCCGGTCTGGCTGGCTCTCGCGGCGCCGGGCTCGGGCTTTGGATCGGCTCCGACGCCGATTCTTTGCACTTGAGCGCGCGCCCGCTCATCGAGATGCCGCTGATGTCACCGGCGGAGGCGTCCATAATCACGAAGTTGCCGCCGAGTTCTGCGGTCTTGTTGCGAAGCTCGTTTTGAGCCCATTCGAGCTTCTCCTTCGCGCTGGTGTAGCCGCCGCCGTCGCCTGAGCCATACACGATGCCCAGCTCATGGCATTGGGTACGCTCTGGCGCCCCTTTACCGACCTGGACTTGCGCGCCCGCTGAAGTGAGCTCCGAGCCACAGCCCCACAAAGCGCAGCCGAGCGCTCCTGCCACTGCCGTCACTACCCAACGCCTCATGCGCGTCGTCTAGCGATTGAGGTAGGTCGAGTCAAGGAATGGCATGGGCGGAGGCGGCGTTCCCGCCCGTGTTGCCGCTCTGTGTCGAGCCAGGCCTGCCCCTGAATTCAAGGTGTTGCGGCGCTGGCCGGCCACTGCTCTTGGCCATTTACCGAAAAGCTACGACACTCGGTCGGGTCATGCGGCTCGGCATCGATTTCGGCACCACTCGTACTGTCGTCGCCGCGGCGATTGACGGGCGTTATCCGGTGGTTTCGTTCGAAAGCGGCAGCGGCTACTGCGACTACGTGCCCGGAATTGCCGCGTGGCGCGGTGAAGAGCTGACGCTCGGCTGGGACGCTGAGCTGGGCGCGGACGTGGGTGGCGCGCTGCGCTCAATCAAGCGCGCGGTGAGCCGGGTTTCGCCGGACGAGCCGCTCGGCGCGCTCGGTTCGGTATCGGCGCTCGAGCTCACGACTCGCTACCTCGAAGAGCTGAAGCGACGGATTCACGAGAACAGTAACCTCGACGTCGCGCCCGACGAACCGCTGGAAGTGATGGTGGCGGTGCCGGCCAACGCCAGCACCCGCCAACGTTACTTGACGCTCGACGCTTTCAGGCGCGCCGGCTTCAAAGTGCTCGGCATGGTCAACGAGCCGACGGCCGCGGCTATCGAGTTCGCGCACCGCAACCTGGGCGCCGTCGGCAAGCGCAGCCCCAAGCGCTACGTCGTGGTCTACGATCTCGGCGGTGGCACCTTCGACACCTCCGCCGTGTCGCTTCAAGATCGGCGCTTCGAGCTGATCACGAGCGAGGGCATCTCGGAGCTGGGCGGCGACGACTTTGATGCGGCAATTCTGCGCGTGGCGCTGCGCCAAGTCGGCATCAGCGAGGCGGGCCTCACGTCGCTTTCGCGCACTCGCTTGCTCGAGGTGTGCCGGGTCGCTAAAGAAGCGCTCGGCCCGAGCACCCGCCGGATGTTGATCGAGCTGTCGCTCGTGTTAACCGGCGCCGAAGATCCGCTGCTCGATTTGAGCGAAATTTACGCCGAAACCGAGCCGCTGGTCGAACGTACGATCGCCATGTTGGAGCGCGTTTTCGCCAGCCTGGCGGGCTTCGGCATCGATCCCGAAAATCCGCGTGAGCTGGGCGCCGTTTATTTGGTAGGCGGCGCGACGGCGTTTCCGGCGGTGACGCGCGCGCTGCGTGACCGCTACAAGCGCAAGGTGCAGCTGGCGCCGCAACCGCACGCGGCGACGGCGATTGGCTTGGCGATCGCCGCCGATCCGGAGGCGGAGCTGTTCGTGCGCGAAGCCGTGACGCGGCACTTCGGCGTGTGGCGCGAAGGCGACGCCGGCCGCGACAAAGTCTTCGACCCCATTTTGCGCAAAGGCGAGCTGCCCGACGGCGATGCGTTCGTGATCGAGCGGTGCTACCGGCCGCAGCACGCGGTCGGCCACCTGCGTTTTCTGGAGTGCAGCGAGCTGTCCGACGCCGGCCAGCCTGGCGGCGACTTAACACCGTGGGGTGACATCTACTTCCCTTACGACCCCGCGTTGCGCGGCGTCGCGGATCTGGCAGCAGCTGCCGCGGAGCGCCGGCCGGAGCTGTGGCAAGAGGAAATCGTCGAGCGTTACCGGTACGGCGCCGACGGCACCGTCACGATCGCAATCGAAAATCGTACCCGCGGCTACGCGCAGAAGTTCGTGCTCGGCGCGCCGGGTTTGGGCTGAACGAGGCAGCTGGCCTTGGCTAAGGCGCCCCAACAAAGCCAAAACGATTGGTGCCGGCGGCGATCAGCGCGTCGCCGGGCGCGGGAATGTGCGGTTCATCCGAGCCAATCCGAAAGCGTGACCGCGCGCAACTGCCGCTCGTGCAACGCCGCTAAAACCCGCGGCAGCGCTGCCAGTGACGCTGGTTCGTAGTCGTCGCGCTCGGCGGCGTCGTGCATCGCCAAGAGCGCGCCGGGCTTGAGGGCACGCGCGAGGTGCACGGCTACTTTCTCGGGCGACGCGCTGCGAAACCCATCGAGTGCACGGGCGCTGCAGCCGACCAGCACGACGCCAGCCTTACGCGCGCCGTGGACCGTGAAGTGCGACACGAAGCCGACTGGCGCCCGAAACAGCGTGGGCCGAGGAACTCCGGCCGCCTCGATCACGTCTTGCGTGCGGCGAATGTCGTTGGCCACACGCGCGCTGCTGCGCAGCGAAAACAAGCGGTCGTGCTCGAAGCCGTGCAGGCCCACCTCGTGGCCGGCGGCGACGATTTCACGCACCAGCTCCGGGTGGGCCAGGGCCTTGCGTCCGACGACGAAGAACGTCGCGCGTGTGCCCGACTGCGCGAGCTCCGCCAGCACGCGCGGCGTCGTCTTCGGGCTCGGTCCGTCGTCGAAAGTGAGCGCTACTTCGGGTCGAGCGGGTCCGTGCCAAAGCACGCTGCCGTACATGCCGCGCTCCGGCCAGAACACGCCCAGCGTGCCGAGCACCAGGTAGCCACCGAAGCCGAACAGCGTCGCCGACAGCGGCGGTGGCGCGGAAAACACTGCGCGCGCGCCAAGCGCCAGCCCGGTTGCGGCGTACGCCCACAACCCGAGCCTGGCCAGCGGCAGCGCTTTCATCCGGCCCGGAACGTATCTCATGTGAACCGCCAGGCAAGGCCCTTCCATGGCTCGTCCACGGCCACTACGCTCCGGCGCCTTGCCCGTCGGGACCTTCGCCCAGTTGCTCGAAAAGGCGCACGACGTCGTTCGGTTCAACACGCTGGCTTACGCGGTGTTCTTGGCGGTGGTGTTTGTGGTGTCGTGGCTTTTGGCGTCGCGCGTGCGCGCGCGGCTGTGGTTCTTGCTACTCGCGAGCTACTTTTTTTACGCGCAGTGGGACCCACGGTTTTTAGCCTTGATCTTCGCCTCGTCCAGCGCCGACTGGCTGCTGGCGAACGCGATTGGCGCGGCTAAGGACGAGCGGCGCAAACAGCGGCTCTTGGTGCTCACGGTGGTGATGAACCTGGGCGTGCTCGGGTTGTTCAAGTACTTCGATTTCGGCGTCGCCGAGCTGGCGGCGTTGCTGCAAAGGCTCGGCATGCACCCGCCGGACATGGCGCTCCGGCTCACTTTGCCGATCGGTATCAGCTTCTTCACGTTCGAATCGATGAGCTACGTCATCGACGTCTACCGGCGCGAGCTGCCGCCACACCCGAGCTACCTCGAGTACTTGGCGTTCGTCGCGTTTTTTCCGCATTTGGTAGCCGGCCCGATCGTGCGGCCGCGCGATCTACTGCCGCAGCTGAGCGCACCAGCGCGCTTCGACGCCACGCTCGCCAGTCGCGCGTTGTTGATGATCGCGCTCGGGCTGGTGAAGAAACTGGCGATCGGCGACTACCTCGGGCTCAACCTGGTCGATCGCGTGTTCGACGCACCGCTGCAGTACTCGGCGCTCGAGTGCTACGCGGCGCTGGTCGGTTACGCGGTGCAGATCTACTGCGACTTCTCCGGCTACACCGACATCGCGATCGGGTCGGCGGCGCTGCTCGGCATTCGTTTCCCACGGAACTTCGACTCGCCCTACAAGGCTCACAGCATCATCGAGTTTTGGCGGCGCTGGCACATCTCGCTGTCCACTTGGCTGCGCGACTACTTGTACATTCCGCTCGGCGGCAATCGCCGTGGTCGCGCGCGCACTTACGTGAACCTGCTGCTCACGATGCTGCTCGGCGGCCTGTGGCACGGCGCGAACCTCACCTTTGTGGTGTGGGGAGGTCTCCACGGCGTGCTGCTCGCCGCCACTCGCGCCTTTCAGGAGTTGCGCGGGCGTCGCGCGGGCCTTCAAAGTTCTTTCGGTCGCGTCGTCTCGGTGGTGCTCACGTTCCACGCCGTGACCTTCTGCTGGCTATTTTTTCGTGCCAAATCCGTGCCGGACGCGCTGATCATCCTGCGGCGGCTAGCCACGTTTTCCGGCTTCCATCCCAATCTCGACCCACGCCTGCTTGCGGTGTTGGCGGCGGGCCTGGTCTCGCACTATGTTCCCGAGTCATGGTACCAGCGGGCGCTCGGCGTGTTTGCGAACCTGCCGGCGTTGGCGCAGGCCGCGGTGCTGGTGCTGCTGGCTTTGTCCGTGCGTGAGATGGCCAGCCTCGAGGCCGTACCCTTCGTCTACTTCCAGTTCTGATGAGCGCAGAAACCAAAGACCAAGCCGAAGCCGCCGAGCCCGAAGCCGCCCCGGCCGAAGCCGTCGAGCCCGAAACCAAGGCTGAGCCCGAAGCCGGTGAGCCGGAAGCGAAGGCCGAAGCGGCCGTCGAGTCCCAGGCCAACGTCGCGCAATCGGACGACGACGATGACGCGGTGCTCAACGCCGCCGGGCGTGAGCGTCCGCGTTTCTTGCTCGGCTTCCCGCAGCATCCAGATCTCGCGCGTCTAGCCGCCGCGTTCGAAGCCGGCAACTACGCGCTCGTTCGCGAAGAGGCCGAAACGCTCGCCGAGCGCGCCGAAAGCCCCGCCGTGCGCGACGCGGCGCTCGAGCTGCGCCGTCGCATCGATCCGGATCCACTCACCAAGTATTTGCTGGCGCTGACTGCCGCTCTGCTGCTTTCCCTGGCGTACTTCGCCTACCACCACTGAATGAGCTTTCGCGCTATCGGGCTCTGTTTGGCGCTGCTCGCGGCGCTGCCCGATTGCGGGGGGAAGCCGCCCGCAAATTCGCCCGATGGCTCGCCGAGCGGTCCAGTCACGGACGTGGACCGGTTGCTGCCGTTGGAGAACAACACGGTCTTCGCGTATGTCACCAGCGATGAAGCCGGGGCGAAGGGCATCTACATCATGGAGATCGGCCGTCCGCGCGCCGGATTGGCCGAGCTGAAGGTGGCGGGTAAAATCTACCGGCGCAGCATTGGCCGTGACGGCATTCAGGCCGCCAGCGGCGGCTACGTGTTGCGCTCACCGCTTTCTGCCGACGCGAAGTGGAAGGGTGAGTTCGGCGAGGTGAAGGTCAAGTCGATGAGCCGGACGATCACCGTGCCGGCCGGCAGCTTCAGCAACTGCGTCGAGACCTACGAATCGGTCACCACGCCCGACTACACCAAGTCGGCGACCAGCATCTTCTGCCCGGGGATCGGCATGGTCTACTACGCCGTCGAAGGCGAGCAGGATGTCGTGAGCGTTTCGCAAAAGCTCGAGCTCAAGTCGTACGGCCCGCGCTTCATGGCGCCCGAGCCGTAACGGCGCGCGCCGTCACCCGTCACATCCCCGCGTCCGGCTTCTGCGTTTTCAGCAGCACCGGCTCATCGACCTCGCAGTGCGCGCGGCGTTCGAACGACAACGGCAGGTCTTCGATCGGCTCGTAACCCGTGGCGGTGACGTCGAGCCGCGCCGGTCCTTGCGTGTAAAGACCGCAGCGCAGCGCCCACACGCCGACGTCGGCAGTCCCGGGCGCGCCACCCTGGCCGCCGTCTGCGGTTGAGGCAGGCGCCGGCGCGGCCGAGCGACCACCCGTGGTGTCTTCAGAGCAGGAGACGGCCTGCGGCGTGCGCGGCTTGCCCAGCTCGTAAGGTTCACCGTCGGGGTTGCCGCCATAGCGCACGTTGATGCGCGTGTCGGGCGGCAGCGCGTCGCCGGTTTCCGTCGATACGACCAAGTTGAAGCTAGGGCCCTCGCAGGGTTTGTCGGGGCGATGATCGGGTCCGCAGGCAGCGAACGGAGCCGCGAGCACACCGAGCAGCATCAGCCAGCGCCAGCTAGTCAAAGCCGGTGCAGCTTAACACTCGCTTCCGGGGCGGGCACAGCCGGCTTTCGCCGCTACAATTTGCTGGGTGACAAGCGCTCGGACGGCCACCAACAAGGCGGCGCGTCGCTGGCGCCGTGGGGGTCGGGTGACGCCAAGACGAGCTGACCGCGCTGGCCTGGCAGCAGTTGGCCCACGACGCACAGCTGCCGCTCGAGTGGATCAAACAGCGCGGCTTGGAGCTTTCGTCGTCGGTGCAGCTTGCGCTTCCCCAGCTGCCGTTGCAGGTCTGCAGGCAGAACCCAGCACTCTTGGCCGACATTTACCCGGCGCGGCGGCGGGAGGATTTTTTCCGCAAGCTGGTCGACGTCACGGTCGGCAATTGCAAACGCGTCGGGCGCGCACTGCTGGCCCGCGCCTAAACCCGCTCCCGATGGACAACACTGAGCGCATTTTGCGCGAATTTCGTAGCCTTGCCGTGGTCGGGCTGAGCCGCGACCCGAGCAAAGCTGCGCACGCCATTCCGGCGCGCATGCAGCGTGCCGGCTTTCGGGTGATTCCGGTCAATCCGTTGGCGGACAGCCTGCTGGGCGAAAAGTCATACGGCTCGCTCGATCAGGTGCCGTTTTCAGTCGAAGTGGTGCTGGTGTTCCGGCCATCGGCTGAGGCAGGCGCGGTCGCCAAAGCCGCCGTCGCGATCGGCGCCAAAGCGCTGTGGTTGCAGCAGGGAATCGTATCGCCCGAGGCGCGGCGGTTGGCTGAATCCGCTGGCATGCTGTACGTCGAAGATCGCTGCATCGGCGTGGAGCGCGCGGTGCAGGGCATTACCAAGGGTTAGAGCTACGGGCAGTATTGCTCGTCGGAGCCGTCGTCGCAGTCCGGAACGGCGTCGCACACGCTCCCGAGCAAGATAGTGCCCTGGCGGCATTCGAAGAACGGCGTTCCAGGTTGGCAGTTCCGCTCGTCGGAGCCGTCGTCGCAGTCGGGCACTCCGTCGCAAATCTGGCTTCTTGTCAGCGTCCGCTCCAGATCCAGCGCGCAGGTTTGGCGCCGACAGTAGCCTCCGAGCCACGGCGCCGCCGTCCCGATGCCGATCGGCGGAGGCGGACAGTTTGGCAAGGCGTCGGGGCTGTCGGCGCAGATCGCCGGCAAGTAGCAGGCCACCTCCTCCCAAGTGCTCTGCGCTTCCCAATCCCAGGATTTGGCTTGGTCCCCTCCGAGCGCGTTGAGGCACGCCGAGTTGGGGGCGGAGTCTTCCGACTCGATGCAATTTGCGTCGGACCCAGCGGGGCTTTTGCAAGCGCAAATGGCTTGCGCGCGGGCGCGCACAGCTTCGGCCAAGCGCTGCGCCTCGTCGCGCGGCATCTGGTCGGAGCCGCGAGCCTCCGGCGGCTCCACGCTTTGCTGCGTACAGCCGGACACCTGCGCCGGCACGTTGCTGCGCTGGCCTTCGGCGTAGGCGCCCCAACACCATACGCTGCCGTCGCCTTTCAGAGCGCACGCCGAGTAGGCGTTTACTGACAGCGCGTGCACGCCTTTCAGCCCTGCCACGAAGCTGCCGGCCGCCACGAGCGCGTTGTCACCAGTCGCCGCTTGGCCAGCTTGGTTGTAACCCTCACACCACACGCTGCGGTTTTTGGTGAGGGCACACACGAACATGTCGCCAGCACCGGCTTGCGCGACGTTCTCGCCGAGCGCGAGCCTGGCGCGGAACAGGTCGCCCGGGGGGTCGACGTACTCATTGCACCATAGGCTGCCCCAGCGTTTGAGCACGCAGGTTTCGGGGTATCCGGACCCGACCCAGGCGTTGTCGGAGCCGTAGGTGGAAAACACCGCGGGCTTGTCCCAGTCGTTGAGGCTAAACACGCGACCGCGTTCGTCGAACACCTCCACGCCGCTGCCGGGCATCGTCGTGTCGGGATTACCCGCGACGTCGACTTGCTTCCGCGAGCTCTTGTGGCCCGCGCCGTCCAGGCCTCTGCAGTAGACGTGCGAGATCCCGTTGACCATGCACGTCTGGGTATCGGCCAAGCCGAACGCTTTTATTCCGACTGGCTCGAACCCGCCGAGGGCGGCGGATGTTGGCGGGAGCGGCGAGCTCCCCGAGTCGTCGATCTGACCGCTCTCGTTGTCGCCCCAGCAGACGAGCCGGCGCTCTACGGTCAGCGCGCAGCTGGTGCGCGGCCCTAGTTTGAGCTGCTGGGCGCCATTCACCCCTTCGACCCGTTTTGGTTTGGCTGATGCCTCGAAGTTGCTTGGTCCCGGCATGCCGCCCGTGCCCCAACACCACACGCTGCCGTCCTGGTAGGCCGCGCAGTGCCTCGCGCCGTGCGCCGCGATCGCCACGGCGCAGTTCGGCGCCGGTTGCGCCGGTTCGATCGCGGCGGGTGCTCCGCCTTCAGCGGCGTCCGGTCTCGAGCCGTTGTCCTTCACGGTGCGCCCGCAACCCAGCGACGCTGCGCACGCTAGGAAGCACACAGCGTTTCGCAACCTGCTCCGCATGGCACCCATGCGGAGAGGTTACACTCATTTCGTCGCTCAGCCGAGGCCGAGCTTCTCGGAAAGCCAGTCACCGACGCGGTCGAGCGCGATCCGCTCTTGCCCGCCTGTGTCACGGTCCCGTGCCGTCACGCTTTGAGTCCCCGCAGTCTCGCCATCGACCGTGAAGCAATACGGGGTGCCGGCTTCATCCATGCGTGCGTAGCGCTTGCCGATCGGCTGCTTGACGTCGTGCTCGATGAACCCGCGCAGACCGAAGCGCCGCTGCAATTCAGCGTGAAGTTTCTCGCTCGTCTCGGGCATGCCTTCTTTGTTGACCAGTGGGAACACGCCGGCCTTGATCGGTGCGAGACGCGGATGGATCAGCATCAGCTCCGGGCTAGCGCGCGAGGCATCTTCGGTGAAGGCCTCGCACAGCACCGCCAAAACGCCGCGATCCAGGCCGGCTGACGGCTCGATCACGTGCGGCAGGTATTTCTCGCCCTTGTGCTGGCCATTTGGCAAGAGCTCGCCGCGCTCGGCGTCGAAGTACTCGAGGTTCTGCTTCGAAAATTTCTGGTGCTGTGCCAGGTCGAAGTTGGAGCGGTGCGCGATGCCTTCCAGCTCACCAAAGCCGGGCGCCGTGAAGGGGAAGCGGTACTCCACGTCGCTCGTGCCGGCGCCAGTCTTGGCGTAGTGCGCCAGCTCGTCCTTGTCGTGCTCGCGCAGCTGAAGGTTGTCGCCGGCTAGGCCCAGGCTCTTCCACCAAGCCACGCGCGTGTCGCGCCAAAACGCGTACCACTGTGCCGCCTCCGATTCGTGGCAGAAAAATTCGATCTCCATCTGCTCGAACTCACGGCTGCGGAACGTGAAGTTGCGCGGCGTGACCTCGTTGCGAAAAGCTTTGCCGGTTTGCGCGATGCCGAACGGCACCTTCACGCGCGTCGTGTCGATCACGTTCTTGAACTGCACGAACATGCCCTGCGCGGTCTCGGGCCGCAGGTACGCGACGTCGTCTTCGCCAGCGGTCGCGCCGATGTACGTCTTGAACATCAAGTTGAAGGCGCGCGGCTCGGTCAGGCTGCCGACCTTTTCGGCGTCGGGCGCAAGCACCATCGCCCAGTCGTCCTTCGAGACCTTGATCAGCGGGAAGCTCACGACTTCACCGAAGGCCTTCTCGGCCTTTTTCTTTTGCTTCGTCTCGCTCGGGCTGTCCGGCATGTACGCGAAGAACGGCTTGCCGGCGCGATCGCCGCTGGCTGGCGCGTACACCATCACGTGATCAGCGCGGTAACGCGCCTTGGTCTCGCGGCAGTCGACCTGCGGATCATTGAAGCCGGCGATGTGACCGCTTGCCTCCCAAACCTTCGGGTGCTGAATGATCGTCGTATCGAGCGGGACGATGCGGACGGGGCCGCCAGTCGGGCCGACGGCGCCCGCGCATGGATTCATGACCACGTCTTGCCACCAGGCTTCGCGCAGGTTCTTCTTCAGCTGAGCGCCGAGCGGGCCGTAGTCCCAGAAGCCGTTGATGCCGCCGTAAATCTCGGAGGCTTGGTAAACGAACCCGCGGCGCTTGCAAAGCGCCATGATCTTGTCCATCGACTTGGTCGTCATCGCTACATTCGGTGTGGGAAAGTCCGTGAACCCTAGCTCTGCTGAGGTTGGAGACCCAGCAGAGAACGCGGCGGCACCCTTGACGTTTCGCGCGCCCGGCGCAACTGTTCCCGCCTGTTCCCGCCTGTTCCTCGCGGTTTGAAGGGTCGAGCTGCCGAGCTCCACACGCTGGCTCACACCCTAACGGCGGCAGCACCCACGCGGCTTGCATTGGTCGGCTCCGGCGGCTCCGGCAAATCGATGCTGGCAGCGGCGCTCGGGCACCGACTCAAAGGCTTTTTCGGCGGACGGATTGAGTGGTTTCGGGTCGGCGCTTGGGATTTCGCGACCTTGTCTGAAATGGTCGCGCTGCGCTTCGGCACCGCGCGCGGTGAAGCGTCGGCTGATCGAGTCACGACCTTGCGCGAATTCTTTGCCAGCACCGGTCCGCGGCTGGTCGTGCTCGACAACCACGAAGACGATCGCGCGACGGCGCGCTTGCTCGATGCGTTTCGCGATTCGCCGGTGACGTTCGTGGTCACGGCGCGCCGCTGCTTGCTGGCTGGCGTGCTGGTTTTCCCGGTCACGGCGCCGCTCGCCACGCTCGGCCAAAGCGCATTCCCACGCGTCAAGGCGCTGACGCGCAAGCTACGCTTCAGCCCGCTCGCGCTCGACATCGCGGACAGCTTGGTCGCGTCGCGTGCGACTAGCGTGAAGGCGCTCGGCGAGTATTTGGAAGAGCGCGGCGTGTCGCGCGTCGTGGCCGTCGAGCATGAAGACGACCTGCCGGAGGTCGCGCTGCTCGTGGCTTGGGCCTGGCAACGGTTGAGCCCCGAGAGCCGGCGCATGCTGATGGTGCTGGCTCACGTCGAAGGTGATCACATGGATGCGGCATCGCTGGCCAAGCTGGCGCGGGTCGCTGGCAAGCCGGAGAGAGCGCTCGCGCCGCTCGAGCGCTGGCACCTCGTGCAAGAGCCGGTCACGGGCCGTTACACGCTCCACGCTGTCGTGCGCCACGCCGTGCGTCGCGGCAAGAGCTTCGACTCTGCGCGTTTTTACGAGCACTACGTAGCCTTGCTCGAGCGCGCGCCCGAGCGGCTCTTGCTCGAACAAACGCACCTGTTCGCGGCGATGGATCACGCGCACCGCACGGGCGATCTTGGCGCCATGCTGCGCGTCGAGGCGTTGTTGCGACGCATCGACGCTTGAGCGTCAGCTCTGAAACAACCCCGTCGAGACTGCTACTTCTGACCATTGATGTCATTTTTCAGCTGAAATGTGACCAATGCTGAGACGCTACTTGCACGGGCCGTCGTGGACGACGCTCATGCCCTCGGCGGCGGCCGTGCAGGCGCTGCCGTAGGTTTTGCCGTCGCAGCCGCACACCGGCTGGTAGATCCTCGTGCAGATCGTCGGTTTCTTGCGGCAGGTGCCGCCGGCGTCGGTAGCACCGCAGTCGGGCTTGTAGGCGCAATACAGGCCCGCCGCGCAGTCGCGTGAGGCCCCGCGCGTGCCGCACAATCCACCCTCGGGCGTCGGGTCCGGCGTCGCGCAGGCGCCTTTCATGACGATCGAGACGCCGGCTTGCGCTGCATGGCACGCGTTGCCATAGGTCTTGCCGTCGCAGCCGCACACCGGATCGACCAGGTGGATGCATACGTCGGGAATCGGCGCGCAGGTGCCGGACATGTCGGCTGCGCCGCAGCGCGCTTCGGGCGCATAGGCGCAGTATTGTTTAGCCGGGCATTGGATGCCCGCGATGCCGCCGCACATCTGCTCGTGCGCGTTGCCCACGCCGCCAACGTTGGCGATGCCGCCAGGCTCGCCCGTCCCGCCGCCGCTCGTCCCGCCGCCGCTCGTCCCAGCGCCGTTCGGTGCTTCGATGATGCGGCCTGCGGGCCCCGGTTCTTGCGCCGGTGGCGTGGTGGACGTGCACCCGAGAGCCAACCAACCAGACACGGCAATCGTCACTGCCAAGCTCAGCTCGATGCCCATGCGCAAGACCTAGCCCCGCGCGCAGCACCCGTACAGCGACCAACTCGCCACACACGCGGGCGCCGCGGGCTGGACCTTGGGCCAGCTCCCAGCAATAGTCCGAAAATGCGCCGTCTTCGTTTCAGCTGGGTGTTGCTGTTGCTCGCTTGCGGAGCGCCGAAACCGGCTGCAACTCCGGCCGCGAGGACGCCGACCGCCTTCGTGGCGACGACACCGACTGACGCTGCCTGGCTGACCGTGCTCGATCGTGACAACGGGCTGGTCGGAAAAGTGTGGGACGTGAAGGCGGGCGCGTTCGTGGCGCCGAGCGGGTTGTTGCCGCGCTTGGCGGCGTCGCATTTCGTGCTGCTCGGCGAACGACACGACAATCCGGATCATCATCGCTTGCAGGGTCGCGTGGTCGAGGCCTTGGCGAAAGCCGGGCGACGGCCAGCAGTCGTGCTCGAGATGCTCGAGCTCGGCCAGCAAAGCGCGATTGACGAATACGTCGCTCGGGGCGACGCGGCCGGCTTTGGCGCGGCCCTCGGGTGGGAGAAGACGAGCTGGCCGCCGTTCAAAGACTACCAGCCGATCTTAGAGGCGGTGTTCGCGGGCAAGCTCACGATCTTGGCCGGCAACATCGCGCAGGCTGACGCCAAGGCGCTGGTGAAACAAGGCGTCTCGGCGCTGTTGCCCGCGCGCGTGCAGGAGCTGCGGCTGAGCGAGGCGTTTCCGGCGCCGCTCGAGGCGACGTTGGTCGAGGAGCTGCGCGCCTCGCATTGCGGCCAACTCCCCGAAAGTCTGCTGGGCCCGATGGCGCTTGCCCAGCATGCGCGCGACGCTCAGATGGCCAAGGTGTTGGCACGGGCTGGCGCGAAGGACGGCGCGGTGTTGATCGCCGGTGGCGGTCACGCGCGGCTCGATCGCGCGGTGCCCTACTATTTAGCGCTCGAAGCGCCGGGCAAGAGCGTTGTAAGCGTGCTGTTCCGCGAAGTGACGCACGGCGAAACCGATCCGCGCACCTACGCAACCGACGAGGGACCGTTCGACTACGTGTGGTTCACGCCGCGCGGCTCGGATGACGATCCATGTGCGGCTTTTCATCCCAAAACCAAGTAGCGGTCCTCGACGTGAGCGGTGGCGTGCGCGTTTTGACGGCCGCGATTGGCGTCGGTGCCGTTACTTCGCTTGGACGTGCTGAACTAGCCGGCGGCAGCGCGGCCGGAACCAACAACCGCGCACGAGTGGACGGCGCGGGCAATCTGTGCACCGTGATCGCTGCGGCCAAGTTGCTGCGGTACGGCGCCGCCCATAGCCACGCGCAAGTCGCGTAACTTATTGCCGCCATCGTCAACGCTGCCGTCCACACCAATTTTTTTCGCCAGCCGAGCCACATGCCGAACGGTTCTGCAAAGGCCAGACCAGCTCGAACCCGCGGCGCCGCTCAGTTTCTTTCAGTTGCGCACGACGATGCCCAGGTTCAGCAACGCCTGCTGCAATTTGAAATCGAGATCGGGCAAATTGTTGGCTTGGCTGTGCGCCATACGGTGCTGTTCCCAGCCGACTTCGGCGAACAAGCCAATCTTGGGCGTGAAGTGCAGCGCGCCGCCGAACAGGACGCCGATGTTCCAGCCGAAGCCGATCGCCGCGTTGTCGTCGCCTAATTTGTCGATCGACACGCCGATCGGCATACCGAGCCACAGTTGGTAGTTGAGCTTGGACGTAGTGATCGGCGCACGCAGGCGCAGCACCAAATCCAGATCGACGTAGTAGTCGTGATCGGCGGCGGGTGTCACGTCGGGGCGCCACGAGCCGAACTGGATCATCGGGCCGATCAGCACGTATTGAGCGACGGGCGTGTCCGCCCGTAGGTTGAAGCCGAGCGTAGTGTCCAAATTGCGAGCGCGATCGTCCGCTTGCAGATTGCCTGGCAGACCCAAGTGAAAGCCGAGCAAGGCGTGGCTGCGGTCCGCGAACTCCTTCACCGGGGGGGGCGGCGGCTCGTACGGTCGCCCTACCGCGCTTTGCGGCAGCGGCGGCTCGCAGCGCTGGCCCGCCACGCATTCGAGCCCGCCTGGGCAAGGCGGGTTACACAGCGAAACGCACTGCCCTTGGTAGCAGGTGAAGCCATCGCGGCACGCCGGAAAACATGCGTGACCGGTGGCCGCTGATGACGTGGCCGGCGCGGGGGTGCTGGCGGTGGCCGGTGTGGGCGGCGGCGGTGGCGCCGATTCCTGCGCCGGAAGACGAGCGGAAATCAGCAGGACCCCAAGTCCCAGCGCTCGGGCTAGCCGAAGCGGCATCACGCCGGAACCATAGCAGGGCAGTGCTAGGATCCCAGCCCGATGAGCGGTTCCTTCCAGCGGCACACGCGCCCCGCGCGCCGCGGCTTACTTACCCTACTCGGGATTTTTGCAGTGAGCGCGTGCAACGGGCGTCGTGACCCGCATGCCGTCGCGGCAAAGGTTGCCGCGCCTGTCGTCGCAAAGAGCCAGGTTAAGCCGCAGATGGCGCATCGCTCGCAACCGCAAGCGCCGCTCGAGCAGTTCGTGCAACAGCATGTCGAAGAGGCCGACGCCAGCGGTATGCGCGTGCTGGTTTACGTAGGCGCGACCTGGTGCGAGCCGTGTCAGCGGTTTCACAAGGCGCTCGAGTCGGGCCAGCTCGACGAGGCGCTGGCCGGAACCAAGTTCATCGAGTTCGATGCCGATAAAGATCGCTCGGAGCTGCGCGCCGCCGGCTACGCCTCTAAATTCATTCCGCTGTTCTCAGTGCCGGACCAGAGCGGGCACGCCAGCGGTCGGGCGATCGAAGGCTCGGTCAAGGGCGACAGCGCGGTGCGTGAAAATCTGGTGCCGCGGCTGCTCGCGCTACTCGACGGCAAACCCACGGAGTAAGTCCACCCTTCGTTGGGGCTGCCGAGGTGCGGCCTGCTTGCAGAAGCTAGCGTACCGTCGTCGGGCCACCCTCTGTGGCTCGAGATTTTTTCACAGCGAGATCGGGAGATCGGGAGGTTTTGTTGTTTGAGCCGAACGATGCCGCGCGGCGGCTTCCAGGATCCGTCCGGCGTCCTCCGTCTCGAACCCCAAAAATTCTCGCTCCCGATCTCCCGATCTCCCTAGACGTGACCGAAAAAGGGAGGGCCGGGCGAGGCGGGGATCGACACAACGAGGTTCGGATGTTGAAATAGGCCTGTGGCCAAGATCCGAACAAGCGAGCCCCAACGTGCGCAAGGCGT
>JBBRMI010000146.1:0-21017 GCA_038230915.1 Polyangiales bacterium | reverse complement strand
GAGCTCGTGCTCGCTCGTGGCGACTGACACGCTTTCCGGTTGACGACGAAGACTACGATGTGTTTTTGATGATCTCGAAATCCGAGCAGGCGTCCCGCTTACGCCACCCTGCTTTTGGTCCGACTGATGGGGTCCACTTCAGTCAATTGCGGCCTCTGGCCCGAGCGTCGTTTCGCGGGCCTTCTTCCTGGCGCTGGGCGCGGCGCGGCTCCGGCCGATGCCGCGCGCCTCGGTGCAGCTGCGGCCCGATCATCGTCGAAGAGCGCGGCGGCGAAGCATTTCCAAGCGTGGCCGAGGCGACCGCCCGGTCGGCGCAAGTCTCCGCGCTCGAAGGCTGAGCGCGCCGCTCTAGCGGCGGCGGGGTTGCTGCGGCTTCACGTCTTCAGTTTCAGTTTCGAGGTCTTCGTCTTCGTCTTCGTCTTCGGTGTCGATCGAAATGCGCTGGCGTGCTGCGGGTGGCGGTGGCTCGGCCTTGGCGGCGTCGGGCGTTTCCGTCGCGGTCGTGGCGACGAAGGGCTCAAAGCCGGCGGGGACGGGGCCGCCCAAGAATTGATGGCGGATGTGCTCGCGGGCGGTGCGTAAACGGCGCTGCCCCACGTGGCCGATCTCGAGCATGCGCTGGCGGCGGCCCGGCACCGGAAAGAATGTGAACAGCGTCGGCAACAATACCTGGAATAACGCAAACGTGGCGACGCTGGCCGCTTGCAGCGCGGCCAAGAGCGCGATGCCGAGCACGATGCCAGGCGGCACTGGTCGCCCCGGGGCGACGCCATGGGTGGTTGCCGAAATGGCGCGCCCGACGCTCTTCCCGCCGTTCAGCTTTGCGCTCGCGGAAGGCTTCGCGCTCGGCCTTGCGACGCTGGTCACGGTCGCGCTGGCGCTGGGCTTGCTTGGCATGGCCGACCGCGCTGGGGCCATATTTGGCGGCAATCTCGGCTTCGATCCGGTCGCTGATCAATTTGCCGAGCTTGCGTTCGCGACGCCGGTTTTTCGAGGCTTCCGTCGCCCCGAAGCGGGAGGGTGGCGCCTCGTTACCGAGACCGGCGGCCAGAAGTGCGACCTCGACCGAGGTCGCGCGTCGATCCGGATCCGGCTCGAGCATGCTGCGCAGCGCGGCTACCATTCGCCGATCGACCTGGCCACGCAGCGCGCCCTCGACGTCGATGCCGAGGCCCTTGTGGGGCAAGTCTTCCGGTTCCCGCCCGGTGAGCAAATTCAGCGCGGTCGCCCCGACCGCGTACACATCACTGACCGGCGCGGCGCGGCCTTGAAATTGCTCCGGCGCCATGAAGCCGAACGTGCCGACCACGGTGCTGCCGCCTTCTGGCTTCAGCCGATCGCGCACTGAACCGAAATCGACCAGGCAGTGTGAGCCGTCCGGTCGCAGGATGACGTTGCCCGGCTTGATGTCGCGATGGACGATCGGCGGAGCTTGGCTATGAAGGTAGCGCAGGCTCTCGGCCACGTCGCGCAGGAAGCGCAGCACCTGCTCGTGATCAAGCGGCGCTTTTCGCCGCCGGCGCGCGGCCAGCGACTCGCCCTCGACCTTTTCCATCACCAGGTAGAGCGCGCCGTTTTCTTCGAAGTGCTCGATGTACCGCGGCAGTGACGGATGATGCAGCGCCGCCAGCACGCTGGCTTCGCGCTCCGCCAGCTCGACGTCTTTCCACGACTTGGCCCCGCGAATCGTGAAGCGCTTGATCGCCACCGGACGGCCCTCGCGCTTGTCGACGGCTTCGAGCGTCTCGCCCTGGGCACCGGCGCCCAGCGACCCGACGACGACGTAGCGGCCCTGGCCGACCTCTTCCCTTGCCGGCGTTGCCTCGGAAACACGAGTACTTTCGGGGCCCGGGGTCACCCTGGACTCCGCCCACCCGCGTCAGCCGGTGTTTCGCATACCCTGCGCAATGCCATTCAACGTGGTCCCTAGCGCCTGATCCAGCAAGGGGCGATCAGGATGATCTTCGGGCAAGGTACGCTTCTTTTTGAGCAGGCTCACTTGGAGCAGGCTGAGCGGGTCCACGTACGGGTTGCGAAGGCCGAGTGAGCCCTGCAAAAAGCGGTGATCGGCGAGCAAGTCGCGGCCGCGGATCAGATTGAGGCAGCGCACGGTGCGCACGAAGTCCTGCTCGATTTCGGCGGTGATCTGCGCGTTGCCGCCGAGCTGCGTGACATACAACTTTGCAATCTCGAGATCGGCCTTGGCACACACCATCTCGAGCTTGTCGAGCAGATCACCGAAGAACGGCCAGCACTTGGCCATCTCCTTCAGCAGCTCGGCGCCGCCCGGCTGGGCCATCATCGTCTCGAGCGCGGCGCCCGCGCCGAGCCAAGCCGAGACCATCAGGCGCATTTGGGTCCAGCCGAAGTTCCACGGGATGGCGCGGATGCCCGCCATCGTGCCGGCGCCGCGTTCGCGGTAGGCTGGGCGCGAGCCGAAGTGCACGTGGGTGAGCTCGCGCACTGGCGTGGCGGTGAGGAACAGCTCGAACACGGCAGTCTGATCGTGAACCAGGCGTCGGAACGCGACGCGCGACTGCTCGCTCAGTTGCTCCATCGCGGTGCGGTAGCGCTCTTCGGTGCCGGAGGGCAGGCCCTCGCGCCAATCCGAGAAATGCGCCATCAAGGTACCGGTCAGCATCACTTCCAAGCTGCGCTCGGCGATCGACGGCAGGCCGAATTTTTGCGAGATGATCTCGCCCTGCTCGGTGATCTTGATCTTGCTCGACAGTGTTTGGGGCGGCAGCGCGGTGAGAGCGCGGTAAACCGGCGAGCCTCCGCCGCGACCAACCGTGCCACCGCGGCCGTGAAATAGGCTCAATTGGATGCCGTGCTCGCGCGCGACGGCGCTCAACAGCTCTTGCGAACGGTACAGCTCCCACGACGCCGCCACGACTCCGACGTCTTTGGCCGAGTCGGAGTAACCGAGCATGATCTCTTGATGCATGCCGCGTGCCTTGAGCTGGCGCGCGTACACCGGATCAGTCACGAGCTCATGCAGCACCTTGGGCGCGTTGGCCAAGTCCTGTTGGGTCTCGAACAGCGGCGCTACATCGAGGTGCGATACCGGCGGATCCGCCGTCAAGTCGCACAGTCCGACCTCGCGCGCCAACAGCAAGACGCGCAGTAAGTCCTCGGCTCGCCGGCACATCGAGATGATGTAAGTGGCGGACGCGCGCTCGCCGAACTCTTCCTGCACCTGGCGCATCGTTCGGAAAACGTCGACGACCTTGGTCGCTTCTTCGTCGAGCGTGCTGTGCGGTGACAATAGCGGGCGTTTGCCGAGCAGCTCACGTCGCAAGCCGGCCTCGTCGAGCTTTCCCACACCCACGCTCGTCGCGATGGCATCGACGGTACGCGTGTGGGTTTCGGAGTCGTCGCGTAGGTCCAAATAGTAGCCGGCGAAACCCAGCGTCTCGACCTGAGCGATCAAGGGGGAGATCAGGCTGCGCACTGCGTGCTCGGCGCCGCCGGCGCGCACGGTTTGTTCGACCAGCCGCAGATCAGTCAGGAATTCTTCGGAGGTGGCGTAGGCGCCCTCCAATTTTTCCGGGCGATTGGCGTCGCGCGACGCGACTTCTTGGCGCGTCGCTTCCAGGCGACCGACGATGAACGTGAGCTTCAGCCGCAGGCTCTCGTTGGCGTTGCGCTTCTTGTTCTTTTCCCAAGCGATTGGCAAAAGCGGTTTATCGCGTTCGAGTGAGTCGATCAGCGACTGGGGCGGGGAGGCGATGCGATCGGAGATGGACAGCCGACCGATCAGACCGCCCACCTTCTTGGCGTAGTGTCCCAAGATGGCGTGGGCGTTGCGGCGCGCGGCCGCGAGCGTGATTTCAGGTGTCACGAACGGATTGCCGTCACGATCACCGGCCACCCAGCTGCCGAGCGGTACGTGCAAGGTGACGTTGAGCTCTTCGCCGAAGACCTCGCGGAACGCATTGCTGGCGGCTTCGCCGACCTCAGCCGACGCGTCGAGCAGGCGATCTTCGAGGTACCAGATGACCTGACTCACTTCGTCGAGCACGCTCGGGCGGTTGCGACGCACTTCGTCGGTCAGCCACAATAGCTCGATCTCGCCCTCGACGTGTTCTTCCAGGCGGCGCAGCTCGCCGGCCGAAGCGCGATCACGGCTGAGCAGCGCCTCGGCCAGCCGCGCCTGCAGCTCGAGCAGCGTGCGACGCGTGGCTTCGGTCGGGTGCGCGGTCAACACCGGGCGCACCTCGAGCTCTTTGATGTAACTGCGCAGCTCGCTCGCGCTCTTGCCGCGGCGCTTCAGCTCTTGAAACGCCCACAGCGCGCTGGCTGGCTGCGCCGTGTGCGGCGACGTACCCTCGGCCGTAGCGTAGCTTTGACGGCGCCGCACGCGATGCACCTGCTCGGCGGTGTTGATGAGAAAGAAGAACACCGTAAACGCGCGCGCTGTCGGCGCGGCGATTTCGAACGGCAGTGCGTCGACCTTCGACAACAAATCGGTGAGTGACGGCGCGGTCGGATCACCCCGGCGCCGCGCGCGGCACGCGACGCGCAAATCTTCGACCGCCCGAAACACGGCGTCGCCCTGTAGGCGCTGGATGACTCGGCCGAGCAGGCTCGCGAGCCATCGCATGTCGTCTTGCAGAGCGCGGTCTTCGGGGCGAGCGTCGGCGGGTTTCACGAGTTTGGTGTCGCATGGACTGCACCGGCACAGCAAGGCCCCGCATCATCGATACAGCGCGATTTTCGCCCAGATTCAGGGCGCTTGGGCGTTACAGACCCGTGACGCCATGTGCCGGGAACACGTGCGAAGCGGGCGCGTTACAGTTTGGCGGTCCGAACTCGGTGTCAGCGGCGCTCGCGGCGACTTCGGGCTTGGGGTAGCCTGGGCTCAGTTGGCCCTCCCTCGCCTTTTGGAAGCGCTCGATTTTGCAGCCGAGCGGCACAGTGCCCAGCGGCGCAAGGGCCCGGATGCGGCCCCCTACGTCAATCACCTGATCGAAGTCGCCATGCTGGTGGCCAATGTTGGCCAGGTGGAGGACGTCGAGGTGCTGATCGCGGCAGTTTTGCACGACGTGCTCGAAGATACGCCAACCACCGCCGACGAAGTGACGGCGCGTTTCGGTGGTCGCGTCTGTCGGCTGGTACAGGCGCTGTCCGACGACAAAACGCTGCCTCGTCCCCGGCGTCGCGCCATCACGCTCGAAGAGCTGCCCAGCGCGGAGCCTGACGTCAAGGTGATCAAGCTTGCCGACCTGAGCAGCAACATCAAGCTCATGCCGCCCAGCTGGTCCGACGAACGCAAACTCGAGTACCTCGAATGGTCCGAGCGCGCGGCAACGATTTGCTCACCAGAATGTCAGCCGTTGGCAGATCTGTACTGGCAGCGCGCGCGTGTGACACGCGCGGCGCTGGATGCGACGCGACGGGCGTGAGAGAATTCATGCTGGCTGCCGCCACGCAGCCCGAATCGCAGAAGCTTGCGTGGCGGTGCCGGGTCACTTCGGCTGGCCCAAGTCGGTGGGCGTGAGCGCGACGGTGGGCGCCGACCTGCGGTCGGGCGGGAACGTGGACCGCCTGCGGCGCGGACGCGCCTGCGGCGCGGATGGGTGAACGCCCTTCGGGCGAGTCGGTGGACGCGCCTGCGGCGCGGATGGGTGGACGCCCTTCGGGCGGTGCGCGCCTGCGGCGCCGATGGGAGGCCGTGCCTGCGGCGCGGATGGGTGAACGCCCTTCGGGCGAGTTGGTGGACGCGCCTCCGGCGCGGACGGGTGGACTCCCTTCTGGCGGAAGGGTGGACGGGTTGCGCTCGAGACCGCTTCGCGGACCCGCCGCAGGCGGTTCACCGATCACGCCTCAGGCGGTTCACCTGATCGGCGTAGCCGGTCCCGCCTCAGGCGGTCCACCTTTTCGCTTCAGGCGTCCACCCGCTCGCCGCAGGCGTCCACCCGCTCGCCGCAGGCGTTCACGGCCCCGCCGCAGGCGTTCACGGCCCCGCCGCAGGCGGCCCACGCTCTCGCGCTCGACGCCGATGAACTGCTGAACGGCAACTCAGGGTGTGGCTTGCTCGGGCGAGGTTGATTCTACCAGCGTGCTCGCCGCCGTCGAGGCCAAGCCGGCTTCGCCGGTGCTCGCTTCGCTCGCAGCCTCGACCGCGTCTGCGCGCGCTGCTGGTGACCTGGTTGTGGCTCGCAAGCAGGCGAGACCGACATCACGAGAGGAGACTCACGATGGCGTTTCAAGTTGAAGAGCTGAGCCTTGAGTTGATCGAAGCACTGGTTCCGCTGATGCCTCGCATCAAACAAAAGGACAAAGGGCTCGAGGATCAGTTGCGGCGCGCGGCAAGCAGCATCGGGCTCAACTTGGCCGAGGCGAAATTTTCGGATCCCGGAAATCGGAGAGCGCGGCTCTTTACGGCGGCGGGCAGCGCCGGGGAGACGCAACATGCGTTGCGCCAGGCGGTCGCCTGGCAACTCGTTGCGGCGCGCGATGCCGAGGCATCGCTGAAGCTGGCTAGGCGGATTGTCGCGATTCTTTGGAGTATGACGCGAGGGTAATAAGCGCCGGCGCCGCCCCGGGGCTTCGTGAAAGTCGTCTGGGCTCGGCAGGGTGGCGTCGCATCGTACCTGTTAGAATCTTCGCATGCGCTCCCAACCCCTCATCAACTGCCGCGACGTTCAGGCCTCCAGCCGCTTTTACCAACGCCTGCTCGGGTGCGTGGGCGGTCACGGAGGGGAGGAGTACGAACGGCTTTGGGATCCCCAGCAGCACACCAGCATGTGGGGGTCCGACGGCCTGGTCCTGCAGCTGCATGCGTGGGAGGTCGATCACCACCACGGACCCATGGGCGACCCTACACGCGCCGTCGGCAACGGCGTGCTGCTGTGGTTCGAGGTCGATGACTTCGACGCCGCCGTGGCGCGTGCACGCGAGCTCGAGGCGCCCGTCATGCTCGACGTGCACCGCAACCCGAACGCAAACCACCGCGAGCTCTGGATTCGTGATCCGGACGGCTATACCGTGGTCCTCGCGTCGCCAGACGGCGACGCGGAGGATCATGCGTAGTGCCGCGACGTCCACATCGCGCGCTCACTCGCGAACGCGACGCTGACGTTCGACAGAGCCGAGACCAACTCGAACTGTGCAAGCAGCTATTGAACGGCGAGCGGGAGTACTAGGCTCTGGCGCGTCCAGGCGACGCCGCCGGTTCCGGGCGCATTCTGGGCCCAAATGCCCCAGTGGTACGTCTTTCCAGGCAGCGCGGCTGGTGCGGTAGCGTGAGTGGTGGTGAAGTTGCCATCGAAAAGCGCGGTGGTCTTGGTCGAATAGGGGGTGTCCCACCACGGGTCGCCGATGTTGTCTCCGGGACCGTAGACGGACGCGCGCACCGCGGTAGCGCCTTGCGGCAGCGTGAACGTCAGCGTGAGCGGCAAGGCCTGCGCGTTGCCGTCGGTTGGGGTCATCTTGGCGTAGTCGTGTAGTGCGAGCTCGGCGGCATCCAGTGTTACGTCGGGGTTCACTTTGAAGGCCGTCGAAAGGCAGCGGCGCGCGTAGGGTGACGTAAGCGGCGTTTGCTGGGCGTCCGTCTGTTTTTCGGCGTCCGGGGGCAGCAGCTGGATCCGGTAAGTGCCGGCCGCAACGCTGAAGTCGTAAGCACCTGCGCCCGTTGTGTCTTGACGGTTGACCAAGAAGTGATGAGAGCCCATCTCATCGCGTTCGATGACGGCCATCCAATTCTTGGCCGGTGCGCCGTCGATTTGAGCTTTGCCGCTGACGTGGAACAACGCTGCCGGGGCGGCCTCCGGCACCGTCAACAGCGAGCACGGGTTGGCGGCCGTCGCTGACGCGGACGGAGAAGCGGCCGGGCACACCGTGAACGCCGGCAACGTCGGATCCAGCGCCAAACGTTTGCGAGTTGCTGGCACCTTCGCGGCCACGTCGCCCAGGATTGCAAACAAGTACGCGTATTTGCCGGCAGGCAGCGCGACCGAGCCTGAAAACGTACCGTTGGCGTCGGTCGTGAGCTTGAGCAGCGGCTTCGACCAGTCGTCGTTTCGGCCAAATGCGCCGATCACGCTCACGTCGGTCACACCTTGCCACTCCGGCGTGTAGTGGAAGTGCACAGTCGACCTACCCGGTCCGCCGCCGGCGCCAGCCGTGCCCGCGACTCCTTGACCGGCGGTGCCGAGGGTCGTGCCGCCCATGCCGGTACCGCCCGTGCCGCTACCGCCCGTGTCGCCCGTGCTGTCGACGCCGGCGGTGTTTCCGCGGACGCTAGCCGCGTCGCCCGCACCCGCGTTGCCGATGCTCGGGCCACTCTTATCCAAGCTGTCACCGCCGCACGCGGTGACGGCAAGAAATGCGAACGATGCGGCGCCTACGAGCTTCATCGGCAATGTCCTGGTGTCGGAATCGGGGTTGCCAGGCGGTACGTCGTCGCGTTCAGGCCGTGAGTGCGGCCGTGATCACCTTGCCGCTGTTGATGCGATGGTTGAGCACGTCGGCACCGACGCCGAGCGCCGTGCCGAGCGTCTTCGCCGCGGAAGCCAACGAGTCGACGGGCTGGATATCGCCGCTGTCCGAGACCTTGCCGCTGGCGGAGTCGAAGGCGCTAGCCGCGAAATCTTTGCCGAGCGGCGCGATGCCACCGACGATGCTACCGCGCACTTTTGGGCCAAAAATCAGCATCGCGTGGTGGTTGCCGTTGTGGTCACGGCCCCCGCGCGCGTTGCGCTTGAGGGTGCGGCCGAAGGTGTTGAACGACGCGAACGTCACGCGATCTTGCAAGCCGGCGTTCTTGAGCTCGGTCCACAAGAACTCCAGGCTGCTGATGCTGGCGACGGTCTGATCGTGTTCGTCCGCCAAGTCGGAGTCATTGTGGTTATCCCCGCCGAACGGCAGGTGCACGGTCACGACCGGGGTTACCTTGAGGGCGATCAGCGCAACGGCCGCCAGGAGCTGGTCGTTCGGTGAGTTCACTTCCATTGGATCGAGCGGAAGGCGCGTGAGCAGCGAGGCGAGTCCGTCGCCCAACTTGCGGGCCTGCTCGCGTGCCAGCGCATAGCGGTCCAGGACGGCGCGCTGGTAGCGGTTGCCGTTCGCTTTCAGATCGTTGTACATCGCGTCGAGCTCGGTGTCGCGCAGGGCTTGGAGCTTGGCCGCCAGAGCTTCGGGGGCCGCGAACAGCGACTTCAAGTCGAGTGGCTTGAGGTTGGCGAGCGGGCGGCTCTGGAAGCTGATGAGCTCGCTCCCGAGCGGCACCGGTTCGGTCTGAATCGTGGCGAGCGCCTTGGCGTTTTCTTGCGCGAACAGCGACGCCACCATCTCTTGTCCGTTGCCAGTTGCGGCTTTGGCAGCGCCAAACAGCGACTGAACCTTGGGAAATTCGGGGTGCGCATTCGAGTTCGTGCGGTGGTGGATGAAGCTCATGCGCGCCCGCAGATCGGTCGGCATGTCGTTCCAGCGCTTGGCGCCCTTGGCGACGGCCGAGCCCAGCCGCACGTCAGTGGGAGCAAGCTCGGGCGCGGCTAGGTGCTCCGTACCCGCGACGAACGAACCGGGCGCGTTGGCATTGATCGGATCGCAGTTACTCAAGGTCGACAGGATCAGAAAGTTGGGCTCCGCCGCCGGCTCTGCGTGCAACACTCCTTCGCGAAACCACGAGATGGGCAGGCCTGTCGCGAAGGACTTCAGACCGACGAAACCGGCGCCGAACAGCGCGCTCGCCAGCAACTTGCGTCGTGATTGGTTCATTGTCTTGTTCCTTACAGACCGAGAGTCATCACGTCGGGGGATAGGCAAGCCAGCGTGAACGTGTCACGCAGCGCGATGGAGGCGGAAGCCCCGGCGGCCTTGGCGGCGTCGTAGTGAGCGCTGAGCTGCTGATGAACGCCGCTTGCTCTCGGGTGCGAAGCGCTGAGACCCATCAGTTGGCTGACCAGCGCCGCGATCGCCACGTCCGGCTTGGCGGGGTCGAACGAGAGCCCAGCGCCGACCAGCTTCTTGCCCAGCGCCGTGCAGGTAGCCTCGGCCGCCGCGAAGTGAAACAGGCTCGATACTGCGGGTTGAACCGGCACGGGCGTGCCGCGGCTGAACTCGTCGCGGGGGATCAGGCCGACGGTGTTGCCGGCTTGGTTGCAGACTCCGGTGAGCCCGAGGCGCGTGTCGAGCAGCTGGCAGAAGTGAGCGCGCCGCGTGATGCTGACCAAGTAGTCCTCGCCTGCGTAGGTGGAGGTCTTGCTGGCGCCCGTCACGAGCGGTGACGTCATCATGGCTTCTACCAAAGCCAGGAAATCGAACTTGCTCTTGGTGAAGGACTTGGCCAGGCGCACGAACTCGGGGTCCTTCTCGTCGCATGCTTGTGAGTTGGCCCAGTAGCAAAGCTTCTGGGTCCAGGCGTTCGCGAAGAGCGGGTGCTCGGCGAGCGTGGCCGCGAAGTCGCTGAGGTTTCCGCCAGCTTGGGTTACGCCCATGAACGAGAAGGAAGGCGTCGTGGTCGTGGGCGTCTTCGTGGCTTGGTAGTCGATCGAAAACGTACTCGAGAAGTAGCCGCGCATTGGGTCGAGGAATTGGTGGCAGCCGTAGCAGGCCGAATTCGGCGGAGCGTGCTCGGCGTCGAGCCCCACCAAGCTCAGCGGTTTGGTCGAATCTGCCGGAGAAAGCGCCTGACCGAGTGCCGTGATCAGAGTCTGACTGGTGGTGACGCGAAACTGATTGCCGTCGTTGGTGTCCCAGTTGCCGAGGAAGGCCGGGGTCGTGAAGAAGCCGACCCGGGGCTGGCTCAGGTACACCGTTGGGGCAGTGCGCAGCGTGTCGACATCGTAAAACTTCGGAGCCGGGTTCTTGGCGCTGGCACTGCGAATCTCGACGAAGTGCCAGTCCGTGAAGTCCGCGCTGGACAGCACCGTACCCGTCGTGATGTTTGTATTGCCGAGCGGTTGCGGGCAGCGCACGAAACCCATCAGCGCGTCGAACAAGTTGGGGCCGTTCAGGGCGATGTTATCGCAACCTGCCGGCATGCTCGGTAAGAGCCACGCCTTGTTTTGAAGCGAATAGCTGAGATCCCACGGGCCAGCGGGCGCGCCCGCGGGGGGGCTGCGGTATACGGTGTGCTTCTCGGCCCGCAGTTGCTCGGCGGTGTTGTCCGTATACGCCAAAGCGACCAGCAGACCCGTGGTGACGGCGAAGCGCTGCGTCGTCAGGACCTCGGTGAACGGGCGACCGTTGGACGTGATATCCCAAGCCGTGCGAATGAACGACTCTTCTGCGTTCTTGGAGAGCTGGTTGCGATACGGCCCCTGCAAGGTATTGAGCTCGAAGTTCAGCGTTCCAACCAGGCGCTGCTGCAGAGCTACCCCGAAGAAATCCGCCATCTTTAGCTGAAACTGCGGCTCTTTCATCCAGCCCGCCACGAGCGGCGTGAGCGCGCTCGGGTCCTTCGTGACTTGGTCGAGCTCGTCGGCCGTGACCGCGCCGCCGGTGAGCAGCGTCTTGACCTTAGCGGCGTAGCTTTCGGGTCCCACTGGCTCGAACGGTGCCGCGGGCGTCACGGGCTCCGTCGTCGAGCTCGCGACTGCACGGACCCAATTTTCAACGCAGCTCAGATCGTCATCCAAGAGCCCCTGCTCGCTACCGAACGGCATGAGTACGCCGCACCGATCCGGCGCGGCGGCGAAACGTTTCGCATCGACGAGCGTGAGCAGCAGCGAAGCGTCGGGGTTCGCAGGATCGACGAGCAGCTGGCCGCTGCAAGCATCGCTGGTCGATTTGACCCCCACGACGCGAGCGGCGAGATCGGGCGACGCTAGGTCGAGGCCGCCCTGGAATTGCTTGCCGTGGCAGTTGGTGTTCGTGCAACCGTTGTCGGGCTTGGCGAACACGGCCTCGATGTCGCAACCGCCGGCCACGTTGCCGCTGCTGCCGCCAGTCAAACCGGAGCCGTCCGAGCCAGCGCTGGCAGAATCGCCATTCTTGGTAGCAAGCGAGCTTTCGCAGGCGACGCTGGTGAGGCTCAGGACAACGCTTGCCAAAAGCGCGCCGAGGCGCGGCAAGGTAGGAACGGGCGGCAGCAATTGGCCGTGAACGGGCGGTCGGCGCATGGCCAAACTCGTTGCAGACGCCGTGCCAATCTTGAACGCGCGGATCTACGCCTGAAATCGCGGGTTTGTGGCGCCAGCGAACCGCCGGTGCGCTGCGTGACAGCGCGCCCCCCGACCCGACCGCGCTGCGACGCAGCGCACCTGGCCGCCTGGTGTGGCTCGGCGCGGGGGCTCCGCCAACCTGATATCTTGGCCGCGATGGGCGATGAACCAGGCGATCTGCGCACCGAGCTACAGCGGCTTCAGTTCGACCCATCGCCGTTGTCCGAGGTGAGCTTCACGGTCGTGGTCTTGGATGGACCCGAGGCCGGGCGTTCGATCACGCTCGACGGCTCGCAGCCGTGCCGCATGCTCGTGGGGCAGAGCACAGCGTGCGACCTGGCGCTGCAGGACCGAGCCGTGTCGCGCCGGCACTTGGCGCTCGACGTTCACGACAACAGCCTCAAGGTGAGCGACTTGGGCTCGACCAATGGCACGTTGGTCAACGGCGTGCGGGTGCTCGAAGCTCTACTTTCCGGTGGCGAGGTGCTCCAGGTCGGTGGCACCAAGCTGAAGGTGCAGTTGGCGGGACCGCCTGCATTCTTCGAGCTCGACGAGCGAACCAGTTTCGGAAGCATGTTCGGCGCCAGCACCGAAATGCGGCGCCTCTACCCGTTGTGCGAAAAGTTGGCGAGCTCGGACGTGCCGGTCGTGATCGAGGGCGAAACCGGCACTGGCAAAGAGGTGTTGGCCGAAGCGCTGCACCGCGAAGGACCGCGTGCCGACCAACCTTTCGTGGTGTTCGATTGCACGACCGTGCCCGCGCAGTTGGTCGAGGCCGAGCTGTTCGGTCACGCGCGCGGTGCTTTCACGGGCGCGACGACGGCTCGCGAAGGCGTGTTCCAGCAGGCCGATGGTGGCACGTTGTTCATCGATGAAATCGGCGATTTGGACGTGTCGCTGCAGCCGAAGCTGCTGCGCGCGATCGAGCGCACCGAGGTCCGCCCGCTGGGCTCGCGCGGGCCCGTGAAGGTCAACGTGCGCATCATCGCCGCCACGCGCCGCGATCTGGATCGTGAGGTACAGGCTGGACGTTTTCGCGACGATCTCTTTCACCGTTTGGTCGTCGCCCGCATCGAGCTGCCTCCGTTGCGGGCGCGTAAAGGCGACGTGTCGCTGCTGGCCGCCCGCATTTGTGCGGGGCTGGGTCATGACCCGGCCGCGCTGCCCAGCTCGCTCTTGCTCGAGTGGGAAGACGCGCCGTGGCCGGGCAACGTGCGCGAGCTGCGGAACGCCGTGGCGCGCTTCATTGCCGTGGGCGAGCTCAGCCAACAGCGCTCGCCCAGCGACCGCGACGTTGCCAAGCCGGAAACCGGCGACCTCGTCGAAAAAATGCTCGACTTGCCGTTGGCCGAGGCAAGGCAACGCGTCGTCGAGGAGTTCGAGCAACGCTACATTCGTCGCCAGCTCGAGCGCTGCGGAGGCAACGTGACACACGCCGCTGCCGCCGCCGGCGTGGTGCGTCGCCACTTTCAAACCCTGAAAGCGCGCACGCTGAAGTGAGCCGGGGGCCATCCCCGGCTGCGCTAGCGCGGCGCCCAGGCGATCGTCGCGCCCAGAAAATTGGTCCAGAAAACGCGGGCGTTGGTCACCGCGATGCCGCGCGGATAAGCCTCGGCTTGGCAGCTGAGCAGCACGAGCCCAGCGCCGTCGTTGTCGACCCGCCAGACCTCGCCGCCCGAGGAACCGGTCGAGAAGTACAACTTGGCGTCGTAAGCGGCTAGGAACGAAATCGCGCCGGCGCGGCTGTCGACCAGCAGCGTGAGCCCGCGGCCATCTTTGCCAACTTTAAGCAACTGGCCGGTGCCGTTCTTGGCGGGAGCTGCCCGCAGCGCGCGCGCGCGAAAGTAGACCCAGGTCTCATCGAGCGCGATGCCGTCGGCTTCGAACAGAGGCGTGTCGCTCGCCAGCAAGCGCGCCAAATCATCGGGGCTTACCAGCGTCGAGGTGGCGCCGCCGGCCTTGGGCGCCGATTCCACGAAACCAGACGACGTCGTCCAAAACAGAGTCGCCGTGTCTGCGACGAGCAGCTGCGGTTTCTCTTGCGTCGTCGCCAGCGGCGTGGGGGCGCTGCGCGGGCTGACCTTTTCGGTGCGCAGCACGCTGCGCCCACCGCGACTGAGCCAGTACGCGTACGTAGCGTCTACGGCGATGCCGTTCGGCGCGCGTTGACCCGTCGCCAGTAGCTCGATGGTTGGCAACGGCGCAGTCGGGATCCGGCTCGCGCGTGTTACGTCGCCGCTGCTGGTGGTCCAATAAACGAACTCGCTATCGACGGCGAGCGGTCCCGGATCGGTTTGGTCGGTCGCCAGCTCGAGCGTCACCGCTCCGCCTGTCGTATCGTGACTGCGGATTCGCCCTTGCGCGGGAAGTGTCGGATCCCTGTCGCTCCAAGCGAGGAAGGTCTTGTCCGCGACGACCGCATACGGACCGAGCTGCCCGTTGACGAAGACTCGCGGCGCCAGGCTCGCGTCCGCACAGCGTAAGCGGAAGTTGCAGTCCGGGTCCGAGTTGCCGCACGGCGCCGCCCCGCTTGCCCCGCCCATGCCCCCGGCACCGGCCGGGTTTTCGTCCTTGCCGGCAACGGCGCCGGCTCCGCTGGCGGCCGCGCCGGCTCCGCCAACCGCCATCGACGCGCCGCCTTGGCTCTGGGTTGCCGGCGCCAAGTCGGCGACGCTATAAAAGCAGCTCACCGCGGGCAAACTCGCGACGCACAGCATGCCGAGTAGGCGTAGCCCTGCGGCGAAGCGCGGGCGTGCACGGAACCGCTGCGGAGCCCGCCGTCCCATCGTCAAAAAATGCCGCCGAGCGTGAGCGAGCTCGGGCCGACTCCGACGAACCCCGTCGCTGACGCCCGGTGTGGTCTCTCGAACAGCAGGACGACGCCGCCGATCGAAAACAGCAACGCGGCCCCCAGCGCGACGTTCGCGCCCGTGCGCAACGACAGCGCCGCCGAGCGAGCATCGGCGTCAGTGTGACCCGAAGCGTCGAAGCGATCGCGTGCGGCCAGGCCACGGATGCCCAGCGCCAAGCCCGCGCCGGATGCAATGCCAGCTACGCCGAGCGCCGCGATCCCGGCCGTGGTGTGAAAACCCGCGCCTCGGGTGGGTTCGCGATGCGCGACCGGGGGTGCCGCGACCGGGCTCGCAACACCCGCCGAGCGAGTCGGCAACGCTGACGCAGGCTCGCTGACGAGCAGCCGCGCGATTTGGCCCGGCTCCACCCGCACCTCGCGTACTTCGCGCGAGCCACCCGCGTACTCGATCGAGACGGCGTAGTTGCCAGGCGGTTCGTACGTCGAAAACGGCAGATTATCCCGCAGCCCAGCCACCTCCACGCTCACTCCAGCCGGACCTTCGACGCTGATTTCGCCGAGTGGCATGGCCAAGCGTGCCCGTCGCTGCTCGGCGTCCTGGGCCAGATTCGCGGGCAGCCCGCCCAGCGTCAGCGCCGCCTTGAACGCGTTGGCGGCACGAACGGCGTCGCCGGCTGCTTCCCAGGCAACGCCAGCGTTGTAACTCGTCTGCGAGCGCGGAGCCTTGCGGCCCGCCTCGTCGAAAGCGCGTCCGGCGGCGGAAAACTCGCCGCGTTGGTAGGCGGCACGGCCGGCGTTGAACAGATCATCAGCGATGCTCGTCGGGTCTTCGGCGTGAGCCGGCGCGGCGATCAGCAGCGCCCAGGCGCACCAGAGCGCACTCAGGCGTGAGCGATGGGTGATGCGGCCAACCAAGCCGAGATGCTTCATTGGGTTGCGTGAGGTGACTTTTCGTAAGGGTTGTCAGCCAGCGGCGGGGGTTTTGGCGCGCGCGGCTTGGCTGAGACGATGGGCGAGCCTTGAGGATGCCGAGCGGGCGAGCGTACCGCGCTCAACGGCACCCGACGAGCGCTTCCTGGCGGTGGGGCCACCGAGGGCTCGCCCGTGGCAGGCACGACAAGCGGGCTCGGCTCGGGCCGGGGGGCGTGCGCGCTGGGCGGTACCCGCTCCCCGTGCGACCGGCCGACAACGACGCTCGGCGCTGGAGCCGAGAGCCCGTTCCATTTGGTGAGCTGCCACACCCCAAGCGCGAGCAAGCTAGCCAAGCCGAGCGCCCCCCACCCCAAGCGTGGCCCGGAATGCGCACTCTTGGCGGTCTCAGCGAAGTCCGTCGGTTCCGGCGAGCTGGCTTGCGGTTCACTCGGCTTCGCTTTCGTCTCGCCGGTGGTCTCGCCCGGTCGTGAGTCGATCACCGCCAGTGCCAGCGCGACCTGTTGGCGCCGCGTCAAGAGCTCGGACTCAAACGCTTGCCGGGCATAGTCCGCGACCTCGGCGTCGCTCGCTAGTTGTCCTGACAGCGCATCGCGTAAGCGTTCCCTCAGCTCGAGCGCGGTTTGCGGACGGCGGCGTAGATCGCGGCTCAACGCCAGCGCAACCACTTCGTCGACGCTGGCAGGCACGTCGGGGCGCGCTTGCTGGAGACGTGGGATGCGACCGGTGAGCGTGCTCATGGCGGTGGCGATTGCGTCCTGGGTTGGGTGCAAGCGTCTGCCGGCAAAGACCTCCCACGCCACCACTCCCGCGGACCAAACGTCGCTTCTGCGATCGATGACGTGCCCGCGCACTTGCTCGGGCGACATATAGCTGACCGTGCCTTTGACGAGCCCTCGGCGCGTGCGGTTGCTGGTGTGCTCGACCCGCGCCACGCCAAAATCGACGAGTTTAATCGCACCGTCGACGCCGATCAGAATATTTTGCGGTGAGAAGTCGCGGTGCACGAGATCCAGGTGACGACCCTCGGCGTCCGACAACTCATGCGCCACGTGCAGGCCCGACAGCGCATCGCATAAAATGCGCCCCGCGATCGACAGCGGTAGCGGCGACCCCGACGCCATCGCGGCCGTGGACAACGCCGCCAGCGTGCCCCCCTCCACGTACTGCATGGCCAGGAAGATGCCTTCCGCGACCTCGCCCACCTCGATAAGCTGCACCACGTTCGGGTGGCGGATTTGCGCAACGATGCGCGCTTCGCGCAGTAAGTGCGCAGCTAGGTCTTGAAAACCGGGCGCGCTCGCCTGCACCAGCTTCAGCGCGACGTCGGGCGCGGCCGCGGCCGGGTCTAGGCTACGCGCCAGGTAAACCGTTGCCATGCCGCCGAAGCCGATCGGCAGCAGCAACCGGTATCTCCCGATCACCTCAGGGAAACGGCCTGGAATGGGGGACAGGCTGGAACGTGCGGCCAAGCAACCGGATCTCTACCATGCCCTAGCTGGCCCGAGCCGCCGTCAGGACCCGGGGGCGTCGGGCCGCGTCCCTTGCCCACCATCTACGCCAGCCACGCGCCGACCCCAGCATCGAAACCGACGCGCGCCGTCGGCTGGTTTGCCGCCGCTCGCGGCTTGCGCTCATGCTCTCCTCGGTGACCAGCAAGAGCCTTCCCGGTGGGGTGGTGCATCAGCTCCCCGTAGATCTGCGTGAGGCGCTGATCGCAAATTCCGCGGCACTGGCGGCCTGGCTGGACATCACGCCCCTGGCACGCAACGAATTCATCTGCTGGGTCGAGGACGCCAAGCAAGCGAAAACGCGAGAGCGCCGCATTCGCCGAACCCAGGAGGAGCTGGAAGAAGGCCAGCGCCGGCCGTGCTGCTGGCCTGGATGCAAACACCGCGAGCGCACGGGCCGGTGAGCGCCCGACGCTGACCTCGTTGTGAAACCCGACACTGGCCGCCCGGCGATGGTCTAGCGTTCGGAGGCTACTCCCAGGTTACTTGCGAGGTGCCGCCGCCATGAGCGAGCTCACGTTTTGCCAGAGTGCACGAGTTTGGGTCATGTAAAGGTCGAAGTCGAGACCCTGCGCCTTGAGCTGTTGGCCGTCGCGGGCATCTTTGGCCATGCGCTCGAGGCTGGCAAAGTAGCCCTCCAGGTTGCGAGTCGATGGGACGATGCCCAGATCGTGATCCTCGTCCTGATCTCTCGAGAGCGGCTCGCCGGCCTTTAGCAGCTCTTCGCTCAGCAGCAGCAGCATGCGGATCAGGTTGCCCTTCAGCTGATTGACGCCCGCAGCTGCCGTCCCGAAGTCGGCAGGTGACACCGCGCCCGTGAGCCCAGCGTGGTTCTGGTTGTTGTTGTGCAGCAGCGGGTTGATCCCGTCGACGGAAGCGTACGGGCCAAGTGCATGCGGAAAGGCGTCCGTCCCGCGCATGCTCGCGAAGTAGCTGAGCTGGTTGGCCAGGCGATGCACGTACAAGAAGGGCAGGTTGACCTCGCGCTGCTGGAAGTTGCGAAACGCCCAGTAATGCGTCTTATTGCCTGCGTCCGGCAAGGTGCTGAGCAGCGTCTGGTCCATGACCTGCCCGAGCATCATCCAGGAGTGTGTCAGGCGATCGCTTGCGTTCGAGACGATTCCAGCCGCCAAGTCGGATTCAGGAAACTCGGCGCGAAAACCGTCCGGGAACGACTTGATGTACTGCGGGTGATCGATGCTGTCGTAACAGGGCGGCTCGGCGTTCTCCGACCCAACACGAAACATTGGATTGAGCGCCGTCTCCGAGCCAGGGAAGGGTGATCTGCCGCGGGCTAGGAAGCTACCCGGAGCGAGCAGCTCTTGGCGGAGCAGGTGCGCCGCCACCAGCACCGAGCCGCGCTTGGGCTCGTTGACGTTGCGGATGAGCCACGTCGTGCTGGCGTCGTAGATCGGACAATTGGAGTTCGGGCTCTTCGGCACCGAGTTCTTTGCCGCATAGCCGCCATCGTTGGTCTCCGTCGCCTGGCGTTTGACCAAATCGATCAGGCCCGAATCGGTCGGGTTGGCCAGGTAGGCATCGTCCTTGGCGTAGTAAGCCGCGGGATCGCTCGGAATATGCGGAACGATCGGCATGTAGTCGTTGATGTCACGGTGCTCGGGCCCATTGAACTTATCCTCGGTAAAGCGCGGCAGCGGTACGCCGATGGGCAGGGCGCGCAGGTCCACCGCCTGCATCTCTGCCATCGCGGCGTGCGCGTCGGCAAGGCTCACGACCTTGCCTGACGCGACCTTCAGGCCGCGCCGGTTGAGCTCGGCGAGGAACGCGACGTCCTGTTCAGTCGGCGTGTTTCCTGGCAAGACTCGCCCGCCCGGCTGAAAGGGTCGCCAGTCGGGCGAGCAGGTTTGCTCGATATGGAAGCGACGGCGCTGCGCGTGGACGAAATCACGCACCAGTAGAGCATCGGCGGGTGACAAGTGTTGCTGACCGCGACGTAAGATGTCGTCATCCGTGAAGCCGATCACCGCCAGCTCGACGCCATCGGGGCTGTGGCAATTGGCGCAGGCCAGCCCATCGACGGCGCCGGGCTTGCGGAACGTCGCCAGGCCCGTCTCGTACTTGGCCTCCACTTCCGCGGGGGACCAGCTCGCCGGATCGGCTGCTAGCACGGCAGCAGCATCGGGAACTCCGGCGAGAGTCTTCAGCGCTCCGTAGTCCTGGTGAAGACTTTCGTCCGTGATGTAGTCCGCACCAAAGGTGGGCATCGCTCCCGACCCCATGCGCACCTTCCGGATGAACTCGGCCTCGCTCAGCATGCCAGGTACGGAAGGGTACTTGCCCTGGCCCTGGCCTGCTGCGCCGTGGCAAACAGCGCAGCTGCTTCGGAACGGCTGAGACAACGAGACGCCACCCGCGACCCCGTAAGCTGGCAACGGGGTGGTCGGGCAGCCTAACAGCCCGACCCCCGACCCCGTCTCGGCGCCGGGCGCTCCTTTCGGTCCGCTAGGCGCTGCGCTACCCGACGCTGCGCTACCCGACGCCGCGCTACCCGGCGCTCCAACGCCAACAGAAGTATCCATGGTCGATCCCGAACTGCGCTGACTCCGTCCGTCGATGTTGCCCGTGCAGGCGCTCGCAGAACCCAGCACGACCGCGAGAGCCAGCAAGACGTCCACCGAGCTGATGCGTCGCGACAACCACGCGTGTTGTGCTCTAGCCATGAGATAGGAGTGACGCGAGCCGCGCCGGAGTTGAGAATATATTCTCATCAACAGCGTTGCGACCACCGGACAGAGCATCGTTACTCCCGCGGTGCTAAGCAGGGTTCTTACGAAGGTCATATCGCCCATCTCCTATTGATTGGTGCGTGTTGGGTGGTTGGACGCACCGACCGTGCCGAACCGCCAGCACGAACGCAGAATCCTCGCGGTTGGCCAGCGGCATCACCACGGCCGACGTGCTGCTCGGGGTCGGGCGCCGGCGGGCGCCGAAATCAAGCACAACGCTCGTGTTAGGGACGCCTGCGCGCCATTCCGTGATGCATCGGCAAAAAAGATCCTGGGGGCGTTAGCCGCCAGAGCCACGTGGGAACGGCCGAGAGTGCCGCTCCCACCGCCGAAGCCGCGTGAAATCCCCAGAATTGTTCGGCTTCTGTTTGAGACCGGGCGGCGATCGCAAGGCATGGTCGATCGTGGCGAAGCGCGAAGTCCCGCGGCGATCGCCGAGCCCTCGGGGCTGTGCGCGGTCTGAGTGCTGCGCCTTGGTTCAAACTGAAACCCTCCACCGCGAAGCCTGCGAGGTACGACTAAAGCAAGATTCGTCTTCGGAGCGCAACGATTGTTCGTCGCGCCATTTCACCCTCAAGCAACGAAAGCTCGATGCGTTGCGCGCAGGCGCTCTGGATCTGAAGATTCGGCCGCGGACGCATGAGGCCTGCAAGCACACCGAGCCAACGACCTGATCTCGACCGTGATGATGAAGGGTCAGCCCTTCAGCCAATCCAGCGGCCCGGAGCCAGCGTTGCCGAACGTGTCGATGTCGCTCAAGCCCGCGTGACGAATGATCGAGACGAACAGGTTATGCATGACCATCGCCCGCGCTTTGGTGTCTCCTGCGGCTTCGAAGTGCCGCCCGGTCTTGAACTGGCCAGAACTGTTGCCAAAGAGCATCACCGGGATGTTCGTATTGGTG
>JBBRMI010000145.1:0-21185 GCA_038230915.1 Polyangiales bacterium | reverse complement strand
TTAGGCGATAGGGGGACCGGCCTCGGCGATCAGCTCGCATTCGACCCGCGCGCTCTTTCCGAACCAATAGGCGGCGCGCCCGGTGGCCAGCGGGTCCGCGAAGCCGGACGGGCCGCGCGCCATGGTGTCGTGCGCAGCCTGTGGCACTAGGAGCGCCCCGGCGCTGTGGATCGACAGCCGCAGCGGGGCGCCAGTCGCGACCTTTTGCGGCTCGATCAGGACGTCGGTGCGGAGCGGCGCGCGGAAGCCGTGGAGCCGTAACGTGCCGACGACGGTGGCGCGCACGCGCACGTGACCGCGCGTCGCGCCCAGGTCGAGCGCCGCTGCCGACAACCCCTCGACCGAGCTGAGCTCGAAGCGCGCCTTCGACAGCTCGCTGCGGCGTTCGGCGGTGACGTTCGCTCCCAGCTCCAACCATTGCAGGCCGAGCGCACTGGGCGAGCTGTCACCGACGGGCGCGCCTTCGGGCAAAGCGTCGGCGTCGATGCTGAGCTGTGTGAGGTCGACGTCGATGCTCGCCGTCGCGCGCTTCAAGTCGAGCGGATCCAAAGCGAGCGAGCCCGTGGTCAACGGGAGGTGGCCGCTGACTTTGCCTTTGCGCCCCGGCACGCTGAAATGGATGCGGCTGTCGCTCAGGAAACGAAAGTTGTGCGGGGCGCCGCTGGCGCTGTTGGTGCTCGCGCTCGGATTGGCCAACCACGGCTCGGTGCGCTGCGGCGGCCCGGCCTTTTTGGAGCAGCCAGCGCTCGCCAGGAGCGCGACCAACACCAGCCGACGTGCCTTCACCGCCACACCCCGATCGAAACGCCCCAGCCGAGGTAGCTGCGGCTGGCGTCGACCGAGCCGCTGACGCGCCACTCGGTGTCGTCCGGGAAAGTGCCGAACACATCCCACGGGAACACCTTTTGATCGAAGCCGAACGTAGCGTGGAGGCGCGTACCCTTCTGGTTGGTCGCGAAACGCGACGGCTCGAGGTAGCTGCCGCCACGCAGGCGCAACCAATGCGGCACAAGCTCGGTCTCTACGCCCACGTGGGGCGAGACGCTCAGGCGCTCGCCAGAGCGTTGGACGGTGCGATCGAGCATCGATTCGACGCCGACCGCGTTCTTGACGGAGCCTGAAACCATGAGTGACGTCGTGACCAGCACGAAGAACCGCGCTTGCTCGTGGTAGCGCTGGCGCAGCCGCCGATCGAGATCTTTCTCGACGCGCGACCGCTCGCGGTCGTCCAAATCCCCCTCCGCGCGCAGCTCAGCGCGCAATTTGTGCAAGCGGCGCCGGCGGTCGTGCGGCGATTCGTCGATCAAGCGCGACGCTTCGGCGCGGCGAATGCGCCGGTCGCGCTCGTGCGCACGCCAGTCGAGGTAGCGGCGCATCGGTTCGAGCACCGTCGACGGATCGATCCAGCGCGGGTTGAGTGGGCGCGGGCCAAGCTGAGCCGCAAACCCGATGTTCAGGTCCCACGGCAACGTCACGCGAGTCGGCAGGTACAGCTCGTTGTTCGGGTCGCCGCGGTAAATCACGAAAGCCTGGCTCTGGGCCGAGGCCTGCGTGTCGAAGCCGCCGTGATAGGCGCCGCCGATGCGGATCTGCCAGTCAGTCGGGCGCCAGATGAAGCCGGTTTCGAAGCCGGTGCCGACGGTCGAGAACAGTTGCTGGTTGGTGACGCTGGTCGGGCTCGCTTTGGTCACCGAAAGACCCGTCGTGCGCATGCCGATGCCGACCAACAGCTGGCCGTCGGCGAACGAGTGCGCTAGCTGCAGGTGGCCGATCGCGATTTGCGCCGCCAAACGGTCGACCTTGACGTTCTCGGTCGTATCGACGCCGCGCAGCAGCGAGTACTGCTGAAAATCGGTCGACAGCCCGAAGCCCCAGCGGCCGAATTGCAGCTGCAGCGCCAGGTTGAAGAACAAGAAGTCCAGGCTCTGCGATTTCGGCAGCTCGGTGCGATGCCCGGAGTTCCAAAAATCGGTGTTCTTGATGCCGGAGGGAAACGTGATGCCGAGGCCGACGTCGTAGTCGAAATGGCCGTACGAATACGGCGTGCGGGCGGCGGCTGCGGCCGGGTTCACCGCGCCGCCTTCGACGCCGTCGGCGATTGCGACGAACGCGCCGCCGAGACCGATTACACGGTTGGCCGACAGCACCGGACCTTGATACAGGTCGATGCCGTAGTCGTTGGTGTTGATCGATTGCCCTTCGGGCGGCAACGTCGCGTGAGCCAGGCGCGAAACGCCGAGCACGGCCACCAGGCAGAGGGCGGCCAGCCGAAAGCTCGGGCGCGCCACCGTCTTAGCCCGCCCGGGCTCGCGCCTCGCGCGCCAGCCGCAGCTCCGTTTTCAAGACCGAGAACAGAATTCCGATCGCCCCGAGCGCGAACACGCACAACATTGGCCCGAGCGCGCCGACCAGCGCCGCCAGCAGCGTGAGGAACACGAACGTGTCGCGCTTGAACAGCGGCGCCAGAAACGCCAGCTTGCTCGGGCCGCTGCTGGCTTGGCTGAGCGGGTATTTGAGAAGATCGCCGGAGCCGATCTTGATCAAGTAGCGGTACTCGAGGCCGCTCGTGAGCAGGCCGCAAGCCACGCAGATTGCGCCGGCCACCAAGTACAGCTGTTGACCCGTGCCACGGTACAGTCCGAGCCCGGCGCCGCCGAAGAAGCCGTAGTTGGTCAAGTCGTCCCCGATCGTGTCGAGCCATTCGCCGAGCCGCGAGCCACGATGACTGACGCGGCTCATCTCGCCGTCGCAGCCGTCGAGCACGCTTTGCGTTTGAAACAACGCCGCGCCCAGCAACAGCGGGCCGTAGCCGCCGCGCGCCGCGATCACCGAGCTTGCCACGCCGATGCCGAGAATCGCTACGGAAACCTGGTTCGGACGCAGCGGTGTCTGCACCAGCCGGCGCGAGATGAAGGTCGAAATGTGGCGGTTGAGGTAGCGCGACGTCCAGCCGTCTTGCGGCTTTCGCAGTGAACGGAACAGCGCATTCTCGGCCGTGCGCGCGGCGCTGTCGGAGCTGACATCGAGCGGCGCGAAAGCGTAAGCAGCGTTCGGCGCCTGGCGCTCGTTCGCCACCAACACCTCGGTGTCGCCGGCAATCTTGTCGGACAGCTCGCGCAGTGTGGCGCGGTGCACGAGCCAGCTGCACGGCACGCGCAGGCGCGGCCGACCAGGCGGCGCCTGGGCCAAGACCGGCAACCGTAAGCGGGGGTCGAGCAGCAACTGCCGCAGCGCGGTCTCAGCCTCCGGTACGACGATACAGCTCGCGCCAGCCGCCTGCGCGTCGAGCGCCAGCCGCAGCGCCAACGCCAGCCCGCCGACGCGCCGCGCGCCAGCATCGACCGTCGCCGGCTCGAGCAAGAGCGCGAAGCTCGGCTGCTCGGGGCCAATAGCTGTGGTCTCCGGCATGCGTGCGGGGAGGGCTAACACCGGGAGAAGTCGCCGACAATCCCCGGAAAAAGCGCGAGTCTCCTCGAGGATTCGCGGTCGATTCGCGGCGGCTTCGCTACCCCGAGCAGTAGCCGCGACCGGTGCTATAACGCCCGCCGTGCCGTACTCCTCCGAGTTTCGTTGCTTCGCCGGTTGTGAAGGCTCCTGGCCCGTCACCAGGCCCATCTATCGTTGCCCCAAGTGCCAGGGCCTGCTGCAGGTCGTGCACGATACGGCGGCGCTCAAAGATCGCAGCGGCGCGTCGTGGATGAAGCTATTCGATGATCGCTACCGTCAAAACGTGTGGCCGTACGGTTCGGGGGTATGGGGCAAGCGCGAGTGGGTGATGCCGCAAGTGCCCGACGACATGATCGTCTCAATGTACGAGGGTGGGACCAACCTGTTTTGGGCCGATCGCTACGGCAAAGAGCTCGGCATCCCCGACCTATGGGTGAAGCTGTGCGGTAACAGCCACTCCGGTTCGTTCAAAGACTTGGGCATGACGGTGCTGGTCAGCGTCGTGCGCATGGCGATTAAAGAAGGCCTGAAGGTCAAGGCGATCGCCTGCGCGTCGACGGGCGACACCAGCGCCGCCTTGGCCGCGTACGGCGCGGCCGCGGGTTTGCCGGTCGTGGTGCTGTTGCCGCACAACAAGATTTCCACCGCGCAGCTGGTGCAGCCATTGGCGCACGGCGCGCTGGTGCTCGGGCTCGACACCGATTTCGACGGCTGCATGGAAATCGTGCAGCGATTGGCGGCCGAGGGCACGGTCTACCTCGCCAACTCGATGAATCCGCTGCGGTTGGAGGGTCAAAAGACGGTCGCGATGGAGATCGTCCAGCAGTTCGACTGGCAGGTGCCGGATTGGATCATCCTGCCCAGCGGCAACCTGGGCAATGCCTCCGCGCTGCACGCCGGCTTCAAGCTGATGCGTGAGATGGGGATTATCACCAAGTACCCGCGGCTGGTCGTGGCCCAGGCCGAGAACGCCAATCCGTTGTACCGCGCGTGGAGTGAAGGCAAGCGCACGGTCACGCCGATCCAAGCCAAGCCGACGCAGGCGACCGCGATTCAGATCGGCAATCCGGTCAGCGCACCACGCGCGATCGTCGCGCTCGAGGAGCTGAACGGCATCGTCGAACAAGCCAGCGAAGAAGAGCTGTGCGAAGCCGCCGCGCGCGCCGACCGCACCGGCATGTACACGTGCCCGCACACCGCCGTCGGCCTGGCGGTGCTCGAAAAGCTCGTCAATCGCAACGTGATCAAGAAGGGTGAAAAAGTCGTCTGCGTCTCGACCGCCAACGGCCTCAAATTCACCGAATTCAAGGTGAAGTACCACGAAGGCTCCGTCCCCGGCGTCAGCGGTAGACTGAAGAACCCGCCGGTTTTGCTGGCCCCGAGTTACGACAAGGTCATGGACGCTATCTCGCAACGCTTCGGCGGGTAGGTAGGCCTTGTCCCTGGCTGCCCAGCTGGGCAGCCTCGCTACAAACGAAAACTGGGCCTAACTGCTCTCACGCTCGACGTCGTCGTGCGATCGAGCGCGAGCGAACAGGAAGGCGGGAAGGCGGGAAGGGCGAGCGCGAAACGCATTTTTTGTTTGGAGAGACCAAACAAAAAATCGATTGCCCGAGAGCCTCGCTAGCCTGATGCGTCGAGGCTCGCCGTTCACTCACCAAGAAAATCTTCCCGCCTTCCTGCCTTCCTGTTGTCTCGCCCATCGTGCGGAAATGGAAAAAGCCGCGCGGCCTTTCGGCTTGCGCGGCTTCGTCACGCGGCGTGACGGGTTAGAACGTGTAGCGCGCGCCGGCGCCGGCGCCGAACGGTGAGGCGTACGGTGCGACGACGAGCTTGGCGCGCTTCGGGAGCTTTTCGAGCTTGGCGGAGGCGGGCGCGGCTGAGTCGTCGCTCGTGAGGAGCACGACGCCGGTCACGCCGAGCGTGATCGCGACGCCGAACGCCATGTCGGCGATCAGCGCGTTGCGCTCGGTGTCATCGGCGGCGCTGCCGGTCGGCTTCTTGTCGAAGTCGTTCTTGGCGCCGAGCGCCTTGATGCCGAAGATGGTTCCGACGACTGCGCCGGCACCAGCGATGCCGAGCGTGATGTACGCCGGCACCTTGCTGCGCGGGGGCGGCGGAGGCGGGGGCGGCGGAGGAGCCGGCGCTTCGATGACGGGCTCCGGCGGAGGCGGAGGCGGCGCTTTCGCGACCAACTCCAGCTTTTGCTCGGCCTTTTCGCCGCCTTTGACGTCGATATCGACCTCTTTCGGCTCGAAGCCAGCGGCGACCAGCGTGAGCTTGTGCGCGCCGGGCGTCAGCTTGACGATCATCGGCGTCTCACCCGCTTGCGGCGTCCCGTCGATCGAGACCGTGGCGCCCATCGGGTTCGTCGTGACGTTGACCTCACCGACGAGTTTGGCCTTCAGGTCGGCCATGCGCGCCTTGGCGTCGTTGGTCTTCTCGTCGCCGAGCGAGGCGATACTGGGATCGGCGAGCAGCTTGTCATACGCGGCGACCGCGTCTTCGATCTTGCCTTGCCCGTCGATCGATTTCGCAACCCAGTACGCCGCCTGCGGGGCCGGGATAAGCTCGTTGGCCTTGGAGAAGCCGGTCTGGGCGGCGGCGAAATCACCGGCGGCGAAGGCCTTTTCACCCTCGCCGTAGGCTTTGCGCGCGGCGTCCTTCGTCTTCTTGTCTGGCGGCTTGGGCTTATCGGCGGGCTTGGCTGCCTTGGCGTCAGCTGGCGCTGGCGCTTTCGCCGCTTCGGCCTTCATTTCCGCGGGCTTCGCCTCGGGTTTTGCGGGCGCGGTCGGCTTCTCTTTGGCGGGTGCTGCCGGATCTGCGGCCATTGCAGGGGCGATGCTGGCGCTAACGAGGGCGCCGGCGGTGACGGCTGCTACGAAACGCGGCAGCAGGGGGTGACGTGGTCCTTTGAACATTGAGCCTCCGGCAGCCCTGGGGGCGCCGTCCAGAAGGCTAGACCGGCCTCCGGCCCCCCGACAAGCCCCGCGGCAGCGCGCGGCGTTCCCGAGGGGGGGCGCGCCGCGTTCGGGCTGGCCTATAGTCTCGCGGCGCTGATCGCCCATGACGACAATTGACTCGAAAGACCCCTCGCAACCGAGCGAGGCCTCGAGCGGGGCCGGAGGAGGGCAGGCGCTCTCAAAAGGCCACTCAATGAAGGACGCAACGCGTCGAACGCTGCCTCCGCCCGAGTGGGGACGAGAGGGACCGCGCTCGGCGGCGTCGCTGGCGCTGGAACGTTACGAGCTCGACGCGGCGATTCCACGTCGCCCGGGACCGCGCGCGGAGCTCGCGTCGTTGTCGGCCAAGCTCAACGCGGCGAGCCGCGCTGGCGCCGAGCAAGAAGAGCGCGCGTCGGCGGCTGCGTTGGCGCGCGCGCTAGCAGCGCGCGGCACCGAGCTGGACGCCGCCACGCGCTTCGCGCGCCGCGCGCTGTTGTTGTTCGAAGAGCCGCTGCTGCGCGAGGAGCTGTCGGCGTGGTTCACCGGGCTCGGTGAGCCGCTGTTGGCAGCCGCGACGCTGCGCCCGCTGCTCGACCAACCGGGCGCGGACGTGGCCGTGCTGTCGTTGCGGATCGGATTGCTGTTGGCGCGCGGAGGTGATGCGCGCGCCGCGCGCGAGGCGCTGTCGACGGCCGCGCGAGAGAAGGCGACCGACCCGCAAGCGGTCGAGCAGCTGGCGGCGCTTGCGGCATGGAGCACGCACGTTTCGCCGGAAGAATCGGCGCAGGCGTATCTAGACGCGGCCGAGCGGCGCGAGGCGCTCGGCGAGCGGCCGGCGGCGTTCGAGAACCTGATCCGCGCCTGCGAAATGGCCCCGCATTTCGGCCCGGCCGTCGAGCGGCTGGCGCAGGCGCTCTCGGGGCGCGGACGCGTCGGGGCCGCCGATGAAGTGCGGCGCGAACAAGCGCGCGCGCAGCCGGAACAGGCGCGCGCCATCCACTTGCGGCGCCTGCGCGACGCGCTGCGCGACGGCGACTTGCCGCGAGCCGTCGGCGCGGCGTTCGACGCACGGCTCGACGCCGAGCTGGATTTGAAAAGCGTTCTCGCGGCGATCGAACGGCGCGGCGAGCCGACCAACGACCCGACCGTCGGTTTCGATGAGCTGCTCGAGCGCGTCGGCATGCACGAGGTGTTCGCGGCGCGGCTCGAGCTGGGCTGCGATCTCTTGGCGGGTCGCGAACGCGCGCGCGCGCGGCTGGCGCTCGGGCGGCTGTACGGAACCTCGCTTGGGCGCGCCGATCGCGCCGTCGAGTGCTGGCTGGATGCGCTGGTCGTCGATCCCAGCTCGGCGGTCGCCAAAGAGTCGCTGCGCGCCCACGCGATTTCGACTCGTGATTTCTCGGCGTTCGTCGAGGCGCTGATCCGCATCGGCGACGGCAAGCCGCAAGGTCACGTCGAAGAACGCCGGGCGTGCCTGGGCGAGCTATTGGCGATCGCCGAGGAGCGCTTGAACGACGCGGGTCTGGCGTCGTGGGCGCTGACGCGGCTGGCGGTGACTGGCAGCGAGGACGAATCACAACGCGACACCGCCCTGCGGCTCGCGCCACAAGTGGCACGCGAAGACGAAGCGCTCGAACAAGCGCGCACCAAGCTGACCAACGCCCAGGGCGAAGAGCGGCTGGAAGTGCTGTCGCGGCTGGCCGCGGTGCTGTCCGGGCGCCCGGGGCAAGCGACCGAGTACTTGGCGGTGCTGCGCGAGCTCACGCAAATGGTACCCGAAGAGCGCGGCTACCAGCTGGCTTTCGAGCGGCTACTCACGCGCTTGGGCCGGAGCGACGAGCTAGAGTCGCACTTGGCGGTCTTGGCGGAGCGCGCGACCTCCGAGCTGGAGCGTGGCCGTTTGCGGTTGGCGCTGTCGAGCTTGCGGCGGCGGCGTGGTGATCTCGACGGCGCGCTGCGCGAGCTTTCGCCGCTGCTCGACGACGCGGGAGCGCAGCCGTCGGTGGCGTGCATGGCGCTGTTGCTCGCGGCGCAACGCGGCGTGGAAGCGGTGCGGGCGCGCGCGCTGTTGAAGGTGGCGTCGGGGCTTTCGCCGTCGTTGCGCGCGGTGCTGGGCAGCTTGGCTGCCGAAGCGCTGCTCGACGGCGGTGAGGTCGAGCGGGCGCGCGTGGCGGCCGAGCAAGCGTCGCACGCCGATCCATCGTTGGCGCGGCCGATCGCGGTGCGGGCGCGGGTCGGGCTGCTGCACGGCGATCGCGCTGGCGCCGACGCGCTGGAACGCGCGATGGGCGTGGTTGTTCCGCGCGCCGCCGCCTGCACCGAGCTCGCCAACGTCTACGAGCGGCTAGGCGAGGACATTTTGGCTTTGGCGTGGACGCAGCGTCGGATCGCGTTGCGCCCGGGTGATCTCGACGCGGCTCGCTCGCGCTTGTCGCGGATGCGAAAATCGGGCGACGCCTCGCGCCTAGCGGACACGTTGGCGTGGCTGCTCTCGCAACATCAACCGCTCGGCGACCTGTGCGACGACGTGGCCGAGGTGCTGCTCGAGCTGGCGCCGAACGAACCGATGCGCGCCGGAGCGCTTGCGCGGCGAGCGCTCGACGTGGTCGGGCCACGCAACACGCGCCTGCGTGATGCGGTGCTGGCCGTGGCTGATAGCACTGGCGAACGCGGTCTCGGCATCGCGGTTCTGGAGCGTTGGCTGTCGGCGGGCTCGCCCGGCGCCGAGCGAGCGGCGCTGCTGCTCGATCTGTCGCGACTGCGCAAAGCGGCCGGTGATGCCGACGGCGCCGCCCGCTCGCTGTTGCGTGCCGTGAAAGAGGGTGCGCCGCCGCGGGACGTGCTGGCAGAGCTGGACGTCGCGCTGCCGACGCGCAGCTCCGACGGCGATCTGGCGCTGCTCGAAGCGCGCGCGGAGGCGCTGAGCGCGCACCCCGAGGCCGATCAAACCGGCACCACCCGCTCGTTTCGCGAGCTGGGCGCGGCGCTGTTCGATCTCGCCTCCGACCACGAGGGCGCCCTGCGCGCTTGGGAGCGCGCGATGGCGCTCGACCAGGAGCGCGGCCCGGAGCTGTTCGCTGCCGACGTGACCGCGTTTATCGGTCCCGATGCGGCATTTCGGCGTTTGAAGGCGCTCTCGGTATCGCGCCCCGAGCCGAGCCAAGCCGCGCGTTTGCTGGCCGTGGCGGCCGGCGTCGCGCTCTCGGCCGGTCGCATGCAGGACGCGTTCGAAACGTCGGCGCGGGCGCTCGAGCTAGATCCGGCGCGCGCTGACGTGTTGGCGCTGGCCGAGCGCACGGCGGGCGACGACGATTTCGATGCGCTCGAGCGCATCTACGACGGCCTGGCTCAAGCGACGCTCGGCCGCTACGGCGAGCGCGCCGTGCATTACCGCGCCGCGCGCCAGTTCGAGCGACGCCGCGAAGCCCCACGCGCGCTCCGTCACGCGATTTCGGCGTTCGAAGCGGTACCGTCGGAGGGCGTCGCCTACGTGACGATGGCGCGCTTGGCCGAGCACACCGAGGGTTCGGCCGACGTCGTGCGCGCGATCGAGCGTGTGGCGATGGCCAACGCGTCGAAGGAGCTGCGCGCGGCCTGGTTGCGGCGCGCCGCGCTGTTTGCCGGCCCGAGCGAAGAAGGTCAGCGGCAACGCATCGATGTCCTGCTGCGGGCGCTGTCGGTGCGCGGCGATGCCGAGCTGTTGCGGTCGTTGGCCGAGGCTTGCACCACGCTGCTTTTGACGGTGCCGGAGGAGCGCGAGACGCTGCTGCTGCGTTTCTCCAACGCGATCGAAAGCCTGCTCAGCAAGGCCGACGGCCCCGAAGGCGCCAGGATGGGGATCGCGGCCGCGCAGGCGGCGCTTTCGACGTTCGACGCGCCGGACCTGGCGCTGAGCGCGCTCGGTCATGCCTACGGCAGCGACGGCGACTTGGAGGAGTATTCGCGGTTGTTCGACCAAGCAGCGTTGCTGGCGCGTTCGTCGGATGCGCCGGCACGCGTCGCGAAGCTGATCGAGCTCTCGGGGCAAAAGTGGAGCGGCGCCGGCACGGCTTTGCTCGAGCTTGGCGGCCGCCTCGCAGGCGCGCTGGGCGATCGTCCCGCCGAAGCGCTGTTGTTAGTGCGCGCTGCCTGCAAAGAGCCGGAGAAGGTCGAGCTGGTGCGCCGCGCCGAAGCCCGCGCGCGCGCGCTCGGCGACTCGACTTTAATCGAAGCCGTGCTCGAAGCCGTGCCGCCGCGCGAGCGCGGCCAGTCGCTGCTCGACTTGGCGGCCGCCGCGCAGGAACCGGCGGAGGTCGAAGAGATCTTGCGCCGCGCCGCCGCTGTTGACGACCTACCCGACGCGCAGCAGGCCGAAGTCTTCGAGCGGATGGCGGAGCTGTATCGCAAGCAAGGTCGCCATGACGACCTCGAGCTGCACCTCGCACGCGGCATGGAGCAGCTCGGTCTGGCGCCGGCCGGCCAAGCGCGTTTGGCGGCCGAGCTTTCGGCGCTGATCGGTGCGCGCGGCGACCCGGAGCGCGCGATCGATGTCATGCGCCGCGCGCTGGCCGAAACCCCGGAAAATGAGAGCTTGTGGGCTGATTTAGTCGCTCTGGCCCGGCAAGCCCGCGACCGCCACACCGAGGTGGAGGCGCTGGGGCAATGGGCAGAGCGCGCTCGGGACGAGAAGCAACGCCTGTCGGTGCTGCGCGATCTCGCGCTGTTGCTCGAAGAGCAGGGCGACGAAGAAGGCGCGCTCGAGCGCTGGAGTCTGGTGCTGGAGCTCGATCCGGACGATGCGCAGGCGATCGCCGCGCTCGAGCGCAAGGCCGAGCGCCAGGGCGACTACGAGACCCTGGTCAAGCTCTTGGCTCGTCGCTCCACGCTCGCCAGCATGGTCGACGACGTGCGGCGCATTCGCTTGCGCAGGGCGGCCGTGCTCGAGCAACGCCTGGGACGTCCAGACGAAGCTTGCGCCGAGCTGGAAGCGCTGGTCACCGCGACCGGCGACAACCTGAGCGTGTTGCGCGTGTTGGCTGACCTGCACGAACGGCTGGGCGCGCCGCTGCGCGCGGCTGCGCTTTGGCTGCGTGGCAGCGCTGTCGCGTCGGCTCGCGATGAAGCCGCTGATCTATCGCGACGCGCCTGCGAAGCCTATTTGGCGGGCGGCGACGTGGAAGCTGCCCGGCGCGTGCTCGAAGGCATGGGCGCCTGGACCCGCTCCGAGCGCTTGCTGGAGCTCGGCGTCGAGGTCGAGCGTCGCCGGCAAAATCCGGTCGGTTTGGCCGAGGCGCTCGACGAGCTGGCGACGGCTTCGTCGAAGCCGGTGGAAGAGCGCGCGGCGTTGTTGGTGGAAGCGGCGCGCGCGTCGCTGGCCGCCGGTGACTCGGGGACCGCGTTGTCACAAGCCACCCGCGCCGCACGGATTGCGCCCGAGCTGGGCGAGGCGCAGCTGGTCGCTCGTTACCTCGAATACCTGACCCGCGGCGGGCCCGGCAACCCCGAAGAGTCGCGCGTCGCGGCCACCGAGCTGCGCGCCATGCACGGTGAGCTGAGCGTCGAGCAGACCGATCTGCGCGCCTTCTTGACGGCCGAGGCGCTCGACAGCGCCGTTGGTGGCGACGCCGGCCTGCGCGAGCTGTTGCGCTGCCGCGCCGAATTGGGCGACACGCCGCTGGTGGCGATGGCCCTGGCCGAGCGGCTCGAAGCGACCGAGCCAGCTCAAGCCTTGCCGCTGTTCGAGCGAGCGCTTGGCGGCGATTTACGCGGACTGCGCACCAAGAGTCGGGTGGCGCTTTCGGCCGCTCGGGCAGCCAAGCGGCTGAACGAGCCGGATCGCGCGCTCGCCTACTTGGACGCCGCGCTCGGCGATCCGGTCACGCGCGACGCGGCGCTCGAGCTGAGCCACATTCTTTTGCCGGTGCGCTCTCGACAGCGCTCGGCGCCGCCCGCGGCGCGTCACAGCTCTTCCAATCCGCCCGATCACACTTCGCCGACGCTGGCCGGTACGCCGGCCGCCGAGCGCGGCCGCTATTCGGAGCGCCCGGCCGGGTTCGAAGTCGAAGAACGCTTTGCGCCCGCTGAGCCAGCGCCGATCACCGAGCGCATTCCGTCACCTGCGCCGCCCGCCCCGCCGCCATTGATCGAGTCGCTGGTGCCGCGGTCCCCGCGCGTGCCGCGCGACGCCGAGTCGCAGCTCGAGGTGCCGTCGTTGCCTCCGCCGAGCCCGCGGCTCGGGCCGGCTCCGCGCAGCATGGGCTCGATGCGCCCGAGCATTTCGGGGCGCTACTCAATTGCGCCGGAAGGTGAAGAAGAGCGGGCGCCCTTCCTGTCGCAGCCGCCGGCCGGCGCACGGACCAGCTCCGCGCCGCGAATCCCCGAAGTCCGCCTGCCTGATCCGCGCCCGACCTTCGACTCGCGTCCGGAAATCCAAGCCGCTTTGGAGCTGTCGGCGTCGTTCGTCGGCCAAGCGGCGAGCGGTGAGCAGGCGCTGTACGACGCGCTGCGCCGTGGTTCGGTCGAGGCCGGTGTCGAGCTCGTGCGTCAGCTGGAGCAGCGCCCGTCGCGCGCCCACGATTTAGTGAGCGTTGCACGGCGGCTGGCGTTGCTGCTGCCAGGCGACACGCAGGCTGTCTCCCGGCTGCACGGCGCGGCCCTGCTCGATCGTGATCCGGTCTACGCGCGCTCGGCCGAGCACGTGCTGTCGGTCTTGACCTCGGGGCAGGGGGTCGAGCCACCGCCACTGCCCGATCAACCCGAGCAGCCCGACGCAGTGCGCGCACTGTTGTTCCGCGAGCAGTCGAGCCGCGCGCTCGAGGCGCTCAGCCTGGTTTGGGAGGGCGCCGAGCACGTGTTCCGCCGCGATCCGAGCACGTACGGGGTGACCGGTCTGGAGCGAGTCCCCGCTGGCGCACCCACGCCACTGGCGCGCTCCTACGCGGCCCTGGCGCGCGCGCTCGGGCTGCTCCGAACTCCGCTATTTCAGCGGCGAAGCGCCGGGCCGGTCACGGTTAGCCTGGCCCTGCTCTCGCCGCCGGCGGTGATCCTTTCGGGCGACGTGCGCCAGGACAGCCCGGAGCTACGCTTCCACCTGGGTGCGATGTTGGCCGCTGCGACTCCTCAATACGCTTTGCTGTTCGGTTCGCCCGAGTCGCAGGGCCGCGCGGTGCTGCGTGGCTTGGCGTTCGCGTTCAGTCCGCCGCGCGCCAACCCAGGCAACAGCGGCGCTGTCCTGAACCTGGCTGAAGTACTGTGGGAGAGCGTCCCAGCGCGGCTGCAGCGCCGCTTGCGCGAGCTGTGCGAAGATCCAGAGGCACTCGACTACGACGCGTCGCTGGCCGCCGCCAAGCTGGCGGTGCGCCGCGCCGGCTTCTTCGGCTCGGGTGATCTGGGCTCGTCACTGCGCCAAGTCGCCGCCGAAGAGGGTTACGAGCTCGACACCGCCGAGCAAAACATGCGCACGTTCGTGCGCGACAACCCGACCGCGCGTAACCTCTACTCGCTGGCGTTGGGCGCCGAGTACGCCCACACCCGATTCCAATCTGGTCGCGGAGGCGGGCGTTAGCCCGGAGCTTCGATGCGCTTCTGGATCTCCTCCTCAGCGTCCGCCGCGACACGCTTGTCACAGCGCCGGTCATTTTTTCGGGTTTCGGGCCGGTTTCTGCGGTTGGCACGGCTGTCGCTAGTAGCCGCAGGGCTCAGCATGCTGCCCGGCTGCCTCATCGACGATCCGCCTCCGTACCAGGAGCCGCAGCAGACGCCGCCGCGCATCAGCTACCCCAACGTCTTGCCGCTGCTGAGCGAAGTGATCGTCGCGCGCGCTGGCGACACGCTGGCGTTCAGCGTGCCGGTCAGCTCGGAGGATGCCGGGGAAGGCCTGAACGCGTTCCTGTTTCGCGACTACCTGAGCGACGTGATCTATCTTGCCTCAGGGACCTTGGAGCCCTCCACGCTCGAAGACACGCAGCGCCTTCCGCTCCAGTTCAGTTGGCGCGTGACCGGCGTGCCCGCGGGGTGTCACCGCCTGACGCTCCGCATCGGGCACGTGTCGTCGCTACGCACCCCGTCCTTTCCCGTGTCAAAACCGGCTGATCTCGCCGAGGCGTATTGGTGGATGAACCTCGACGTCGATCCGGCGCTCGGCAATACGCTGGTCAAATGCCCGTTGGCGTCGATGGGTTCGCGCCCATGAGGCTGCAGGTCCCGCTGTTGTCGCTGCTGCTCGCGCAAGCGGGTTGCACGGTTTCGGCCGTCACCGCCGGCGATGACCCGCGACCCAACAACGTTTGCACCAGCGATTCGCAGTGTGGCGGCGCGCCCTGCAGCCAAGGGGTGTGCGAGGCGCTCAACGGCCAGCTCGAATCGCTACTCATCTCTGCCTCGCCACCCTCCGACAGCAATCTCCCGCACCTGACTTTCGTCACGTCGATCGAGCAGGTGTCCACCAACGGCGGCGCCCGGGACATCATCCTGCCGGGGCCGACTCGCGTGACGGGTAGCCTGACACTGCCGAGCGGTGAAACTTGCTATCCGGTCTTCGTGAGCGACGACCCCAAGCATACGATTGGACCAGCCGACGACGGCAAGACCTTGCCCGTGACCGTGACGCTGGCTCTGACGCAGCGGTTGCTCGGGCTGCCGCAGCAGCTCTATTACGCGAGCACCTCGGTCAGGAACGCGACGGGCGGTTACACGTTCGATCTGCAAGTGCCGGGCGGCACCTACGACGTGTATCTCGTTCCGCCGCCCAAGCAGCAAGTCTGCCCGGTGCCGCCGCAAATCTACCGGGGCTTCACGATCCAAGAGCACGCCGATCAGCTTGAGGCAGGCGCGGGGCTCGAGATCACCTTTCCGCTCAACGGGATCTCGAAGCTGCCGCTCGGGATTCGCTGGCCCAAATCGAGCACCAGCCTGACGGGTTGGACCGTCGACATCATCGAGCCACTGAGGGGCGATCCGATCTCAACCGAGCTGGTGCTAGGCGATCCGATCCGCCCCGGTGACAGCGGCCCGACGGTCGAATACTCGGCCACGCTCTACTACTCGACGGTCGTCCAGCCCACGACGAACGCGCCCTCGAGCGACGTCGAGGGCGCCAGCAACTTGCTCCGGTTGCGTCCGCCAGCCACCGTGGTCGCCCCGAGTATCTTCTTGGCGCGCTCGGCGCTCGGCTTGCTCTCGAAAAATCCGAACGACCTCGTCCAGCTCGACAGGTTCACGCGGCTACCGAGCGCGGTGACCGTCGAGGGTCGCCTGCAGCGCCGCGACGGCGGCACGCCGGTCGCCGGCTACGTGAATCTGATCTCCAGCGAAATCTACGGCGTCGACTCTGGCGTCTTCGCGGCCTACCAAACCACGGTGCAGATCGGCGTCGACGGCGGGGTGCATGCAGTGGTGCCGCCTGGGAAGTACCGCGTCCAAGCCGTGCCGCCCTTGCAAGGTGATGGTTCGACGGTTGGGGGAAGCCTGGCCGCGCTCGAGGCAACTTGGGAAATTCCGGCCGACATTTCCCCGCAGTACGGCAAGGTGTTGGAGCTCGAGCCGAGCGCCGAGGTCATTGGCCAGTCGCCCTTCTTCGGTGCCCAGGTGCAAGCGGTGCCGTCGCCCGAGACCATTTTGCCGTTCGATCAGGCTTTCGGCGCTGGGCAGCTCGAGTCGCGTGCGACCACTGGCGTCGTGGACGCCGCCGGGCGGTTCGTGGTCCAGGCAGACCCCGGCAAGTTCGACGTTTCGGTGCGGGCTCCCGACGCCTTGGGCTTCGGCTGGTTCGTGCGGCCCGGGGTGCTCGTGAAGGCTGGGGAGGCTAGCCAAGACCTGGGGCGCATCTCCTTGCCGAAGCCGTCGGTGCTCTACGGTACGGCTGGACTTGCCCCGGCGGGAAGAGCGAGCACTGACCCAAGGCTGCTAGCCTCAGCCGTCATTCGTGCGTATGCCTATTTGGATAGGGACCTTACCTACACCCGGGATCCGAAAGCGGCGGTTTCGGTTGTCCAAGTGGCCGAGACACGTGCTGACGACAAGGGTGCGTTCCGTCTGCTGCTGCCGTCGAGCATCGGCGCCCCAAAGTAAGACGCCGATTCTAGTCCCACCTGATCTGCAGGCTACCCTCGGGAATGGAGTGGCGACATTCGCTTGGCCATAATAATGTGACGCCCGTGCCTCTCTCGAGCGCACCCAGAAGCTTGCTGCCTCCGCCTCCCGACCAGGAAGCGGATTTGGCAGGCGCCCTCCACGAGGTGTCGAACGCCCTAACGGTCGTACTCGGCTGGCTCGACGTGGCCTACTCACGCCTGGAGCCCGGCGCTGCGCGCGACGCCATCGAGGTGGCGCGCACCCACGCTCGGCTCGGCCACGGCATCTCGCGCAGCGCGATCGGGGCTGAAGCTCCGGACTCCACCGCCCAAGCCAGCGGTCGCAGCGTCGCCGAGAGCGCGCTGATGGGCGTGCGGCCTCAGGCCGAACAGCGCGGTGTCCAGTTGGACCTGCAGCCGCTCGACTCCGGCTCGGCGTTGCTCGGCAGCGTCGGCTCATTGTTGCAGATCCTTACCAACCTGCTGCTTAACGCGATCGACTTCTCGCCACGCGGCTCGACGGTCTCGGTCGCGGTGCGTGAAGAGGGGTCGTCGGTCATCTTCGCGGTCAGCGACGAGGGGCCGGGCATCGATCCGGAGCGCGTCGCGACGCTGCTGACGGCGCCCGCCTCCACCCGTCGGGGTGGTGCCGGTGTCGGGTTGCGACATTCGGCTGCCCTGTCGCGTACCCGTGGCGGCTCGCTGAGCGTGGCGCGCACCAGTCCCGGGGCCTGTTTCGATCTGCGTTGGCCGATCGCGGAGCTGCGCACCGGCGCGGCTCCCAAGCGCGTCAAGCGGCCGACCGTCATGGGCGCGCGCGTGTTGGTCGTCGAAGATGACGAAGCCGTGCGCTCGCTGGTCGAGCTAGCGCTCGAAGCGCGGGGTGCGGAGCCGCAAGTCGTCGCCAGCCGCGTTGAGTTCGACGCCGTTCTGGCACAGGGGGGCGAGCTCGACGCGGCGCTCGTCGACCTGTCGCCGCTTGCCGCTGACGCCGCGGGCGCCTTCCAATCGTTGCGCGCGCGCCACCCTGGCATTCCCGTCATTCTGATCAGCGGCGTCGCCAGCGGCGTGCCCGAAGACCTCGCCAACGAAGTCAGCGCCTGGGTGCGCAAGCCGTTCGAGATGGGCGAAGTCCTGGCCGTGTTGGCCAGCATTCTCGAAGCGCGGGCTAGGGTCTAGTTTTCCTGCGTGCCCTACTGGGCATGAACTTGACCCGAAACGGCCACCGGTATCGCGCGTGGACCAGCAATGATTTGATCCGTTTCTGGTATTGCAAGATCGCTGCGGAGATTCACTGTCGGCGTGTGTGCGACGAGGTGTGCATCACTCGTGAGAGTGGTGACATGGAACCGATTCCAGTGAAGAAGCATCGGCACAGTGGAGCTGGTAAGTCTTGCGAAACGAGGCGCGCTGGTTCAAATCATCCGCATGCGAAGTCTGCCGAAGACCTGCGCGGTCGCGGCCCCGCTGCTTGTTTTGCTTTCGCTCGGCTGTCAGGCCTCCAGCGATGGCGCGCATCCCGGGTCGAGCTCTGGTGGTAACGGTGGTGGTGGCACGCTGAGTCTCGGCGGCGGCGTAGCGCTGCCGCCCGGCACGCAAGCTGCGGCACTGCTTCCGGCGCGGATTCGCCGGCTAGCTGACGCCGAGTACCAAGCCAGCGTGACCGCGTTGGTTCCTGCCGGCGCACAGGAGATCAGCAAGGACTTCATCCCCGACTCGCGCCAAAGCGGCTTCACGCTCAACGAAGCGCAGCGCGTCGACCCGGTGTTCGCGGGTCAGCTAGCGGCCGCCGCGACCACGCTCGCCGCCGCCGTGCGCAAGAACCTGCCCGATTCCGCGATTTGCGCGAATCCGATGACCGAAGCTGACGCCTGCGCCGACAGGTTCATCCGCACGTTCGGCGCCGAGGCGTACCGCCGCCCGCTGGGGGATGACGAGGTCGCGCAGCTGATGATCGTGTTTCACGCTGCGTTCCAAGGCGGTAGCTACGAGGAGGGCGTCGAGCTGACCGTGCGGGCGATGCTTCAGTCCGCAGCTTTCCTCTACCTCACCGAGATTGGCGACGCGCCGGCCTCGACGATCAAGCTGACGCCGTACGAGCTTGCCAGCTCGATCAGCTACCTGATTCAGGGGCGCCCACCGAGCGCGCCGCTCAAGCAGATGGCGGTCGACGGTATGCTCGATACGCCTGAAGGTCGCGCGGCCGCGACGACGGACGACAAGCTGAAGTTGTTCGTGCTGGACGACCAAGCGTCGAACGCCCAAACGCGCGCCGTGATGGTCGTCAAAGAATGGCTCGGCACGGACACGATTTCCGAGATCGCCAAGGACACCAACATCTATCCCGAGTTTGCGGCCGCCAAAGGCGCGCTGGGCGACGAGACGACCCAGTTCGTGGCCGGCATCGTTAGTGCCGAGGGTAGCGGCGGGGGCAGCCTGGCTGAGCTTCTGGCCGGCGGCTGGAGCATGGTGAACACGGAGCTAGCCAAGGTCTACGGCGTTTCGGCGCCGGGCACGCAAGACCAGACGTTCGTGCGTGTCGATCTGCCGAACCGGCTCGGTATCTTGAATCAGGGCGCGTTCCTGTCGGTATTCGCGCACGCACACGAGACTGCGCCGGTGCTGCGCGGGGTCGCGGTCATGCGCCGCGTCGCCTGCGCTGAAGTGGGAGATCCGGTCGGCTTGACCACCGCGGTGGTGCCGCCCGCACCCGATCCGAACAAGACGACGCGTGAACGCTTCGTGGTCCATGGTAGCGGTACCGGTTGCGCCGGCTGTCATAATCAGATCGACAGCTTCGGCTTCGCCTTCGAAGGTTTCGATGGCATGGGCCAGACCCGGCCGATGGACAACGGCAAGCCGGTCGACTCAAACGTAGTGATCGCCGGTACGGATTTCGATGGCAGCTACGCCGACAGCAACGCACTCGTCAAATCCATGTCGACGAGCAAGCAAGTGCGCGACTGTTTCGCGCGTCACATTTACCGGGCGCTCGCGACCACAAGCGCTCCGGAGTTCAAGCCGAGTGAGGACGACTTCGTGAAGTATTGGGCAACCACGCTCGAGCCCGACGGCAGCGGTATGCTCGACGCCAAGATCGTCGGCACGCTCACCGCGTTCCTCACCAATCCGAGCTTTGCCTACCGGAGGGCACAATGAGCCGTCAATCGAGCACTCGGCGCACGTTCCTGCGCGCGATGGGCGCAGGCTTTGCGGCGCTACCGTTCTCGCGCTTGTTGGAGAACTCGGTGGCGCAGGCCGCTGGCGAAGCGCTGCCGCTCAAGTTCGTCACCATCTACCACCCGCACGGCCTTTGCGCCGAGTACTGGGCGATGAAGGCGGCCGACACCGAGACCGCGTTCGACATCGGCTACGAGAACTGCTCGCTCCAGCCGTTCGACGACGCCGCGACCTACGGCAAGAGCTTCAAGGACAAGATCCTGGTCGTCGAGGGTGTCGACCTGTTGTCGAACGCCAACGGTCACGACACAGCCGGCACAATCTTGACCGGCAGCCGCATCGAGGGCGGCCAGAAGCCGCAGAACATCTCGCTCGATCAATACTTGGCGGTGACCAAGGGGCTTGGGAAGGGCACGCGCGTCACCAGTCTTTCGCTGGGCGTCGGTAACGACGGCACGGCGTCGGGGCAGACGCTTTCCTACGGCGAAGGTGGCGTGCCGTTGCCGAAAATCATCGACCCGACCAAAGCCTTCGACCTCTTGTTCGATGGCGTGGTGGTCGGCAACGATCCCGCGCAGTTGGCGGGAGCCGAGCGCAAGCGCAAGCTCAGCCAGAGCGTGATCGATTACGCCAAGTGGGACGTGAAGCGGCTGCGCGCCAAGCTGTCGCCACGCGAGCAGCAGAAGCTCGACCAGCACCTGACGTCACTGGCGGAGCTGGAAAAACAGCTGGGTGGCCGTCCGGCAGGCGGCGCGGTCTGCATGGTGCCGCCGCGGCCTGATGCGGCCAAATTTCCGAAGCTCAAGCAGTACAACGGCGGCGAGCCGTACTTCGATGCCGTCACGGATGCGCACATCGACGTCCTGGCGCAGGCGCTGGCCTGTGATCTCACGCGCTTCGCGACGCTTTTCCTGAACGATCTGTCGTACGACAACAATCCGCTCGGCCTGCCGAAGGACAACCACGGCTCGGTCGCGCACACCTACAATGCGTCGCCGATCGGCAACAACGGTCACCCTGGCGACGGCGTCCCAGACACGTGGGTGCCGTTGGCCAAGTTCAACCGCTACGCCTACTCCAAGGTCGCCAGGCTGATGCAGAAGCTCGACGCGCTGGGCGCGCTCGACAGCACGTTGATCTACGTCACGAGCGACATGGGCAACCCCGCCCTGCACAGCACGCACAACGTGCCGACACTGCTGGCGGGTGGCGCGAACGGCAAGTTCCGCATGGGTCGCCGCTTGAAGATGAAGGCCGACTGCCCGCCGACCAGCATCTGGTGCAGCGAAAACGACGCCGTCTTCACGCCCGTGCCGAACAGCAAGCTCTTGGTCTCGATCGCGCAAGCCTTCGGCGCGGATGTGAATACGTTTGGCACTCAACCAGATGCGGCGTTGACTACGGGGGCGTTGAGCGAGCTGGTCTAGGGTCTGTCCCTGAATGCTGCGCTCTCGGCGTAAACGTGCCCGTGCCCGTGCCCGTGCCCGACGGTCCGTGAGTCACCGTCGGCGGTATTTGGGGGTAGTAGGCCAGGGTTTGTGGCGCGTGCCAGGCACGCGCGCGC
>JBBRMI010000144.1:0-21201 GCA_038230915.1 Polyangiales bacterium | reverse complement strand
GCTCGACGCTAGGGATAGCAATTGGGCCTCAGTTGCCTGCTCGAACACCTGGAATTCTTCCCGCCTTCCCGCCTTCCTGTTCGCTCGTTGCTCGAATCGCAAAATGCGATGAATGGTCAGACGTTCACGTTCACGTTCACGTTCACGGATGAGAATTCAGGGACAGACCCCATGGGTTGCGGGGTTTGTTTTTCACTTGCTACGCCCAGTCATTTTTGGAAAGCGGTAGGGGTTGCGCGGGCGCTGCCCGATGCGAATGTCGCTTGCTCTCTCCCGGGAAGACGAATTTTTGATTGGTCCTCCAATCAAAAATTGCGCCGCTCGCCCTGCCCAACTCCCCGGCTCCCTGTTTGCTCGCGCTCGATCGCAAGGCGACGCGGTTGTCCTGGGCAGGTAGGCCCGGTTTCGTTTGGGGCGACCCCGCCCAGCTGGGCGGGGAGACAGGCCTACCCAGGAAGGCGTGCCGAGGTCGGATAATTTCGTATGCTCGCGGCCTTGGGCGAGGTTCTGCTGTTCACTTTCAGTTTGGCGCTGGGCATCGCTGTGCCGGCGCTGATTGTGCGGTGGGATTTGGGGCGCCTGTCCGGGGAGAGGCTGGCGCGGTCTTGGCCGGAGGCGAGCTTTTGGCTAGCGGTGGTGATGTTTGGACCGCTGTGCGTGCCGATCCACTTCATCCGCACGCGGCGAAGTTGGGCGGGCTTCGGGCTGGGCGCACTGGGTGGCGCCTTGGCGTTCCTGCTGGTCTGGCTCCCGGCCTGGGCCCTCGGATGGGTTTTCGGCATCGGGGACTAGCGGTTTTCCGGAATAAGACCGGCTAGTTCATTGTCTCGGGCCCGGAATGCGCGTAACCAACGCGCCGGAAAAAGCCATGGACGTCCGCGCACTCAACGAAGTCGTCGCCAAGGAAAGCGCTTTCATCGACGATCTAACCGCCGAAATCGGCAAGGTCATCGTCGGGCAAAGCTACATGATCGAGCGGGTGATGGTCGGCCTTTTGGCCGGCGGCCACGTGCTGCTCGAGGGCGTGCCCGGTCTGGCCAAGACGCTCACGGTACGGACGCTGTGCGACGTGATCGCCGCCAAGTTCTCGCGCATCCAGTTCACGCCCGATCTGTTGCCCGCGGACTTGATCGGCACCGTGATCTACGACCAGCGCACCGGCCAGTTCTCCAGCAAGCTCGGGCCGATCTTCGCCAACCTGGTGTTGGCCGACGAGATCAACCGCGCGCCGGCCAAGGTGCAAAGCGCCTTGCTCGAGGCGATGCAAGAGCATCAGGTCACGCTCGGCGACACCACCTACCCGCTGCCGGATCCGTTCGTGGTCATGGCAACCCAAAATCCGATCGAGCAAGAGGGCACCTACCCGCTGCCCGAAGCGCAGATCGATCGCTTCATGCTGATGATCAAGGTCGGCTACCCGACGCGCGAAGAAGAGCGAGCGGTGATGGATCGCATGACCGGGGTCTTGCCGAGCAAGGCGCAGCCGCGCGCCACGACCGAGCAGCTCTTGAACGCCCGCCGTGTCGTGCGCGACGTCTACGTCGACGACCGCGTGAAAGATTACATCGTCGACGTAGTGTTCGCGACGCGCGAACCGCAAAAAAAGGGCATGAAAGAGCTGGCCCCGCTGATCGAGTACGGCGCCAGCCCGCGCGCCAGCATCGCGCTCAACTTGGCGGCGCGCGCCCACGCCTTCCTGCGCCACCGCGGCTACGTCACGCCCGAAGACGTGAAAGCCATCGGCCCGGACGTGCTGCGGCACCGCGTGGTGTTGTCGTACGAGGCCGAGGCCGAGGAAGTGACGGCCGAGGACATCGTGCGGCGCGTGTTCGAGGTCGTGGAAGTTCCGTGAGCCGAGCTTCGACGTAACGCAGGCGAACTCGGGAAGGCGAATGGTCGGTAAAGAGCTGCTCAAGGCGCTCCGGCGCATCCAGATCACGACGGACAGGCTCGCGACGCAGCAGCTGTCGGGCAACTACACCTCCGTCTTCAAAGGTCAGGGCCTGAGCTTCCGCGAGGTGCGCGAGTACCAGCCGGGCGACGACGTCCGCGCGATCGACTGGAACGTCAGCGCGCGCATGGACCAGACCTTCGTCAAGGTCTTCGTCGAAGAGCGCGAGATGACCGTGATGCTGGTCGTCGACATGTCGGCTAGCCAACGCTTCGGCACGCAAGGCGGCAGCAAGGTGCGACTGGCGACGGAAGTGGCGGCGCTGTGCGCGTTCAGCGCGATCAAGCACAACGACCGCGTCGGCCTGATCCTGACCACCGATCAGGTCGAAAAAATCGTGCCGCCCAAGAAGGGCCAGAAGCACGTGATGCGCGTGATCCGCGAGATCATGGGCGCCAACCCCGAGCGCGCTGGCACGGACTTGATCGTAGCGCTCGAGACGCTGATGCACGTCGCGCGTCGGCGCAGCGTGGCGTTCCTGATCAGCGACTTTTACGCACCGGACTACAGCCGCGCGCTGTCGCTGGCGGCCGCGCGTCACGACATCATTCCCGTCATGCTCAAGGACCCGCGCGACTTCGAGCTTCCGGACGTCGGCTTGGCGAGCTTCGAGGACTTCGAGACCGGCGAGAGCGTGATCGTCGACACCGGCAGCAGCGATGTACGCGCCAGCTACGCCAAGCAGATGAGACAGCAGCACGCCGAGCAGGTCCAGCTGTTTCAAAAGCTGGCCCTCGATCATTGCGTCGTCCGCACTGATCAGCCGTACATCAAGCCGCTGCGCGATCTGTTCGCGCGCCGCGCACGCAGGGTTCGTAGGTGATGCGAGCGCGAGCGCTGTTCTTCGTCTTGGCAACCGTCGCCGTATCCGCGCCGGCGCAAACGCCCGTGCCTTCCGGCTCGGCTGCCGCGCCGAGCCCGCCCTCGCCGACCGAAAGCGACGTCGGCTGCGTCGAAAAGCTGCCGGCCGGCAAGGTTCGGCCCACGCTCACCGAATCGTTTCCCGGGCGCGGCCTGAGCGGACACGCGCTCGGGCTGGTCGTGACGCTCAGCCATGGCGCAGCCGAAACGGTCCTGCCGACCGGGTTTCGCTTTCAGCCCGAAGCAGGTGAAGCCAAGGCGCTCAAGCAAGCTGGCTTCATTCTGCCGAACCCCGAAGGCGGAGCAGGCCCCAAGGTCGAGCGCAAAGACGAAGGCGGGGCCACAAAAAGTAAGGTCACGATCTCGTTCGTCGCGCTGCCCAAAGAAGTCGGCCGGCACCTGCTGACGTTGCCGCCTTTACCAATCACCGTGGCGCGCGCTAGCGGCGACTTGATCACGCTCTGCACTCAGCCGCACCAGATCGTGATCGAGGACCCGACCTCGAGCACACCGAATCCGAAGCCGAAGGAGAATCCGGCCCCGCGCCGCCAACGCGAAGAGTGGACGTGGCTCAAGCAAGCGATATCGATCGGCGCCTTCGCGCTGGTCGTCGGTGCGATCTTGGCGTGGCTGATCGGGCGTTGGTTGAAACGACCGCGACCGGTCCCGCCGCCGCCCCCGCCGCGTCCGCCGTGGGAGGTCGCGCTCGAGTCACTGCACGACTTACGGCACGCTGGGCTGACGCGCGAAGGCCGCTTCGCCGAGCACTTCGATCGCGTGTCCGACATCCTGCGGCGCTACCTCGGCGACCGTTACGGCTTCGACGGCCTCGAGAGCACCACCCGCGAAATGCTGGGCGAACTGCGCGCCACCACGCCGCGTATCCCGGTCCTCGACGAGATCGAGCGCTTCCTGCGCCAGGCCGACTTGGTGAAGTTCGCGCGGCTTACCCCGACCGAGCCCGAGTGCTCGACCGCGCTCGGCGACGCCGAGCTGATCGTCGACCGCACGGTGCCGCCGCCGACGCCGGCCAACGCGGCCCCACCCACGCCACCACCCGGAGCCGAACAGCTCGAGGACGAGAAGGATGGCTGAGCCGACCACTCCGCAACCGAGCCCGCCGCCCGGGGTCGTGCCGAAGCTCGGCGCGCTCGTACCCAAGGCGACGAAGCCTACGCCCAAGGCCAAGACGTCGAACAACCAACGCGCAGCCACCGTGCGCAAGCTGCTGCGCGGCGCGTCTTTGGTCGGGTTCACGCTTTTGGCGCTGTTGCTTGGCGCCGCGTACCCGTTGCTGGTCCGCGGCGGTGAGCTGACCTTCGCCGATTTTCAGAACCGTTGGTGCCTGCTGCTGCTGCTGCTCGTGCCGGCGCTGTTCTATCGCAGCACGATCGGCGAAGACCGCCGGCTGCCGCGCGCGCGCTTGGGTACGCTGCAGCCGCTGCGCGTCGGTCCGTCGGGCGTGCGCGTCTGGCTGCGCGATCTGCCCGGCGTGCTGCGCTCCGTGGCGCTGATTTTCGGCATTCTAGCGTTAGCGCGACCGGTCAACACGCTGCGCCCCGACATCCAGGACGAGGAAGGCATCGATATCATCCTGGTGCTGGATCTGTCCGGCTCGATGCAAGCCGCGATCGACAACCTGCCGCCGGATCTGGAGACGTTCGTCCCCAAGCGTCCGCCCGGCATCCGACCGACCCGCCTCGACGCCGCTCGCGCGGTGATTCGCGACTTCATCGCCCAGCGCAAGACCGATCGCATCGGGGTCGTGGTGTTCGGCGCGGACGCGTACGTATTGTCGCCGCCCACGCTCGACTACCACCTGCTCGACAGCCTGGTCGCGCGCATGGAGCTCGACCTGATCGACGGCAACGGCACCGCGATCGGCGACGCGCTCGGGGTGGCCGCAGCGCGGCTCCGCCGCAGCACTGCGCGCAGCAAAGCCGTCGTGCTCTTGACCGACGGCGACAACAAGGGCGGCAAGCTCGCGCCCGACTACGCCGCCCACCTGATCAACACGGTGGGCGCCCGGCTGTACACGGTGCAAATTGGCCAAGGCGAAGAAGCGCAGATCCTCGACCGCCGTCGCGATCTGTTCGGGCAACCGCGCTACGTCAGCATGCCGTTTCCGGTCAATCCCAAGCTACTCAAGGATTTGGCCGAGAAAACTGGCGGCACGATGTACGTGGCGACCGACGCAGCCGGGCTGCGCGCCGGCTTCCACGACGTCTTGAACAAGCTCGAGAAGACCAAGTTCGAATCGAGCGTCGCCACCTACGAAGAGCTGTTCCGCTTCTTGCTCCTGCCGGCGGTCCTGCTGCTGGCGCTCGACGCGCTCTTGCGCGCCGTCTTGCTGCGGAGGTTCCCGTGAGGTTTTCGGCGCCGCTGTGGCTGTTCGGCACCGGCTTCGCGCTGGTCGTCGCAGCGTTGTTCGTCACGGGTTCGCTGCTGCGCGCGCGCAACGTGCGCAAATTCGGCGACGAGCTGGTCGTCGCCACCCTGCTGACCGCGCAGGCCGGTGGGCGCCGCGCGTTGAAAGGCGTCTTGTGCGTGCTGGCCGTCGCGTTGGCGTTCGTAGCGGCAGCCCAGCCGCAGTACGGCCGTGGCACGCGGCTGATCCCGGCCACCAATCTCGACCTGGTGATCGTGCTCGACTACTCGAAGAGCATGTACGCGCGCGACATCGCGCCGTCGCGCACGCTGCGGGCCAAGAGCGAGGTGGCGCGGCTGATTTCGAGCCTACCCGGCGCGCGTTTTGGCGCGATCGCCTTCGCGGGTCAGCCGATTGCGTTCCCTTTGACCAGCGATGGCCCAGCGATTTCGCAGTTTTTCCAGCAGATGACGCCGAACGATATGCCGGTCGGCGGCACCGCGATCGCGCGCGCGCTCGAGGCTGGGCATGAGCTGCTGGCGCGCGATCCGCTGTCCAAGAGCCACAAGAAGGTGATGCTTCTCGTCACCGACGGCGAAGATCTCGAAGGTGATCCGGTCAGCGTCGCGACCACGGCCGCGGCGGACGAGATCACGATCTTCGTCGTGCAGATCGGCGGGCGTACACCGGAGCCGATCCCGCAAGTCAGCGAGACCGGCGAAGTCCACGGCATGCGCACCGACGAAGAGGGCAAGCCGCTCACGACGTCGCTGTCGGCCGAAGGGGAAGCGCAACTGGGTAGCATCGCCAGCACGACGGGTGGCGCGGTCGTGCGCAGCGAGGCCGGCCAGACCGGGATCGCGGAGATCGAGCGGCGTCTGAAGCAGCTGATGACCGAGGAGCTGTCCGAGCGCGTCGAGACGATCTACGCCGACGTATACATCTATCCGCTAGGATTGGCGCTGTTACTGATGTTCCTCGAGGCGTTCGTGCCCGAAGCGAAGGCGCGCAAGCCGAGCCGCATTCCGCCGCCCAAGAAGCGCCGCCCGAAGCGCCGCGCGTCGCGCGTCGTGACGGCCGGGTTGATCTTGGCCTTCAGCCTGGCGTGGTTACTCGTTGGCTGCGCCAAGCAACGAAATGAGCTTTGGATGCGCAACGCGCCGGCGGTCGAACAAGCCATTTCGGCTTACGACGCAGGCGACGCCGGTTCGGCTGTCGCGCTGCTCGAAGACTACTTGGCGACCGGCAAGTGCGACCAGGGCAACATCGGCGCGCCGGAAAGCGTGCGCAGCAAGCCGAACGCGACCTTCGACCTCGGCCTGGGCCTATTCAAGCTCGGCGAACAATACGGCCATCGCTTCGGTGAAGAGGAGCCGGTCGGCGACGGCGGGACCAAGTCGCCGGAAGCCGACGCCGCGAAAGAGAAGCGCAGCGCAGAAGTAGAATGCGCCCTGCGCATCGTGCGCATCATCGCCGCCGACCAAAGCGAGCCGATCGATCTACGCGCGCGCGCCTTCTACCTGGCCGGCAACCTCGAATTCTTGCGGGCCGACTACGAGTCGGCGGTGAAAGGCTACGACGCTTCGCTGGAGCTTGTCCCGGGCTCGCCGGTCGACGCTGGCGGCGACGGCATCGGCCGCGACGCCGCGTACAACCGCGCGATCGCGCTCGCCCGCATCGAAGACAAGAAGAAGGACGCCGGCCCCGATTCGCCGCCCGACGCGTCGCCCGATTCAGGCCCACCCGACAGCGGCCCGCCCGACGCCGGCGACCAGCCCGACAGCGGCAAGGACGACAAAAAGGACCCGAAAGACGGCGGCCCGCCCGACGCCGGCAAGCACGACAAGCCGCAAGAAGACGGCGGCCCGCCCGACGCCGGCAAACCGCCGGAGCCCAAGCCCGACGACAAGCAGCAGCCGCCGCCGCCACCGAAGAACCAAGACGAACGCATGTTGGACATGCTCGAGCGCGCCCCGAGCGTGCAGCAGCAGGACGCCAAGAACCGTGCGCTCACAGGACGGCCTCACACGGAGGACAAGTGAGGCTAGCGCCCGCAGCCATCGCGGGCGCTGTTTACGTGGGCGTGCTGGCCAGCACCGCTGCGGCGCATGCCGAGGTGGCGCTCCGCACCGAGCTCAGCCAACGCAAAGTCGAAGTCGGTGCGCGCTTCACGCTGCAACTGCGCGCCACGACCGACGGCCGCGATCAGGTCGGCAACCCGGACCTGAAGGTACCGGCCGGCATTACAGCGTCGGCTCCGAGCGTCGGCTCGCAGTCGCAGGTCAGCATCGTCAACGGCCAGATGACCCAGTCGATCGGCATCTCCGCGACGTGGGTGCTGGTTGCCAGCCGGCCCGGCACGTACAAGCTGGGTCCGGCCAGCGTGCAAACCAGCAGTGGCCGTAGCGCCGATCGCCCGGTGACGGTCGAGGTGGTGCCGCAAGGCTCACTGCCACCGCCGCCGCTGGCCGGGCAACCGCTCGATCCGTTCGGGATGTTGCGCGGCCTCGGTGGCCCTGGGTTCCCGGGTTTTCCAGGGTTTCCGGGCGACGAGCAGCCGGAGGAACAGCTGCCGCAGCTGCCGGAGGAGTACCGCGTCCCGCACGCGCTCGATCCGATCGCGTTTCTGCGCGCGCGCGGCGTGCCGCGTAAGGTCGTGGTCGGCGAGCAGGTCACGCTTTCGACCTACGCTTACGCTGGGCGCGGCAACTTCGAGCCGGGCCTCGTGACCGAGCCAAGCCGCGACGATTTTCTGGCGTTCAACCTGATGGAGGATGCCCACCAACTCACGGGCTATCCGTTCGATTTGGATGGCCAGCGCTGGATCGCGGTCAAGGTGGCCGAGTTTGCGTTGTTTCCGCTCAAGAGCGGTCGGCTGAAAGCCGGCGAGATGAGCTTCGGCTTCGTCGGTCGCAACTACTCCAAAGACGCCCAAGGCCTCACGCGCAAGTCGGCGCCGATCGAAGTCGAAGTGGTCGAGCCGCCGCTCACCGGCAGACCGCCAGGCTATCGCCTCGGCGACGTCGGTCACTACGAGCTGAACGCGCAGGTCGAGCCGCGCGAAGTGCCGGTCGGCGGCAGCATCTCGGTCGTGGCCAAGCTCGAAGGCACCGGTAATCTACCGTTCACGCTGCTGCCGCCGGAGCGCAACGGCGTGCATTTTCTGGAGCCGCAGCTGGTCGACCAGGTCGCGCCCAAGCGCGGCGTCGTGCAAGGCTTCCGCACTTTCACTTATGTGGTGGAGCTGACGCAACCCGGCGAGCTCGATCTGGGTGAGATCACCCTGCCCTATTACGACGCCAAAGCCCGCGCCTACGGCGTCGCCCGCGCAGCGCTCGGTCGAGTGAAGGTCACCGGAACGGCCAAGCCCGCCGCTGCAGCGACGGCGGCGAGCGGCCCGCAGCTGAAGGGTTTGATCACGCCACCAGCGCGCCTCGGCCCCGCGCCGAGTGTGACCGCCAGTTACTTCCCGAGCCGCCCCGCCTACTGGCTCTTGCTGTTCGGCCTCCCGCTGACGGCTGTGCTCGGCTTCGCGCTCTCGGACCTGGCCAAGCTGCTAAGCCGTCGCTTGTCCGAGCGGCGCGGCTCGCTCGCCGTTGCGCTCGATGAGGCGCTGGCGCAGCTCGCTTCCGCCACGCATGCCGGTAACGCAGCCAGCAGCGCGAGCGCAGCCGAGCGCGCTCTGTTCTTGGCGATCGAGAAGGCGACCGGCTTGAAGGCGCGCGGCGTGCTGAAAGCCGAGCTAGCCGGCGCGCTCGACAAGGCCGACGTGCCGCGCGAGATTGCCGAGCAAGCCGCCGGCCTGCTCGGCCGCTGCGACGAGCTGCGCTTCGCGGGCGAAGCCGTGGATCTCGCCAGCTTTTCCGCCGAAGTGCGCGAAATTTGTCGAAAACTCGACCAGCGCAAAGCGCGCGCGAACGAAACCGGGGCAGCTTGAAGGCGCTCGCGATCGCGATCGCAGCCGCCGTGCTGCTGAGCTTCGGCCCCGCCTCTGCACACGCTGAAACACCGGAGCAGTCGTACGCCGAAGCGCGCACCGCGCTCGGCAAGGGCGCCGCCAACGAGGCGATCGATCGGCTGGAGCTCTTGGCGGACCAGGGCGTTGTCAACGCCGACGCGAGCCTGCTGCGGGCTGCCGCTTATCTCACGCGAGCCGACGGCAACGGCGCCCAACCCGGAGATCTGGGGCGCGCGGCGGCCGCGCTGAGCGAGACCTTGCTGCTGCGCCCTGACGACGCGCAAGCCGAGCGCGGCCTCGACGCCGTGCAAGCCGAGATCGCCCGGCGCCGGGCCAAGCAACAAGAGAGCGTCGCCGTCCGCCCGCGCCTGTCGCGCGCGATCGCAGCGCTCTTGCCCGAACAGCTCTGGGCGACGCTGGCTGCGCTCAGCTCGCTCGCCGTGGCGGTCGGCGTCATCATGCGGCGTCTGGCCAAAAAGTCGCTCGCGCGCCTCACGGGCATGGTCGCGATCAGCGTTGGCTCGGCGCTGGCGGTGGTCTTCGGCTCCGGCGCGTACGCGGCCGAGCAGTTCCGAGTCAGCTCGCAGGCGGCCGTAGTCGTGGTGCCCGAAGCGCGGCTCACGAACGAAGTCGGCCGCCCTTTGCCATACAAGCGCGGCGCCGACACGACGACGGTTCCCGAGGGCGCCTCGGTCTACGTGCGCGAGCGACGCGACGGGCGTTGCCTGGTCGAGTGGGGCACAACCGACGGCTGGCTGAGCCTGAGCGAGGTTCGCGTCCTTGCGTCACGCTAACCCGACGCCGGGCGGCCAAACACCAGCTTGCAGCAGTCGATGAATTGACTACCGGCTCCGCGAAACAGTCGACGCACTCGTTCGTGTTAGGGTCGCGCTCGATGAAGGCGGCGGCCGCGATCGGGATGGTGCTGGCGAGCACGGCAAGCGCTGCCGCTCAACAGCCGGCTCCACGCCCCAGCCTGAGCTGGACGGCGCCTTCCGAGTGTCCTGGTCACGCCCAGCTCGTGGCGGCGGTCGAAGGCCTGTTGGGCGCGCCGCTGAACGAAGCGCGCGCGCAGGCGCTGTCCGTCAGTGTTGCCGTGGTCGGAGGGATCGGTGGTTTTTCCGCAAAAGTGCGCTTCGAAGGGCAGAGCGGGGTGACCGAGCGCTACCTCGAGCACCCAGATTGCCAAAAGCTGATGGAGGCCGCAGCGTTGATGACGGCGCTGGCGATTGATCCGGACCGTGTCAACGACCGCCGACAAACGCAGGAACAAGCGCAGGAACGAGCGGACGCGGCGGCTGCGCCATTCGCATCGCCGGCAAGGCAGCCCGCGTCCGAGGGGCCGCTAGCGATCACGGTGGGCACGGTCGGGCCTGACCGCGCAGACCGTCAACTGTCACGTGTGCCTTCGGACGTGCCCCGGCCTGAGCGGAAGCAGAAACCTTTGCGGCCCGCGTTTGAAGTCGTCGGATTTGCCGGCGGCGGTGCGCTGCCCCGCTTCGGTCCGGGTTTGAGCGCCCGCATCGCGTTGCGGCGCGCCCGCTTCGAGCTTGCTGTGGTCGGCAGCTATTGGCTGCCGCGCACGGATCCGGTGTTGGGCCTCGAACAAGCCAGCCTTAAGCTTTCGCTGGTGACGATCGGGGTGCGACCTTGCGTCTGGCCACTACTCGGCACCTGGTCGCTGCGCGCGTGCGGCGGCGTCGACTGGGGTGATCTTGCCGCGACGGGCAAGGGCCTGAATAACGAGCGCACCCTCCACTCCCGGTTTTCGGCCGCTACGGCCGAGCTGTCGGTGCGCTACGGCCATTGGCGTTTGGCGCCCATTGCCGGTCTGGAAGGGGCTTGGGCCCTGGAACGACCGCCGTTCGGGGTCCGTCTCAACAGCATCGAGACCGAGACCTTCCGGCCTGCACGCTTCGGCATACGCGGCTTTCTGGGGCTCTCAGGCGAAATTTAGCTCGGCTGGGTGATTTGCCTAAATGCTTTCGACGCGCCCGGGGAACATATCGGCGTGATCGTCGCGAGCGAACTGTCAGTTGGGCCCTCCGCCCCCGGCATGGCCGTGCGCGAGCCGAACGACACTGCTCGCTCTGACGCGACCGCGACTCTGACAGACATCGAGCGTCTCTACCGCGAGCATTTCGAGTTCATCTGGCGCAACGCTCGCCGACTCGGTTGCAGCGACGCCTGGGTGGACGACGCAGTACACGAGACGTTTCTGGTCGCCACGCGGCGCCTGGCCGATTTCGAGGGTCGCTCGAGCGCCCGCACCTGGCTGTTTTCGATTCTGTTTCGGGTCGTGCAACGCTCACAGCGCGACCACGCCCGGCAAAGAAAGCACATCGCGCGCTACGAGCGTGAGCTTCCACCGCTCAACGCAGACCGTGAGCGCGAAACCCAGTCCGCAGACTACCTGCGTCACCTGCTCCTGCAGCTGCCCGAGCCGCAGCGCGCGATCGTCATTTTGTCGGAGCTCGAGGGCTTCACCAGCGTAGAAATCGCCGAGTCACTCGGCGTGCCACGCGGCACCATCGACTCCCGACTGCGCGCAGCGCGGCTACTCCTGAAGCGCGCCATCGAGCGCGACCGAAAACGCGACAGAAAACTCGCCGAGGGCTCTTCCCCATGATCCATGACGACGAGCTTTCTGGACTATTTGCGGCAGAGCGAGCCGTCCGGGCGCCCGTCGGTGCGTCCGCGCGAGGCTTGTCGCGGCTGCTGGTCGAGGTCTCGGCGCCGCTGGTTGCGCCACCAGCCGCTGCGGCCAGCGCACTGAAGCTGGTCGTGGTCTCGAAATGGATCCTGACTGGCTTCGTGGTCGGCATCGGAGGCTCGGGTGTGCTGGCGCAGGCGTTCGTTCCTTCTTCAGCCAACGTGGCCTCGCCGAGCATCAGTCAGGCGCGCGCCGTTTCGCCAACGTCGATGACACGCAACCTCGGTGAAGCTGCGTCAATCCCCGAACCACCACCGCAAGAGCAAACAATTGCTGCACCGGGCAGCACGACCTCGCGCCCGCTCGCTTCGGCCAGCAACGAGCCAAATCGTTTCGACGCCGAGTTGCGGCTGATCACGCTCGCTAAGCGCGAGCTCGACGCGGGACAGCCGCGCCTAGCCAAGCTGTGGCTGGCCGATCACGCGCAGCGGTTTCCGAACGGCGTGTTCAGCCCCGATCGCGAGGCGCTCGGCGTGCTCGCCGATTGCGCCGAACAGCGCGACCCGAGCGCCGCGCGGAGCTTTGCAACTCGACATCCCGGCTCTCCCATGACCGAGCGGTTGCTGCGTGCCTGTGAATCGACCAAGACGATCGATTCGACAAAGGAGACGCGCCGCCTCGGGGAACCAATGCGTGAATAGGGAGACGACCATGCACATGACGCATAACGGTTCACGGCACTTCGGGATTCTGTCACTGCTCTCGCTCATTGCCTGCAACGACGCGCAGCTCAAAACACTGGGAGAGCTCGAAACGGGAGGCGCCGGCGGTAGCGCTGGTGCGACAAGCCCGACTCAGTCTAGCGGCGCGGCGTCGGGCGGTAGGGCTACGGAGTCAACCAGCGGCGCAGAAGCCGGCGCGCAGCACGCGTCCGGCGCCGGCTCGGGTGGCGCGCTGCCCAACGGTGGTGCGGGCGGCTCGCTGGCTGGTGCGGGCGGCTCGCTGGCTGGTGCGGGCGGCTCGCTACTCAACTCCGGCGGCGGCACGGTTTCGAACGCCGGCACCGCTGGTGCGAGCATCGACGCCTGCTCGAACAAGACGTGGAGGGCTACGGCTACGGTGGCTTGCAAGCCGTTTGGCGTGAACGGCGCATGTTCTCCTGGTGACGGCGGACCTGAGACACCTGCGCAGGCGATCGACGGCGACCCCAAAACTCGCTACACGACCGGGCAAGCTCAAGATGGGACGGAAGAGTTTGTCGTCGCCTTCGCGTCTAACGTGACCATCTCGGGCATTACCGTGGACACGAGCGTCTGGTATGGCCTCGTGGAAGGACAGGGCGGCCTGGCTTTTGACTTCGCGATCGCATTTGCGCTCGAATTCTCGACTGACGGCCTGACCTTTGTGCCGTTCTCCCCGCCTATCACGGGGCCAGGAAGACCGGACCCTCTGCCGATGGGTTGCGGTCTGGTAGGTGGCGGCTGCACCATGGCTATCCCGTTCCCCCCGACCACCATGAAAGCTATCAAGTTCAAGCAGGTGGGCTCCAGCGTGGGCCTGGACGAACCTCGCCACAGCGCGTGGTGGTCAATCCGCGAGTTTAACGTGATTGCCTGCAAAGAAAACTAGGCGGGGTGGCATGATTGAACCCGTCGTAGATTCCGTCACTCACAAAAAAGCGCTTCGGCGCATCGAAAGGCTTTGGGATGCCAAGCCCGGCTCGCGGCAAGCAGGAGAGCTCGATGCGCTCGCGACTCTCGTCGACGCTTACGAGCGTCGGGCATTCCCGATCCGCGCGCTTTCGCCAATTGAGGCGATCACCGCTCGTTGTGAACAGCTCGGCTGGTCGAGGAAGGAGCTCGAACCGTTGATCGGCTCCCGTGCACGCGTTTCCGAAGTGTTGACGGGTCGGCGCCCGCTTACCCTGTCAATGATCAGGAGCCTTCACCAGAGCCTAGCTATTCCTGCCGAGATCCTGATCTCCGACCCCCCGTCGCCTCGTCGTCGACGTCGCCCCGCGCTCTTCCGTGTAATATCGGAACGGTGAAACGCGCCTCTTGGTGCTCGCTCTGGCTAGTTTGCGGCTGCGCGGCCGCGCCCCCCCCGGCCGCGCCTGCGTTGGCTGCCTCGCCGGCCGGAGCCCCGGCGCTGGTCGCCGCCACCGCCAACCCGAAGCCAGTCTCCGCAGTCCCAAGCGCTGCGCCACCAGCAGCCGTGACGTTTCGTGATTGCGGCGACCTCGGCTGCAAAGCCTTTTCTAACGCCGCCGCCGCGTTCGACTTCGTGCTCGCCGAGAACCCGCGCGTGCTGGCCGTCGGTGAAGCGCACGCGCAGAGCGACGGCCCGAAGTCGGCCTCGTCCACGCGCCGGTTCATGGACGGCCTGTTGCCTCATCTCTCGCCGCGCGCGTCCGATCTCGTGATCGAACTGTGGCTCGCCAACGGCAGCTGCGGCAAAGTCGAGAAAAGGGTCGCGCAGCAGCAAACCGCCGTGACCGCGCCGCAAGCTGCCACCAACCAAAACGAGTTCTTGGAGCTGGGTGATCGCGCTAAGGGCCTGGGCATCATGCCGCACGCGCTCGTTCCGAGCTGCGAGCAGTACCAGAAGATCTCCGGCGCCGGCGCGGCCGACATCGAAGAGATGCTGAGCATGATCAAGAGCGTCACGCAGCGCGACGTCGAGCAGTTACTGGCGAAGCGCGCCCCCGAACGCTTGGTCGTCGCCTACGGCGGCGCCATGCACAACGATCTGGCGCCGCGTGCAGGTCGCGAAGATTTCTCGTTCGGTCCGGCGCTCGCTGCAGCCACCGGCGGGCGCTACATCGAGCTAGATTTGGTGATCCCCGAGCAGATCAAGGACACCGACGCCTGGCGCGCGTTGCCATGGTACTCGCACTATTCTCGCGATAAGGCGGGCACGGAGGCCTACCTTTACAGCTGGGCGCCCCACGCTTACGCGCTGCTGTTCCCGCCGGCGCAAACCGCGGACAAGGCGCCGTGATCAGCGAGCTTATCAACACCATTCAGCCTTACGCCTGGGGCTCGCACAGCGCGCTGGCCGAGCTGCGTGGCGAGTCGTTGCCCACGGCTGCACCCGAGGCGGAGCTGTGGATGGGTGCCCACCCGCTCGGGCCTTCACGCTTGGCCGCGACCGGTCAGAGCCTGCCCGCGCTGATCGCCGCGGCACCCACGCAAGAGCTCGGTGCCAAGATCACCGAGCGGTATGGCCCGAAGCTGCCGTTCTTGCTCAAGGTGTTGGCCGCCGCGACGCCACTCTCGCTGCAAGCTCATCCATCGCTCGAGCAAGCACGGCGCGGCTTCGCGGCGGACGAAGCCGCCGGCATTGCGCTCGACGCGCCAAACCGCAATTACAAGGACGAGAACCACAAGCCGGAGCTGTTGTGCGCGCTCGGTGAATTTTGGGCACTCTGCGGGTTTCGGGAAGTACCGACAACGCTCCAGCTGCTCGACGAGCTGGGCGTGGCCGAGCTTCTACCGTACCGCCAAACGCTAGCCGCTGAGCCGAACGAAATCGGCATTTCTACAGTCTTTTCAGCGCTGATGCAGGCTCCGCTCGCGCTCGGCCAAAAGCTCGCCACGCTGACGACCGCTGCATGTCGAAAGCGCGCGAGTCAAAGCGCGCACTTCAGCGCCGAGCTCGGCTGGGCGACGCGCATCGGCGAGCTGTACCCGGGCGATGTGGGCGTGGTGAGCGCGCTGCTGCTCAACTTGATCCGGCTCCAAGCGGGCGAAGCCATTTACCTGCCGGCTGGCAACCTGCACGCCTACCTGGGCGGTACCGGTGTCGAGCTGATGGCCAGCTCCGACAACGTGCTGCGCGGCGGTCTCACCCCGAAACACATCAACGTGCCGGAGCTGCTGCGCGTGCTCGATTTTCGTCCACTGCGCGTCGAAGCGTTGCGGCCAGTCGTTCACGGCGCCGAGCACGCGTTCGACACGCCGGCGCGCGAGTTTCGGCTTTCCTACTTCGACCTGGACCAAGGTTCGGTGACGGTCGACGTCGACGGTCCAGAGATCTGGCTAGTGACCGAGGGCGCGTTCCAGCTCGGGGCGAGCGGCAGCCCGTCGCTGCCCCTGGCGCAGGCGCGCTCGGCGTTCGTTCCCGCCAGCACCGGCGCATTGAGCGTGCGCGGCTCGGGCCGGATTTTCCGTGCCAAAGTCGCTCACTGAGCCGGGGCCGGAGCAGGATCGCCCGCGGTCGGTGGCGTCACCGCCGTGAGATCAGGCTCTGGGCAGCGCTCGCCCGTCCCTCCTGGCTCGCCTTTCGGAATCTTGCACGGATGCACCTCGACGCGGCGCGGCTTCGGCTTGTACGTCACCTTGCGCTTTTCTTCTTTTTTGGTGCCGTCAGCGAACGTCACGGTGCGTAACGCGATCACGCTCCAGCCAATCATTCCGCCTTCTTTGACCTTCTCCTCGTCGGGCTCGACGTCGCGATTCGGCAGCAGCTCCAGCGCCGGTTTCACGATGTCGCGCCGTTCGGAGACGCCAGACGTGACGCGACGGCCACCCGTGTCGCCGTACAGCTTCACGGTGATCGTCGTGTTGGTGAAGCTCGTCTTCACCAGTAGCCCGGCATCGCTGTCGTTCTTGAATGCGATGTCCGGGCGCGGAAACCCGAGCGTCGCGTCGTGGCCCATCGGGTAGCGCGGGAACCAGTAGGTGTGAGGCTGTCGCTCGATGATGTCGTAGCCGGCATGAAACAGCGCATTGAAGATTGTCGTCGCAAACTGACTCACGCCACCGCCGACCGTATCGACCATTTCGCCGTCTTCGATGCTCGGCGCCAAAACGAAGCCATTTTTCTGGGTCCTGGGCCCGACAATCGCGTTGATGCTCGCGGTTTGACCGGGCTCGACGACGAGGCCGTCGAGCAACGTCGCGATGCGATGGATGTTGTCAACGCGCGGCTGGCAACACGGGTGCCGTGTCGTGAACGAGCCGACCAGCTTCTTGATCGCCAGCTTCTCGGCTTGCTCGGTCGAGCGCGCGGGCTGCGGCTCACGCAGAATCGGCAGCTCGCCGCGATGCTCCTCCGTCATGGCCGCAGCCCAGAGCGCCTTAGCAACGTCGCCGGTCGCGAGCTGCACGCCAGCTTCGGCCGGCAGCACGCGCACGTCGTCCTGCGGCGAGACCTCGAAGCTGGCGTCGCGCGCGGCAGACTCGATTTGCGAACGCCGCGCGCTGAGCCAACTCTCGAAGCGTGACAGGTCGATGCCAAGCTCGATTTCTTGTCCCGAAACGCGACTCTGCAAGACGCCGCCGAGCTCGGCCGGCTCGATCTCCAGGCGTCGCTCGGCGGCCTCGAGCGTAACCTTCCGCGCCAGCGCGCGCTTCGCCAACTCCAAGGCTCGTTCGAGCGAGCCAGGCGCGAGCGCGGCCGTGAGCGTCCGCGCCGACAGCGCCACCGGTGCGCGGGTGTTGGCGCTGGCGAGCGCGGCGGAGCAGGCGCCCAGTGCGGCGTCGGAGACGATTTTCCGGCCTGCGCGCGGCGGCACGGCGCGCGCCACGCCGTTTTCAATCGCGATCCCACCGACCGAAGGTGGATCGTCGATTAACGTAGTCTCGAGCTGCAAGAGCGCAGCGTCGAACCGCGCGCGGTCGACGCGCAATGCGGCCGGTAGCGCCTCCGCTGAGCCGAACGAGCGCAGGTAGCGGAGCGCATTAGAGAAGACGCCTGCTTGACGCCCGACTCCCAGCGCGCGCGCCGCCGAGTCGTTGGCGGAAAGCGCGAGGCCCAGGTCTGCAATTGCCACGGTCGTTTCTTTGGTGCCGAGCGCCAAGCGCAGCTTTTCGTTGGCCAGCCTGCGCCCGCGCTCGGTCAGCTTTTGCCGCGCTTCTTCGGCAGAAGCGCCACCAAGCGGCACGCCCGCGACGACGACGCCCGACAACACCCGCTGACTCGTTGCGAAGCGCGCGAAAAACAGCGCGAAAAGCAACAGGGCTAAACAGGCTACCCCAATCGCAGAGATGCGCCCAAGCGAAATCACCCGCAATCGCCGTCGCTCGTTGGATCGCTCGGTCTCGGTCACCGTCTCGGTGGTCTCGATTTCCATGTTGCTCGCGGCTTGCCTACTTACACGCAGGATCCGCGAGTTTCCACGCTCGATTTTGCATGCTAGACCTTTGAGAACACCGTGTGGGTTCGACGCCCTGCCATTCGCCCGGTTCCCTCGTACGCTCGGGTACCGCAGCACGCACTAGAAACTGTGCGCGAAGGCCTAGCTGACGACGATGAAGAGGCGCGTAGTCAGCTCGATGAAGCCTTCGAGCGCTTCGAGCGCGCGCAGCCCGCGCTGGCCAGCCACGTCGCCGAGGCGCTCGGCCGACCGCTCGACGAAACAGCGCTCGCGCTGGGCTATTTTCTGGCGCTGACGCTGTGGCTAGCCTTCGAAAAGGCTCACGGCAACCACCTCGACGAAGTGACCGAGGAGCAGCTGGCTGCCACCGACGAGCTATTGACCTTGGACGAGGAGCTGCGTCGGGCAGATCCTGCCGAGTCACTCGACAGCGATGACGTGATCGCGATGGAGCAGCCACACGTGCTCTCGTTCGTACACGAGCACATCGACGCGACGCTCGACGCCCACGCCGAAGACATCGACGTCGACGACGTCCACGTCGTTTACCGCACGGTCTTGGTTGAGGTTTTGGCGCTCTCCTACGCCGTCCGCCGGCCGGATGGGTACCCAGTCGCCAAAACCGAATTGCTCGCCTAGGGGCTGCCGCCCCGCAGCTCGCCTCGCAGAAACTGCCGTAGCGGCGCTCGGTCTCGCCGGCCGGGGCGAGAGGGGAACAACAGGAAGGCGGGAAGGCGGGAAGGTTCGAGAACGCATTTTTTGTTTGGCAAAGGCCAAACAAAAAATCGATGCCTCCGGGCTCGGTCCAAAGGTGGCGTTAGGTCGAGACTGAGAGGTCGAGGCGGACCCTTGCCCACCAAGAAAATCTTCCCGCCTTCCCGCCTTCCTGTTGCCTCGCGCTCGCGCTCGCGCTCGCTCGCGCTCGCGGGTTACTCGGCGGCGGGGGCTTGGGCGGGGTCGGCGACGACGACGCGGTTGCGGCCGGCGCGCTTGGCTTCGTACAAGGCAGCGTCGGCGCGGGCGAAGATGTCGGCGCGGGCGCCGCCGCAGCCGGGGCCGCACACCGAAGCGGCGCCGAAGCTGGCCGTCACCTTGAGCGGACCGTGTTCGGTATCGACCACGGTCGACTCGAGCGCTTTCCTGATGCGTTCCGCCGCGATGCGGGCGCCGATCATGTTGCTGCCGGGCAGCACCAACAAAAATTCTTCGCCGCCGTAACGACCCGCCAGATCGCCGGCGCGCAAGTGCCGCGACAGCGATTTGGCGACCGCCTGCAGCACAATGTCGCCGGTAGCGTGGCCGTAGGTGTCGTTGAACTTCTTGAAATGGTCGACGTCGACGACGACCATCGACAGCCAGGTCTTGTCGCGGTCGGCGCGGGCCAGGTCGCGCGTGATAGCGACCTCCAGCGAGCGCTTGTTGGGCAGCCCGGTCAACGCATCGGTGCTGGCCAGCCGCTTCAATTCCTCGTTGGCCTCCTCGAGCCGATTGCTGAGCTCTTCCTTCTCCGTCAAAAGCAGCTCGAGCCGGCGCACCATGCTCTCGTAGTTCTGATTCATCTCGATCAGACCACGGCTCACGTCGAGCAGCAGTTGATCGACCCCCTGCTGCGGTCCCACTTCGCGATCGAACGCCGCGCCCCCGTCGGTCACTAAGCCCGGCAGTATCTCGAACATCTCGATGACGTCACGGTCGGCAATGCCGATCGCCACCAGCGCACGTGCCGCCTCGGCTTGCGCCGCCGGCACGTCGCCACCTTCCCAAACCGCTGCTACGCGCTCGGCGACCCACGCAACCTTAGCCAGCGCCGCGTCGGGCATGATCGGATCGTGATGCAGCGCGACGGCTTCGATCAGCTCAGCCGGCAACCCGAACGCCTTCGCCAGATCCGCACCGCGGACCGCGTGGTCAGTGCCGGACTCAGCACGTTCGAAGACGACGCGATCCATCGCGGGCAACCGCCCGATACGCGCGGCGGCGCTCAAGTCGTCGCGCGCCTTGGCGAGCAAGCCGACTTCGAGGAATAGCCCGGCCGTAAAATATTCGTCGACCTCACGCTGGCCGAGCTTCTTGGCGATCAGCTGGGCCGCCACGGCCCGCCGCAACGAGTTGGCGAGCAGTACCTGCCCGTCGACCCCGGCCGGCACCATGTCCGAGACTGCCAGCGACAGGCCCAAGGTGCGCAGACCTCGCACCCCGATGAACGCCGTGGCTTGGCGCACGTCGGTCACCTTACGGCCAAAGCCGAAGGCAGCGCTGTTCACCATCGAGATGATGCGCAGCGCGAAGCCAGGATCACTCTCGGCAAGCTTTGCCAGATCGATCGGCGAAACGTCCGGCTTCAGCGCTTCGCGCACGATCTGCAGCGCCACCACCGACATCGGCGATTTGCCAGCAGGTTGCGCGCGTTGGGCGACGGCAGCGGTCATGGACTTGAGGAGGCGCAGGCCCTCTCCCCATCAAGGACGGCTGGAGTCGTACAAAGCTTAGCTCTCGTGTGCGACAAAACGCGACGCGTAGGCCACGGACAGGCCGCGGGCGACCCGCGCGGCCGCTACTCGCCGTCTTTTTTGGCCTGAGCGGATTTCAGGCGGTCGCCGATCGCGCGCCGCAGACCGATCAAGTCGTAACGCAACGGACGGTCATCACCGCGATTAGCGATGTCCTGCGCGATGCCGTCGACGAGGCTGCGCGGCTTCTCGGGGATCTTGAGCGCCTCGCCCAAGAGATTCAGCGCCTCAGCCTCAGCCGCTGTAACGACGCCGTCGAGCCGCGTGAGCCAGCAAGCCACCCCGTAAACGAACAACCGATCCTCCTTCGAGAGATTCTTGCGGTCGATCACGCCGAGGTCAACGCGCTCTTTGGTAGCCGCCTCGATCTCCGCGATCTCGGTGATGTCGAGGCCTTCCTCGAGCGCGGTACGCACGATTGCGTCGGCTTCCTCTTGGTCGAGGTTGCCGTCGGCCCAGCCTACTGCTGCCAGGGCAATGTAAACGTCGCGGCCAAGCCGCGGTTTTTCCTCCGCCATTTCGTGCTCCTTTGCCCCACCCATATCACAAGCCGAGGCCAGCGAGCGGCCGAGCAGCGCAGTCTTGATCCGTTGTCGGGGCCCTGCGCGAGGGCGGCCCCAGGAAGGGGTCCGGCAGCGGGATCGGGATCGGTCTCGCCAGGGGCTTCGGGCAAGCCAGAGGCGGGGCCGGGCTCGGGCAGGGCCTTTCTCGGACTCGACGCGGAGCCGGGTATTTCGGTATCGGTTGCGGGCTTCGGCCCTGGGTTTCGGTCGTCTCCTTAGCAGACAGGACTTGGTGGC
>JBBRMI010000143.1:0-21230 GCA_038230915.1 Polyangiales bacterium | reverse complement strand
CTACCCAGGCCTGGATTCGCGTTTCTCAAGCCGTTGGTCTCGCCCTCGCGCAGCTCGCTCGCGAGCTCAAGCCGTCGCGATCACGCCCTCGAATCGCACTGAATCTCGGGGCTGTGGGTGCTTAAGAGATCGGGCATGCCACGCTCCCTCAACGCTTTACGGCGACGATTGCGCCTTGCGGCGCACGCGAGCCAACGCGATCCGCGCGTCGGCGCTCAAAAGCGACGCTGGGTACTTCGAGAGTAATCTTTCGAGCGAAGCTTCGGCCGCCGGCATGTCGCCGACTCGCTCGGCGGCTAGCGCGGTTTGGAACAGCTGATTTTCAGCATCCAGCGTCCCGGCGGGCTTAACGGCTGGAGCACGGGTCGGCTCTCGCCCGCTCGGAGCAGCCATGCTTGATGGCGGCGCGGCGGCGTTAGGGCCTACCTCTACCGGCGGCACAGGCGGCGCGCATCCCCACGTCATGCCCGGACCGAGCACGCGCTCGCCCTCCGAGCTTTTAACCACCACATGTCCGTCGCTCACTCTGACGCACGTGCGGACGGCTTCGGCTATGCCACTTACCAGCACGCTGAACGCGGTTCCGTGGACAGTGACCGTCGCCGTCGGCGTGACCACGGAGAACTGCTCGCCCGCAGGCAAAGGCGGAACTTGGCAGCGGATGCTACCTGCCAACAGCTGCACACTCATCGAGGATTGTCGGGCAAGCCCGGCCAGGGTGAGGCGGCCGTTTTCCAGCAGCTGGATGTCCAGGCCCTGCGACGACCGCAGCCGTGCTCCCGAGGCTGCGCCGGTTATCAACTCGTTGGACGTCGTCACGGAGATGGAGTCGTCACGCCTGACGACGGGAATGACGTGTCCCGCTTCATGCCGCTCGACCTTGCCGTAAACGTCCTGCAGCAGCAGTGTGTCGGCGGCTGCCACGTGAAGCTTTTCACTGTTCAGCGTCCGGAAAGAACTGGCCGCGAACGCCAAACCGGCCGCCACCGCCAGGGCGCCACCCCAAACGCGAGCTCGCCTCCATCGCGATCGCTGCCGATCGGCGCTGTCGGCGGCGTGGAGGATGGTTGAGATGGCTCGCTCACGGTCGACCTTGAATTGACGCCCGTCAAGATCGACCGGCCGAGCGATGCTACTCGCGAACAGCTCGCCCACCTTGGCCTCGTCGTTCATTTCGCCCCCCGCGCCAGCCGCTGCTCGACGCGACGCAGGAGATCCTTGCGCCCGCGTACAAGGCGCGATTGGGCGGCCGCGACGCTGACGTCGGTGAGCGCCGCCGTCTCGGTCAAGTCGTGGCCAAGCATGTCGTGTAGCACGACAGTCTCCGCCACCGCCGGCTTCATGCGACCGAGCAATTCTTGGACGATACGCAGCTGTCGCCGCGCTTCCAGCTGCCGCTCCTCGCTTACCGAACCAGCGAGAGCCAGCAGTGCGCCTCCGCCGGCGTCTTCGGATTGAATGTACTTCCGTTCGCGGACGCGCGCGCGCAGCGCGTCGAGCGCGGTATGGGTCGCAATCCCCGAGGCCCAAGCCGACAGGCTCAAGACGGTTTCTCCACGAGCCAGCAGAGAGCGGATGAGGCGCTCGAACGTAGTTTGGACCAGGTCATCGTAGTCATGACTTGCGGAGTGGAGGACACGCTGAAGGCTCGCGGCAATACTTGGGTAGACGAGCTCGTAGAGCGCCTCCGCCGCCCAACGTTCCCCGGCCACGACGCAGCGGAGCAATTCAGCCTCGTCGATAGCGGTCCCCTCCGCCGCAGCGCGAGCGCGCACGTCCGCCCTGCCGGATGTCGAAACTCCAGAGCGCTGAGCGGGCGGTGGCATCAATCGGGGGCGATCGTTGGGATTCCGGAGGCTTTACTGGGTAGCAAGTATCGCGTTCATGTTGACAGTCGTAGGCCGCGCCGCCAAGCAGGCAAAATACTGCACCCGCTGGATCAGAGCGAGAAGCGCAGGGCCGCCGTGAGCGCAACTCGACCCGTCGCCTCACGTCCAACCACCTCGTTGCGTAGCTCAACTCTCACGGGGGGCGTCAGCGCCGTTGCCTCTGCCCCCAGCACGAACCTCGCGTAGTTGCTGGCCCAGACGCCGATGTCGAGGCCGATTCTGCCCCCAAACCGTGCTCGTGCGTCGCTGTCGTACCCTGACCCCGAAGGTGCGCCGACGCTAGCAACCACGCGCTGGCCAATCACTTCACCAACCACCTCCGCATTGAAGAGGGACGCGCGCTGCCCCCAACCTGCCCCAACGCCGGCGCCGATGGATAGCCAACGCAATTGGGGCTCACCTCCCAAACCCGAAAAGTCGGCGCCACCTCGCAGGATCACGCGCGGTGCAAACTTGAGTCGGTGCCATATGCGCACCAATCCACCAACTCGATAAGGCCCAGCGCTCAGCCCGGGCCCTACGAGCACCCCCAGATCCAATCCCCACGCTGGATAGTCAACCGACGGCAGGGCGCGCTGGGGAGCGACGGGGCGTGGTCGTGCGATGCGCCGCTCTACCGGTCGCACGGCAGGCGGCGACGCAACGCTGTCTGCGGCGACCAAACCGGCGATCACCAATCCGACCGATGCCCAACGACTTTGCTCTGCGTCGCGTTCCGAGAACGCCAGGCTTCTACGCGACAGAACCGCGCCTGAGCTGGATCCGACTCGAAATTCGACGTCGATGTGATCGGGCTCGACGGGATTCGTCACCAGAACAGCCACGTAATTCGCGCTTGCGGCTGGGTCTTCCAAGGAGGTCAGACGGCAACGACCAGCACCCAGCGCCTGCTCACAGCGCTGGACCATCGTGGACGCTGCGACCGGGGGAAAGTCGGCGGGAACGTCGATGGCGACGATCGGAAGCATTGCGCGCCATCGCAACCTAGCATGAAGGATGGCCGGCCTGACTAGCGCGCGGGTTTCGAGCCCTGCGATTTGGCTCCCGAGAGGAGGCTTCGGTTCACGCCAGCGCGAGCGGCTGGTTGCCGTCGACTCCGAACTTCGTTACGCCAGGGATCTTGAGCAACTGAAGCATGCTGAGCATCAGCTGGTTGAGCGGAGTTCCCTGGGCAAAGACCTGATGCATGCCGGTCTTGATCTGCCCGCCGGCAGTGCCGGCCAATAACACGCCGTGTTCCGCCGTATTATGGCTGCCCAGGCCGACATCGCTGGTCGCCATGACCAGCGAATTTTCGAGCAGCGTACGCGCGCCGTCGGCCGTGTCATGCAGCATCTGCACGAGTGAAGCAAAGGTTTGGACCTTGTACTTCACGCACGGCAGGTAACCGTCGTTGCTGCCGTGAGACAGATCATGGTCACCGCCGCTGACGCCGATCCAAGGGAACGTCGCGTTTCCGAAGGGCCAGCCGTATTGCAGCGTGGCGACGCGGGTAAGATCACACTGCAGCGCCAACGCCGTCAGCTTGGTCATCATCTTTACCCGCGCCTCGCCGCTGCCGGCGCCCCCCACATCCTGCTGGGTCGGAGCTTGCTTGCACGCAGCGCCTGGCGTCGTCGTGCCGCCGCCGCCGCCGCCTGGGTCAGCGGGATTCATGAAGGCGATTTGATTTTCCAGATCGCGGATCACTTGCAGGTGAACCCCCAAGCGCTGCTTGTCTTCGGCGCCCAGCACTTTGTTCAGCGAGCCAATGTCGCTCGCCACGTAGTCGAGCACGCTTTTGCGGTAGCGAGCTGAGCGAGCGGCGCCGTCCGGCATCGGGCCGGGCGTGGGAGTCGGGTTCGGAGTGGGGTTCGGCGCCGGACTGCTGCCGAACAAGCGCTTGAAGTACGAAGCCGGATCCTCGATTGGCGGCATCGGCTGACCTGGCGCACGCCAAGAATCACGAATCGGTGGCAAATCGTCCTTGCCCGCCACGGGCGGGCCGCTCGCGTCACAGATGGCTTGCACCGAGCCGAGAGCGGTCTGATTGGCCCACGCGCCTGCGATCAACTGATCGATGGTCGTCGCCTGAGCAGAGTCCGTCGTCGTTCCCACGCCTGCCAGCAGCGATGCGGTCGCCTTGGCGTGCTCGCCGGTGCCCTGACTGAGATAGTACGCGGTGTGCTTCAAGCCCGTGATGACGTTGATCTTGTTGCTCAGCGCCCCGAGCGGTTGAAGCGCGGGTGACAGCGCGTATCCCGCGCCGGTACCGCTAGGCGTCCAGGGCGCGAGTGAGGTCGCAGAAACTCCGTTTGAAATGTGGAAGAGCACGAAGCGCAACGGAGGAGTGACGGCTGCGGCTTCTGCAGACGTGAACCAGTCCCCGCGTCCGTCGTGCATCACCTCGAGCACTGGCAGTGCCAGGCTTACGCCGGCCAGGCCCACGCCGCGCAGCACGGTTCGACGCGACAATCGAAAGCGGCTCATGGTGCTTGTTCTTCCTTTGCGGGATCCCGTCGATACCGAAACGCATCGCTTCGTACGAGCGCCACGACAGCCGATCGAAAATCGTAGTTGCTGCTGGCGAAGGCCTGATTGACGCTCTGGCTCACACACGCGTCGGTTGGCTGCGTGTTGCGCGCCAAGCTGAACTCGACCAATCTCTCGACGACGCAGGCCTGAAAATCGCCCGTCGCGCGTAACTTCGCGGCAAGCTCCTTGGGTCCGTGGAATTCCGGCGGCGTAGCCTCTGGGAATACACCCTGATCGGAGATCGCGTTGCCGGACGCGTCGACCTCGCGATAAGCGCCGATGTCGTCGAAGCGAGAGAGCCCGAATCCGAGCGGATCCAGCTGGGTGTGGCACGCGGCGCAGGCTGGATTGGTGCGGTGGGACTCGAGCCGCTGGCGTTGAGTCTGACCGGGGATGATCGGCGGCAAGTCCGGGACGGCCGCGGGCACCTGCGGCGGCGGCTTACAGAGCAAGGTATCGCGAATGAATTTACCACGCCGAATCGGCGTTACGTCGCCGCCGGCGGTGAGCGTGAGCAAGCTAGGTTGCGTCAGCAAACCGAGGCGTGGCGTGGCCCCGAGGCCCACTTTCTGAAAGCCGGAGCCAGCGATTGAGACTCCGTAGAGCTTAGCCAGGTTGGCGTCGACGAACGTCTGCGGCGTGTCGAGCACGTCGATGAACTTCTGCCCGTCGGTCCACACGAAATCGTCGACGAGCTTGAGCGTTTCTTCCTGCATCGACTGCCGCAAGCCATCGTTCCACGCGGGAAAGGCCGTCGCGTCGCGCGTGACCGCTTGCAGGCGTGAAAGTCCGAACCACTGACTAAAAAACGACCGCAGCTGCGCGTGGGCTGGGTTAGTGGCCAGCATTTCGCGCGTCGCAGCCTCGACACCACCGACAGCGTCGAGCCCGCCTTTTTCGGCGTTGGCGAGCAACGCATCGCTCGGCAGCGTGCCAAGCAGCAGGTAAGACAGTCGTGACGCGAGCTCCGGGCCAGTCAGCTTGAAGCGCTTACCGCCTGGCTCTGCCGTACCGAGCTCGATATGCATCAAGAACTTGGGCGACTGCAGCACCGCTCGCACGATCAGACCTGCTCCAGCATAAGGATTCGGATCATCCTTCGCTTCTTGCGATAGCGTGACGAGCGCCGTGACCTCTTCCTGCGACAGCGCGCGCCGGAACGCACGGCGTCCGAAGGACACCGCAAAGTGGCTCAAGCAATCGGGCGCCGACGGTTCACAGCCCAGGAACTTGGCACGGCTTTCGGCGGTTCCAATCACGGCCTGGGCTGCGCTTTCAGCCACATCCATGAAGGAGCTGGCCTGCAGCCCCGAGAAGGAAAACGTTTGCGAGCTGCGATCGAAGGTCGTAGTCGCCGATTCGGGCGTGATCAGGTGCTTGCCGAGCGGGTCAATACCGGTCAGGTCCTGCACCGTGCGGCTGTACTCATCACTCGTCAGGAGGCGAACCGGATTGAAACCAGGGTCGACTGGCCCAGTGCAGGAGGCGTTTGTCCCGCCGCCATTGCCGCCAGTGGGGTTGCCGTTGGCGTCCAGAGGCGTGCCGTTGGCGTCGACGCGGTTGCCATTGGCGTCGACCAAGTTGCCATTGGCGTCGAGGTGAGGTCCGGACCCGACATTTCCGTTGACGACCCCGGTGCAGCCGGTAAGCCACACGAGACAACCGGTCCCGATAGCGGCCTGCCACCCTGTGCGACAGCAATTACGCTTCATGACTGCCTCTTTCGCGTGGCCTACGATTCGCTATTCTCACTTCTTGGCTAGTCGGGACAGCGAGCGAGGATCAGGCAGCAATTTCTCGAGGCGTTCGCTTCGTACGAAATCGACCGAGGCGTCACAAAATCGCGGTCGGAGCCGCAAAGGGCGGCACGCAACGGTCACGAGAAGGCGTTTGCAGGTCGAGCCCGTCGGACTGGCAACGCTGCCAGGGCCTCCCGGGGCATTTTCGTGGGACCCGCTACGAGGTGAGCCCGGCCAGTGGCTGGTCGCCGTCCGTGCCAAAGCTGGTCGCCGGAACCTGCAGGGTTTGAAGGGTCGTGAGCAACAGCCGGTTAAAAGGCGTCCCGGCCGGATACACGATGTGCTGGCCAGTTCGGAGGCGGCCGCCTGCAGTACCGGCTAGTAAGATCGGCAGCGCCGTGGAGTCGTGATTCCCCAGCCCCACTTCGCTCGTGCCCAGGACGATCGAGTTGGCGAGCAGGGTGCGGTCGCCCTCTTGTACGGCGTTCATCAGTCGGAGCATGGAGGCGAAGGTCTGCGCCTTGTAGCGCACGTGCGGCAGGTAGCTTTGGTCGTTCGTGTGAGATGTCCCGTGGTCGGGATCCGTGAGGTTCAACCAGGGGAACTGGGCGAGCCCGAACGGGCAGCCATACATCAACGATGCCACACGGGTGAGATCGCACTGCAGCGCCAGAACCGTCAACTGCACCATCGCTTTGATCCGCGCCTCGCCGGCAACTCCAGTTATGCCGAGGGGACTCTGGCAGCTCGCACTCGGCGGCCCCGAGATCAGCGTGGGAGATAGCTGAAGTTCGAGCTCGCGCAGCGCCTCAAGATGTAGGTTCAAGCGCTGCCGATCTTCACTTCCCAGCTGCTTTTGCAGCGAGTCCGAATCACCCCGTACGTAGTCGAGCACGCTCTTTCGATAGCGCGCTTCGCGGCCGGTGTCGGTGGTGGGCGCCACCACGGGACCTCCTGGTGCGGAACCGAACAGCTGCTTGAAATACTGCGCGGCGTCTCCCAGCGGTGGCAACGGATGCCCGGCGCCGGCCCACGAAACAGCAAGGGTGTCTCCCTTGTCGGTGGGCGTCGGATCGCAAATTGCCTGGACCGAAGGGAGTCGCGTTTGTGAGGACCATGCTTGCGCGATCACCTGGTCGACGGACGCAGCACCGGAAGAACCCGACGCCGCGAGCGCGACACCGCTCAACAAGGATGGGGTGCCTTTGTAGTGGCCTCCGAAAGTCCCGATGTAATACGCAGTGTGGCGAAGCCCAGTCAGCACGCTGACTCGGTCCTTCATGTCGCCGAGGGGCTCGAGGGTCGGCGACAAGCTGTAGCCCGTGCCTTCGCCTTTCGGGGTCCACAAATCCAACGACTGGGAGCCGCCACCATTCGAGAACAGAAAGAAGACGAATCGCACGGGAGCCGCGACTGGCGCGGCCTCCGCCGAGCGGTACCAGCGCCCGCGGCCGTCTTGCATCGCATCGAGCAGGGGCAAGCCAAGGGCCAGACCCCCGGCGCCAAGGCCACGCAACACCGTCCGACGGGCCAAACGAAGTGACTTCATTGGTCGGATACCGAGGCCTGGAACATCGGCGGCGATCAGCCCAGCATGGGCGCGCTGCCTCCGACCACTACGTCGGGAGGGGCACCTCGCCCCAGGCAACAATTTCGCGAGGCCTTCGGAAATCGACCGGCGCGTCACAAAATTACGCTCGGAGCTGCAATGGGCCGATTGGGGGCCAATTCCCGTAAGACTCTCATCGGAAGTCCAGGGGCATCGTAAAAAAATCACCGCAGCTGGCGCTCGGGCTCTGCCACGCCGGCGACGAAGGTCTACCAAGCGACGCCGGTGATTGAGCGACGTCACGCACGTCAGGGAAGCAACTTGCCGACGAACAGCTCGCCATCGGCAGTTTGGCCCGTGACGAACGCTCCGCCGTCGTCGGCGGGCGCGACGCCCCGACCGGTTGCGAGCGCGGCGTCGCGGCGCAGCCATAGCTGAGTACCGGCTGGCTGTAGCTTGACCGCCCAGAACTGCGAGCGCCCGTTGCTGGCCGAGGTTCCCACCACGCTCAGGCCGTCGCTGCCCAATGCGCAGCCGCGCGCCGCGATGTCGCTCGACGCGTCGGCCAGCTCGGGAATGCTGGTGTGCCACAGGTCGTCGCCATGGAAGCCGAGCTTGGAAACGAGCGGCACGCCGTGCGTTCCGGCGGCGTCGAGCGCGCTGCCGCAAAGATAGTAAACATTGTCGATGTCGTTGAAGGCGATGCCATTGGCTTGGCCAACCAGCGGCGTATCTTGCGCGTCTTTCAAAGAGCGTTGCCAAGTGATGGTGCCATCTGGTCGAAGCTCGAGCAGACTGAGCTCGGTGCCTGCACCGATTTGCGTCTGCTGATAGCCCGCCGCCCAGAACGCCCCGCTGCGCCAAATAGCCAGGTCGTTCGGTTCGTCTTCTCCGTGCAGGGGCCCGTCGTAGCGAGCGCTCCACACGGTTGAAAGCGTGTTGCCGTCGCGCCTTTCGACCACCACATCGCGGCCGACCTCGAACGTATTGGCGTAGCCGGCCACGATCACGTCGCCCTCCCAAAGCCCCAGCGCTTTGGCGCGCAAGCTGACGTCGGGCTCGGAGGTAGTTGTCGCGAGCTCGGCTCCGCCAGGCGACCATTTGCGCAGCCACGCGCGCATGCTGCCGTCCTCCCCCGTCACCGAGCCAGCCGCCAGGATTTCGTGTTGAGGCGTGACGATGACGTCGAAGGCATCGTCGTCTTTGCCAGCGTAATCGATGGTTTTCGACCACACGACGTGGCCGTCCGGGTCCAGCACGCTCACGAAAATGTCGTGATGGGGCCGCCCAAGCGCATCTCGAGCCGTGCTCCATCCCGACACTGCCAGTCCCTGGTCATCCGGGAACCGCGCTACTGCCAAGCCCTCAGCCGGCTTTGGTGCATCCAGCAGCTTCAACCAAGAAAAACCCGGGTGATCGGACTGTAGCGGCTGTTGCGATGGCGCCCCGCCTACGATGACCACTTCCTCGCACCCCGTGAGGAGTAAGAGCACGGTCATCGCGCAGGCGACTCCTAGTCCCCGAATTGCAGTTCTCGGCGTAAACGTGGCCGCGCCCGTGCCCGAAATTCTGACTACTCGTGTCGCCGTCATGGTTGCGGCTTCGGTTCGATGATCGCGCGCACCTTGGCGGCCAGCGGGCTACCGGGGTGACGCTCCAAAAATTGCCGTCCCAATCGCTGAGCTTCGCTGGCGCGCCCGGTCTGGCTGAGCGCCACAATGCGCAACACGCTGGCTTCAGGGGACAGAGCGCCACCGGGAAACGCTTGCGCATGACGATCCAGCTCGATCAGCGCCAACGCCGGGTTGCCGCGCTGCAATGCTCGCCGTGCGGCGTCAAGCGCCGCTAGCTCCTGCTCGGTGGACGCAGCCGCCGGGCTCGCGCTCGGGGCGCCACGGCCGAGCGCTCCGCTGGGAGTCGACGACCCTGGTTTGTCGCCACCAGCGTTGGCGATGCGGTGCGACGGCAGAGCGCGAACGGTTGGGGTGTCGTGCGCGGCTTCAGCAGAGCTCGGCGCTGCAGAAGAGCTCGGCGTTACAGAGCTCGGTGCTGCAGACCTGAACGAGTCGCGGGGCTTGGGCTCGGCGCGCGGATTGGTTGGCGGGGCGGCCGAGGGAGCACTGACAGAGTGGGCTTTTTGTGAGCGAACCTCGAGCAACGTCGCGCCAACCGCGATCGGCAGCGCGACCAGGGCGGTCCATTTGCCGATCACCAGCAGGGCTGCCTGGCTCAAGACCTTGGTCGAGGCGCCTGCCGCAGCGTTGGCCGTCGCGGCGCCGGCAGTGACCGCGAGTTGCGGAGCCGCGGCCGCCTTGGTGGCCGTCGCGACCAGCAGGCCGCTGGCAGCGCCGACCACGGGCAAGCCGAGTTGGCTGCGCCAACGATTGACACGCTCGGCGGACGGCTCATCGGCGTCCGCCGACTCGAGCACTTGCCGACCCAGGGGCCCCAGCGCGCCGTCGAGTAGCCGCCGCGGCTCGTTCATGAAGCCACCTCCTCCATTGCAGCCGGCTGAGCCAAGGCCGCCTGAGCTGCCGCGACGCGGCTCAAAAAATCCTCGCGGGCGCGCCGCAGTCGTGACGCAACCGTCCCGGGAGCGACGCCCAACAGCTCTGCGATTTCGCTCATGGTCAGCCTCTCCAGCTCGAACAACACGAACACACTCCTGAGGTCCGGCGTCATGGCGTCTAGGATTTGGTCGAGCATTTGCCGCGCCCGCTTCTGGTCCAGCAGCTCGTCGGCAGCGGGCGTCGGATCCTGGCGCTCGCCGCGCGACGCCTCCGGCAACTCGTAGCGCTGGCTGGCCAGACGACGGAAGTCGATCACCAGGCGCTGCGCGGTGCCATACAGGAACGCCCGCTCGCTTCCTGGATGAATCGATTCGAGCTTTCGAGCTAAAACTATGAAGGCATTTTGCAGCAAGTCATCCACACCGCTTTCGCTGACCCCGAGTCGGCGCAAAAGCCGTCCGACGAAAGCGTGATGCTGATCGAACAGCAGACGAAACCGAACCGGGTCGGAAGCTCGCCCCGGAGCATCCGCCGCTTCGAGGTCGTAGCCCGAACCCTCTGCTTCGAGCGCGTCTGGGTCTGGCTTACCGATGACCATTTAATGGGGACGTGCCCGCGATCTGATCACTGCCGCTCAAGCTCAGGGCAGCCGAAAGCCGAAGGCTACACCCAGGGCACCCCCCACGCGACCGACCGCGTAAATCTCCGAATTGTCGTCGAGACGGAAGCGTTGGCGAACGGCGATCACCGAAAGCTCGCCATGAGCCGCAACGAACCAGCGGCTCGAGGCCGGAAAGCTCGACCAAAGCTGCAGCCCTCCGCTCAGCCACGGCCGTCGCTCGCTGCGCGGGCTCGGAACGCCCTCGCCGCTGACCGTCAAAATCCCCAGGTCACCAAACGCACACGCCGAGACTTGGACTACCCAGCGCCTAGCCAGTGGGCAGAGACTGAGGCGTGCGTTCAGTAGAGAGAGAGCGACTCGGCCTCGCTCGCTGTCGCCCTCCTTGCCGAATCCATAGAAAAGAGCGGCCCCACCACCGAAGGTCCAATCGGGCCGAGCTGCAAGCCAGTCGACGAACAGCCCGCCTCGCGGAGCCGGAAACGAGCTGGGCGCCGCCGTCGCGGCCAGCTCGGCTCCGATCGACCAAGGTAGCGGTCGGAGCACCTCCGCCCGCGGAGGCGTCGGCTGACCGAGACTGCTCGGGGGAGGCGTACGCGGGCGTAAGTCGCCAGCGTCGGGATCGAAGTTGAGCGCTGTCGTCAGAGCCAACGCAGCAACCACTTCGTCGCAGGTCTTGGCCTCGATTTCTCGAGGGGTTGAACCGCTCGCGCCCGAGTCGACCGACATGCGCCCGAGGTAACCGGAATCGACTTCGGCGATCAGAATGGACAGGCGCGGGGCGTCTGCCTCAGCGTTTGCAAACGCCAGGTTGGAGGTGCGCGCTCGGACCTGGGATCGAAACGTCACTTCACCGGGGCAGCCTACAGGAGCCACGTACTCCAGAAAGTACACCGCTGGCTTCGGCTCGGCGCGGACCGGGCCAGTACTCGCCACGACCGCCACGAAACCGAGAGCTGAGGCTACGCGCATCGCGCCGCGAGCGTAGCCCGCGGGCTCGATTGATCAAAATACGGCACAGGACCCACTACAACGGCGCGGTGATGAGCACGGCGACGACAGGCTTCGGTCCCTGAGTGCGAAATTCACTAACACGGGCGCCAAGGCACCTCACTCAATGCCGATGTCGCTCATTGCCCGCGCGGCGTTCACAGCTGCACTTGCTGTTAGGTGTTGCTGCACGGGCGAGGTTCAATATACCGGGCCATACGGTCAAGGTATCCCCCCGGCCGAACGGCAGCCCGGCTCCTGGTGGGGTGGTGGGTGGTACAGGGAGCCAGCCTTCGGGGCGCAGCGTGCGGCCTCCGCCGACAGTTTTGCGGCGACTGACGCGCATGACTGACAGCTACTCGCTCACGGACGCGAAGCTCGCTGGTCTCTGAATTGCCGAGGGTCGCCACCATCTCCAACTGGGCCTGACCGGGTATTAACGACATCGCTTAGCCCGCGGGCTCGAGTGATCAAAACACGGGGCGGCACCCATTACTACGACGCTCGAGAAGCATTTCCTCGCACCCGCCCATGCTAACGACACACACCAGCAAGCCGATTTCTTTCCCACTAACTCGTGGGCTCAGGCGACCAAAAGGCACGCTGAATTCTCTGGCGGTATCGTGGCTAGCGCTGTTGGCGCTTTCGACCTCTACCGGCGCCTGCACGGCTCAACTGAGCAGCGGGCGGGATAAGCAGATCGAGAGCGGTAACTCGGGCTCAGCCCCTACCGCTTCGACCACGGGTGGAGTACCTGGCACCGGTGGTGCTGGTTCCGCCCTCGACCCCCCGCCGCCCACGGTTCTGCGTCGACTAACCAATACGGAATACAACAACACGACGCGCGATCTGTTGGCCGACACCACGCACCCGGCCGACGGTTTTCTGGTCGACGAACGCCGGCTCGGCTTCGACAACATCGCCGAAGTACAAACCACTTCCCCAGTCCGGGCAGAGCAATACATGCTCACGGGGGAGAAGCTCGCAGAGCAGGCGCTGACCGGTGCCCTCGCCAGTCTGCCGTGCGCCGCAACGGGTGACGCCGCTTGCGCTCGCCAATTTATTGGGGATTTTGGGCAGAAAGCCTACCGACGACCGTTGGCCAGCGCTGAGGTCGCGCGGTTGCTCGGTGTTTTCGAGGTCGGCAACACGGGTGGCGGTTTCAAGCACGGCATCGACCTCGTGCTGCGAACGATGCTGATTTCGCCGTCTTTCTTGTTCCGGGTAGAGGTAGGAGAGCCGGCGACCACCCCGGGCATTACTCGCCCGACCGCCTGGGAGATGGCGTCGCGCCTGTCGTACTTACTCCTCGGCAGCATGCCTGACGGGGTGCTGTTCGAGGCGGCCAGCCAGGGCGCGCTAATTACCAAGGAACAAGTGCGAGCGCAGGCTGAACGCTTGCTGGCGGACTCGCGAGCCAAGGCGAACGTTCAACACCTGCACGCGCAGTGGTTGACCTTGAATGAGATTGACCCAGTCAAGGTCAAGAAGGACTCGCAGCTTTTTCCGCAGTTCAGCGGTGAGCTCTTGCTGCTCGCCCGACGCGAGACCGAGATGTTTCTGGACGACTTGGTCTGGAACGCCAAAGACGGCGCCAAGGCGCTGTTGACTGGCAACTACTCGTTCATGAACGCGAAGCTTGCCGCATTCTACGGCGTTGCTGGACCGACGACGGACGAGTTCGTCCGCGTCGAGCTCGACCCCAAGCGGCGGGCTGGCCTTTTGACACAAGCCGGCATTCTCGCGCGTTACGCGCATGCCGAGCAAACCGCGCCGACGCTGCGCGGCAAGTTCGTTCGCGAGCGACTGCTATGCACCATTATGCCGCCGCCGCCGCCGACCGTAAACGCCAACCCCAAGCAGCCAACTCCGGACTCGAGCACTCGCGACCGCGTCGCCGCTCATGTGTCGGATCCGATTTGTGCGGGGTGCCACAGCATGCTCGATCCGATCGGGCTTGGTTTCGAGCACTACGATGCGATCGGGAGCTGGCGTGACCAGGACGGCGGCAAGCCGGTCGACGCGACGGGCGTCGTCAATGGCGTCAGCTTCACGGCCCCGTTCGACGGCGTCCCGGAGCTTGCCGGGCAGCTGGCAGCGAGCTCCGAGGTGCAGGCGTGCATCACGAAGCAATGGTTCCGCTTCGCCTACGGTCGAGAAGAGACCACGCTCGATCAAGGTCTGTTGACGTCGCTCGAGTCAGGCTTGCAAGCCTCGGGGGGCAACCTCAAGGAGCTGTTGCTGTCGCTGACCCAGAGCGACGCTTTCATGTATCGCGGACCCGTAACGGAGGCACTATGAAACATCGAATGTTGCCACGTCGTTCGCTCCTGACTGGCCTAGCAGGAACGTCGATCGCGCTGCCGTGGCTCGAGGCGATGCTACCGATCAAACGGGCACAAGGTGCGGCCAGCAAACCGCCGCTGCGCTTCGTCGCCTACGTCACGATTAACGGCGTTTTCCCCGAGCGGTTTTGGCCGCGGCTTCCCGGTGAGGCCATGTACCCGCTCGACAAAATTTCAACGCAAGGTTTCTATAGCGGTTGTGCGCGAGACCGCGTGCCCAATAGCCCGCCCCCTTGCGCCGCGGTCCCGGGCGCGGACAGTACCGATTTTCTGTTTTCGCCCGGCTTGGCGCCATTGTCACGGCACCGCAAGGACCTGTTGATCGTGGAAGGCCTGGATGCTTCCGGCGGTGTCGGTCACGATCAATGGCCCTCCGTGCTGACGGGCCGCGCGGGGCGTGCCACCGGCATTTCGCTCGATCAGGCGATTGCCAATCACATCGCCGGCGACACCAAATTCAAGTCACTAAACCTCGGCGTCCGAACCGAGAATAACATTCCGTTTAGCGCCTACGACATCGACCGACCGGCATCTCAAGAAAATGATCCGCAGGCGGTTTTCGATCGAGTGTTTGCCGAGGTTGCGCCGCCCGACCCCAAGGTCGTGGAGCGCGCGAAAGCGGATCGCGTATCCGTGCTCGACGCCGCGATGGGCGAGATCAGTGATATCGAGAAGAACGTCGGCCGCGCTGACCGCGAAAAGCTGCGGGACTACTTTGACTCAATCCGGGAGGTCGAGACGCGTCTGTCGAGTAGCGCAACTGGAGTGTCGTGTGCGAGGCCCCAATTGGAGCTTGGTCAGGAAAAGTGGTGGGAAAACGACAGCAACATTCCGAAGGCGATGGACTCGCAGCTCGACCTGCTCGCCATGGCATTCGCTTGTGATTTGACCCGCGTCGCCACGCTGTCGTTCGGACAAGTCAATGGTGGTGTGACCGTGCCCGTGGTAGGAATCAATGGGAGTATTCACACGCTCGGCCACGAACCGGACAGCAACTTCGAAGCCTGGAATAGCCTCGCCAAAATCGATGTCTGGCACGCCGAGCAGCTGGCAAAGCTCATCGATCGATTGAAGGCGATTCCCGAGGGCGACGGCACCGTGTTCGACAACACCGTGATCATCTGGGTCAACGAGTTGACCAAGGGTAATCACGACACTGGGAACATCCCTCACGTGATGGCTGGTTCTGCCCAAGGGTACTTCAAGACTGGCCGCTACATTCGGCTGCCACGCGCCGGGGATCTCTATCACGACACGTATCCAAAGGGTCGTTGGTCTAACGATTTCAAGTTGTCTGTCTTGCAAAGCATGGGCGTTCAAGCCACGACCTTTGGTGATCCCGCGCAGTGCGAGTCCGCGCTCGACGTGTTGCGAGGCTGAAGGGACACAATAATCGGAATGAGCGAGCCCGACGTGACGCGAGGACGCCGGTGGGTCGACCGGCTTCGGTCCGTGAGCCAAGCCTAGAGCTCATGACTTTCAGCAGGCGAGTCGGACTGCCATCGGCGCTGGCCTTTTCGCTCATGTCGCTGGCGTGCGGCAGCGATACCACCGGCGGCGGCGATGGCGCCATCGGCCGCACGGGCGGTTCGAGCGGCAGCGCGGGCGCAGCCACGAGCGGCAGCGCAGGCGCAGGCACGAGCGGCAGCGCAGACGCAGGCACGAGCGGCAGCGCGGGCGCAGGCACGAGCGGCAGCGCAGGCGTGGCAGGCTCAAGCTCCGACGGCGGCGAAACGAGCAGCAGTCGCCCCGTCGAGCTCAAGTCGTTTTCTACCGAAGTTTTCGCTACTGGCCAAAAGGTGTACCGCATCCCCGCGCTCGGCGTTGCCCCCAACGGCGATACGCTTGCCTTCATTGAAGAGAGATTGAGCGAGTACGATCAGGGTGAGATTCGCATCATGGTGAAGAGGAGTGTGGATCGCGGTCAAACCTGGTTACCCGCGACTGTCGTCGTCAGTGCCGGCCAGGACACGATTGGCAATCCTACTTTCCTGGTGGACAAGGACACCTCCACGATCTGGTTGTTTGCGACATGGAACAAGGGTAGCGACACCGAAGACAGCATCGCGCACGGAACGTCCGCCGACACGAGGCGCGTCTGGGTGCTCTCGAGCAAGGACAACGGTGCCACCTGGTCGTCGCCGCTCGATGTAACAGCTACGACGAAGTCGGCCGGCTGGGGATGGTACGCGACGGGGCCGGGAAACGGCATTCAACTTCGCAGTGGACGATTGGTGATACCGGCAAACCATAATATCGTGCCGAGTCTGACTGGGTACAGTCACGTCATCTATAGCGATGATCATGGCTCGACTTGGCGCTTGGGCGGCACCGCCGGGGGGGGCTCGACCAACGAAGCGACCGTCGCAGAGCTCACCGACGGCTCAGTCTTGATGAATGCCCGCAACGACTTGAGCGTTGCCTTCTACCGCAAGCAAGCGACGAGCACTGACCGGGGCGAGACATGGGGAACCTTGGCGCAGGCATCCGACCTTCCGGAACCGAATTGTCAAGCGAGCATGTGGCGCTATTCGTTCCCCAGCAGTGACGGCACGCGAGGCCGATTGTTGTTTTCCAACCCAGCGCGAACCGACGACCGACGCGAGCTCACACTGAAGGTGAGTTATGACGAAGGGGCAACGTGGCCAGTCTCGAGACTGATCCATGCAGGGCCTTCGGCATATTCGTCCATGGCAACCCTATCCGACGGGTCCATCGGAATTTTGTACGAAGCGGGCGCGAGCATTTCGTACTTCGAAACGACTCGATTCACTCACGTAACGATCCGCGAGATCGAAAATGGCCCGCTTCGTTAAGGAATGGCAGAAGCACCAGTGTTCCGGGGGACGCGGTGTGGTTCTCTCAGGAACACGGGAAGACCCAGCGGTTTCAGGGCGCCCGATGCACGAGTTTTCCAATCCGTTGCGGGCTGCCTCCAAGACCGAGCTTGCCATGTCCCGTAGACTGAGCCGCACGGCGAAATCGGCGCTCGCAGCGTGCCGGTGATAGTGACCCATAATCCTCAGGAACCGCTCATGCCTTTCACCACGCGCTTCAGAATGCCGTCAGCACTGGCCTTTTCGGTCATGTCGCTTGCGTGTAATAGCGAAACCGTGGGCGGCGGCCAAGACACGCCGAACCTGTCTGGCGGCGGCGGCAGCAACAGCGGCGGTGGCGTGACGAGCGGCGGGGCGGCGACAGGTTGTGAACAAGCAGCCCCGAACCCCGGACGCTCGCCGCTTCGGCGACTCAATCGTATCGAGTACATCAGCACCGTGGCGGATTTGCTGAGTCTCACCAACGCGGAAGAGCTGGCCGGCGCGCTGCCGCCCGACGAACAAGGCGCCGGCTTCAGCAACAACGCGGACGCGCTCGTCGTCACGGGCCTGCTAGCGGGCAACTACATCGACATCGCCGACAAGCTGGCGGCCGAAGCAGTGAAAGATGTCTCCAAGTTGACCGCGTGCACGGCCGGAGAAGACCCAGCCGTTTGCGCCGCTCGCTTCGTCGACAGCTTCGGCAAACGGGCTTTTCGGCGGCCGCTGAGTGCGGCCGAGCACACCACCTACCTCGCCTTCTTCGACCAAGGCGCGGCCGGCCGCACTTTCGCTGACGGCATTTCGATGGTGTTGCGTGGCTTCCTGCAGTCGCCGCACTTCCTGTATCGCGTCGAAGCGGGGCAGCCGCCAGCGCCCGGAGCCAGCGCCACCCTGCTCACCCCGTACGAGCTGGCTACGCGCCTTTCGTACGCATTGTGGGGAACCATGCCGGACGACGCGCTGTTCGCGGCGGCGGACCAAGGCATGCTCGCCAGCGCGAGCACGATCGAGCAGACGGTGCGGCAACTGCTGACTGATGCGCGCGCCAAGCGCACCGTCGCTGGCTTTCATGGCGAATGGCTATCGATCGGCGGGGTTACGACCGTCGGTAAGGATCCACAGGCGTTCCCGAGCTTCACCGCTGACCTGCAGAATGACCTACGCACCGAGCTGAACACGTTCGTCAACGAGGTGTTCTGGCAAGATGGCAAGGTCGCGTCGCTGTTGGCCGCGCCATACACGTACGTGAACGCCAATCTGGCAAGCTTCTACGGGTTGCCGCCGCCAACGGGTGACGGCTTCGTGAAAGTGCCGACGAACCCGCAGCAGCATGTCGGCTTTCTGACCAGCGGTGCCTTGATGGCGTTCTTGGCCCACAACGATCAGACGTCGCCGGTCCATCGTGGGAAGTTCGTGCGCGAGCGCATCCTCTGCCAAACCCTGCCGGATCCGCCCGGCAACATCGTGATCAAGGTGCCCGTGTTGGACCCTAACACCAGCACGCGCGAGCGCTTTCACCAGCATTCGGCCGACGCGAAGTGCGCTGGGTGTCACAGTTTGATGGATCCACTCGGACTCACGTTCGAGCACTACGATCCGATCGGCAAATGGCGTGACAAGGACGGCCCGGCCGACGTGGACGCGACCGGTCACCTCGGCGGCACTTCCGATGCGGACGGCGACGTGAACGGCGCGGCGGAGCTGGCGCAGAAGCTTTCGACCAGCAATGACGCGCGTGAGTGCGTGATGAAACAAGTCTTTCGCTACACCGCGGGGCGCAGCGAGACGATCGATGATGCGTGCACGCTCGCCGCGATCAAGACCAAGTTTGCGAGTACCGACTACGACATGCGCGAGCTCTGGGTGGCCGTCGCCACCAGCGACGCATTTCGCTACCGATCACTCAAAGGAGGAGGTGAGTGATGCGCCGTTCATTCTCGCGCCGTCATCTGTTGCAGACCGCCGCCGGTGGTGCGCTCGCGTTGCCGCTGCTGAACGACGTCTACGCGCCCCGCGACGCCCGAGCGCAGTCGTTGACCTCGCCCAAACGGCTGATCATTTGCTTCAGTCCGAACGGCACGATTCCTGGAGCGTGGGTCCCGACTGGTAGCGGCGCAGACTTCAAGCTCGGGGAAATCTTGCAACCTCTCGAGCGCCACAAACAGGATCTGATTGTCGTCGACAACCTGAGCGCGCAGGCGGCGATTCACAGCCCGGGCGGCGACGCGCACGGCTTGGGCGTCGGCACGCTGTTGACGGGCATCGAAGTGCTGGCCGGCGACACCTTCGCCGCCGGGATGGGCGGTCCGGGCAGCGGTTGGCCGGGTGGCATCTCGGTGGATCAGTTCATCGCAGACAAGATCGGTGGTACCACGAAGTTCGCGTCGCTTCAGTACACGACCAAGCGCATGGTCGGAAATATCTGGTCGCGCCTTTCGTACCGCGGCGCCGCTTTGCCAGTTACGCCGATGGACAGCCCGGCGGATGCCTTCGACTTTGTTTTTGGCGCCGACGTCGTGGATGCCAAGGAGCGCCTGCGACTTAGGCAACAGCGCCGCAGCATCATCGACAATTCATTGGGTGAGCTGCAAACCCTGTCGCGGCAACTCTCCAAGGTCGACAACGACAAGGTTCAGGGCCACATCGCCGCCTTGCGTGACATCGAGGCACGCCTCGATATCGAGGGCGTCGGCAACTGCGTGCGCCCGGCGAAGTCGACCATCGGCGCGAGTAAAGAGCCGATTTATTACACATCGATCGAGAAGACCGAGCCCGAGAACGATCTCGACATTCCCGACCGCCATTTGGCGATTCGGCAAATGCTGGTCGCCGCGCTGGCTTGCGACCTCACGCGCGTGGCCAGCGTGATTTTGGCGCCATCACGCAGCCCGATTGCGATGTCGTGGCTTGGTTTTCAAGAGTCACACCACGTGTTGTCCCACGCCCAGGACATCCCGAAGCTGCTCCAAATCAACCGATTTTACGCCGGCGAGGTCGCGAAACTGATCGACGACTTAAAAGCCACGAAAGAAGGCGCGGGCACCATGTTCGACAACACGCTGATTGTCTGGTGCAACGAGCTCGGTTTGGGCTGGGACCACACCCACGATCACATCCCATTCTTGCTCGCAGGGTCCGTCGGTGGCTACTTCAAGACCGGTCAAGTCGTGGATGCGCAAGGTGTCGCCCACAATGATCTGTTGCTTTCGATCACCCAAGCGATGGGCGTCGACGCCACGACCTTCGGAAACCCAGCCTACTGCAAGGGCGCGATTGCTGGGCTGAAAGCCTAAAGGCTCAGTCGCGCGAGATTCGGAAAAGTAAACGCCGTCCTGCGGAGCCGCTACCCGCGCCGCAAATCTGTGACATGCGCGCCTTTCGCGGGGAGCCGCCTACGTTTTTTGAGCCACATGAGCGGCAGCCAGCGACTCAACATAGGATGAGCAGCTCACCTTTCGAGGTGGCCAAATGTCCCACCGGCTCAAGACGGTCGGCTTGGTATGAATTCCGAACGACTGGCTTCCATCCATAATGGGTCCAATCTTTAAACGTCTTGGAGCGGCGCCGTTAGTCGTGGTTGTGATTGGGTGCACCGGCGTCCTGAACGGCTCCGACGGTTCATCACGCCCATCGCCCGGCACGGCCGGCGGCGGCTCGCAATCCCCGGGGGCCATCTCGGGCAAGGTCTCGGCCGGTGCGGCCTCGCTAAAGCGGCTGCGGGTCGAAGAGTACACGAACTGCATCCACGATCTTCTCGGTGACGGCGTTCGCGTTCCGAAAGAGCTCCAGCCGGATCTCGCGCGCGGCGGTTTCAGTACCATCAGCGCGGCGGTGGACCCTTACTCGAGCGATGGCATCGAGAAATTCGAGGCTGCTGCCAGCGATATTGCGGGGCAGATCTTCCAGAATCCGGCAAGTGCCGCGGCTCTAGTCGGATGCGTGCCAACAAAGGCGAGTGACACCTGCGTCGCGAGCTTCATCCAAAACTTTGGAAAACGGGCCTGGCGACGGCCTCTGGACGCCAGTGAGGTTCAGCGGTGGGTTTCGGTCGTCGCGAGCGTTAGCGAAAGCTTCGGCGGGGACGTCCAGAAGGGCCTCGAGCTCGCCCTGGCGGGGGGTGTGGACCACGCACGGATCCCGCTTCATGCCGCCTCGGCCACGTTGGCGACGTAGCGGCGTGACAGGTGTGACCAGAAGCGCGGGAGCCGGTTGCTTTGCTGAAGTGCTCGCAGCGTGAGCGCGCCTCGCAGGCCAGG
>JBBRMI010000142.1:0-21497 GCA_038230915.1 Polyangiales bacterium | reverse complement strand
GAGAAGGCGCGCATCAAGTGGCTCTTCACGGTGGAACGAGCGAGAGAGAAGCTCGGACGAACCTATCCGCCGTTGGTCCGGTCGGGCGCTAATCGAGCCGCAGCCTAATCACCGGTCACATTCTCTGCGTCGGGGTACTAGGCGTAGGGCCTTTACAGCGGGGTGCGCTCAAACGAGCGTGGTTGCCTCTAGCTCGCTAACTTGCAGACCTACGGCGTCGCGAAGCGAGGTTGCCATGCGCCCTCTTCGGGCACCCCGACGCCGAGTGCTGGATTTCTATCCCCTTCAAGCTTTGGAGCGACCACCCAGCGCGCCGATTCAACTTCACCGCGCAAGGCGCACGCTAATAGCACTCACGTCCGCGGCGCAGGGCCTTTGCAGCGGGGGATGGGGAGCTGGGCGGGTTGGGGGGTTTGGCGCATTTCGTATTTTCCGGGGCACATCGTGCTGATGTTGGTGGCGGCAAAGTCGTGGCAGGTTTGGCAGCGTTCGCCTTCGACTCGGACCTCGACGTCCATGCCGGGCATTTCGCGGAAGGTGTCGGGGATGACGCAGGCGTCGTAGCTGACCGAGAGCTGCTCGGCGGGCGGCGGTGGCGGTAGACGCCATTCTTGAATGCTGAACCGATAGCCGCAGTCGGCTTCCACCTTGCACAGCGAGCCGTGGACCAGTTTGCCTTTAAGGCGCACGCGCTGATCGGACATGTCGTGGGTGAGGAAGTACGAGACGCCGACCGAGTAGATGACCGTGGGCTTGTTGAGCCCAAACACCAGCGCCAAGATGGCTGCGGCGCCGACGAGTGAAGCGACCAAGAGCTTTCGGGCCATGCCTGCCCGGCAGCACATTTCGTTCCAACCCCAAACACGGGCTTTTTGGGGGGGGCGAGGGGGCTCGACGCTACGAAAAGTGATCAGCTTGGGGGGAGCGACCACGCGCCAAGCTCGGCGCGGTGGCGCCACCTACAAGCTGGCGGCGACCGCTTCGCCAACGTCCGGATGCTGAAACTCGAAGCCGCGCTCTTGCAGCACGCGCGGCACCACGAACTGGCCGGTTAGGATCGGCTCGGCGCCTTCGCCAAAGAGCGCCTTGAGGCCCCGAGAAGGCGCCCGGAACCAGCTGGGGCGATGCAGGGCTTTTGCGATCGCGGCGGAGACGTCGGCGTTGCTAGCCGGGTTGGGCGAGCAGACGTTGACCTTGTGCGGCATCGCTTCGTCATCGATGCAAAGCATCAAAGCCGAGACCGCGTCGTCGAGGTGGACCCAGGAAATGCCTTGCTTACCGGTGCCGATCTTGCCGCCGACGAACAGCTTGAACGGTAGCGCCATGGTTTCGAGCGCGCCGCCGCCGGGGCCGAAGACGATACCCATGCGCGGGTTCACGACGCGAACGCCGCCCGTCGACGCGCCGTCTGAGGCGGCCTCCCAATCGACGCAGAGGCGCGCGAGAAAATCACTACCGGCCGCGCCGGTTTCGTCGATGCGCTCGGAGGCTGGATGGTCGCCGTAGAAGCCGACCGCGGAGACGTTCAGCAGCAACCGCGGCTTGACCGTTGCTTCATGGATGCCGCGAACGACGTTCTCGGTGACCAGGACGCGGCTGTCGCGGATGCGGCGCTTCACGTCGTCCGTGAAGCGGACACCGACGGCGCGTTCGCCCGCCAGGTTCACGACCGTGTCGACGCCATCGAAGAGCTTGGTCCACTCGCTGAGCTTGTACGGGTCCCAAGTGCTGCGGATCGGGTTCAACCCGAGCCCCTGTCCACCGCGGCTCAGAATCGTCACGGCGTCACCGCGCGCGACGAGCCGCCGCACCAAGGCTTTGCCGATGTAGCCCGAGCCGCCGCAGACCACGATGCGTTTCATGGCCTTGCGTGTAGGCGCCTGCGACGCCACTGACAACTCCGGCACGCCAGAGTCGCGTTTGGCGGCCAATTCTTGCGCGTCACAGCAGCGCGGCAGCAAGCAGAGCGCGCGCCGAATCGCGCATCAGCAGGACCGCGTTGCGACGTGAAAGGCCGCCGACGTCGGTTAACCAGACGAACGACTCGATGCCAGTAGCGCTGCGGATCGCGAGAGCCAAACGGTGGACTTTGGCTGCCGATAGCCGCGAGCGAAGCGGCGCCAACGCATCCTCGATCCACCGGATGCCTCGGCCTTGGCGGAGCGGCAACTGGGCGCGCTCTTGTTCGCTAACCTCGAGCGAGAGCCGCAACATGGTGCGATACGAGCCTTCGTTCTCGATCGTCACCCGCGTGAAGGCTTCGACCACGAGATCGAGCCGCGCAGCCACGTCGTCGGCGGGGGCGTTCTTGGGTAGCAGCGATGCCACGGCCGTTTCGGGGTGGGCTGCGGCCAATAGCGCGCCCTGACTGGGGAAGTAGCGATAGGCGGTGGTGCGCGAGATCGACGCGACTTCCGCCGCGCGTTCCACGGTGGGCGTCTCGCCTTTGGCCACTTGCTCACGGGCCGCGGCGACGAGCGCCTCCCGCGTGCGGCGCTTCTGCTCGACCCGGCCGTTCGACTCATAGGCCGTTGACATGTCACTCATGGTACCATAGTCTCTTCATGGTACTCAAGTACCATATACAAGAAAGCAGGCTAGAAATGCTAATCCGACAGCCGATTGTTCGAGCCGCAGATGAAGGGGACGAACGCTCGTTCCTGGGTGGTGGGCAGCACGTTTGGAAGCTGATGACCGACGACACGGCAGGCGCGTTCTTCCTGTTCGAAGACACCCTGGTGCGCGGCAAGAGCACCCCGCTCCACCAACATCCCGAGGCCGATGAGACGATTTACGTCCTCGAGGGCGAGATCCTGTCGATGGCCAACGGCGAGCGGACGCAGGTCGGTGCCAGGGGCATGACATTCATGCCGCGCGGCACGCCGCACGCTTTCATGGTGCTTTCGGAGCGGGCACGGCTGCTCGTGTTCCAAACGCCCGGCGTCGGGGAGGCGTTTTATCGCGCCGCCAGTGAACCAGCGACCGGCGACACACCGGGCCACGTCGACTTCGCCCGGCTACGCGCTGCTGCGCAGGCCAACGGTGGCGTCGAGATCCTCGGTCCTCCACCGTTCGACCTGGTCAAGGTGGGTTGAGCCGGAAGCCGACGCCTACTTCTTTTGGTTGTTGAGCGCGGCGAGCGCCTTCTCGGCTTCGGCGTGGGCGGGGTGGCCTTTGGGGGCTTGGTCGAGGAAGCGCTGGTAGAGCGGCAACGCGTCGGCGGGGCGCTTGAGGAAGTCGGCGTACAGGACGGCCAGATTGTAGGTGGCCTCGAGGTTTTTAGGCTCGCGATCGAGCACGCCTTTGATCAGCTTTTCGGCCTCGAGGTACGGGGCGGTCTCCTCGCGCTTGCCTTGCGCGCGCCGCGCAGCAGCCAAGCCCAACGCCGCCGAGGAGTTGTCCGGCTCGGCTTCGAGCGCGGTGCGGAATTGTTCCGCCGCCTTGTCGTAGATGCCGGCTTCTAGCAACACCGTCGCCACGTTCAAGCGCGCGGTGGTGTCTTTTGGATCCAGCTCGCTGGCGCGGGCGAAGTGCCGAAACGCCACGGCGTCGTCGCCCTGGTTCAGCTTGATCAAGCCCGCCGTGCGCTCGGCGATCGCGCTCTTGGTGTCCGCTTTCAGGGCTTCCTCGCTGAGCAGCTCCGCGGTGTCGAGCTCACCTTTGTCGAGGTACGACAGCGCCAGCTCGGCCAACGCACGCGGATCTTTCGAATGGCGCACCAGCACTTGCTGAGCTTGCGCGATGGCTTCGTCGACCTTCTCGCTCTCACGCAGCGCGCCGATCAACGCCACCGGCGCGTAGCTGGCTCCGGGGTTCTCCTTCACGAACGGCGCGAGCGCGTCGACAGCACCTTGCGCGTCACCGCGGCGCCGCCGCACCTCAGAGAGCGCGACCGCGACGTCTTCGGCGTTGGGCGCGAGCTGCTGCGCGGTCGCCAGGTGCCGTTCGGCCGTGCCGAGATCGCCTTTGTCGGCTAGCAAGATACCGAGATTGTAGTGCGCTTCCCACAGGCCGGTGTCCGCTTTGACGGCCTCTTCCAGCAGGCTGATCGCGCGCTCTTTGCCGGAGGCGTCTTTGGCGGCTTGAACGCCCTGGACCATCTTGCCAAGCGCGACCGGGTTGGCGGGCTGAAGCGTCGGTGCTTCGACTTTTTGCTGGGATTTGCCGCACGCCCCGAGTGAGGCGACCAAGCCGAGCAAGCCGACGGTGAGCAGGCGCTTCACTTCTTGTCCTCCTTGCCCTTGGCGTCAGGTTTGTCTTTGCCCTTGGCGTCGGGCTTGTCTTTGTCCTTGGCGGTATCGGTCGACGGCATCAGGAACTTTTCGCTGCGGCCACCGGTGCTGCGGCGCGTGGCGTCAATCAGCGGCGGCAAAGTCGAAGGACCTTGCGAACGGATCTCGAAACCCTGCTCCTTGAGCGGTGGGTACAGCTCGGAGTTCAGGCGACCAAGCGCTTCACGCATCTTGGCGGTCCAGGAGTTGAAGATGCCAAGCTCGATCGCCTTGTGCCAGCCGCTCTCGTAAGCCTCCAAGCTGCGCTCTTCGATCGGCACGACGAACTCGTCGATCGACTGCTGGTAGAGGTCCTTCTCTTCCGCGCTCAGGCTGGCGGGCGGCGGCGAGTTGAGCAGAGCTTTCGAGAACGACTCGTAGGTCACGCCGATCTGATACAGCGCGGCGGTCGTCCACTCGGCGGCGCCAATTTCGGCCGTCGACAGAAATGTTTCGGCAGCTTTTTTGAGCAGCTCAGCCTTGGATTTAAGCCGAGATTTCAGCTGTTTAACGTCGCCTTCGATCTTCACGTCCTGAAATTTCTTCAGGATCGTCTCGCCCTGCATGTAGCGGGCCTTGGCGGCGTAGTACTTGCCGCGATCATCGACTGAGCCTTTGCGCGCCTTGTAGATCGAAATCGCGCGATCGAGCGCCGCTGCGGAGGCGCGCTCGTCGTCGGCCTTCACGGTCGCGAGCCGAACTAGTGCCTCGATTTGACTACCGACGCTGCGCGCGCTGCGCGAATAAGCGTCGTACAGCGCCGCCGCGTCCGCCTTCTTCTTGGCTTTCTCATGCGCCTTGCCCATCAAGAACGTCACTTCGTCGGCGCTCTCGTCACGCGGGTAGTATTTCTTGAACTTTTGCCCGCTCTCGATCGCCTTGTCGTGCTCGCCGACCGTGGTGCGCAACAAGACGGCGTTGTAGGCGGCGTCCTTGTGGTGCGGGCTCTTGGGCCAGCTGTCGGTGATGACGGCGTGGTAGTCGGCCGCCTCGCTGAATAGCCCGACCTCTTGGTAAGTCGTCGCCGCGATCCACACGCCTTCGGCGGCTTCGTCGCGACCGCGGTGGTTGTCGATCAAGATCTTGGCGGCGGCCGACAGCGTGGCCAAGTCGGCTGCGCGGCGCGCCTCGACCTCGGCGTTGACGGCAGCCTGCGCCGCGCGCGGCTCCTTCGGAAACTCCTTGGCGGCCCGCAAATAGGCTTCGGCGGCCTTGCCGTGCTCGCCCTTGTTCGCCAAAGACTCGCCTTGTTTGAAGACGGCGCCGACGATCAAGTTGTTCAACCGCGACTGTTGCTCGGCGGTTTGAAACGACGGCGCGCTCTTCAAGCGCCGCGCCCAGGTCTCGATGTTGGCATAGTCCTCACTCTTGTTGAAAGAGTCGAGGACAAGCTCGCCGGCCCCTGCCGCGTACTTGTCATTCGGATACTTCTCGAGCAAAAGGCCCCACTGCCGCACCGCCGGGTCGTACACTTGGTAGTCGTAGTAGAGCTTGCCCTGCCGGAACAGCAGCTCGGGGATCTGCTTATCGGTTGGATAGGTCTTGATGTAGAGTTCCATCGCCTCCGTCAGGGTGGCGTCGGTGCGCGTCTCTTCTTGCTTCTTGCCGGCGGCCTTGGCGGCTTCGAACTCCGCCGCGCGCGCGACCTCGAGTGCGGCCAGCGCGTTGTAAAGCGCCGTGCGTGACAACGGCCCCTTCGGGTTCATGCGCACCGCTGCCAAGTACGCATCCGCCGAGCCGGCGGCGTTGTTCAGATGGTAGAAATTGATTTCTCCGAGGTTGTAGTTAATGTCGTACGCCTGCGGCATCTTGCCGAAGCGCGACAAGTAGACCTGATACAGCCCCGCCGCCGCCGCGTATTCGCCCTTGCTCGTCTTGTCGGACTGAGCTTTGGCGTGCAGGCCCACGGCATCCTCTCGGATCTGCTTTTCCGAGTTCTTTTCGGCTTGGCTGAGCAAGGCTGGCGTCTGCACTTCTGCCCAACCCGAGCCGGCTACCTTGGGCTTGCCAGCCTCTTGCAGCGGCCCGACGTAAGTTTTCACGACCAGCTTGTAGTCCCCTTCGAGCTCTTTCCACGACTCGAGCGTGCAGTGGCCCTGCGCAATTTTCAGTGCGAACTCGTTGCAATCCGGGTTGGTGGGCTCGAGCTTGATCAGCAAGCGGTACGCTTCGATGCCGCGCTCGTAGTGCGACTGCTCGTAGAACGCCTCTGCCAGTGCACGCACGATGCGACCGGCAAACTTGTCGCCGCCAGCCTTGACGAGGAACTTGAACATGTCCTCGGCGCTGTTGTTCTCGTCCTCGACGAACACCGCGACCAAGTTCTTGAGCGCTTCCTGCTGCAGCTCGTCGAGCTCCGCGCGGCTCTTGCCTTGGGTGTTGGCGCCATCCTCGGTGGCCTGGAAGACCTTCAGGAAGCGCTTCGCCGCTTCTTCACTGCGGCCCAAGCGCCAGAGCGTCCACGCGCTCTTGAACAGCGCCAGATCGTACAAGTCGTTGTTCTTGTACTTCAGCACCTCTTCGTATTCGCGGTATGCGGTGTCGTAGTTCGGCGCGTCCTTCGTGAACTCGTACTCCGCGCGAACCATGTGCGCGTCGGGGATGAAACGGCTCTTCGGGAACCACTCGATGATCTTGTTGAAGCGACCGAGCGCGTCGCCGAACTTGCCCTCTTCGTTGGCCAAGAAGCCGTCGACGTACAGCGCCAAGTCGTATTGATCGAACGCTTTGTAGTTCTTCAGCACGCGCAGAAAGCGCGCGCGCGGCTTGCTGTAGTTGGGCACCGGCGGTTCGTTGCGCTGGTCCGCCGGCGTCTTCTCCCACTTTTTGAAATCTTCGAGGAAGCGATCGCGGCCGTCTTCCCACTCGAGCTCGCCCATGCGTAGCAGCGCCTCGGGCATTTCCGGTGTGTCCGCGGGTGACTCGTCGATGAACTTGGTGAGCAGACCGATCGCCTCGACGCGCAGCGTCTTACTCTGGACGATGTTGCGTTCGATGCGGCGGTCGATCTTGGCGGCGAGCGCTTTCCGGAGCCGCTCGGGGATTTGCAGGCTGACGCGGGCGCCGCGCGAGGCTTGCGCCTTCTGCTCGGCCTTCTTCTTGATCGTCGGCCGTTCGACGCCCGCCAGATTGCGTTCAGCGGCAGGCTTGATATGCGCGGATTCATTGGCGGCAGCCGGCTTCACCACCTCGCCGTCAGCGGCCAGGGCGGACGTGGGGGCCAAGGCAAGCAGGCTCAATCCCACGGCTCCAACACGGACAACGAGACGCATTGCCGCTGACGATAGACCCCCGGCGCCTGGCCTTCAATACCTCCGGCGCGTATCCTCCGGCCATGAGGGCCGCACTCATTTCATGCTCACTCAGCGCCGCTGTCGCGGTCGGCGCGTCGCTTTCGATCGGTTGCAGCAACGGCGGCGGCGGCAGCAAAAACCCACCGCCGACGTACAGCACCCAGAAACCCCCGACGACGGCCTGGAAAGCCGCGGTAGGTGATGGTGGCACCTTGCTCGAGACGTTCGACGACAGCTCGTGGGCGGTGCGTAAAGTCAGCGATCGCGATCTGTACGCGGTGAGCTGCATCGACAATGAGATTGGCTGGGCGGTCGGCGCGCAGGGCTTCATCGGCCACACCGAGGACGGCGGCTGGTCCTGGCCCGCGCAAGACTCGCGCGTGACGACCACGTTGCGCGCGGTGTCGTTCGCGTTCGCCGACAAAGCCGGAGTTGGGCTCGCTGTCGGTGACGAAGCAACCCTGCTCACCTCACGCGACGGCGGCGCGCATTGGCAACGCGCGAACGTCAACGCGACCACCACGTTGCGCGGTACCGCCATCACCGAGGGCGCCACGCTGCTCGTCGCAGTCGGCGACGGCGGCTTGATCGCGCGCTCGACCGATCTCGGGCAACACTTTGAAGTCTCGCGAATCCCGGACGCTGGCGATCTGTTCGACATTGCGCTCGACACCAGCGGCGGGCTTGCGCTGGCGGTCGACGCCGCCGGCAGCATTTGGGTGAGCCGCGATCGAGCCAAGACGTTCGAGCACGAGTACCAAGCCTCAAGCGCGCTCGAGAGCGTCTCACTCGGCCACTCCGGCGCGCTCGCGGCTGCGGCCGGACCCGGGCTGGCGCTGTTGCGAAGCCAAACCGGCGCGTGGAGCGCGCTCACCACGATGGATCCGCTAGCGCTCCACGCCACCTTGGTCGGTCCGCGCGAAGATCGCGCCTACTTCGCCGGCGATGACGGCGCGCTGCTCGAAACCGTCGACGGCGGAAAGAGCCTGTTTGCAGTGCACGCCGACACCCACGCAACGCTGCGCGGCATCGAAGACCTCGAAGCGCGCTAGTTTCGACCGTTATTGCGGTCGCTGCGCGCGGATTTGCGGGGCGAAGCGTCCGCTCGGGAAGCGCTCCAGGTAGCGGGCGAAGTCGCGCTCGGCGCCGGCCTTGTCACCGAGCTTGAGCAGGCACGCGCCGCGCCCAAACAACGCCCGCTCGGCCCATCCTACCGGCAGCGACTGGTCGACCAGCACCTGAAAGTCACTGAGCGCCGCGCGGCAGTCGTCGTCGGCGCGCAGCTCCGCGCGAATCAAGCGCAGCTCGCTCTTGCGGCCAACGTTTTCGATCGGCAATGCCGACAATTCCCGCCGCGCTTCCTGGCGCCGTCCGAGCACCAACAGCGCATCGACGCGCGCGACACGCGCCTCCAGCTCGAGCGCACCACTCGGAAATTTTTGCAGGTGTTGATCGATGGCCGTCAGCGCGCGCGACGCGTTGGTCTTACCGCCGGCCTTCAACGCCGAAAGCGCCGCTTCGAGCGACGCGGCTTCCAGTCCCAAACGCGAGCTGGGCGCGGACGGCGCGGGCGTCGGGAAGGCCGCGCTGGCGGGCAGCTCGGGCGCTACCGGCGGCGCTTCGACGGCTGCGGGCTCGGACGATTGCTTCGGTGGCGACGGCGCCGACGCGAGCGACGGCGCGGCCGCGATCACGTGCAGGTGCCGGGTGACGGTTTCGTGCTGGGCACCGAACCAGCGGGCGGATGCCCACTGCGCGGCCGCCGCTCCCGCGATGCCGATCACCACGCCAACCGCGACCAACCGCACCAGCATCAGGCCAACACCGCGCGACGCGCCCGTGCGCAGCCGCAGCGCGACACGTTGGCGCGCGTGATCCGGCAGCGGCGTGGGGCCCGGTACGGCCGCGAACAAACGCGACAACCGCCGATCGACCGGCGCATCCTCCTCGGTGCCCTCGGCCCAGGGCGAGAGCGGTTCACCTGTCGACATGGCTTGTCATCCTCCAGGCCTGCGGTCGGTGACCGCGCCCGTTGAGCATTTGGCTATGCATGGCTTACTCCCTCCGCAGCGTCGAAGTCGCCGTAGCGATGCGCGAACGCTTTCTTGAATCTGACGCGGGCGCGTGTCATCGCGACCCACACGTTGGGCTCCGACATCCCGAGGATCGCAGCGATCTCGCCGCCCGGCAGGCGCTCGAGCTCGAACAGGATCAACAGCGTGCGATCGCGCTCGCTCAGAGCGTTGAGCACCGCATACACGAGCCGCGACGCCTCCGCCCGCTCGAAGTCTGCCTGCACGGCCGGTGAAACGTCGTGTTCCAGCTGCAGTTCCGGCTCGGCGCGGCGCCACAGGAAGCGCCGCCAGCGCTCTTTCTTGCGCCGGCCATTCACGACCAGCAGCGTGATTCCATACAGCCAGGTGGTGAGCGCCGCCTCAGCCCGAAAACTGCTGAGACGACGCTGCACCACCAGGAAGACCTCTTGCAGAAGATCTTCCTCGTCCACCAACCCACTAGCCCCGCCCGGTCCCCACAATCGTCGCACCCACTTTGACACCACCGCTGAATGCTCGCGGTAAATCGCCTCCAGCTCCAAGACGGGCTTTCCGTCGAGCTCCGCTGCGAGCGATACCGCGGCCCCAAGCTGATCCATACGGCGTTTTTCGGAAATTTCAGGGCATCAGCACGGCCGAGCTTTGCGCAAAAGCCAGGACCAGCGCCGGGTAGGTGCGACCGTTGGCGACGAAGGCCTGTCGCATTCGGTCGAAGTTGGCAGTGAACAACGCTGCTTGCTGCTGTTGCGGAAAGCCAGCAAGGTCGATGGCAACTTTCAAGAAGCCGTCGGCCAGTGCCAGGTTGGGCTCGCACCTGTCGGCGAGCTTCGCGCCGAAGTCGGCGATGCCGTCGAACATGACCGTCCCCGGGCCGAACGAGATCGAGCCGGTCGTGTCGATCGGTTGGCCGTGGTCGAGCGTGCGGTAAGCGCCGTCCGCGCCGAAATGTCCGAGTGAGTAGCCGACTGAGTCCATGATGTGGTGACAAGCAGCGCAGACCGGCTGGTCCAAAATCCGCACCAACCCCTCTCGATCCGGCAGGGTGGGGTCCGCCCGCGCGGTCTCGATGCCCGGTGGCGACGGCGGAACAGGCTGTTGCAAAACATTGTCCAACATCGCATTGCCGCGCGAAGAAATGCGCGGGTGCAGCCCGAGCCACGTGGGCTCGGTAAAGACGCCCACGCGACCGGTCTCGCCGAGCGGAGCTCGCAGCAAGACCTCGAGCGCCGGCATGCGAAGCCCGAGCAGGGTGTCCCAGTGGCCGGTCAACCCCGACGCTTCGGCGGGAGTTAGTCCGAGGTGCAGCCATTGCGAAACGAACAGTTTGGCGCCGGGTGCGGCGCCGAGCTTCGCGTTCACGTCATCGAAGCCCTGGTTCACGACTTTCGTCGCCCAAGCGTACGTGGTCGTGGCGGGCAACGTCTCGGGTGGGGCGGCCGGCTTGCCCCAGATCAACCTCGCCAGGCGACTCCACACCACGTCCGGTTTGGCGAATGGAGCCGACAGGGGAGGCGGCGCGCCACTCGAGACGCACTGCGAACCAAACTCGCCTGGCGCGCCCGGACCGGCGTCGGAGCTGCCCCCGACGCCAAAGGTGCCGCCCTCCCCCACATCTGTCATCGGTTCTCCAGCAAAGGCAGAGTCGGCCTGGCTCGACGGCCCGACATAGGCGCCGCCCGCGGCCGGACCACCGACGCTCGACCTGCCGCCCGAACCTCCCGTCGCCGCGTCATTGCCGCCCACTTCGTAGCGTCCCGAGCACGCCCCGCCGGCCGCGCTGGCCATCAGCAGCCCCACCGTGAAACGCATCGTCGTCATCTATGTCCTACGTGCTTCGGAGCCCCGAAACCTTTCAGCCAAAGCCGGACTTTCCGCGGACAAGGCCGTTTCACGGTGAGAATCTCACCCCGACGGCCAGGCTCAGCCCGAAAACCGGCAGCACGTATTCCCCCACGTTGGTCGCCGCTACCGTGACGTTGGCCGGAAAAATCTGCGCGCTGAGCAAACCGAAGACCCCCCAAGGCCGGCCGCGGCTCGCGACGCGCACGTTCAGAAAGCCGCCCCACTCGACGCCATCTCGAGGATTCGTGTGCTGTAACGCAGTGCCGTCAAAATGCAGCCAAGCCAACGCTGGACCAGCGTTGAAATCCCATATCACGCTGGTCGCAGCCAGCCGCAGGCTGGGGCCGATTCCGAGCGGCCAACGCCGCCACTGGACCGAACCCCCCCGCGCTTCTCCACGTGTCAGCGTCGGCGTGACCGTCGCCGTCATTCCCCAGCCGTTCTGGCGCGCGCCGTAACCCACACCGAAGTAGCCGCCGAGCGTCGGCTGTCCGCCGGAGAAATCGCTACCGATACCGAGCGCCGAATCCCAGGCGTTGGGTTCGGCCACGGGCGGACGCGGGACTGGAGGTTTCGCGACGCTTCGGGGTGGAAGCACCCGAGCGGGCTCGGGCGGAGGCGCAGGCTCGGGGGCAGCTGGAGCAGCAGGCGGGAGCGCGCCGGCAAAGTCCGGATGAACGTCGCTCAACCACGCACTGAGCACGACCGCCGCGGCTTGCGCGAGCTCGTCACAATTGCCCTCCGCAGGTAGCGTGCGTTGCCCGATCACGGTCGAGTCAGCGCTGCGCAGCTCGACGAACAGCCCCGCCTCGTGGCGCTCGACCGCGAACCCTTCGCTGAGCTCCTGCTCGGGCGTGAGGTGCAAGATGGTGCGCACGCGCGCTTCGACGTCGACCGGAGCCGGACAATTCTCCCCGGCAACCAGGCTCTGAAACGCGAACAACACCGGGACGAGCAAGGCCTGGAGCCTAGTCACCCAACCGGCTTGGCCGTCTAGGAAAAGCGCCGCTGACTTAGCGCGTGGCGCGACTATGTCCGGCGTCGGAAGCGTCAAACCCCGGCGCTTGCGACGCCCTGTTCGGTGATTTGAACCGCCACGCGATCAGGCAAACTTCAACGTCTTGAAGTGTTCGAGCTGGTGGAAGTGTGGCGGTCCACCGACGAGCTCGGCGAGCGCTGCCCTGCACCTCAGTTTCGGAGGCGACCGTACGGCCGCGCCGCGCACCGCAGCGCCCCAAAAAGGAAGCCGGGCAAAAAGCCAGGGATCGGCCACCCGGCCTGCGCAGGCGAGCAGGGGCTAGCGGCGCGGCGCGCACTTTCGGGCTAGGGTGGTGGGTGATGATGCGTCGCAACAACGAGGCCTCGGAGCGTCACGCAGAGCGTCGGCGCCGCGAGGACGAAGCCCCGCGCCTAGCCGCGACGGTCCCGAACTTGCTCACCTTGAAGCTCCACCTCCAAGAGGCGAAGGGCGACGTGTCAGTGGCTGAGACCGGACACATCCGCCACGTCGTGGTCGACAACGCCCCGTTGCTGTTCGACATGCCATGCCGTGATCCGGCGTGCAAAGACGGCGGGCACGACGTCACCAACGCCATCACGCGCTCGCTCAAGGCCGGCGAGACTCAGTTCGAGGGCGAGCATCAGTGCACCGGCTACGTCGGGGACGGCGGCTGCCAGCGCCTGCTCCGCTACACCGCGACCGCGACTTACAAGACCTGAACGCGCCTCGGCCGCGATCGAATTGTCAGGGCTCGTGCCCCAAGATCGCCGCGCGATAGTCAGAAAATCGCTAGATTCCTCCCACAACTGCGAGGGCACGCAGGTTGCTAGGCTCCAGCGGCTCAGGAGGACTCCATGCGGCGAAAGAACGCGCTCGGTGCGCTGATGTGTGGGCTCGGATGCTTTGCCGTCGCCGGCTCGGCCCAGGCCGTAACGCTGTTTAGCTTCACCGGTCAGGTCGGGCTGGCTGACGGCGTGGCGCCGGACGGCGTGAAGGTGAAGCTGCAAGTCGACCTCGATCGCAACGGCAAGCTCGACAGCTTCGAAACGCTGTCGGCCAAGGTAGCGCGCGACGGCACTTACACGCTTTCATACAACCTGGATCCGAAGGACGTCGACCTCAAGTTTCTCAAGTTCGTCAGCGGCGTCGTGGCGAAGTACGAAGCGCGCGGCTTCGAGTCGCTGCTCGACGACGGCCCGCTGCCGGTCGTGCTCAGCTTCGAGCGCGAAGGCTACGGCACCGTCGTCAAGCGCTTGAACACGATGTTCGAATCGCCGAACCTCGACGTCACGCTCGCGCCGCTGACCGACGTGCAGTGCGAAAGCGCCGGCTGCCTCTCAGTCGACGGCGGCGTACGCCTCGAGCATTTCCCCGCCGGCACCAAGATCGCGCGCGCCTACGCCAACGCCTACGATCCGAGCCAAGAGACCGCGCGTTTTCCAGGATTGTTCGCCGACCGCTCGAACAACCTGCTGGTCTCGAGCGGCTTTGCCGAGATCAACATGTATCAGGAAGACGGCACGGCAGTGCACAGCGTTTCAAAGCCGGTGTCGACGCGCTTCGAAGCCAAGCGGCCGTCGTGGAGCACCCTGCCCGATCTCGAGCCGAACAGCGGGCGCATCGAACTACCGATGTACTTTTTCGACCAGGTCGGCGGCGACTGGGTGGCGGACGCCAACGGCGAGCTGCAGTTTGCCGACGGCCGCGTCGTGCCCGAGGATGATTTGAGTGCGATTCACGATGGCAGCTACGACAAGCAGGTGTTCGTCGCCTTCGAGACCCAGCATTTTTCGACCTTCAACTGCGACGCGCCGATCAACGTGCGCGCCTGCGTGAAGGGCAAGATAGTCGCCAAGGGCACCGCCAAGGCGCTAGCTGGCGTGTCGGTGTCGGTCGACGGCGTTTCGTACACCGGTAGCGCGGGCAGCTTGGTCACCGGCGCCGATGGCACGTTCGCCACCGATGTACGTAAATCGGAATTGGCGAGCGAAGACCTCGATGGCAATGGCCAAAAGGGCGAAAAGCTCCAGGCGCACCTGGTCGCGACCGGTACTGGCGTGTTCGTCGCCGACGCCTTCGAGACGCCCACGGCGCAGGGCTCGGTCGGTCAAGCGGCCCGGCCCGGCTGCAAGCCCGCCGACTGCGACTGCGTCGACCTCGGAGACATCGAGGTCGAGTTCGAAGAGCCGCGCTTGTGTGAGGTCACGGTCGACTCGCTGTTTTCAGGGTTGAACATCGTCGGCGACGACGGCCCGCTCGCGAAAGGCGACGCGGTGGTCGGGGCGAGCGTGCGCGGCACCCTGGCCGGCGGCGTGCAGCTTCCGCAGGCCGCCGTGTCAGCGGCGTGCCAGAGCGCCGATTGCGGCCCGAGCATGGTCCCCAATTCGGGCACCACGACGTTCTCGGTGCCGGTCGTGGGCGACGCGCCGCAGATCCAGCTCGACGCCTCGTGGTCGGTGAAAGACGGCGACACGTTCCACTATTACAGCGGTTCGTTGGTCATCCCCGGGTGCGCGCGCGAACAGACGACCCTAACCGACACCGCGTCGCTGAGCCTCGACCACTCCGCCGTCACCGGCCTCGCCGACTTCATCGGTTCGATCAAAGACGTCGTCAAGACGCCGATCGGCAACGACACGGGCTCTTCCGACCCCGCAAAGCGCCCGCTCGGCGGCTGCGGTTGTCAGGTGGTTGGCGGCGCTGAGGCGAACGGCCCCGGCGCGCTCGCTGCGCTCGGGCTGCTGCTCGGGGCCGGCTTCGGTCGGCGTCGGCGCCGCGCCTAAAAATGAGCCATGATGCGCCGCTCGTGTCATGGCTCGTTCGCTCTGGTGGTCAGGTCCCTTCGTCGCCGTGCTTCTTACCCTGATGGGTGGCTGTGAGCGCCAGCCGCGCGCGCGAGAACGCGAAGCCGCGGAGGCCGAAGTCAAAGCCAGAGCGCGTGCTCGGGCCGACGCGCAGCGCGCTGCCCAGCCACTAGCCGAAGAGCCGCCGATCGAGGTCAAACGCGTTCCCAACTCCGGCTTGCCATGCAAAGTCGACGACGTCTTCGCCAGCAAGTGCCGGCGCTGCCACACCATCCCGACGCGCCACGGAGCGCCGCTCGTCTTCTTGACGTGGGATGACACGCGCCAAGATCGGTTGGGGCAGCCGCTGTACACGGTGATCGGTCGCGCCGTGCGCACCAGCTTCATGCCCTACCGCGTCGAGGCCAATCCGCCCGTCATGCCGCTGACCGACGACGAAAAGAAAATCATTTTGGACTGGGTCGACGCTGGCGCGCCGCGTGAAGACTGTGATCCGAATGCGCCACTGGGGAAAAAAGCAGCACCACCGCCGCCAAAAACCGCCGTAACCGTCGCAAAACCGCAACGCTGACGCTCGCGGCGAGATGCGGATTGAAGCCGTGGGACCTCCCGACTACGGTTTCCGGATCATGAATGAACTGATCTCGCAGCTGGTCGCGAAAGCAGATTTGGACGAGAGCCAAGCCGCGAAGGTGGCCGAGGTGGTTCGAGGCTTCATCGCGAGCAAGCTGCCGGAGGCGCTGCGTGGTCCGGTCGAAAGCGCACTGACCGGTCAGAATGTGGACAGCGCGGTCGACCAAGCCAAAGGGCTGATTGGCAAGCTGTTTTAGGCCACTCCGGACACTTCAGAATTCGGTTCAACATGATTTCAAGAGCTGCTGTCACGGTTGCGCTTTGCGCAGCTATGTTCGTCTTATTCGGGCTACCCGCCGAGGCGCACGCGCAGAACATCGTCCGCCAACCCGGCAACCACGCCCACTACACGGTCGAAATCGAGCCACACCTGGCCTTTCAATGGGCAGATCGCCTCGGCTCGAACGACGGCTTCGGGCCGGGCGTGCGCTTCAACATCCCGTTCGTCCACAACGGACCGATCAGCAGCATCAACAACAGTATGGGCATCAGCTTCGGGCTGGACCTCACCTTCGGTGATGGCGGCCCCGGTTGGTGCTACGGCCGCTACGATCGCAAGCTGTGGCTCAACGGCCAAAACTGCAGCGTCACCGAGCTTTGGCTACCCGTCGCGATGCAGTGGAACTTCTACCTCACGAAGGTGATCAGCGTCTTCGGCGAGCCGGGGTTCGCGATCGCGCATCGGAGCTGGAGCTACAACTGGTACTGCAACGGCGGCGGCGGCCTGTGCGAGCAGCACTACACGACCAATGACCTCGAGCTAGTCCTGTCCGGCGGCGCCCGCTTCATGTTCAGCGAAAGGATCGGGGCCACCGTCCGCATCGGCTTCCCGATGATCACGGCCGGCATCAACTTCTTGCTGTAACTTCTGACGCGCGCAGCGCTACGAAATCCAGAGGATCATGCCGAGCCGTTCGGCTTTGGCGCGCGCTGTTACAGATTTGAGCGCTTCGAGCGGCCCGAAGTAATACCCGAGGTCGTAGTCGGAGCGCAGGTTCACTTCGGACCAGCGACCTGGATAGACCTCGAGGATTTCGAGCTTTTTTAGATCGAAGCGCGGCATCAGCATGCGCTGCGAGACGCTGGCGAGCGCGTCGGCGATGGCGGCGACTTCGAGCGCGCGAAACACGCGTGCGGGGCCGTAGCCCAGATCTTCTTCACCGACGGGCGTGCCGCCTTTGAGCAAGAACGCGAGTGGGCCTTCACCGTCGCGCGCCGTGCCGGTGAGCAAGTAGTGCAAGGCACCCCACGCCTTGTCCAAGTCGACAAACCCCGCCGCCGGATCGTTGTACGCGCCGTCAACGACGCCGAAAACGCCGGCCGGATCCGCCAAGAGCGCCTGAATTCGCGCATCTGCCAACAAGTAAACATGCCCAATCAAGCTCATCTGAAGGCCTTCAGTCCGCCACGCGGCCCGCTCTCAACTGCCAACTGCCAACTGCCAACTGCCGCTCCAAACTGCCAACTACCGCAAGCCTTCGCCACCGACGTACTCGTCCTCCCAGTCCTCGCCTTCGAACGGCCAGAACTCTTCGTTGTCTTGTAGGAAGCGCTGCGCGTCGAGCGAATCGACGATGGTTTGCGGCAGCAGGCCCTGCGAGAGCGCTTCGATCTCGACTTCGAGTGCGCGCTTCTTGCCGAGCACGGTTTCGATCCGACCAAGCCGCGCGCGGCGCAGCAGCCGCGACAGTCGCATGTCGAGCCGCAGCAAGGCGTCTTGCGCCAAGTCGAGCTGCTGCTTCTCGGCCGAGAGCCGCAGCGCGGCCGACTTTTGATACAGCTCCGTCGCCTGCTGGCGATCGCCGGCGATCAAACCCGGTAAATCGGTGCCCTTCGTGCCGGGCGCTGGGGCGGCTTCGGCGAGTGACGCGCGCGCGGCCTTCGCCTGCACTTCCAGTCCGCTCAGCTCTTTGATGGGCAGCTCGAGATCAGCGCCCTTCTTGCCCGTGCGCTCGGCCTCGCGCAAGAGCCGCTTCAGCTCGCGGATTTGCGATTCGATGCGCGCGACTTTGTCGGCGGGCGACGCGCTGAGGCCGGCGTCCGACTGCGCGTGCGTGTCTTTTTGGGCCGAAAGCTTGCTGGAAACCTCGTCGAGCTCGGTCATCGAGCGGCGCAAGCCGCTGAGCTGATGATCGAGTAACGACAAGCGGCGGGCGGCGCGGCCGTAGCCGGAGTCGACGCGCAAGAGCGATCCGAGACCGCGCGCCGTGTCGTCCGGTACACCGAGGCCAGCGCTCGCGGGATCCGCCCCGCCGCGCACGGCGTCGACCAGCGATTTCACGGCAGCGCCGTCTTTGGCGATGCGGCGTGCGGCGTCGCGCACCGGCTCGTAACGCTTGATGAAGGCGTCGAGCTTCTTGTCGGCTGCTGGAAAGTGGCACGTGGCCAAGTCGACGTACGAATCGAGGATGTACGCCTCGTCTTCGTAAACGTGGTTCACCTTCAAGCGCTTCAAGTCGTCGAGCGCCTGGCGCGCGCCATCGTAGTCTTTGGCTTCGTAGCGCGTGGTGGCGGTTTCGTAGAGCGCTTCGGTGATGTTCTCCGAGTCGTTCGGCACGAGGTAGTAGTAATAGCGTGCGTCGTCGAAGCGGTACTGCTCGTGCGCTACACGGCCCAAGCCGAGGCGCGCCAAATCACGCACGCGGAAGAACTCCGAGCCGCCGAACAAGGCGGCGCGCTTGGGCGTCTGCTTCTTGTCCGCGACTTTGCAGAACAGCTGCTCACCGCGCTTGAAGTGCTGCTTCTCGACCTCGAGCACGCCGGACAGGTACGTCGCCTGCGCCCAAAACCGCGATTTTTCACCAACTTTGGCGTACGCCCCGAGCGCGTCGTCCGACTTTTTCCCGAGCTCCGCGGCGCGGCCGCGCAGGTAATTCACGTCGCCGGAGAGCTCGTCGGGCGCGCTTGGCGGCACCACTTCGAGATCTTTCAAGAATACTTCCGGGCGATCGCTGGCGAGACCGGCGTCGACCAAGCTATGCACGGCGCGGCGGTACGACGTGTCGCCCGGGTCGCCCTTCAACAGCCGCGTCAGGTAGCCGCGCGCGGGCTGCGTGGCACCAGCACTGGCCAGCGAGTCCCCGAGCAGGAACAACGCGGCCTTGCCTTCCTCGGAGCTGGCGAACGGTTCGAAGCGCGGCGATTCGATCAGGTACACCAAGTCACCGATCGCTTCGTCCCGACGACCGATCGCGATCTTTTCTTCGATGCCGGGCAGGTCGTCGCGCAGACGCTGAATGCTGAGCGGTGCCGAAGCCGCGAGCTTCTTCGAATCGAGCGCCTTTTGGTAGGCGCGCATCGCGTCACCGCGCGTGTCGGCGGTGTCGTCGTAGGCGTTCGGTGCGGCCGGCGCCGTCGCCGTTTCAGCCGGGTTCGCCGGTGCCGGTGGCAAAGTCGTTCCCGAGCCCGCAGCCGCGTCGATCGGCGCACCCACGGTGCCCGGCTGCGCGAACGCCGGCGTCGCCGTCAGGGCCAGCCCGAGCGCTAAAAACGAGCTGAAACGCACCTATTGCACCACCCGGGCGCGCAACTTGATCCGTAAATCATATTCACCGTCGGCGTCGGACGGAAAATCATCGGCCATGTCGGAGTCGTCGATGATCTTCAAATGCGCGTCGACCAGCTTGCTTTCGGGGATCACGATGCTGAAGCGCGAGCTCTGCCAGGTGCGGTAGTCCTTGTTGCGTGCGTCGTAGCGTTCAATCTCGATGCCGACGACGTGGTGACCGGGCGCGACGGCGTGCTCGTACACCGTGCGTTCGTCTTCGGCCGTGAACCGATCCGGCGCGGCGAACACGACGCCGTCGTCGAGCGTGATGTTGAGCGAAGCCAGGCGCGCGTCGTCGCCTTTCGTCTCGACCACCACGCGCAGCTTACTGGCGAACAGCGTCGTCGTCAGCGCGGCCACGCGGCTGCGCAGCGCGGCGATGTCGCCCAGCAGCTTGTCGTATTCGAATGGCGGCGGTTTGGCGACGCCGCTCGGAAACTCTTCCGGTTTGGGCGTGAGCGGCGACGGCTTTTGCTCCGGCTTCTGCTGTGCCAGGTCTTTGGGCGGAGCAGCGCCGAGGTCGTCACTGCCGGAAGTCGTCGCTGAGGCGTCGCCTGCCGCTACCGGCTTATCGGCTTTCTCGGGCTCGCTCTTGGCGCCCTTGCCGGCGTCCGGCTTGGCTTCCTCTTTTGGCGCCGGAGCCTTCTTGCCAGGCTGCGCGGGGGCAGCGCTGACGAATGACACACCAGCGATCAGCGCGAGAAAGACCAGCCGTTTTCGCATCATTTGCCTTTGGTCTGATTGGCGACGGCCTTGGCGGCCGCTTCGGCCGCTTCGGCGTCACCCAAGTAATAGCGGGGCTTGAGCGGCTTCAGATTATCGTCGAGCTCGTAAACCAGCGGAATGCCGGTCGGGATGTTCAGCTCGACGATGTCGTCGTCGCTCACGTTGTCGAGGTGCTTGACCAACGCGCGCAGGCTGTTGCCATGGGCGGCGATGATCACGCGCTCACCGCGCTTAATCGCCGGCGCGATGTCGCTCTCCCAAAACGGCAAGAAGCGCGCGACGGTGTCTTTTAGACACTCGGTCTTCGGCACCTCGCTCGGCTTCAGGCTCGCGTAGCGCGGATCTTTACCCGGCCAGAACTCGTGCGTCTCGTCCAGCGCGGGCGGCGGCGTGTCGTAGCTGCGACGCCAAACCAGCACCTGCTTGTCGCCGTGCTTGGCCACCGTCTCGGCTTTGTTCAAGCCCTGCAGCGCGCCGTACATACGCTCGTTCACGCGCCACGTCTGCGTGATCGGTATCCACATTTGATCGAGCTCTTCGAGCGCGATGAAAAGCGTCTTGATCGCGCGCTTCAGCACCGAGGTGTAAGCGCGGTCGAACACGAAACCCTCGGCGCGGAGCAATTTACCGGCGGCGTGCGCCTCCGCTTCACCTTGTTCGCTGAGCGGCACGTCGACCCAACCGGTGAAGCGATTGTCGCTGTTCCACTGGCTGAGGCCGTGACGAAGGAGGACCAGTTTCTTCATGTTTCAGTTATCTCTTCCAAACCGCGCCCTGGGGGCAGGCCGGCGCCCGCATCTCACTTCCGCCGGGGCCCGAAAGCAAGCCAAAGCAAGCCGCGCACGGAGCCCGCGATGGCGCGTGGATGTCGGGAAAAAGGCGCCGCCGCGGACCTGGTGTTGATAGGCCTGTCTCGCCGCCCAGCTGGGCGGCGTCGCCCCAAACGAAACTCGGCCTCCCAATCAAGCACCGCGCGTCCGTTTCGGTTCGCGGGGGGCTTCGCGCGCACGGCTCGCACAGGGGGCTTCGCACGTACGGCTCGCACAGGGGGCGTTGCGCGCACGGCTCGCGCAGGGTCTTCACGCGCACGGTCTTCACGCGCACGGGCTTCGCGCGTTCAGGGTCGCGCGCTCAGGAGCAGCGTCCCGCCGGGAGTGGATCGAGCGCTTGGCGGCGGGGGCTCTGTGCAGTCTTGATCCGTTGTCGGGGCCTCGCGCGAGCGCGGCCCCGGGAAGGGGTTCGGGAGCGGGTTCGGGAGCGGCCTCGGCAAGGGCTTCGGGCAAGCCCGAGGCTGGGCCGCGCTCGCGCGGGGCCGTTCTCGGACTCG
>JBBRMI010000141.1:0-21532 GCA_038230915.1 Polyangiales bacterium | reverse complement strand
CGAACCTGCTGCCGTCACCGAAACCGCTGCCGACTGCGAATTTGTGCTGACCCGAAACCGCTGCCCCGACCGACCCCGATCCCGCTGCCGATCAGCCGATCCCGCTCCCCAACCCGGCCCGATCACCAATCAAGGCTGCGGTTTTTGCGCGCTCCAGCCAGGTGGGTGTAGGTGCGGGCTTCCGAAAACCGTCATCGCGACTGGTTGGGTTGAAGTAGGTCCTTCAAGCGAGTCGCCGGTAGGGTCGGGAAGCGTGCGCGCAGAGCGGGTAACGGAACGCGCTTGATCTGGCCGGGCTTGCCGCTGGCCGCGATCAGCTGCCCGGCGAACGCGTTGAAGTCGAGATCTTCGACGCCGCCAAGCTCGAGCCGCTCACCCTGCAACGCCGCGTCGGCGAGCGAGAGCGCGACGAGCTTTGCGACATCTCGCACGGATACGAAATTGATCGGATTCTGACCATCGCCCAGCACCAGCGCTTCCCCGGTGGTTTCGAGCTTCTCCCCGATCACGCTGATCCACGTCTCCAGGAACGGTGCACAGCGGATGATGGTGAAGCTGAGCCCGCTCTGCGCTAGCTCCAGCTCGGCCGAATATTTTGCGCGATGCAGCGACATCGGATGCGTTGGGCTCGCTCCGGTCACGCTCAGCAGCACGAACCGCTTGACTGACGCAGCCAGCGCCGCAGCGATCAAGGCGCTGTTGCCGCGAGCGTCGATCGACTCCGGACTCTCACCGTCCGCGCCGACGAAACCGTGCACCGCGGAAACGATCGGCCTGCTCGACACCATCAACGCTGAGCGTTTGGCCCGCATGCGCCACAACTCCCGGCTGCTCCGGCGGCGCGGCTTCTTGCGGCGTGGACTGAGCGTCGCCCACGCCACCGATATCATGTGGGCGCTGACGTCGCCCGAGCTTTACGAGTTGCTCGTCGTGCGTCGCCGCTGGTCGCCGTCGCGGCTCGGGAGGTTCGTGGCCAGCACGTTGGCCGAAGCATTGCTCGCCACCCAAGTCGCGGCATCGCCGTCGAATCAACGCTGAACGGGACGTGGGCTCGCCCAACTCAAGGGTTGGCGGAGCGGATTGCAAAAGTGAAAGCTGCGTTGTTCCAAGACCCGAGCGCGCCGATCGGGCGCGTCCGGCCGGTAGCTGCGCCGCCGGCGCCTGGGGCGATTGGTGCCGCGCCAACCGGCAATTGCATCACGGCGTTCTGCGAAATTTCGCGTGATCCGCACGCAAAGCACGGGGTGTGCACCGGGGGCGAAAACGGCGAGCCGTGCTGTAGCGCGGAGCCGTGCCGCTTCACCTTCTGCGCGTCATCGAGGCGGCGGACCAGGCGAGCTTCGGGTCTGACCATTCATCACATTTCGTGACTCGAGCAGCGAGCGAACAGGAAGGCGGGAAGGCGGGAAGATTCTGATTGTTCGAGCAAGGGCTTGCGGCCCGATCGCTGCCCGAAGGGCCGAGCTTGCCCGTACCACCCACCCCAAATCTGAGGACCAATGACAAGCCGCCTTCCTGTTGTTCCCCTGTTCGTTGCGGCAAAGATGTGGCTAAAGGTCAGGCTTCGGGTCGGCCCACCCCACTCTCGGTCGCACAATCTTCGAAGCGGATGGCGGGCCGAAAGCGTGTAGGCACGCGATGTGCTAGGGTCCCGTCTCCGCGTGGTCGCGTGGCGTTCTAGGCGCCAACAGAGTTCAGTTCTCGCAGACGCCGCGGTTCGCACGCCAGTGCGGTGCCCTCACCGCCCGGCTAGCTAAAGGTCCAGAAAGAATCTTCATGACACAATCCACCACCGAAACGAGCGATCTCCCCCTCTTCAACCACACCGCGCGTAAGGATTGGGGAGTCGCTGTCTTGGTGCGAGAGGAAGGCGGCAAGCGCGCCTACGTGTTCGAAGATGGCGAAGAGCGGACGATGGCCAGCGGCTACCACCAGCTGATGCGCCGGGTCGAGTCGCCGAACGTTGACCAACGCGCCTTTTACGAGCGTCAGCGCGCCGTGCTGGCGCGCCGCGAAAAGGCCAGCGCGTCGTCGTCGCCTTCAGACGGTCGCAGCTTCCTCGATCAGCTCGAGAAGCTGCACGAGACGTACCCCGCAGGCCTTGCGGACCCAAAGTGGCTGGCCGACATGCGCGGCGAAGGCGTGGAAGTGCGCGCGCCGAAGCATCGCGACGCCCTGGGGCGTGAGGCGCAAGAGAAGCTCTCGCCGGCCGTGCTCGACGCGTTGGTGAAGGGTCAAAACTTCGCCCAGGTTTGGGACGCCGTGCTCAGCGTGCTCAGCCACACGGATCTCGTGCCCGCCGCACAGGTCAAGAAGCCGAAGGGGCTGAAAGAGGAAGGCATGCGCGCTTTGGCGCTCGCGGTTCGCGACCTGTTGCACGGCAAAACGCCATACGAACTGCGGTTCGACGCGTTCTTGGCCGCGTTTGCCGCCGTGTACGGCGAACAGGCGCGCTGGGAAATCGCCACGGGCCCGTCGGCAGTCTACAACCCGGGCGAACAGATTTGCGTGCACCCGACCGCGTTCAAGCAGCAGGTCAAGGTGATGGGCGGTCGCGGTTCGGCCCCGGCGCGCGCCACCAGCGCCGCTTACACGCGTTTCCTCAGCGTGGCGCGGCTGGTTTCGAACAAGCTGAAAGAGCAGAACCAAGAGCCGCGCGACCTGTTCGACGTCTACGACTTCATTCGTATGACCTCCGGTCCGGGCCCCAAGCCGCGCGTGCCCGCCAAGGCGGCGCGCGTCAAGGCCAGCGCGGCGCCCGAGGCCGACGACAGTGATTCCGAGTCGGACGACTGAGCATAACCTCAGCGCAGCCGCGCTTTGAAGCGCCGAACCGGCGTAGAACGGCCGGTAGCGTGCACATCGTGCACGAGGCCGAGCCGTTCCAAGCCGAGCAGCAGGCACCAACCGAGATCGAGCTCGTACCAGGCTTCGCCCATGCGGGCGGAGCCCGGATTGGCGTGGTGGTTATGGTGAAACCCCTCGCCACACCACCTTTGCAGGCGACAGGTCCATGCGGCCGTCCTCGCCCGAGACCAGCGGTGTCGTGGAATTTCTGCGGCGATTCGTGGCTTTCGGCGGTTGGGCGCGGGGCATCGGAGGGCCTTCTCCACGCTCGTACCGATTCGGCGTTCGCCGGTTGCGTCGTCGCGCTCAGTTTTCCGGGGTCGCGACGGTATGCTGGCCCGAGTCGGCGCTGATTCATGGCTTTCCTTTATTTCATCGCGGCGCTGCTCGGAATCGTGCTGGTGGCGGTCGTGGTCAATCGCGTGACCGGCACGAAAGCGACGTACCTCGACGCGCTCGTGCTCGAGCCGGGCGAGCGCGAGCTGTGGCGCGATGTCGGCGCTGACTTTGCGACGCTGCCGCGGCTCGGCCAAGCGGCGGTGATGGCTTACCCGCGCTTGCGTCGACACACCGTTGTCTGGACCGACCGACGCATCATCGTCGCGCAGCAGGTGCTGTTGTCGGCGAAGCGGATGCTGACGCATCAGATCTTTTTCGAGTCGCAGTCGAGCGATGGCGCGGCGCGCGAGGCGGCTACTGGGTTCGCGGGCGGTTTCTACGGGCGCGGCTTCACGACCATCGCCTGCGTGGCGAAGACGTTCGACAGGGTGAACGATAAAGACTGCGTGCGCCTGCAGCCCACGACCGATTCCGGCGCGACGTTGAACCTCGTCGAAGCGTATGTATTCACCGAGCGACTCGCGGAGCTTCGAACGAGCCTCGCTGAGTGAACGCGGCTGTGCACGCGGTATGCCCGACGCTCACGGCGCGAAAGTGCTAGGAGGGTGTGATGTCGCTCTACTCCTCGCTCGCGCCGAATGGACCCAGCGGATTCGGCTACGGCACTACGGCAGAGCAAGTCACCGACGGACTTTCATTGACGGGCAAGACGTTGCTCGTCACCGGATGCAACTCCGGCCTCGGCGGTGAAGTTTTGCGCGTGCTCGCGTTGCGTGGAGCATGCGTGATCGGGACGGCGCGCACGCTCGAAAAAGCTTCCAGCGCGTGTGCGGCGGTCGCGGGAGACACGCTGCCGCTCGCGTGTGAGCTCTCGGATCCGTCGAGCGTCCGCGGCTGCGTTGAAGCCGTGAAACGCAACGGGAAGGCGCTTGACGCGATCATTTGTAACGCTGGCGTGATGGCCCTGCCGACCTTGCACAAGGCGCACGGTTACGAGCTCCAGTTCTTCGCCAACCATATCGGGCACTTCATGCTCGTGACCGGCTTGCTCCAGCAGCTGAGCGAAGCCGGGCGCGTCGTGATGTTGAGCAGCAGCGCGCATCGCCAAGCTCCGAAGGTCGGCATCGACTTTGACAACCTCGACGGCGCCAAGGGTTATGGCGGCTGGAGTGCCTACGGCCAAGCCAAGCTCGCCAATCTGCTGTTCGCCAAAGAGCTGTCGCGCCGCCTCGCGGGTAGTAAGCAGACGGCGAATGCCGTACATCCGGGCGTGATTCGAACCGGCTTGCAACGTCACATGAACTCGTTGCTGGCCGCGAGCCTGAGCGTTTTTGGACCGCTTGCGCTCAAGTCGGTGCAGCAGGGCGCGGCGACCGAGGTTTACGCTGCCACCAACCCGCAGCTCGCCAACGTATCGGGAGAGTACCTCGCTGACTGCAACATCGCAAAACCGCGCGCCGATGCCAACGACCCGACGCTCGCGCGAAAGCTGTGGGAGGTCTCGGAGAAGATCGTCGCGAATCTGCCGGCGTCTTAGGCCCCGCGCGGATTGAGCTCGCGGTACAGCATTTTTAGCGGTATCAGCTGCTCGGGTTGCGCGGCCGCGCGCGCGTCGGTGATCAACGCATGTTGCGGGGATAGCGCGCACGCTGGATCAATGGCGGCGGCGTTGCCCGTCAGGTGGAAGGCTTGGCAACGGCAACCGCCGAAATCGAGCTCGCGCCGCTCGCAGCTTTGGCAAGGCTCGGGCATCCAGGCTTGGCCGCGAAAGGCCAAAAATGCGGCCGAATTCTGCCAAATGTCCGCGAGCGAACGTTCCAGCACGTTGTCGAAAGTGAGACCGGGCAGCGTGTGCGCCAGGTGGCAGGGCAGGGCCAGGCCGTCGGGGCTGACCAGCAGGTAGCGCTGTCCCCAGCCGCTCATGCACGCCTTCGGACGGTCCGAGTAGTAGTCGGGCAGCACGAACAGCAGCTCGAGCTTGCCCTTCAAGCGCTCTTTGGCGGCGCGCGCCACTTCGCGCGCTTCATTCAGCTGCGCTTCACTCGGCAAGAGCACGCTGCGATTCGAAAGCGCCCACGCCAAGTACTGGGTGTTGGCCAGCTCCAGCCGATCCGCGCCCAGTGATTCGGCGAGCGCGATCATCTCCGCGGTGCGGCCCAGGTTCTGGCGGTGCAGGACCATGTTGACGGTGAGCGGCAGCCCGAGCTCCTTGACCCAGCCGCACACCTCGAGCTTTTGCTCGAACGCCGTGCGCCCCGCGATCCGGTCGGCGTCGCTCGCTCGGCTATCTTGAATCGAAACCTGTACGCTGTTCAGACCCAGGTCGCGCAGGCGCGTCAAACGCTCGCGCGTGAGCGGGATGCCGCTCGTGATCAGGTTCGTGTAGAAATCGAGCTTTTGCGCCCCCTCGACCAGCGCCTCGAGGTCTTTGCGCAGCAACGGCTCGCCGCCGCTCAAGTTGAGCTGGAGCGCACCCAGCTCGGCCGCTTCGCGAAAAACCCGCAGCCAATCCGCCGTTTGTAAGCGATCGGGGTGGGCTGCCAGATCAGTCGGGTTGGAGCAATAAACGCAGCGCAGCGGGCACAGGTACGTCAGCTCGGCGATCAGCGTGTACAGCCGAGCTTCCGTCGTCACGGCGCCGCCTGCAGCAAGCCTCGATCGAGTAGCCCCTTCACGAACGCCAACACCTCGGGCCGCAGTTGCTCGATCGTAGCCTGAAATTGCGCGGCAAGCTGTGTCACGATTTCCGACAGCGTGTGCTCGCCCGTACACAACTGCAAGATCGCCGTTCCGGTCGGGTTCAGGAGCAGGCCCTTTTCCGGATAGAGCAGGATGTGTTTGCCGGTCTTCGGATCCAGCCGCAGCTTGGTTTTGGGGGCAAGCTTGGGTCGCATCCCCAAGAGCTCGCTCGGCTCTGCGGCGCTGGTCACGGGCTCACCTGGTCGGTAACGTACGCGGCCTGCACGCAGTCGAGCAGGTGCCACAAGATCTGGGTCTTGTTGACCAACGCCGCGACCGCGCGCTCTTGCAGGTCGAACGTCGTGGCGTGAGTGACGACGAACGCCAGCGCCTCTTCCGAATCGACGCGCGCTCTCGGCACGCGCGCGCGAAAGTAGGCCAGCATTTCGCTGTCGACCCACGGATAGTGCTCTTGCCAGGCTTGGATGCGCCGGCTCATCAAGTCGGGCGCGAAGAACTCGGTCAACGACGACGCCACCGCCTCCAGCAGGCTGCGCTCGCGCACCAAGGTCACGTACGCATCGCACGCAAACTTCACGCCCGGCAAAACCCGTTGCAAGCTCGCGACCTCGGCGCGGTCGAGGCCGACGCCTTCGGCCAGCCGCAGCCAGAGCGCCAAGCCGCCTTCGCCCTCGGTCACGCCGTCGTGATCATGAATGCGACGGATCCACGCGCGCCGAAACGCTGGATCCTCCGACTTCGACAAGATCAGCGCGTCTTTGATCGGGATGCGCGTCTGGTAATAGTAGCGATTCAGCACCCATTGCTGCAACTGCGCTTGGCTCAGCTTGCCTTGGTGCATGCGCAGGTGGACTGGGTGCTGGTCGTGGTAGCGGCTCGCGCCTTCGCGCCGCAGCCACTCCACGAATTCCTCCTTCGCGAGCGGCGCGCGCCAGGTGACGCTCACAGCACAAGCTCCATGCCGTCGTACGCCACTTCGACGCCGGCGGCGTGCACGGCTGCGCGCTCGGCTGAGTCGTCACGCAGGATCGGGTTGGTGTTGTTGATGTGGATGTAGACGCGGCGCGCGCGCGGCAGTGATGCCAAGAATTGCAAGCTGCCTTCGGGGCCGCTGATCGGCCAATGCGCCATGTCTTCGGCGCGGCTCGTGGACGCGCCTAGATCGATCAGCTCGGTGCTCGACCAGAAGGTGCCGTCGAAGAAAACACAATCGGCGGCCGCGGTCGCGGTGATGACGGCCGGCGAGCTCGCGCCAGCCGCCGCCAGGTAAGCCAAGCTGCGCTTCGTGCTGAGGTCGCGGATCAATACGCCGATGTTGTCGCCCGGATCGGGCTTGGTTTGATCGAGGTGCAGCGCCGCCTTGCCCGGCACTGAAAAAGCGCGCATCGCGAGGCCGCTCGGCGCGCGATTCGGCAAGAGCAGCTCGGCTTCGCGCCCCGGCTCGCTCAAGTCGAGCGCGTGCCAAGTGACTTGGCCGTCGAAGCGCTGCAGCGTGCGATACAGCACGTTGCCTTCGGTAAAGCCGCGCCGCACCCGGTCGCTCGCGTAGAGCTCCAGCGGCTGCGATTCGCGCAGCGAGAGCAGCCCCAACGCGTGATCGAGATCACCGTTGGTGAGCACGATGCCGGCGATCGGCGTATCGCGCTGCGAGCGCGGATGCAGCTTCGGAAAGCTCTCGAGCTGCTGCCGGATCTCTGGCGAGGCATTAAGCAAGAACCAGGCAGCGCCATCCGCGCTTACCGCTACTGACTCTTGCGTGCGAGCGACTGCGGTGATCGAACCGTTACGTACGCCTGCACAGTTGGGGCACCCGCAATTCCATTGCGGGAAGCCACCTCCCGCGGCGGAGCCCAAAACACGAATCAACAAACGCGACCTCCGAGGCGCCGCTCACGATGCTTGCGACCGACCATTGGTCTCAGTTTTCAGCTGCCCGCCCGCCAAGCCTGGTTTCTGGCAAGGCTATCGGCGGGCGTGTTCAACCTGCGAGATGAGACGAATGACAAGATGCTTGCGAGACGGCGGGAGTGACGAGCAAGAGAGCTCACAGTCCGTCGTAGTCTTCGCCTTCGTACGAGCCAATCTCTGCGCTCATATCGATCTCAACGAAGCTTGGCGTTTCCCAGCTCATGACTTCTAGCCTTTCACGAACCGACACCACGCGGCGCGGCTCTGGCTGATGAATAACTCGCCGCATTGATTCGGTCAAACCCGAGAGCCATCCGCGACGCGCTCCGCAAGCTTGGGTTGGGGCGAGGCTTTCGCGAGAACCAAGTCACTGCACCGGGTCAGGCACCGCCCACGGAGCGCTGCGCGGGCAGCTGCCCGCGGCGCGCGCGGGCGGAAGCCCGCGCCAGGAACTCAGGCCTACATGGGGGGACGAGCGGAGGGCGGGGCCGACGGCGCGAGAATGGAAGTGCAATGGGCTGAGGAAGGGCCAATGGCGCGCCGTGTAAATGTGGAGAAGTGCTGCGGAAAATCGGTTGGGCTGGCGAAGCCTTGAGGGTGGAAAGATGAGCCGTCACGGTTTCTGTCGGGAACTGACGGATCGGATTACCTTGAAGAGTCCGTTGTCCACTTCGCGCGTCGCCTCCAAGGCCCCAGGTATCGTGCTGCCGCTCGCGTTCACGGGCGACGACATTGCGCTGGTCGAAGCCTTGCGTGCGAATCACCCGGGGGCGAAAGCTGCGCTGTTTCAGCGCCACGTCGGCTGGGTCGAACGCATCATCACCCACGTCATCGGCTACGACACGGAGCTGGCGGACATTCTTCAAGAGGTTTTCACGCGTGCGCTCGGGTCGATTCACTCACTGAAAGATCCGTCGGCGCTCGAGCCGTGGCTCGGTCGCGTCGCGACCCACACTGCGCGCAAGGTGCTGCGCACGCGCACGCGCCGCGCTTGGCTGCGGCGCTTCGTCGACTCGGCAGAAGAAGAGCGTTGCGAGCCGTCGGCCGTCGCGTTCGCGCCCGAAGCGCGCCAGGCGTTGCGCGCCGTGTACCGCGTGCTCGACGTGATGCCGGCCGACGAACGCATCGCGTTCGCGCTCCGCTTCATCGACGGCATGGAGCTGACCGAGGTGGCGGCGGCCTGCGACGTCTCGTTGGCGACGATCAAGCGCCGGCTCGTGCGCAGCGAAAAGCGCTTCGTGGCCGTCGCAGCGCGCTATCCCGAGCTTAGGCCTTGGCTGGATGGAGGTGCGCGATGGCGCGACCGTTGAACGGGCTCGGCGCCTTGGGCGCGAAGGTCGCGACGTCGTTCGAGGACGACGCCGACAAGCGCCGCTTCGCGATCAAGCAAGCCGAACGGCTGTTCCTGGCCAAGGCGATGGGCGCCGCGACCCCAGCGCCGCGCTTCGGCCGCGGCTTGATGGTATCGATGGCGGCCGCGCTGTCGGTCGCAGCGGTGGCAGCGTTCGTCCTGTTGCGCACGCCGAGTCGGCTGGAATTTACGGTCGATGGCGCCGCGGGTCAGTCGCAGACCTGGCTGGCGGCACCCGCGGCACGCCCGGTCGTGGTGAAGTTTTCGGACGGCACCGTGGTCAAGGTCGATCCGCTCTCGCGCGCTCGCGTCGTCGACACGGACAACGACGGCGCCAGCCTCGCGCTCGAGAGCGGCTCGCTTTCGGCCGAGGTCGTGCACACGTCACACAGTGCTTGGCGGCTGATCGCCGGACCGTTCGCGGTGCGGGTCACCGGCACGCGCTTCGACCTGCGCTGGGACACCGCGTCGCAGCAGTTCTCGATCAGCGTGCGTGAAGGCAGCGTGGGCGTCGCTGGCTCGATCGTCGGCGCCGAGCGCCCAGTCCGCGCCGGCGAGACGCTCATCGCCTCCGTCGCTGAGCGACGCTTCGATTTGATCGGCGCCGAAGTCCACGCCGCGCTGTCGCTCAGCGCCAGCTCTGACGCGCACCCCGTACCGGTGACCGACGGCCCCGCCTTCGGTGATCCGAGTGCGCCAGCGCCGTCCGCGACTCCGCTGACGCCCGAGCCCTCGGCGCCAGAAGCGCCAGGCAAGGACGCAGCGGGCGGCTGGCGCGAGCTCGCGAAGACGGGTGATCTGCGCCAGGCATTTGCGGCGGCCGATGCGCACGGCTTTCAGAGCGTGTGCGACGGCGCGACGCCGGCCGAGCTGTTGGTGCTGGGCGATGCCGCGCGCGTTTCGGGCCGGGCTGACCGCGCCACCGAGGCCCTTTTTACATTGCGTCGCCGCTACCCGCACGATCCTCGGCGCGCCGCCGCGGCTTTCGCGCTCGGCAAAGTAGCCTTCGATCAACGCCATGCCTACGCTCGGGCAGCTGCCTGGTTCTCGACGTGCGTCCGCGAGCAACCGAGCGGACCGCTGGTGCGTGAAGCTTGGGGCCGCCAGGTCGAAGCGCTGCGAAATGCGGGGGACTTTGCTGGTGCTCAGCGGGTGGCGCGCGAGTACCTGACCCGCTACCCGGACGGCCCGCACGCCGATATCGCCCGCTCGGTTCTGAAGTAGTACGCTCGCCGCGGCATGAGGACCGCTTGGCGTCGGGAGCTCGCGTCGCTCGCGAAGCGGGTTTTTCTGCCGCTATTGCTGGCCTGGCTGTGCTCGCTCAGTTGGGCGGCACCGGCACACGCCGACGGCCCACCAAAAACCGTCGTAATGGCCGTAGATCCGAGCGCGTTGCCGTTGGCTTTGCGGCTGCGCCAAGAGATCGAGTCGCTCGGGCTGGTCGTCAAATGGCTTCCGCCGGAGCACGCGCGTCTGCCGTCACTCGAGCAAGAAGCCGAGACGGCCGCCGCCGTCGCTTCGATTCGGATCGCCCCGATGGGCGGCAGCGACGTCGACATGACGATCTTCGACCGAGGCACCGGCAAGACTGTCAGCTGGAAGCTGGTCGCCGCCAGCACTGCCGATCCCGCCGCTGGTGAGCTGATCGCGACGCGCTCGGTCGAGCTGTTGCGCGCAAGTTTGCTCGAAATGGCGGCTCGGCCGGCGCCGGCCCCACCACCGCCCGAACGTCAGCAGCCGCGACGGCCGCGCGAACTCGCGCCCGCGCGCGAACGACCCGAAGCGCTGTCGCTCTCCGTCGGACCAAGCTTGCTCTACAGCACCAATTTCCGACCGGGCACTCACGTGCTGTCGACGCTCACCTGGATGCCGCTTTTTCGCGCTGGGCTGAGCGCTTCGGTGCTCACGCCGATCACTCCCGCGCGCCTGGTTCAGGGCGAGGGATCGGTTGAGCTGTTCGCATCGTTCTACCGTTTGGGTGGCGTTTTGGAAGTGACGGGTCGGCGCGCGCCCGTGTCGCTGCGGCTCACGGCTGCGATTGGTTTGGGAAGCCTGCAACTGCGCGGCAACGCCAACCCGACGTACCTGAGCGCGTCGGACAATCGCTTCGTGGCTTGTCCTTCGCTCGGTGTCACGACGCGCTTTTCGCTTGCGCCAGGATTACGCTTGTTCGTTGACGGGATGGGCTCGACAGCCTTTCCCAAGACGGTGATTCGCCTAGCGGGTCGCGAGGCAACTGAGTGGGGACGACCGGCCCTTTTGGCGGCGGTCGGGCTCGAGCTTTCGGTGCCGGCAGGGTCGCTATGAAAGGCCTTTTCATCGGCGTTTTCTTGGTTGGTTGCGGCACGCAGTTCAGCGATCCGATTGGTCGACGGACGGGGAGCGAAGGCGGCTCTCCCGACACTGCCGCTTGCTCGGCACAGCCCGTACGTAACTTCGACGGTGCCCACTTCGCCACCATGACGCGAATGGTCCAAGACGACTTCACGATCGAAGTCTGGCTGAAGACCGACCAGTCACTGACCGGTAAGGGACCGTACTTAGGTAACCCGATCGTCTACGCGGACGTGCCCGCGGTCACGACGGATGATTTTGGTGCCGGCATCCTGAACAACAAGTTCCAGATGACCATCGGTAACCCGGACACACCGGTCCAAAGCACCAGCAACGTCACGACCAACAAGTGGGTGCACGTCGCAGCTACTCGCACCCGCGTCACCGGGCTCGTACTCGTCTTCGTGAACGGCGTGCTCGAAGGCGTCGGGACCGGCAACACCAACGCCTTGTCGGGGTCGCCGACCATGAGTATCGGTGGCCGAGCAGGCCGGGACTTTTTCGTCGGACTGATGGCCGACCTCCGCATCTGGTCCACCGCGCGAACCCAGGCGGAAATTGCCGACAATATGCATCGTCGGCTCGACGGCACCGAAGCTGGCCTGGTCGGTTACTACCGATTGGACGAGGCAAAGGGCGTCATCGTGCGGGACGCTTCGCCTAGCCAAAACGACGCCAAGCTCGACACCGCTTCTGCCCCAATTGGCTCCGATCCACCCATCTGTGGTCGGTAACGCCCAGGCGCCTTAATGCAGGAATATTTAGGGATTTTGGTGAGCCGCCGTACGCATAGACGGGAACTGAGATTCAATGACGGGTCTAAGCTTGCGAATTAGCCGACGTGCTGCGGTGATGGCTGCAATCTGTGCCGGTGCTGTCTGCCTTCCCCAAAGCGCCGCGGCCGTGACCGTTGGCAACCTGACCTACACCCAGGCCGAGCTCGAAAAGCCCATCTCGCTGTTTGGTGGCGAGGGCGCTGACAAGTTCCCGACCGGGCCGACCGGCAGCAACACCGTGCTCGTCCTACACGGGTACATGATCGTGATGGGGTCGAACGACAGCGGCAAGCCGCCGGGTTCTTTCCACACGTTCGACATCAGCGACCCGCGCAAGCCCAAGCTGCTGCACACGCTCGACGGAACGCCGGAGACGTCGAAGATTCGCGAGCTGCACGCCATGCCGGTGGCGATGATCGACGGCAAAGACTTCTTGGTGGTGCCGACGACCGTCGGCCTGCAGTTCTTCGACTTCACCGATCCGTTGAACCCCAAGCCGTCGGGCGCGGTCGCGCTGACCGGAGTCAACGGCGGCGACTACGACAACGCAGCCTGGATGCTGTCGTGGCAGTGGCCGTACGTCTTCGCCGGCGGCACCGGCAATGGCGTCTACATTGTCGACGCGACCGACCCGGCGAATCCGGTCGAAGTCAAGCCGCACATCACCTCACCCGAGGTCGGGAATTTCCGAGTCGGTCCGACGTATGCGGCTGGCAATTACCTGGTCGTCGCCCAGATGGATCAGGGGACGACGCACTTCTCGGTCCTTGACGTCGGCGACGTCACCAAGCCCTTCTTGTTGACCACCGGGCAGACGACGGCGTCGCTGTACTCGTCGATCGTGATCGGTGATCGAATCTACGGGCCCGGCACGAACGGTAGCTACGCATTCATGAAGTGGAGCCCTGACGCGATCACTCAGGTGCACATGGACAAAAGCGGCAGCGACCGCGGCGGCTACTGCGGCTATACCGACGGCTTCTTAATCTGCGGCCAATCAAGCGAAGGCTACAAGAAATGGGACGTGCGCGACGAAGCCAACATCAAGCAGGTCGGTCACGGTACTGACCCGGCAGGCGCCGGCGGCGACTTCGACTTCCCGACCGCGCTCGGCAACTTGGTCTACCTCGGGAACGATCACGGTACGGGCTCGGCGCTGATCCCACACCAGATGGACCCGGACACCACGCCGCCCAAGGTGGTCAAGATTTTCCCGAGCGACGGCGATCTGAAGCAGGCGCTGACCACGCGCTTCACCACGTACTTCTCCGACGATATCGATCTGGACACGGTGAACGCCAAGAACATCATCGTGCGCAAGAACGGTGACTGCACGCCGCTCGTCGGCAATTTCAGCAAATCGTCGTTCAACGCGATCTCGTTCGGCATGAAGACGCCGCTGGTCGCGAACTCGACGTACGACGTGGTCGTACCCGCTGGCGGCATCAAAGATCTAGCCGGCAACGCGATCACGGCCGGAGCCGTCGCGCACTTTTCAACCGGCGCGACGCTCGACGCGGTCGTGGCGTGTCCCGGCGATGGCGAAATCGTGCCTGGTGGTCCCGAAGGCGGGACGGGTGCGGGCGGCGGTGCCGGCGCGCCGGGGACCGCCGGTGCAGCGGGCTTCACGACTGCTGGCGGCACTGGCGGAGTTGCCGGCAGCGGTACCAGCGGCAGCGGCATGATCGGCGCCGGTGCACCAGCGGGCGGCATGATGGCGACCGCCGGCGCCAGCGGCGGTACGACACCGGTCGCTGCCAACTCCACCGATACGGGCGGCTGCGGCTGCAGCGTTCCCGGGCGCGCGCCGGCCGGCGCCGCGTCGCTGCTCCTGGCAGGGCTGGCGTGGCTCGGCGGCCGACGAGCGCGGGCGCGTCGCCGCAGCCGGCGCTCTGGTCAGCCATGAAGCGCCGTATCGCCGCCGTCGCGGCGGCAGCGTTTCTCGGCACCAGCTCAGCCTGGGCGCTCACCCTCACGCTCGACCCCCTGAAAGAGGGCGCCGTCGGTCAGCCGCAGACGTTCAAGGTCAACGTCGCAGACGCAGTGGGTGCCGTGTCTTTTCGCTGGAGCTTTGGCGACGGCACGCCATCGCAGACGTCGACCGAGTCGTCGGTGACGCACGCTTTCGCGGCAACTGGTCAATGGAACGTGCTCGTCAACGGTAGCGACGACGTCGGGCGCACCAGCGACAACCTGATCTTCGCCGCGCACTTTCCGCTGACCGCGATCGCGCCGACCCGCTCGGGGACGATCGCCTTCGACGAAAAACGCAACCGGGTTTGGAACGTCAACCCCGACAGCGGTTCGGTCAGTGTCGTCGATGCCCAGGCGCTCACGCGGCTGCACGAAATCCCGGTCGGCAAGGACCCGAGCTCCTTGGCCGTGGCGCCCGACGGCACGATTTGGGTGACCAACCGGCTGTCGGACGAAGTCGTCGTGCTCGACGGCGATACGGGCGACGTCGTGACGCGCATCGCGATGGCGTACGCCTCGCAGCCGCACTCGCTGGCGTTCGGCCCGAGCGGCAAGGCGTATGTCTCGCTGTACGCGACCGGCAAGCTGGTCGAGATCGATGCCGGTTCGCGCACGGTGGGTCGTGAGCTCTTGCTCGCCCAGACGGCTGCCGGAGTTTCGGTCGCCGCGGACGGCCGGATCTTCGTCACGCGCTTCATCTCGCCCGCCGACCACGGCGAGGTTTGGGTGGTCGCGCCCGAGTCGCTCACGCTGGCCAACACGATCGTGCTGCCGTTCGATCAAAGTACCGACACACAGTCTTCGGGGCGCGGCGTGCCCAACTTCGTGTCGGCGATGGTGATTTCGCCCGACGGCACGCAAGGCTGGGTCAGCGCGAAGAAGGACAACACGGCACGCGGAGTGCAACGCGACGGCCAGCACAGCACGTTCGACAACTTCGTGCGCTCGGCAGTGTGCGCGATCGATCTCAGCACCGAGACCGAAGTACTCGCCAAGCGTCAGGACATCGACAATCGCTCGACGCCTGTCTCGGTCGCGTTCTCACCGACCGGTGACTATGCGTACGTTCTGGTGCAGCCGGACAACTGGATCGGCATTACCGACGCCTACACGGGGGCCAACATCAGCGGCATCAAACAAGTGGGCGTGGCGCCCGACGGCTTGGTGCTGTTGCCAAACGGCAAGCTGTTCGTCAGCTCGTACCTCACGCGCGAAGTCATCGCCTACGATCTCAGCAAGTCGATCGCCTCGATCGATCACACCGCGCCCGCTCAACTGGCGGCGATTCGCACGATCGACGCCGAGCCGCTGCCGGCCGACGTGCTGCGCGGCAAACAAGTCTTCTTCAACGCCGCTGACACCCGCATGGGCCACGACGGCTACTGGGCGTGCGCGTCGTGTCACCTGGGTGGCATCAGTGACGGCCGGGTCTGGGATTTTACCGACCGGGGCGAGGGCCTGCGTAACACCAAGACGCTGCTCGGCGTGCGCGGCGTCGGCGAGGGCCGCGTGCACTGGAGCGGCAACATGGACGAGATTCAGGATTTCGAGCGCGACATTCGCGACAGCTTCGGCGGCTCGGGCTTCATGACCGACACCGACTTCGTCTCGCGCAAAAACGCGGCTGGTGTTTACGACACGTTCGGACCGCCTGCCGCGGGCCAGAGCCAAGATCTCGACGCGTTATCGGCCTATTTCGCGACCTTCGACCAGGTGCCGCGCAGCCCGTTCCGCAACGCGGACGGCAGCTTCACTAAAGACGCGCTGGCCGGGCGCAAAGTGTTCGAAAAGGCCGCGTGTCCCGCCTGCCATGCCGCGCCCGAGTTCACGGACAGCACGATGCAGGCCGGCCTGCACGACGTCGGGACCATTCTACCGACGTCGGGCTCGCGCCTGGGCGGGCCGCTGACTGGCATCGACACACCGACCTTGAAGGGCCTCTGGCAATCGGCGCCGTACCTGCACGACGGCCGCTCCGCGACGTTGCTCGAGATTTTCACGACGTACACCAAAGACAACATGGGCATCGTCAGCAACCTGACCGATGTCGAGCTCAACCAGATGGTCCGCTACCTGCAAGAGCTGGACGACGTGCCGGAGACGGTGGTTCCAGACCAGCCGCCGCCGAAGATGTCCGCGCCGGGCAGTGGCGCTTGCGCGGTCGGGCGCGCTCCCGGTGCAGCAGGCGCAGGCGTTGCGGGCTGGCTCGCCGCGGCGCTGGCGCTGCTCGCGGTGCGTCGTCGCGGGACACGCGATTGAGCTGTTTGACGCCAGCGCGCCAGCGCGCGCATACAACGGCGCCACGCCACTTTGACAGCCGAGCTGGCAATACCTAGCGGGGTTGCAGTGGTCTGCGATTCTTACACGCGAAATCAGGCTGGATTTGAGGGCGATCGCCTTCTAACAATAGGGGGATGTCTCGGCTGCCGGTGTGCCTCGCGCTCGCTCTGAGCGCTCTGTGGCTGCCGTGCTGCGTGAACGGCAGCGTGGACACGTCGCCAATCAGTGACGCCGGAGCCGTTGCAGCGGCTGGCAGCGGTGGCGCGGCAGCCGGGCAGCTAGCTGGACCCAGCGCCACAGCAGGCGCGAGCGCCGGAACCAGCGCGGGCCAAGCCGCGTCAGGCGTCGCTGCGGGCGGCGCGATGGCGTGCTCCAGCTACACCGACGCCGCTGGTTACACGCTGCCCGTGCACATCAAGAACAGCTCGACCAAGACGCTGTACCTCGGCCAGCAGACTATGACGTGCCAACCCGAGCGGCTGTTTCAGGTCGAAGACGGCTCACGCGCGCTGCTGCCGCGCGTCGACAACTGCCACAGCTCGTGCCAAGCGATGATGCAGGGCACGGGCGTCACCTGTTCGCTGGCGTGCGCGGTGCCGACCACGGTCACGCTCGCGCCCGGGCAAACCGTCGACGTTCCGTGGGACGGTCGCTTCGGCGTGCCACAAACCCTGCCGCAGCAGTGCACGCCCAGCGGCTCGCCGGCTTCGCTGGCCTGCGTTCAGGCGCAGCAAGTTGGGCCGGCCCTCTTCACGTTCACCGCCCAAGCCGGCACGAATCGCCAGTGTTTGGATCCGTCGGGTAAGTGCACCTGTACCTCGAACGCCGACGGCACGTGCAGCACGCCCTCGAGCCTAATCACTGGCACGATCATCACCACCGAATTTTTGGTCAAGCTCGAGCCCGCCGAGCTGAGCCCGGGTGGCGCGCCTCAGTACATCGGTCTCGAGTTCAAGGACGTAGCCAACTAGCCGTCACTTGCCGGCGGGCTTGCTGCAGGCGGGGCCGATCGCGAAACCGTCGGCTGGCGCTTGCTTGAGGCGCTGCTCGGTCGCTGGGTTGTAGTGCCCGTCCTCGGGGAGCTTGTCGGTCGCGTGGTTGCGATTCCATAGCTTTTGAAAAGCCAGTACGTCGGTCGCCACCCGCCCCGCCGAGCTACCGCCCTTGTAGTCGAAATGCACGCGGTCCGAGCTACCCAGCCACTTGAACTCTTGCGCTTCGAGCGCCGGCCGCCAGGTGCCGGCCTCGGCGATGTCGAGCGCGAAGCCGACCTCGTGGTTGCTTTCACCCGGCGGCGTAGCGAGCGGCACACCGCAGCGCTTGGTCGCCGACCAGCGCCAAACCAGGTATTGCTGGGCCACGGTGCGCAGCGCGCTGTTGATCGTCATCTTTTGCTTGGGCCGCGCGTCGATCGCCTTCAGCAAATGGTCGCGCGCTTCCAGCTCCAGGTACGGAAATACCTGCGAGGCGATGACGAGGTTAGGCCGGCTAGGCAACGGCACGAACGCGTTCGGCTTGATGCAACGTGCCTGCGCGATGATCTGCCGGCTCAACCCGTCGACGCTAGCGGTCGTGCAGCTGTCGAGCGCGGCGTGTTGCACGGTGTCGAAATGCTTGGGCGCCGCCGGCTTGGCCGACGAGTGCGGCTCGCCATCGTCGCTTTCGTAGTCGAGCACGGCCGACGGGTCGTCGCTGGCCTCGACTGGCGCTGCGCTGCCGCTCGGCGCGGCGGCGACCGGCGTCGCTGGCTCCGCTGGTCGCGGCGCTTCGGCGCTGTTGGTCGCGGCGGCGGCGACAGCGCTGCGCTTGGCGTCGCTCTTCGCCATCACGTAGACGTCGGCGGCGATCACCCCGCACAGACCAACGCAACCGAGCGTCAGTGCCAAGGTACGGTTCTGCTGCAGCCACGAGCCGGACGCAGGCAGGCCCACCTCGAGCTCGCGCTCGCGCTCGGGGGCCGGCTCCGGCTCTGGGCTGGCAGCGTCATCCGCCATGGCCGGCCCGGTACCGCGATCCGCCCCGCTGGGCAAGCGCTACATTGCGGGGACCGTGATTGAACCGCTCGTCGTTCTCGAACCTGTCGCCCTAGACCAGGCTTTCGTGCTCGCCAATCTGTTCGAGCTGTACGTTCACGACTTCAGCGAGCAGGTGCCGCTCGACCTCAAACCGAACGGTCGCTTCGACCTACCGGTCGACGAACGTTGGTGGACGAGCGACGATCATTTTCCGTTCTTGATCCGCGCCGACGACAAGCTGTGCGGCTTCGCGCTCGCGCGCCGAGGCTCGCGCGTCACCGCTGCGACGGAGGTGATGGACGTCGCGGAGTTCTTCGTCGTGCGTGGTGCGCGCGGGAAAGGCGTTGGCGCGCGCGCCGCTCACGCACTCTTCGCCGCTTTCCCGGGCAGCTGGGAAATTCGTGTCCGCCAAACCAACACCGCCGGCAGCAAGTTCTGGCGCGGGGTCGCCGAGCGCTGTGCGGACGGCTCGGTGAGGGTCACGGAGTTCTCGTCCGCGGGCGTGGATTGGGAGGTTCTGCGGCTCGCTACCGCGATGCCGCGCGACCCTCAATAGTTTCAACGAGTTGCGGGCAATCGACCGAATCGTTGCCCGCCGCGCATCTTTTCATTCGGCTCGGTCGTCGAGTAGCTGAGGCATTCATGAAGACGATTATGGTTCGCTACAAAACCAAGCCGGAGCACGCCCAGACGAACACGGCGCTGGTGCGCGCGGTGTTCGAAGCGCTGAACCAGCTCGCGCCGGCCGGGATTTGCTACGCCAGTTACCGCTTGGAGGATGGCGTGAGCTTCGTGCACGTTGCCAGCCACGCCGAGCCGAATCCGCTCAGCACGCTGCCGGCGTTTCAAGCCTTTCAAGCGCAAATCAAAGACCGCATCGAAGGGCCGCCGGTGGTGACCGAGTTGTTCGCGATTGGCTCGTACGGTTTGACGCCCTCGCCCATAGCGGTGGCAAAATGAGCAAGGTCAAAGGCGCCGGCACCGCCGACAAGCCGTGGCAACTGAAGACACCGCCCGGTACCGCGGAGTATCAAGCCTACAAGGACGAAGCCGCCGAGCCGCCCGCGTTGGTCGTGCAAGTCGGAAAAACGCAACTTCGCTACCACCTGCGCGCGATCGAAGACCTGCACAAGATGCTGAAGAAGAACGGCGACTGGGTGTTGCTCGGCAGCGCCGACGAACAGAAGCCAGCGGCCGAAGGCACGGTCGAAGCGTGGGGCCGCGCCGCCAGCAATCCGGTCAAAGGTTGGTACGGCCTCAAAAAGGGCCTGCGCGGGCGCTTTGGCATGTACTTGCCGCCGGTGCTCGAAGCGCTCGGACTGGCCGAGGTCGAGCACAACCCGAAGAACAACCGCATGCGCGCGACATGATAGGTTCGAAAGCGTGACGCAAACCCCGCCCACGCTGACTGAAGCGCGCGAGCAGTTCTTGACGCTGGTCGAGAGTGTTCGCCCCGAGCTGCACCGCTACTGCGCGCGCCTGACCGGCTCGGTCATCGACGGCGAAGATATCGTGCAAGACACGCTGGCCAAGGCATTTTACGCCTTGAGCCTGCTGGTTGACGTGCCACCGCTCCGCCCGTGGCTGTTTCGGATCGCGCACAACGCTGGCTTAGATTTCTTGAAGAGCCATGGCAGGAAATACGTCGAGTCGGTGGCTGACGTCGCCGAAGTCGCCGGCTTCGAAGACAAGCCGGATCCGCTCGTCGTGCGCGCGGCGTTGGCGACGTTTCTGTCACTACCGGTCATGCAACGCAGCAGCGTGATCTTGAAAGACGTACTCGGGCATTCGCTCGAAGAAACGGCTGAAACCATGGGCACGACCGGAATGGCCGTCAAAGCCGCGCTCGTGCGCGGTCGCCGCAAGCTGCTCGAACGAGCCCGCGACACCCAAACCGCCAACGCAGCCTCCCGCGCTGAGCTCGATCGCTACGCCAGCCTTTTCAACGCGCGCGACTGGGACGGCGTGCGCGCGCTGGTCAGCGACGACTGCCGCCTCGATCTCGTCTCCAAGTCCCTGCGCCGAGGCCAACAAGTCGGCTTCTATTTCGCGCGCTACGAAAAGGAGCACCTCTCCGCTCGCGTCGTCCGCGTTGACGGCCAACTCGCCCTCGCGATCTACGCTGCCGCCGCCGAGCCCACAAAACCCGCCTACTTCATCCTGCTCGAGCACGCGGATGGTCGCGTCACTTCGATCCGCGACTTCCGCTACGTCCCCTACATCGCTCTCGAAGCCGATCTCGAGCTGCTCGACTGACGCGCGCGGGCTGCCGAAACGCAGCCCGAATTGCAGAGGCTACTGTTGCGGAGTCGGGCAAAGATCGGCGGCTGCTGTGCACGAATTTGCGTCGCGCGGGAGAGCTCGAGCGTCGCCGCTCGTAGGTCCGCGTGCGCGAGGCGAGGCGAGGCGAGGCGAGGCGAGGCGAGGCGAGGCGAGGCGAGGCGAGGCGAGGCGAGGCGAGGCGTATGGCCGGCGTTCTCGCGCGCGGGCATGAGCGGGGTCGCGTGCGGGCTTGTAGGCAGAGCGGGCGCTTTCGGTGGCGGCGCTTTGGCTGGCAACGTGCGGAGCGATAGCAAGAAGCGTCGGGTGCGGGGCAGTCTTGATCCGTTGTCTTGGCGCCTCGCGAGCGCGGCCCTCGGGAGGGGGTTCGGGAGCGGGGGCGGGGGCGGCCTCGGCAAGGGTTTCGGGCGAGCCAGAGGCTGGGCCGCGCTCGCGAGGGGCCTTTCTCGGACTCGGCGCGGAGCCGGATATGTCGGTATCGGTTGCGGGCTTCGGCCCTGGGTTTCGGTCGCCTCTTTTCAGCAGCCTGGTTTTGGGGGCCGCGAAAGCTCGGTGACGGTGGTCGTAATGAGCGCGAAGAAGCAGTCGCTCATCAAAGTCTTCCACGGCGTGGCGCGGCGCTCGTCGGAGCGCTGGGTGACGCTGCGGAACAGGGAAAGCAGGGTGTAAGCAATGCGGCGCAAGATCGCGACGACCAAAGCTGCGCGAGGATTGGCTTCGATCCAAGG
>JBBRMI010000140.1:0-21551 GCA_038230915.1 Polyangiales bacterium | reverse complement strand
GCTGCCCGCGGCGCGCGCGTGCCTGGCACGCGCCACAAACCCTGGCCTACTACCCCCAAATACCGCCGACGGTGACTCACGGACCGTCGGGCACGGGCACGGGCACGTTTACGCCGAGATCGCAGCATTCAGGGACAGACCCTAGTCAGCCAAGTGGCTCCGGCCTCGCGGCATTCCCTCGATGATCCCGTTGGCTTGAACCAGAAATTCCAGCGCTAACTCGTAGAAGTCCAGTCGTTCGTGGTCAAGCTGCATCCGCCCCTATCGGCACGACCGCTCACCCCGTTGCGCTTTTCGGGCACGGGCACGGGCACGTTCACGTTTACGGGCGAGAATTCAGGGACACTAACTAACTAGCGTTCAAAGACCAAGGCGACTTGGTTTGGCGCCAGCGCGATACGAAGGGGCGAGCGGCGCAGGCGCTGAGCTCGAGTCTCAGGATTCATCCCATCTTTGGCTGCCGCGCCGCAGCCCCACTCGCAGCCGCGCCTGCGGCGCACATCGCCGGCATGGCCGCGCCGCAGCCAAACGCTCTTGAGAGCATTCTGAGTAAGCCCAAAGGCGGCAGCGCGAACCTCAAGAGCACGCTCTGCTCGACCTCCCGATCCGGGACTCCCTGTGAAAAAATCTGGGCGCCAAGCGAGACCTGAGGTCGCCCCGACAGCCTCTGCAAGGGAGCCGCGATGCGGCAGCCCAATTGAGGTGAGAGATGTGATGAATCCTGAGAGCTCGAGCTGAGCCCAGCCTTGATTACTGATCGGGCCGGGTTGGGGCGCGGGATCGGCGATCGGCGCCCGCAAGCCAGCCAGTAGTCGTCCGTGGTAGCGTCCTCGGCGTCGTATGCGTCTTGGCCTGCTGCAGCTTCTGGTGACGGCCGCGTTGCTGCTTCCGATCGTGGGTTGCGGCGAGCGCTTGGAGCGCTTCGAGTCGGTCTGCCAGATCGTGAGGCGTGACGAGGTCGAGGTCAACGACAAGGGCGAGACGGAGAGCGTCGATATCGAGTTCGAGTGGGACCCTTGTCCGGGCGATCAGTTCCAGGTCGTGCGCGGCGGCAAAGAGTTTGCCGAGTGCATGCAGAAGTACGACGTCGGCAAGCGCGCGCCGGTGTTCGTCAAGCACTGGTGGGACGACCGCGGCTACTTCGACTGGGACGTGTACATGATCGGCGACTGCGTCCGCTTCATCGAGGAGAGCTCGGAAGGCTCCTACGAAAAGGCGCAGGAGTGCAGCGACGACGACATGTACGGCAAGGTCACCGGCTTTTCTTGCCGCCGTCGCTCGTTCGAGAACATGGCTGCGACCTGCCCGTGGTTGGCGCGCTAACGCGATGACCGCCGAGCTACTTGCGAGCCCAGCGCGTGCCGTCGCTGCACGTCACCTGGTCGACGTGCGCCACCACCAGCGAAGCGTTTTCGACGTTGTGCAGCTTGAGCGACAACGAGTGAGTCGCTGACGGCGCGAGATCAGTCACGTTACTCTCGCTGAAGGCGACGTAGTGCTCGCCGCCCTTGTTCAGTCGGCTTGGACGGCCGTACGCGTCGAAGCCGTAGGCCACGCCCGAGAAGGCGTTGATCGCGCATTTGCCGCGATTCTTGAGATCCAGGTTGAGCCGGCTTTCGCTGGTTCCGGTGCCGACGTCGCCGAGCGTGAGCTGCAGTGGATCCTGAAGCGTCAGCTCGGCCACCACCATGCGTGCACGAGCGAGCGGCGTGGGGCGCAGCACGAGCGTGCCGACCTTCGGGGCGGGATCTGCGCCCGGGCCCGTCGACGGCTCGACGTCGGCCGCCGCGAGGCGCTTGAGCACTAGCGGTTGCGTCCAGTAGCGCTCGAGCATGAACCGCCCGGAAACCCAGCCGAGCAAGCTGCCCACGATTAAGCAGATGATTCCGACAATGACGACCTTGCGCATGGGGTCCTCGAACCTTCAGTCTAGTGGTCAGGCCAAGACGGCGGCCGCCATGACGAGCACGGTGGCGGGCGGCGTCCAGGCGCGGAAAAAGCGGAACCAAAATGGAATTCGGTCTGGGTCGACGATCATGAACACCCAGGTGGTAGCCATGTTCATCAACAATGAGACGTACACGCCGAGCATCAGCTTGTCGGCGTGGGTCAGGTAGCCGGTAGCTGGCAAAGACTGCACGAGCGAGTAGTGAAACAAGACGGCGGCGGCGAGCATCGGCGCGCCGGCGTTGCTGCGGACCTCGAGCTCTTCCGGCGGCACCCACAGCCCGATCAGGGAAATCAGCACGATGATGAACGCCGGCACGAACACGCTGAACGCCGCCGACTGCGCGAAACGATCGAGCGCCAGCGTGAACCTGTAGCGCGACACGTACAGATCATCGCGGTCGAACCGCGACGGATACTGGTGCTTGTAGGTGTTCGCGCCCACCTTGGCCACGCTGTAGCCAGAGATCCTGAAGTTGGCGTCGAGCGACGTGCGCCGCGGATCGGCCACGAACACGATCGCGTCGACGCCGTACACTGCGTCCTCCACGCTGATGTCCAAGTTCTGCGTGTCGAACGGGTAGTCGAGTAGATCGACCAGGCTGGTAAAGGTGCCGGTGCAGCGGTAGAAGCGGAACGTCTCGACTTCGACCAGGCCGGTGCAGTTCGTGTCGTGACCGTTCGTGAACACCGGATGCAGTTTGGGCACGGGCTTGTCGGCCGTGAACGACATGAAAAAATCTGCCGAGAAGCTGCCGTCTTGGATCTGGTAGTCGCGAATCTCGGAAATCACGAAGCCGACGCGCACGGTCGCTGGGCCGCCGAGCGACGGATTGGCCAGCGGTGAACGGTAGCGACCGTCGCGGTGGATCGGCACCTTGCCGCTGCCGACGGCGTCGAGTTGCTCCTGACTCAGGCCCTTTGGTAGGTCGCTCTCGCCTTGGATGACCGTGTCGCTGAGCGTCGAGTTGACGGTGTCTTCGCTGTCTTTCGTTACACCCGCGCTGGCGCTCGGGCTGGGGCCGATCGCGGCGCTGGCGCCCGGAGCGGGCCCGGCCGCGCTGCGCAACGGTGAAGTGGCTGCTGCTGCGCGGGCCGAATCAACCGCGGCGGCGACGGACGGGCTGGCGTGCGCGATCGCGGTCGGCGCCGCCAGCTTGCCAGCGATGATCAGGCTGCCGAGGCAGAGCGCGGCGAGCGCGCAAACGATGCGCCACAGTCGCCCAGCCTTGAAGCGTTGCCCAGGAGAATTCAAACCGCGACCGTAGCCACAAAGCGCCGCCGAGAGTAGCGCAAAGGCTAGGGCTTACTTGTACTTCAAGCGGTAGTTCGGATCGCCGCCGAAGGAGCCCGGGCCAATGTCTTCGTAGTCGTAGCCAGGTTTGTCACCCAAGGCGTCACGGGCGGCCTGGGTCAGCAGAATCTCGTAGGGCTTGGCGGTATCCTCGCCCAGCTTGCTCGCGCCGTTGACCTCGCGACCCCAGACGTCGCTGTCACCGATGCGCAGAATGCGACCGTAGCCGATGCCGAGACAGAGCAGGATCTGCTCCTCGGGTTTACGCCGCTCGTTCACGTGGCTGCAAGCTTGTTGCATCGCGACGCCGCACGTCACGGCGCGTTCAGCCGTGCGGAACATGATCATGAAGCTGTCGCCCTCTTCCTTCAGCAACAGGCCGTCGTGCGCTTCGACGACCGGCAACAGCAACTTTCGTTGCTCGTGGATGACCTGCAGAAAGTGGATGATGCCGAACTCGGTGACGCGCCGCGAGAAGCCGGACAAGTCGGTGAACATGATCGCCCAGTCTTCACCGAACAAGTCCCAAATTCGCTTGTCGAGCGCGACCGTGTCGGCCCCCGGCCGGCAGCGCTCTTCGACCAATTTCCAGAGACGCGCCTGGCTCGCCTTCAGACCGTCATCGCTTGAGCTCATGACCCCGCAGCCTACCGCAAGCGCGGCCGACTCGGGTAGCGCCCCCGCGCGGATCGCAGTCTTGATCCGTTGTCGGGGCCCTGCGCGAGGGCGGCCCCCGGGAAAGGGGGTTCGGCTGCGGGATCGGTATCGGTCTCGGCAGGGGCGTCCGACACCGCTGCCGTTTGCGAATTTGTGCATTCCCGAAGCCGCGGCCCCGGCCGACCCCGATCCCGCTGCCGATCAGCCGATCCCGCTCCCCAACCCGGCCCGATCAGCGCGTCGAAGCTCTGTTGCCGCGCGCTCGGCGCGGCGCTGCAAAAGTGTTAGAGCCTTGCTTCACCGAAGAGGATAGGTACGGGCTTCTGGCTCGCGGTGGTCATGCGACGGCAATGTAGTACCGTGCCGGCGATGGCGACTCCGGGCAGCAGGCGCTGGCTTCTTGCGCCAGTCATCGCCGTGGGCTTACTGTTGCCGCGCCCCGCCGGAGCGGCTGCCCCCGCCGTTCCCCTCGAGATCGTGTGGCGTGCCCCCGAAGAATGCCCCAACCGGGAAGCGGCTCTGGCGCAGCTCCGCGCCTTACTGGTTCATCGCCCCGCAATGGAGCAGGGCGCTGAGGCACGGGTCGAAATCGTTCGCGGCCGCGAAGGGCGGTTCGTCGTCGCGATGCAAACGCGCCTGGGCACACTGGTCAACCAGCGTCGGTTCGACGGAGCCACGTGCGAGGACGTGGTCCGCGCCACGACGCTCATCATCGCCATGGCCCTCGATCCGGTGGGTGTCGCAGCAGCCAAAACGGAAGGAGCAGCGGCGCCACAGCCCGCTCCCGTCCGCGAGCCACTCGCGCCCGCCCCGCCACCGCGTGTCCCTGGCGCCTCGCTCGCGCTGGCCGTTGGCGCACGCGCGAGCGGCGACGCCGGCTCGCTGCCCCTGCCCACTCTGGGGGCGGGCATCGCGTTCGACGCCACCTATGCGCGCTGGTTCTGGGAGCTCTCGGGCACGCTGTGGATGTCACGCCGAGCCTCGCGGGGGCCCATGCTTGGAGCCGGAGCCGACATCAGCCTCAAGACGGCTGCCGCTCGCGTCTGCTGGTCGCCCGCCCCGGCGGGAGCGGGCTTTTACGCATGCCTCGGCTCTGAGGTCGGCATTACCATGGGTCGTGGGGTGGGCATTCGACACCCGCGCGAGTCTCGCGACACGTGGGTTGCCGCCTCAGCCGGAATCGCATTGCGTCGCAGATTGTGGCGAGGAGTCCACGTGTGGACGAATGTGGACGCCGGCGTACCTGTGCGGATTCCCAGCTATTTCATTGAAGGGTACGGCGAGGTGAGCCGCCCATGGCCAGTGATTGCGCGAGGCACGCTGGGGGCCGACATTTCGTTTTTGTGAACGGATCGTCGACGGTCGGGCCATCCTTTAAGGGATTGGCACACGGGCCCGCGGCGTATCGAATCCGCGATTCAATCGCCCCGCCGCCGGGCATGCTGCCATTCGACGAGGTGTACGAAAGCCACGCGGCGTTCGTGTTTCGAGCTGTCAGGGGATTGGGCGTGCCCGACGGCCTCATCGAGGATGCGGTGCAAGACGTATTCGTCATCGTCCACCGGCGTCTGCCGGAGTTCGACGGTTCTGGTGCGGTCAAGCCATGGCTGTATGCGATTGCCCGACGCATCGCCCACGACTATCGACGCTCGCTCAAGCGCAAAGGTTTGCACGAGCCGCTGCCAGAAACCGTTCGAGACAACACCTCTGGTCCCTTGGACGAAGCTGCGCACCAAGAAACGCTTCGCCTGCTCGAAGACATTCTCCGTGGGTTAGACGACGACAAGCGTGAAGTACTAGTGCTGGCCGAGCTCGAGCAGCTGAGCGTCCCAGAGATCAGCGAAATGTTGAACCTGAACCTCAACACCGTTTACTCGCGACTGCGGCGCGCACGCGATGCCTTCGACGAGGCGCTGAAAAAGCGCCGCGGGAGCGCACCGTGACCCACTTTTCTCCCGAAGCCAAAGCGCTCTTCAAGGTAGCGCGCGAGCGGTTCGACCCGAGCGAGCAGCGCAAGGCGCGCGTCCGGGCAGCCGCGCTCGCTGCGGCCGCGACGCTAGCGGCGACCGCGCCGATGGCAGCCGCGGCGTCCAAGCTCGGAGGGGTCGCGGGCATGGGCGTCGCCAAGTCCGCTTTGGTCGTCGGGCTCGGACTCTTTTTGGTTGGCGGAGGAGCGGTCGTGGGGCTGCGCTCAGTGTCGGAACGCGCGCTCCCGCAGGTGGCGTCCGCCTCGATGCCGGTCAAGGTTCCGTTGGCACCGGCTTCGCCTGCAGCGCGCGCGCCTGAGATGCCCGCGCTGGTGACGCCGCCAGGCGAGGCAATCAGGGAGCTTGCTGCGCCGGTGCCCAAGGCCGGCTCGGTGCCAGGTGCGCGTTCGGTGCGTGAGCCGAGCTCCGACACTTTGGCGGCGGAGGTGAGCGTCCTGCGCGACGCTCGCCAAGCCCTGCAGGCCGGCCATCCCGCGCAAGCGCTTGGCCTACTGCAGGGGTACGAATCCCTCTATCAGCGTGGCGTACTTCGCGAGGAAGCGCTGGCGATTCGCGCACTTTCGCTGTGCGGTCTGGGCCGGGTCGCTGAAGCGACGGTCGTTGCCAGTCGTCTCGAGAAGCTGTCACCGCATTCCGCACAGCTCGCGCGGGTTAAGCTGTCGTGCGTGAGCCAGCGGCAAAACGAGCCGTGAGTTACCCGCGCGCCCCCGAGCTTCCGTCCATGATACCCCGCGAGGTTCCCCGCTACGCTCTCGTCGGGTCGCTGCTCGCCGCAGCGTGCGTGACGAGGCTACCGCTCGGGGACGATCGCGGATCGAGCGACGGGCAGCCCACAGCAGGCGCCGCCACGGCAGGCGCCGCCACGGCAGGCGCTTCGCCGTTGCCATGTCGGCCGTGCGACGACTTTCCGAGCGACCCGATCATCGTGGCGTCGACCGACCCCACCGTGCCCGGTGCCTCGACCGACGCGCCCGATCACTTTGACCCCAGCTTAGGCACCGGCACGAGTGGCCCGTGCCTGGTCGAGCCGGAGGACGACGTGCTGTTTCCGCAGAACTGGCTGCGGCCGCGATTTCGCCTCATCCCGCCGAACGCCGCTGGCAGCTACCTGTTCGAAATTCGGGTTCACGCGCCCGCCGAGGCAAACGATCTCGTCGTCTACACGACCGCGTCCAGCTGGACGATGCCGAAACCCATGTGGACCAACTTGGCAGCGCACGCAGTCGATCAAGGCATCACCGTCTCGGTCCGCAGCGCCGAGTATGCCAGCGGCCAGACTGCGATGCCGCAAGTCGGCTCCACCAGCACCTTCAGCATCGCTCCGGCGCCGGCGCCTGGGACCATCGTCTACTGGACCACCGCGCACGGCTCGGCGATCAAGGCATTTGCCGTCGGTGACGAGCAGGTCGCCCAGGTCCTCGAGGCGCGGCAGACGAAGGGCCAATGCCTGGGGTGTCACAGCCCGACGCCCGACGGAAAGTACGTCGGTTTTTCGCTCAGCGATGACGAGATCAACGGCGAGCCAGCGCGCCTCGAGCTGCGCTCGAGCGATGGTGGCGGTAGCGAGCCGCCGTTCATGTCAGACGCCGCACGCGAACTGCTGGCGCGAACGCGCCAAGACACGCCGACTTTCTCGGCCGCCCATTTCAACCCAGCTGACCACATCGTGCTCTCGACGCTCAACGGCGAGCTGATCTGGACCGATCTCGAAGCAACCGGGGTCGAACAAGGCACGGGTTGGGGTGTCTTGTCGCACGCTGGCGATCCACGAAGGGCCGCCGGGCTCAGCTGGAGCCATGACGGCTCGCGCGTGGTCTATGTGTCCTCCACCGCGCCCTGGGAGACGGCCACCGCTGACGGCGATCTGGTCGCGATTCCCTATGCGGACAAGCAAGGCGGCGACGCCGTCCCGGTGTTGGGAGCGAGCGACCCGACGTTCAACGAGTACTACCCAGCGTTTTCGAGCGACGACAGGTTGCTGGCCTTCGACCGGGTGAGCAACGGCCTGCCAAGCGACAACAATCCCGCCTCGGAGCTGTTCATCGTTCCCTCCGCAGGCGGCAAGTCAGTGCGACTCCGCGCCAACGATCCCCCGGCCTGTCAGCCCCAGGCCAGCGCAGGCGCCTCCAACACCTACGCCAAGTGGGCGCCGTACGCCTCGACGGTCGGTGACAAGACGTACTACTGGCTGGCGTTCTCTTCGACCCGAAACGACAATTCTCTTCCTCAGCTGTACTTGACCGCCGTAGTGCTCAACCGAGGTGCTCTGTCGACGCACGGCGCTCTCTATCTGTGGAACCAACCCGCTGACGAGGGCAATCACTCGCCTGCCTGGGGCGCGTACGAGCTACCCGAGTCGCTGCGCTGAGTTTCCTGCTCACAGCGGGGACGGAAACGCTTGGGTCTGGCCATCCTTCCGCCATGGTCACCCGCGCCGCGTGCTTTTGGGTCGGGCTCGCGCTGGTACCCGCGTGCACAGGTTTCGTCGCAGGGACCGGCTCCGAGCATAACCTTGCGCTCGACTCGCCCTCAGGGAGTGCTGGGGCCGGAGCGGCTGGCGGCCCACAGAATCAACAATGTAGTCCGGGCCCGCGCGACCCTGGGACGAGCTTGATGCGTCGACTGACTCGGCGCGAGTACAACAACACGATTCGAGATCTGGTCGGCGACCAAACGGCGCCCGCTGCCAACTGGCTTGCCGATCCCGCGGGAGCATCGTTCGACAACAATGCCGGCGTGCAGGTCGTCACGCGCCAGCACATCGAGCAGTTCACGAATACCGCAGCCGCCGTGGCTACGAGCGCCATGGGGTTGCTCGGGTCGCTCGCCCCGTGCGACCAGTCCGTTCAGTCAGCCGCAGCGTGCGCCGAAGCCTTCATCACGGCGTTCGGCGCCCGTGCCTACCGCAGACCGCTCGAGGCAAGCGAAGCCCAGGCGCTGCGCAAGGTTTATGAGTACGGTTCGGGGCAGGGCGGCTACGCGGTCGGCATTCGCTACGTCATCGAAACGGCCCTGCAAGCGCCGCAGTTTCTCTACCGCCCCGAGCTTGGCGAGAGCGCCAGCACCGGGGCGCCAACCCGAGTGCGGTTGAGCGCGTGGGAAATTGCCTCGCGGCTCTCCTACTTCTTTTGGGGCTCCATGCCCGACGAGGTCTTGTTCCAGGAGGCCAGGCAGAGCGGGCTTGCCACGGTCGAACAGGTGCGCGCCCAAGCCACGCGCCTGCTGTCGGATCTGCGCGCCGCCGACACGCTGCAAAGCTTCTACGAGCAGTGGCTACGTTTCTCGGGTTTGAGCGAACAGAAACGCTCCAGCACTGCCTATCCGGAGTTCTCCGCGGCGCTGACAGCCTCGATGAAGAGCGGTGTGCAAGCGTTCTTGGCTGACGTTTCGCTGGGCGGCGGCCAAGGGACATTCCAAGACTTGATGACTGCTCGCTACGCCTTCGCAGACGAGAACACCGCGCCGCTCTTGGGTGTAGCGCTGCCGGCCGGTAGCGGGCTTCGCCGCGTCGAGCTGCCCGCCGGCGAGCGCGCGGGGATTCTCACGGACCTGGCCGTCTTGACGGCCCATTCCTCGTACGCGGGATACTCGCCGATCGCGCGGGGCGTCTACGTGCGCGAGAACATCATGTGCGATCCGTTGCCGGCTCCACCGCAGAACGTAACGCGCAAGGTGCCCGAGCCCACGCCAGGCCAGACCACACGCGAGCGATTCGCCCAGCACCGCGCCGATCCGAGTTGCGCCGGCTGCCACGCACTCATCGACGGCATTGGCTTCGGCTTCGAGCACTACGACGCCATCGGTCGCTACCGAGCCGAAGAGGCCGGCAAGTCGATCGACGCTCGCGGCGAAGTCGTAGGCTATCCGGGGATCGCGGGCGAATACGACGGCGCCGTGGCGCTTTCTCAAAAGCTCGCCGACAGCTCGACGGCAAGAGCGTGCTTCATGAAGCAGTGGTTCCGGTTCGCTTCGGGCCGCAACGAAGCTGCCGCCGATGAGTGCTTGCTGAGCGATCTCTACCGGCGCTTCGAGTCCGGACAATTCCGGATCCGCGATCTGCTTCTGGCGATCGCCGAGAGCGATGCCTTTCTCTTTCGTCAACCCGTTCGAAATGAGGGGTGCGCGCAGTGAGGATCAAGCCGCTCGATCGACGAACCTTGTTGCGGGGGGCAGGCGCTGCGCTGGCGTTGCCCTTGCTCGGCGCCATGGGGACGAAAGCCGGTGGCGCTTCCGTAGCGCCACCGAAGCGATTGGTCCTGTACTTTACCGCCAACGGGCTGGTACCCGAAGCCTGGAAATGCAACGTGCCGGGTGCCGAGGCCAGCGACTTCACGCTGTCCAAGATCCTGGCGCCACTGGCTCCGATCCGCGACAAGTGTCTGTTCATCGAGGGCGTCCCGATGAGCTCGGCCTACCATCCCCAACAGACCGCCGTCGCGCACGCCGGCGGCATGTCGTCACTCTTCACCGGGTCCTACGCCGGCATGGGCAACATGTACGGCGGTTTTGCAGAGAACACGGCCGGGTACCCGCTCAACGAATCGATCGACGCCGCCCTGGCGCGCGCGGTCGGCCAGGACAATCGCTTCCCTGCCTATTACTTCGGTGTGCGGGTCGAGGGGCCATCGTTGCTGCATTGCTGCTTCTACGCGGGCAAAGACCAACCGATTACGGCCAACGCTGACCCTAAGGCCGTGCTTTCCGATCTGTTTGGCGCGGCCTTCAACCAAAGCCAGAGTGAGGCAGCACAGCGGGTGCGTGATCGGACCAGCATCCTCGACGCCGTGCGCGAGAGCGGGAGCGCGCTGCGTTGCCGCTTGGACGCCGCCGATCGCGGGCGTCTCGATCTCCATCTTTCACTGGTCGAAGAAGTGCAGAAGAGCGTCGCCGCGGTAACGGGAACGAACCCCGTCTGTGCGCTGCCATCCCTTGCCGGTGGCCTGCAACCCAACGAGTTTTCGCAGTTCCCACAGCTCGGCCGAGCGCAGGCTGATCTGCTGGCCATGGCGCTGACGTGTGACCTGACCCGCGTGGCCGGCTACTACTGGTCACCGCCGATTGCCGACCCGGTTTACACGTGGCTCGGCCACACCGAGGGCCATCACACGATGAGCCACGACGTGACCAAGCTCGATTTATGCGCCGACGTGAATGCTTGGCACGCGCAAGAGCTCCTCTACCTAGCCAACAAGCTAAGCTCAATCCCTGAGGGTGATGGCACGGTCCTCGACAACACGCTCATCGTGTGGGCAAGCGACTGCAGCAACTCGAAGCTGGGCGACCCACATGACCTCAAGGACGTCTTTTTCACCCTGATCGGCGGCGGGAACTTCTTCAAACAAGGCCGCTACCTGAAATATCCGGGGGGTCCTGACTACGCCCACAATCGTCTGTTGCTAGCGCTGTTCCAATACATGGGCATCGATCAGAAGACGTTTGGCCAGCCCGAGTACTGCGAAAAAGGCCCACTCACGGGATTAACGGGATGATGCTTACGCTGCAATTCTGCTGGTGGGTCATGAAAAAACCCGTCCTTGTCCTCGCTGCAGTCTCCCTCACGGTTCTCACCGCTGGTTGCTCGGACGGCCAGGCGACGTCCAGCGGCTCCGTTCAGCCGGGCGGTGGCGGCGCTGCCAGCCCTTCCAGCGGCGGAGCCCTCGCGCTGATGAGCGGCAGCGCCGGCATAGCAGTCAGTTTGGGCGGCATGGCCGGCGCCGACGCGGCTGGTGCGGCCGCGGGCGGTAGCGGCCCGGCCCCGCCAAAGCGCGTGTGCGAAAACCAGCCGGCAGCCGCCATTGATTGCGGCGCTTCCTGCGTTGCCGTCAGGTCGAACGGTCCTCCCCGCAATCGCGTCAGCTTGGTTCTGCTCGGTGAAGGCTTCACCGCACCCGAGCTGACCAGCTTCTACGCGCCACACGCCGAGGGCTTGGCCAAGTACATGTTCGAAAACGTGAACGACTCGGAGCCGTACGTTCGCTACAAGCGGTTCATCAACTTCTTTCGCATCGACCTGGCCAGCAAGGAGTCTGGCGTGGACGACCCTGCGACCGGTCACTACGTCGACACACCGCTCGACGGCGAGCGCGGCTGCAGCGATTTGGCAGGCCAGATGTGCTCGGTCAATTGGGGTAAGGCGCACGACGCGTTCGACACAGTTCTGGCTGGTACCGCGGTTGACCACCTCGACTGGCGCTGGATTTCCCTCAACGATCGGGAGGCCTGTGGCGTGACCCACTACCCCGCTCGCGGAGCCCTGTCGGTCTACTGCCCTTACCAACCTGAGTCTTTCGACATCGCGCTCCACGAAGGCGGACACGGATTTAGCGGCCTAGCCGACACCTACTGGACGATCGACGGTGTCTTCCCAGGGAGCGAGCCGAGCAGTGTCAACCTTACCAAGGACCCGTCGGGCAAGAAGTGGGAGCGCTGGCTCGGCTATATCGATCCGGTCTTGGGGAAGTTGGGTACGTTCGAAGGCGGAGGCCAATATACGAAGGGCATTTATCGCCCCAGCCTCAACCAGAAGATGGGCAGCAAAGAGTACTGTCACCAGCCCGGTCCGCCCTACTGCCCTCATGACGCGGTGAGCCGCGAAAAGATCATCTTCGATATCTACGCGATCGTGCGCCCCTTCGATTCGTGGACGAAGAACGATGTCCCGCTCGTCGACCCTGAAAAGCTTACCGTGGACGTCGTGGATTGCGATGTCGTCAAGGTCGATTGGTACGTCGATGACAAGCTCGTCGCGGCCGACTTTGGGGAGGAGTTTTGGCCCCAGTCTCAGGGAGTCAGTCGCGGTCTCCACACGATAGAGGCCCGAGCCCACGACGATACGGAATGGGTGCGGGCTACCCGCGGGCCGCTACAACAGACCATCGCCTGGCAAGTCGAACTGCACTGACGCTCAGCTCGAGACAACCGGCGGCGCTCGATTTCGCAGCGTCGCCGGTGGGGCGACGCTACTTCGGGGCTTCCTTCGCGCACTGAGCCGAGCAGCCGTCGCCGGACAGGGCGTTGCCGTCGTCGCAGTTTTCTTGCGGCTTGTCGATGTTGCCGTCGCCGCAGCGTGGGCCGAGCGTGCAGTTGGGCATGCAGCCGGCGTAGCCGCCGACGTTCTTGCCGTCGTCACACTCTTCGCCGAACAGGCCGTCGACGCTGGCGTCGCCGCACTTGCTGGGTAGCTTGCAGCCCGGCGCGCAGCCTTTGCCATCGACCGAGTAGGGCGTGACGTTGGCGCCGTCGTCGCACGCCTCCTCGGGCATTTGCTGTTTGCCGTCACCGCAGCGCGGGCCGCGCTTGCACAGCTTGGTACAGCCGCCGTATGAGGTGTCGTTGTTCTTGGTGCCGTCGTCGCAGGCTTCGCCGGGTGTTTGGACGCCGTCGCCGCACACTGCGGTGCACTTGCTCTTGGCGTCGACGAAGCCGGTCAGCGCGAGGCGGAAATTCGACTCGGTGGTGTGGCGCTCGGCATGAAACAGCGTGATCTCGTAGACCTTGCCCAGCGTGAGCCCGAGAGCACGGTTCGGTGTCTCGCAGTTCGTGAGGTTGTCGAACACGCCTGGCTCGCCTTCTTTGCAGTCGACGCTGCCGTTGGCGTTGATCCGAATCGTGCGCTTTTCGATCCCGTGCACCCCGCCGAGGTCGAGCGCCAGCTTGCCGTTGATGAACACCCAAACGTCGTCGTCGCCGGTGAAGGTCAACAGCTCGCCACCGCTGAACGAGAACCAGCGCCGCACTTCGGTGGTGAAGCCGTAGTTGTGGCCGTTGCCGGCCGCGCCCTCGTCGCCGGCCTTGACCCAACCGTCGTTGTCGAATGGGTACAGCGCGCCTGCGTCGAAGGTGTACGCGCCGTTCGACAGCGTCAGCACCGTCGGCACGACCTTGGTCTTGTTGACGTCGCTGGTGTCGCGGTACCAAAACTTGAACGGATCTTCGCCCGGGTGTCCGGCGATCGGGTGATTCGCATGCAGCTCATCACACGCATCGAAACCGCTCGGGCAGCTCTCGTGGACCGGGTCGCATTGGTCATTGCCGAGCGTGAACGGACCCGTGTCCAGCGTGCAGTCGGCGTTCAGGTTGCAGGCGCCGCTGTTGATCGGCTTGCCTTGCGCGTCGAGCGTGCTGCCGACGATGCCAGTGTGCAGACCGGCGCACCGTGCCTGAAAGTCTGGGTGGCGCTGCTTCGCCGTCGTCGCGCTCGGCGCCGCGATAAAGTCACGGAACGTGAACGGAATCGTGATCGATGGCGGCAACGCGCCGGCTTGCTGCGCGCATTTGTAGCCGGCTTCGACTTTGCACGCTGCCGAGCAGCCGTCGCCGTCGCGCTTGTTGCCGTCGTCGCACTCTTCGAGGTCACCGGCGAGCAGCAGGCCATCACCGCAGCGTGACGAGCAACCGTCCGCGTCGACCGGCTCGTCGCACACCGGCTCGGCTTCGCAGAACGGACTGCAGCCGTCGCCTACGACCTGGTTCATGTCGTCGCATGGCTCGCCGCCTTCGACAACGCCGTCGCCGCAAACGGCTTTGCGGCAAGCTTTGCCCGGCATTTCGCAGACGTAGCCTTGTTCGAGCGCGCACGTGGCCGAGCAGCCGTCGCCGTCGGCGGGCGTCGCGTTGTTGTCCTCGCACTGCTCGACTCCGGCGATGATGCCGTCGCCGCACTTGGCGGCTTGGCACGCGTCGTTAGGCGTCGGGCAAATCCAGCCGGGCTCGAGCTGGCAAGCAGCGTCGCAGCCGTCGAGCGCCTTCGTGTTGCCGTCGTCGCACGTCTCCGTTCCACCGACCTTGCCGTCGCCGCACGCCAGCGTCGACTCGCAGGCTTTGCCTGGCTTCAGGCAAGCAAAGTTGGCTTCGATCGCCTTGCAGTCCGCCGAGCAGCCGTCGCCCGATACGCTGTTGCCGTCGTCGCACGCTTCGCCCAGCGCCGCGGCTTGCAGCAGACCATCGCCGCAGCCGGTGGTGTCGACGCCGGTCGTGCCGGCGCTGCCGGCATGATTGGTCGCGTCGCTGCCGCCGAGCCCGATATCGAGCGTGCCGCCCGAAGTCGTGCTCGACGCGCCGCTCGCGCCACCGGCGTGCCTGCCGCTCGCCGACGTACTCGATCCGGCGGTGCCCGAGCCACCGGGCCCGGTACTTCCAGCGCTACAGTGCAGCAATAACAGAGCGCACGTCGGCACCCAAAAGCGCGCGGTTCGCATTCCAAGCAGTTACAATTTTCGAGTGCCGCTCGTCTTGGAGCGAGCTGACGCTCGATTTGTAAAAAAAGCGCAGGAACCCCATCTGATCGGCGTTGGCGGACATCGCCACACATCAGCACGCGCGTAACCGAGTTGCGGATCGCTCAGGGGCGGTAGAGAAGGGGATACCCGGCGTCGCCGACCGCCTTGCCGTCGACCGTGAGTACCTTGAGGTCGGTCGACTCGAAACCTTGGCGCACGTAGCCGAGCGCGTCCGGCAAGCGGGCGAGCAGCCGCAGCAGCAGGGTCGCTGAATCCGTGGTCCGCGGCGGCGGGCTTCCACCGCGGATCCGTTGGTCGACCCAATAGCGGGCTACTTCGTCAGGAGCCATTCGCAGCACGAGTTTGTCGAAGGCGACGCGGTCCGGCGTGCGAGGCGGGTGATTGAAGGGCACCGTCACCCTGCCGCTGATCGACACCTGTCTGCCCATGTACATCTGCCGGAGGTCGTTCAAAGAAACATCGCGAAGCTGACTGGTTTTTGCGACCACCACCGACAAACGAACCGGCGGCGCGTCGGCCCAGGCCAGCTTGGGGGCCAGCCACGACGCCGCGCTGCCCACGAACACGGTTCGGCGCGAGACGCCAGCCATCAGAACGCCACCGCCAGTTGCGCGAGCAGCCGCTTGAGTACGCCGTGATACGGCCGATCCGACGTGTTCGAGCCTAGTGTGGTCACGTGGTACTGCAGCTTCAGCACCAGGTTGGCTTCCGGGCGAACATTCAGGCCAACGCTGACGGCATTGCCTGGCGCCACATACGCCTGGCTGGCGAAGTTGAGCCCTTCGTACATGGCGAACGGCATGATGCCGAGCCACGGCGTCCGGTATCCGGCGAGCGCATAAAAACCGCGCTCACGGTAGTCCGCGAGCAGCGACCCGTTGAGCACCGGGCGGACATCGTTTTGGTAGACCACCTCGTGCTGCAGGACCTCGCCCTGCACTAACAGACCACGCCACAGAAAGCGCACGTCCGCGGCCAACGAACGCTCGTGATAGCGCAGCGTCAGCGGGCTCACGGCAACCACGCTGGGCGTACCCGAACCCGTCTTCACGACATCGTATTGCTTGTTGCGGCTGGCGTAGGTGCCGTCATATGCCGACACGCCAAGCGTGAGAGTGCCGAAGGCGTTGTTACTGTAATAGAGGCGGCCGCCCACTGCCTTGTTGTTGTCGAGGTCCGCGTAGGCGTCCGACGGTCCGCGGCCATTCGATACCGTTACGGTGTAGCCGGCGGTATGGACATCGCCGTTCCACTCGCCCGACGCTTGGATGCCGGTCTGCCGCTCCGGGAAGATGCCCTGTCCGACCACATACGGTCGGTAGACGCCGATAACCACCGGTGAGCCGTGGTCCACATTCCAAATACCAACCGGCGTCAGCCATTGCCCGAAACGGAACGACAGCAGCGGATGCAGCGCGTAGTCGATTTGCACGCGCTGAACTTGGATCCCGCCCCACGTCAGCGCGCGACCGTCGTCGGCGTAGTCGAGCGCGCTGGCGTTGAACGGCTCGTACTGCTGCCCGCTTGCGAGCGGAAAAGGGGCGTTGCCCTGCGGTAGGTAGAGGAAACGAACCTCGGCCAGCAGGTGCCACTTCTCGGCCAGACTGGCCGACAAGTACAGGTTGAGGTTGCCGATCGAAAACGACGAATACGGCTGGATGACCTTGCGCAGCGGGCTGTCTTTGCTGGAGACGTTGGCCGCAAAAGTAAAGTCGGTGAAGCCCGACAGCTCGAGCTTCGGGTAGGTCGTGCCAGCCAGCGAATCGGCGTCGGTTCCGGTTGCGCCGTAGAAGCCGGCGTCGGCCCCGGGCGCTGGCGCCGCGACGGGCGCATCGGGATTCGTGGTCGGCAGCGCTGCAAGTGGCGGGGCGGGGTCGTTGGTGGGCGTTGCGCTTACGCCAGATGCCGCGTCAGTCCGTGGCGGCGTCTCGGCGCTGGCGCTGGCCTCGGTTGGTGCCGCGGCGTTGACAGCAGCCGGCTCGGCGGCGTGCGCTGTGAACGCCACGCTCCAGACGAGAGCGCCCAGCTGCGCGCCGAGCGCCAGGCGTGATGCGCGCATCACGGGGCCGTGGGACACATGCCCTCCGGAACGCACAAGTTTTTGGCTAGCCCGAGCGAGTGCAAGTCGCAGCATGACCAACCCTCGGAGCACGACAAGAGATCGGACGTCGAGCAACCTTGAACGAGGCAAACGTTGCTTTGCAGATTTTCGCAGTAGTCGGCGTCGTTGCCCGCGCAATCTGCGTCGCTCATGCAAGCTACTCCTTGTCCAGTCGCTGCCGTCATGCAGGTCGCGGGGTCTGCGCTCGTGTCGCAGGCGAAGCCGTGCGGACAGTCGGCGTCTACGACGCAGACGTTGGAGCAATACCCGCCCTTGTCATTCAAAGCTCGGCACTGCGGATAGGCAGGATCGCTGCAGTCGCTGTTGGCAGCGCTTGGATCGCAAGCCAAGCCGGCGCCGGATTGTCGACACGCGCCGCCGGCTTCGGCACGTGAGAAACCAGCCTCACACACGCACGAACCGCCTTGCCACATTTCGTTCGCTGGACAGGGCACGCACTCGCGGTCGTGCTGGACGAAACCGTCGTCACACACGCAGGAGCTCAACGGGCCCAGGTGCTGTCGGGGGCCACAGCGGTGGTCGTTATCGTACAGGCACCCTCCCGATAGCAGCGCAGCGACGGCGCCCATGGCTATTGCGAAAGTGACTCGGGTGGTTGTCAGAGGTACCTCGGAATGGCGTTTGAAGCCGGCGCTCGACCGCACATTATGGCAGGACAACCCTGGTCACTGGAAGCCTGGGACCCGGCGGCAGCCACGGGAAAAGACCCCGGCCCCCCCCCACCAAGCCACGATCCCCCGCCCGCCGTGCGATTGGCACCCACCCACGCCGCTTAGGCGAGAGGCAACTCAGGTCCCCCCTAAATGCCCCCGGCCCGCTGGTCGTGGGAACAAATCTTTTGAAGCCGGTTGATCTTTGGGTCATCCTGCTTCAGTAACCGCCAGCGAATGACCAGTAATATCAATAATATCGGCCAGTTGGAGGCCATGTACTCGGCTTCGCAAAAGCGCCTGCGGGCGCGCCTTGTCGGGCTCGGAGTGCCGTCCACGGACGTGGAGGACCTGCGCCAAGAGGTGTTCGTGGTCGCCCTGCGGCGCCGCGCCGAGCTCAGCAATGAGGCAGCGGCCGCGGCTTGGCTCAACCAGGCCTGCGAGTTTGTGGCCCTGGCCCACCGGCGCAAGGCCTACCGCCGGCGCGAGATCCAGACCGAGCTGCCGGAGCGCGAGCAGGTGCGGCTGCTCGGCGCCGCGGCCGAGCTCGACTCGGGCGAGCGTCCTGCCCAGCGCCTGCACCGCGCGCTGGCGGCGCTGCAACCGCTCGAACGCGATCTGTTGGCCTTGCACCTGGCCGCTGATGTTCCGTTTCGCACGCTGGCCGAGCTGCACGGTTGCGACGTCAAGACGGTGCGCAAGCGCTTTCAGCTCGCTGCCAAGCGGCTGCGCCGGATTTTGGAGGCGGAGGCGTCGCGTGAAGTTGCTGCGCTGAAGTCTGCGCCTTGGGCTGCCCGCTGCCTCGACGTTGGCGTTGGCTCGGGTCCGGTGGCTGCCTATCGCCACTTCGGTGCCGACTCCGGCACGTCGATCAGCTCGATTGGCAACGTGCTCATCACTTCTTGGCGTGGCGCACTCACGCCGGCGGGGCTTCAGCTGCTGTTCAGGGCGGGCGAGGCGCTGATGGCGAGCTCGGGACCGCGCATTGCGTGTTTGAGCATCGTCGAAGCCGGCTGGCCCGTGCCGCATTTCGACGGCCGGCTGCTGATCTTTCAAGCGCTGGAATTTTTACGCCAAAGCTGCGTCGCGTTTGGCCTGTATGGCGCCCACCCCAACCTGAGCTTGGGCGAGCAAATCATGCGCGGGCTCGGCTTTCTGCTGCAAGTTCGCTACCCGATCAGCGCGGCGCTTGATTTGGGCGAGGCGGCGACGTGGCTCTTGGCGCACGGCGCCGACGCGCGCGTCGGCGTGGAGCACCTGGTCGAAGCTGCGCGGTTGACCGAGCAGGCCTAGACTTCGAGCGGCTTTGGCATGAAAGCGACTGACGAGCTTGCGACAGCCTACTTGGACAGCCACGCGCTAGTACGTGCGCGCCTGCTCACGCTCGGCGTGGCTTCGGCTGATCTGGAGGACGTCGGTCACGAAGTGTTTCTGAGCGCGCTGAAGCAGCGCGCCGCCGCGCCCGAGCAAGCGCCGACGACCGACTGGCTGCAGCAAGCCTGTGATCTGGTCGTGCTGGCTTATCGCCGTAAGGCCTACCGTCGTCGGGAGATTCCAAGCGAGCTGCTCGAAGAGTCGTTGCCGGAGTCGGATCGAGATTGGAATGAGCCAGACGAAGGCAGCGCGTCATCCGCTGAGCGCCTGCATCGCGCGCTCGGTGAGCTGTCGGCGCCCGAACGTGAGATGCTCGCGCTGCACCTGACCGCCGGCATGCCATTCCGCGTGTTGGCCGATATCAACGATTGCGACGTGAAGACCGTGCGCAAACGGTTCAGCTCGGCTTCCGAGCGACTGCGGCGTCTGCTCGGGCGGAGCCGATTGGCGCGCGCCGCGACGCCGCTGCCGCCCGTACCAGACGGACCGGGCCAAGCTGCTCGGGCGAATCAGTCCGCCGTGCTACATCCGATTGGCGTAAAATCGTTCGTCGCGCTTTCGACGGTCGGCAACGTGCTCGTGTCTTCGTGGCGCGGTGCGGTCGATCAAGCATCCGTCGACTTCGTCATCGGATCGGGCGAGGCGTTCGCGCGCCAACAAGGCGGTCGTTTCGCGCATTTCAGCATCGTCGAACCAGACTCGCCCCAGCCGAGCTTTGACGAACGGCAGCGCCTGATCGAGATCGCGCGGTTCTGTAAGCGCAACCTCTCGGCGTTGAGCATGGTGTCGGGCGCCAATAACCACCGCGTCGCAGAGCAACTGCTCCGCGGGATGAGCTTTCTGGTGCGAGCCAACTTCCTCCTCTACGGCGCGAAGAACGACCTGGACGGCGCGACCTGGCTGGTCAAACAGGGCTACGCCTTCGACCGCGACCCCAAAGTCAGCATCGCCGTCCTGCTCGACGCACTCCAACAGACGCGGGCACTCCGCACCAAAACCGCGAACGGCTAGCCTGGCGTCGCGCTCAGTGCTTCGTCAGAATCGTGGCGGGTAGCCCGCGGACGTTGTCGAAATGCCGGTCGAAAGTGATGAGCTCAGCTCCCGTTTCGAGCGCGTGCGCTGCGATCCAGACGTCGTTGGTCGGGATCGGCGTACCTGCTTTGCGCAATCCAGCGGCGATGCGACCAAAGCGGTCGGCCGTAGTGCGTGTCACGGGCTGAAGCTCGATCCATGGCTGGTTCAGGAAGTCGTCCAGCGCCGCAAGGTTCCGATCGTAACGATTTCCGTTTCGAAACCCGAACAGCAGCTCACCTACGACGACCATGGAGAACGTCAGTCGTTCGACGTTTCGAACGAGGTCTGCTACGGCCGCGTTGCCCTTCAGCAGCTCCACGTAGGCGTTCGTATCCAGCAGTCGCTTCATTTCCAGAGATCTTCGTCGACCTGTTCGAGCGAGCGTAGCGAACGCGAAAGCTTGCGGGCTTCGGCGGCTGGGAGGCTGCCGACGAAGCGGTCGACGGCTTGCCCGATATTCCGCGTCGCGGGTGCGTTTTCAATGCCGGCGCCCAGCTTCAAGATTTTGGCGGCGGCCTTGTTGATTGATAGGCCTTCGGTTCGCGCGAGGCGCTGAATCTCCGCCAGTACCCGCGGATCCACGTCGCGTAGCGTCAGTTGATTCGTGCGCCTCACCACGTGCCTCATATTAAGGCAGAAAGTGAGGCAGTCAAGCCAGGTTGGGAGGCTTGATCCGTTGTCTTGGCCCGCGCTTGCGCGGCCCCCGGAAGGGGTGCGGTGGCGGGGTTGGGATCGGTCTCGGCGGAGGCTTCGGGCAAAGCAGGAGCTGGGCCGCCCTCGCACGGAGCCTTTCTCGGACTCGGCGCGGAACAGGATATTTCCGTGTCGGGTTGCGGGCTTCGGCCCTGCGCACCGGCTGCACGCTCTCGGCATGAGTCCCCAAGACAAGCAGGCCCGGAGCGCCCAACACTGCCTGCGTCACCATCCCGCAGCCGACTGCGAATTTTGGGCAGATCCGAACCGCTGCGCCGGCCGCCGCCGATCCGGCAGCCGATCGCCGATCCCGCTCCCCAACCCGGCCCGATCACTAATCAAGGCTGGCTGGGTTTGGGTAGGCCTTGCCTGCGCCTGAGGATTCATCACATCTGTCGCCTCAATTCGGCCCTCAATTGGGCTGCCGCATCGCGGCTCACCTCGCAGAGGCTGTCGGGGCGACCTCAGGTCTCGCTTGGCGCCCAGATTTTTTCACAGGGAGATCGCGAGATC
>JBBRMI010000139.1:0-21574 GCA_038230915.1 Polyangiales bacterium | reverse complement strand
TCACCGGCGCGGCGCGTGGTTTGGGCAATGCTATTTCCAAGGCGCTCGCCCACGCCGGCGCCGACATCGTCCTCGGCCTGCGCGACGTGAAGTCGGGCGACCAGCTGGGCCGCGAAATCGAGGGCTTGGGGCGCAAGGTGCTCAAGCTGCAAATGGACGTCACCAAGCTCGACCAAATCGACAGCGCGGTGAAGGCGGCCGTCGCGCACTTCGGCAAGATCGACATCTTGGTCAACAACGCCGGCCTCGGTCCCGAGAACCCGGCCGAGGACGTGAACGAGGCCGACTTCGACTTGACGGTGAACATCAATTTGAAGGGCACCTTCTTCGTCAGCCAAGCCGTTGGTCGCCAGATGATCAAACAAAAGCACGGCAAGATCATCAACCTGGGCTCGCAGGCTGGTCACGCCGCGCTGCCTGGCGAAGCGATTTACTGCATGACGAAGGCTGGCATTGCGCACCTGACCAAGTGCCTGGCCGTCGAGTGGGGCAAGCACAACATCAACGTCAACAACATCGCCCCCACGTTCATCGCCACGCCCGGCACTGAGGCGGCGCTCTCGGATCCGAAGTTCCGGGCCGACGTCGAGGAGCGTATCGCCGGACTCCACCGTGTCGGTCGCCCGATCGACGTGTGCGGCGCGATCATCTTCCTCGCCTCCTCGGCCGCGTCGCTGATCACTGGCGACACGCTGATGATCGACGGCGGCTGGACCGCGCGCTAACGGCTCGAGCAGCGAGCGAACAGGAAGGCGGGAAGGCGGGAAGGGAGCGGGAACGCAGTTTTTGTTTGGGGAGACCAAACAAAAACTCGATTGCCCGGGGGGGGCCAGCAGCTGAGACCAGTACGCTGACCCGTCGCGTCGAGGCTGCCCGGCCGCGCACCCCAAATCTCATCTTCCCGCCTTCCCGCCTTTCCGCCTTCCCGCCTTCCTGTTGTCTCGCTCTCGTTCCCGTGTGCCCCCACAAAAGCGCGAGCCCCGCGACGTCACGGAGACGCGCGGGGCTCGGGTCGCAGCGAGCGGGCGGGGTTAGCCGCCGGCCATCTTGGCGACTTCAGCTGCGAAGTCGTCGCCGGTCGGCTTCTCGATGCCTTCGCCGCGCTCGAAGCGAACGAAGCGGCTGAACACGACGTCGCCGCCGAGCTCTTTGCCAACCGCCGCGCGAAGTTGGTCGACCGTTTTGTCGCCTTCGAGCACGCTCGCTTGCTCGAGCAGGCAGATTTCCTTTGCCCACTTGCCCAGCTTGCCTTCGATGATCTTCGAGTGCGAGGCCGCCGGCGGCGCTTTGGGATCCTCCGCCAGCTGCGCCTTGAATAGCTCGCCCTGTTTCGCCTTCGCGTCCGCCGGGATTTCGCTAGCCGACAAGTAGAGCGGCGCCATCGCGGCGATTTGCATCGCCGAGTCGTCCGCCAGCTTGTCGAACGCCGGCAACTTGGCCGCCGTGTCCGAAGCCGCGCGCACCGCCAACAAGACGCCAATCTTCCCGCCCATGTGGACGTAAGACTGCACCTTGCCAGCGCCGTCGACGCTCAAGCTCTCCCAACGACGCACGGTGATGTTCTCACCCAGCTTGCCGACCAGCGCCGCGCGCGTCTCTTCGACCGTGCCGCTGCCGCCGGGGAATGCCTCGGCGCTGAGGTCGCTGCCCGGCTTCGCGTTCAACGCCGCTTGCGCGACCTTGTCGGCGAACGCCAAGAAGTCGAGATTACGCGCCGCGAAATCCGTCTGGATGTTCACCTCGACGATCACGCCGCGCTTATTGTCGGCGGTCACGGCAGTGACGACCACACCTTCCGACGCCACCGCACCGGCACGCTTGGCGCTCTTGGCCAGGCCCTTCTTGAGGATGACCGCGACGGCCTTTTCCATGTCGCCGCCCGCTTCGACAATCGCCGAGCGACAGTCGTTCAGCCCCGCGCTGGTACGATCACGGAGCTCCTTCACTTGCTGCATGCTGGGTTGGCTCATGCTGCTACCTTCAATTGTCGCGGTTGCCGCGGTTGGCGTAGATGACCTGCGTTTCGACCTTGCCGCCCTGTTGTCCCTGCGGGGCATCGTCACGCTGGTTCTGGTACTCGCGACGACGAGCCGCGCCGTACACGCAAGCGTCGGCAACCGCGCCGGTGATCAAGCGAACCGAGCGGATCGCGTCGTCGTTGCCAGGGATGACGTAGTCGACCATGTCCGGATCACAGTTGGTGTCGGTGATGGCGACGATTGGCACGTGCAAGCGCTTGGCTTCACTGACCGCGATCGTCTCTTGCGCCGGATCGATCACGAAGATGGCCTGCGGAACCGAGCCCATGCCCTTGAGACCGCCGATGTACTTCTCGAGCCGCGTGCGCTCTTTCTCGAGCTGCACGGTCTCTTTCTTCGGCAGTTGCGAGTAGGTGCCGTCTTCCTTCATGCGCTCGAGCGTGCGCAGGCGATCGAGACCACCCTTGATCGTACGGAAGTTCGTCAGCGTGCCGCCGAGCCAGCGGTTCGTGACGAAGTACATGCCGGCGCGACGCGCCTCTTCACGCACAATCTCTTGCGCTTGGCGCTTGGTGCCGACGAACAGCACGCTGCCGCCGCGCGCGACCGTCTCCGATAGGAAGTCGAAGGCGCGCTTGAACAGACGAGCCGTCTGGTCGAGATCGACGATGTGGATGCCGCTGCGCGCGCCGTAGATGAACGGGCGCATCTTCGGGTTCCAGCGCTTGGTCTGGTGACCGAAGTGGACGCCAGCTTCGAACAACTCCTTGACGCTCAACGGCTCATCGGAGTTGCGGATGGTGCGATTCATTTCCGGGGCGGCTTCGAAAGCGCCCTGGTCAGTGTTCTCAGTCATGGTGCGCGGTTTCCTTTCGGTTAGGCCTCCGTCCCACCGAGCGCCAACCCTCTTGCGAAGGCACCGGACGCTCTGGATGCGCGTGGGACGTGTGGTGTTCCCCCGCTCAATTGCGAGGGGCGCGGAACTTACGCGGACATTCCTGGCTGCGCAAGCCGTTCTGACGGGACTTTCACCGAGCTCAGAGCTCATAGCCCCGAGCCGGGCATGCGAGCCGCAGCTTTGGGAGCGGGCGGCGGCTGCGCTTTGGCGGGGGCGTCGACGAGCATGGGGGGAGCGCCCAGGAATGCGTGTTTTTGTGAATTCTTTCGTTGAGTTAACGGCACGGCTTGAGGCGGCTGCAGGGCGACGCTCGGCGCCGGGGCCAGCTCGACCTGCGGCACCGGCGCTGGCCGAGGCATCGGCTCGGCCACCGGCGCCGCCGCGACCGCCTTGTCTGCGACTGGCGCGAGCGCGGGCGCGTCGGGCACGACCGGCGGCGGGGCAGCCGCGGCCGGCGCCGCCACGGCAGCCGGCGAGCGACCGTGGCGGAGCGCCACCACCGCACCGGCGAGCAACAGAACAGCCAGGCCGAGCGCGGCGAAACCAATCACCCGCCCCGTGCGCGACGCAGGTGCGGGTGGCGGCAGCGAAGGACTAGGCACGACGGGCGGCGGCGTGAGGTTCGGCTCCACCAGCGGCACCGCCGTGCGTGTCGGCCCCGGATCCGTATAAGGCCGAGCACCGGGACCCGGCAGCGGCGGCGCGGCCAGCAGCATCTCCGTTCGCTCCGGCGACGGCTGCGGCACGCCAGTCGGTACCTTCGTCAGGGGATCGACGAGGGTATCGGGGCCGTACAGCGTCGGGGTTGCGAGTGAAGCGTCGGGAAGCCGTTGCGTCACCGTTTGATTCGGCAAAGCGTGCGCCGCCGTCGTGGCGACTTCGAATGCTGGCTGCACCGTGGTGGTGTCGCCCGGAGTCGCGCGACCCATCGCGGCGACGCCGTCGGGGCGGGTGGCTGCGGGCGCGGGCTGCGACGGACGGCGCGGCCCCTCCACGCGCGTCGGCGGCTCGGACAGCGGCGCGCGCGGGGCGAGGTTGACGGTCCGCGTGTCCGTGCCGACGGAGCGCGCGTAACGCTGGCCCAAGGCGAGCAGCGTCTCGGCCACCTGCCGCGCGCTCGCTGGGCGTTCCCGCGGATCCTTGGCGAGCATGCCCGCCACGATCGCGTCGAGCTCGGGTGCGACCACCGAGATGCTGGAGAGCAGCGGGGCTTTGCGGCCCAAATGCGCTAATAACAGCTCATTGTGATCGCGCGCGTCGTCGAACGGTCCGACGCCGCTCACCATCTCGAACAGCATCAGACCGGTGGCGTAGATGTCGGAGCGCGCGTCGACGGCGGCGCCCTGCGCCTGCTCGGGCGACATGTAGCGCGGCGTGCCGACCGCGAGCCCGCGCGCGGTGATGACATCTTTGGCGTCTTTGATCTTGGCGATGCCGAAATCCAAGACTTTGACCGACGTCGGCGCGGTCAGAAAAATGTTCGGCGGCTTCACGTCGCGGTGCACGACACCGATCTGGTGCGCGGCGTGCAGGCCCGACAAGATGCCTGCGGAAATCGCCAGCGCTTGCTGCGGCAAGAGCCGCCGTTGACGATGCAGCAGCGCCGACAGCGTCTCGCCCTCGAGGCGTTCCATCACGTAAAACGGCACGCCGTTGTCCGACGTGCCAGCGTCGGTAACGTTGACGATGTTGGGATGCTCGAGCCGCGCCAGTGCGCGCCACTCGTTGCGCAACCGGGCAACCAAGTCTTCGCGCCGCGACAGCTCGCGCTGCAGCGATTTCAACACGAAGCGCTTACCGAGCTCGACGTGCTCGACTTCGTACACGCGCCCCATGCCGCCCGCGCCGATTAAGCGCCTAACGCGGTAGCGTGTGCCGGGGACCAGCTCCCCATCTTGAAACTCCCGATAGTCGCTCACTCGCCTCGGCGCGTGCAGGCTGGGCTTGCGTGCTCGCTCCGGCAGCCTAGCCAGGGCCACGTGGCGCGTCGAGTCGAGCAGCTCAGGTGCGTCTGGGGAGTCGGGTCGGGCCACGCGGGTCCATCGGACACGGCGCTGGCGAGTTGCGGATCAAAACCGCGGCGAACGCACAAAACCCGCGGTGCTGAACGCCTGTTAGGCGTCTTGGGACAGCCAGTAAACGAGCAGCCCGGTCCACAACAGCACGTTGACGATGCCGAGCGCGATGCCGATGGCCGCCATGCTGCGCCCACCGACGATGGCGGGCTTTCGCTGCGCTTGGGCGCGTGCCACCAGCCCCGCGATGATGGCCATCGGGCCGGTGAGCGGACCCAAGCAGAGCAAGATGCCACACACCAGCGACAACACTGCGGCCGGGCTAGCGGGGGGCTTTTCTCCCTTCGGCAAGCCGGTCTTCGGGTCGATCGTCATCGCATGCAGCGCCATCGTCTCGGCTGAGCCGGTGATCGGCTTGTGCGTGGCGGCCGGCGGCTGGCCGTACCCCAGCTGCGGAACCTGCGGGCCATGACCGGGCGCTGGAGGATAGCCACCTGGTGGATAGCCGCCCCCGGGGGGGCCGTAACCGCCGGGAGGCGACGCCATGGGCCCAGCATAGCTGACGTGTCGCCGAAATGGGCTAGGCTCCGCGGCGCGCCGCCCCAGGCGCGTTTTCATCATGGCTATTACTCGCGACAACGTGCTTCACGTCGCCAAGCTTGCCCGCCTCGAGCTCACCGAAACCGAGATCGATCGGATGCAGCGCGACCTCAACGGGATCATCGAATACGTCAACCAGCTCTCCGAGCTGGATACGACCGACGTGCCGGCCACGACCCAGGTCGCGGTCGTCGCGGCGCCCTTTCGCGGCGACGAGCCTCACGTCAGCATTCCGCACGATCTGGCGCTGAGCCAGGCGCCGCGCTCTTCTTCCGACGGCTTCGCCGTCCCTGGCTTCGTGGACGAATGATGAGCGACGTCCTCGATCTCACGATCGCTGATCTGGCCGATCAAGTGCAAAAAGGCGCGCTGACGGCGCGTCAGGTGACCGAAGCGGCGCTCGCTCGCATCGATCAAACCCGTGATTTGAACGCGTTCTTGCACGTCGCGCGCGAGGCCGCGCTGTTGGCAGCCGACGCCGTCGACGCCAAACGTCAGCGCGGGGAAACACTCGGCAAGCTCGCCGGCGTGCCGATCGCGATTAAAGACGCGCTGTGCACGACCGACGCGCCCACGACTTGCGCGTCGAAGATCCTGACGCGCGTTGGCGAGGGCAACAGCGGCGGCACCGATCCCGAGCACGGCTTTCGTCCGCCGTACGACGCGACGGTGGTCGCGCGCCTGCGCGCCGCCGACGCGATTTTGGTGGGCAAGGCGAACATGGACGAGTTCGCGATGGGCTCGTCGGGCGAAAACAGCGCCTTCGGTCCGTCGCGCAACCCGTGGGACAAGTCGCGCACCGCCGGCGGCTCCAGCAGCGGCAGCGCCGTCGCGGTAGCGGCCGGGCTCACGCTGGGCTCGCTCGGCAGTGACACCGGCGGCTCGATCCGCCAGCCCGCCGCGCTATGCGGCGTGGTCGGCGTGAAGCCAACCTACGGTCGCGTCTCGCGCTACGGCTTGGTCGCGTTCGCTTCGAGCCTCGATCAGGTTGGTCCGTTTGCGCGCGACGTGAAGAGCGCCGCGCGGATTCTGGAGGTCATTTCTGGGCGCGATCCGCTCGATTCAACCAGCGCCGAGCTGCCGGTCGGTGAATACGAAGCAGCTTGCACGCGCGACGTGAAGGGCCTGCGCATCGGGATCCCCGAAGAGTATTTCGGCGAAGGCTTGGATCCGGCGGTCGCCCACAGCGTGCGCGCGGCGATTGCGGGGCTTGAGCAAGCGGGCTGCACGGTGAAGCCGGTCAGCTTGCCGCACACCAAGTACGGCATCGCGACCTACTACATCGTCGCGACGGCCGAGGCGTCGAGCAACCTCGCGCGTTTCGACGGCGTCCGCTTCGGCTTGCGCATCGAGAGCGCCAAGAGCGACCTCACGTCGTTGTACGGCAAGACGCGCAACGCCGGATTCGGCGCGGAAGTGAAACGGCGCATCTTGCTCGGCACCTACGTGCTGAGCGCGGGCTACTACGACGCTTATTACAAGAAGGCCCAGCGCGTTCGCACGCTGATCAAACGCGACTTCGATCAGGCGTTCGAGTCGGTCGACGCGATCGCGGTCCCGACGAGCCCCTCACCTGCGTTCCGTTTCGGCGAAAAGGTCGACAATCCGCTGGCCATGTATTTGGCCGACGTGTTCACGCTGCCGGCAAGCTTGGCCGGCATCGCCGGGCTCAGCGTGCCGTGCGCGCCGACACCGGCCACTGCTAGCCAGCCAACGCTGCCGGTGGGATTGCAGCTACTCGGGCCCGCCTTCGCCGAGGAGCGGTTGTTCTCGCTCGCGGCTGAAGTCGAGCGCCGCATGGGCAAGCTGCCGCGCCCGCCCACTTCATGAGCGCGAGCGCGACGAACGAGCTTTGGCGTTGCGAACGCGCGACGAGCGCCCACGCCGACGGCCTGTTGGGGCTGTTCGAGAGCGCCGGCAGCGGTTGCTTCTGCAACTACTGGTACTTCGAAGGCGACAAGAACGCTTGGCTCGAGCGCTGCTACGTCAAGCCGGAAGAAAACCGCGCAGCGCTGGTGCGACGGCTTGCCGGCGCCGAGCTGTGCGGCGTCGTGGCGATGTCGCCACGCGACGGCTCGCTTTGCGGCTGGATGAACCTCAGCCGAGTCGGCACCGTGCCTCGCCTCTACGACCAGCGCGTGTACCGGAACCTGCCCTGTTTCCAAACTGAGCCGAGCGCCCGCGAACACGTGTACGCAGTGGCTTGCTGCTACGTCGCAGAGACGGAGCGCGGCCGCGGCGTCGCTCGCGCGCTTTTGGACGCCGCGATCCAGCTCGTCCGCGACGCCGGCGGCACCGCGCTGGAAGCTTTTCCGCGCGCAACCCCCGAGGGCGCGCAGCTACGAGCCGACGAAGTCTGGCTCGGTCCCGAAACGCTGTTTCAGAGCGCAGGGTTTGCCCCCGTGTCCGATTTTCGTCCGTACCCGGTGCTTCGCCTACATCTGCCCTGAATTCCCTCCTACGTCCGAGCCCCGAGACCACCTCGCCGCGCTGCGTTCGACAACTAGGTAAAATGGGGGATCCGGGATATGTTGACGAGGCTGTCTTTGGTGCGCCCGCAGGCGCGTTTCACGAGTTCATGGTGTCGCAGGCTCTCCGGCTCACACGTCTCGATGTCTTCCACGACCTCTCACACCGCTTGGTGGGTGAGTCGGCGGGTGGCTACCTGGGCGATTGCCTGGACGCGCTTTTGCGCGGAACGACGGCCAAGAGCGCGGTCGCGTTCACAGTCGACGATCGACTCGAGCTGGTCGCCGACCGCGGCCTCGACGCCTCACGGCGTCCGCTGTCCGCGCTGCTGCGCGGCGCCGCTACCTTCGCCGAGCGTTGCCTGGCAACGCGTAAACCCGCCAAATCAGCCGACCTGCGCGTCGATCGCGACGGTGTCGACGACGCCGGTGAGTTCTTGGCGCTCGGCACACCGTGCGTGCTCTCGCTGCCAGTCCTCGATCTTCGCACGCCAATCGGCGCGCTGGTGCTGCTGTTCCCGAGTCCGGACGAGGCCGACCCCGAGACGGTTTTGTTCTGCAGCAGCATCGCCAACTTGGCCGCACTGCGCGCGCAGCGCGACCGTAGCCGCGGCGAGAAAGTCTCGACCGAGCAGCAAGAAGAGACCGCGCACATGGTGAGCCTGGGCTTGCTCACGGCCACCGTGGCTCACGAGCTGCGCGGCCCCGCCGGCGCGTTGCTACTGCAGCAAGAAGAGCTAAAACGGCTGGTCGAGCAGCTGGATATGTTGGGCGGGGGCGCCGACACCGCTATCGGCGAGGCAGTCGCCGAGCTGAGCGAGGTATCGACCGATATTGGGACCGCGGTGGCGCGAGTGCGCGACACCGTCGACCAGTTGAGCACCGTGAGCCGGCGCGAGATCGCGCCCGAGCACGTGGAGCTGAGTGAAGTCGTGGAAGAGTCGCTGACGGTGGTCAAGCCGCACCTGGAGCGTCGCGGTATCACGCTGTCGACTAGCTTCGACCCCGGCTGCTACACAATCGCGCGCCGCGACAACTTGGCGCAGGTGGTGCTCAACCTGACGTTGAACGCGATGGACGCCTGTCACGGCTCGACCCAGCCCGAAGTAGCGGTGCGCGTGCTCGAAGCCGGCGAGCACGTCGCGCTGGTCGTCGAAGACAACGGGCCCGGCGTGCCGGACTCGGCGATCCCGCACATTTTCAAGCCATTTTACACGACCAAAGAGCGTGGCGCGGGCACCGGGCTGGGCCTCAAGATCTGTTCGGACGTCGTCAGCGCGCACGGCGGACACATCGAGGTGCATCAACGCCCGGGCGGTGGCGCGTCGTTCCGAGTGCTTTTGCCGCGTGCGCGCGAAGACAGCGGGCTGTTGGCGCTGCCGGTGCCGGTACCGCTGCGCTCGGCGCCGGCGCCGATACGCCGTAAACAAGTCCTGGTCGTGGACGACGATCCGGTCTTCTCACGTACGATTCGACGCTCGCTCAAGCCGCATGAGGTCAAGACCTGCGCGGCAGCATCCGAAGCGCAGGCCATGTTGCTCGATCCAACCTACGCCCCCGACTTGGTGCTGTGCGACATCTTCCTGCCGGGCGCCAACGGCAACCTCTTGCACGCGCGCGTCGCCAAACAACGCCCGGAGATCGCCCGGCGCTTCGTGTTCGTCACCGGCGGCGCGCTCGGCAAAGAGGAAGCGAGCTACCTGCGTTCCTCCGGCTGCACCACGCTCTTCAAACCCGTCGAGCTCAAAACCCTGCTTGAGCTCCTCGAAGACCCCAACCCCGCCTCCAGCCCGCCCAACACCGTCAAAACGCTCCTGCAGGATCCGCCCTCGTCGTCGAATCGGTCGCCCTCATTCCGCTGATTTCCGGAAACTGGTCGGCTTGAGGGGCCGAGGAGTGAGGGGTTAGGGGTTAGTCAGCGGAGGGATGAGGGATGAGCGCCATACGGACATTTCACGATCTGGTGGTTTGGCGGAAGGCCTTTGAGCTCTGCCTGGATGTGTACCGGGTCACGCTCACCTTTCCAGCGCACGAGAAGTACGGAATTACGAGCGAGCTGCGAAAGACAGCCCGATCCGTCGCCTACAACATCGCCGAAGGCCACCGCAGGTGGAGCACGGTCGAGTACATCCGTTTCCTGGACATCGCCCATGGGTCAGCCGCGGAACTGGAGACACAGTTCTTCCTGAGCCGCGCCCTTGCCTACGTCGACGAACAAGGCGGCGACATGCTGATCCAACGACTCTTGGAAGTCGAACGGATGCTAACAGGTCTCAAACAAAGCCTGCGACGCCGCGTATCGCGCCCTACTCCCTCCGCCGACTAACCCCTAACCCCTCACTCCTAACCCCTCAAGACCCCTGAGTCCACGCCCAGCCGGGCGCATTGAGCAGCCCCAAACTCAAGCCGAGAAAGACACCGCGCAGGACTTCGCCCGGCTCGGCCATGCCGGAGGCGGCGAGGGCACCGCCCAGCTCGTCGAGCGAGCGTTTGTGCGGGGCTTGTTCGATGGCGCGGCGCTCGCCCAGGCTGAGGCCAAAGTCGGCTGGATCGCGGCGCAACGACGAGCCGCGGTTGAGCGGCAAGCGACGGATCGGCGAAAGCCAAGCCGCGACCTCGTTGACCGTGAAGCGCTCGCGCACGATGCGACTGACCACCGGTAAGATCGAGATCCGCTGCATGTGCACTGGGTGATCGACGCGCGCGGCAGTGAACGTGAGCATGCCGTCGCCGAATGCGAACAGCCCCCGCAGCTGCATCTCCGCGCCACTGCCGTGCAGCGCCACGAGCTTGCCGTCTTCGAACGCTAGCCGGAGCTCACCATGCGTCCCTTCGACGTGCAGCTCGCCGGTTTCGCCGTTGAGCGCGATCGCGAACACCAGCGCTGGCAATTCTGGCCGCACCAACGCGCGCCGAAACGGCAGCCCGGGCATCGGCGCGGCCGGCACGCTGTTCCGACTATTCGGCGGCGGCGCCGCGGTGGTCGGGCGCAGCACCGGCAGCGGACTGGGCGGCTTGGTCGCCGCTGGCTCGAACGGGGCGGGCATCCGCGTCACTTCATGCGTGCCGCTGCGCGAGGGCAACACACCCAGCGCCGACAGCCACGGCACAAGCTCCGAGTCATCGAGCGCCATCTGCGACGCATGCGCCAAGCGCCGGATCGCATCGGCGAACTCGCGCGCGCTGCCGAAGCGCTCGGCCGGCGTTTTGCCCAACGCCTGGCGCAGTACGTCGCGCACCGCCGGCGACAAATCAGCCCCGTATTTGTCGAGCGCCGACAGCTCCGCCTCGTAAATCTTGGTCAGAATGTCGAACTCGTTCTGACCCGAGAAAAGCGGCCGCGCGATCAGCATCTCCGCCAAGATGATGCCGACCGTGAACAGATCACTGCGCGGATCGACCTCGACGCCCATCACTTGTTCGGGCGACATGTAGCCGACCTTGCCCTTGAGCTCGCCCGGGTAGGTTCGGCGATCGACGTACGCGCTGCGCACGATGCCAAAGTCCGCCAGCTTGACGTCACCAGCGCGCCCGATCAGCACGTTGCCCGGCGACACGTCACGGTGCACGATCGATAGCGGATTGCCGTGCTCGTCGCAGGCGGTGTGCGCGAACGCCAACCCGGTCAGCACCTCATGCGCGATGAACAGCGCCGCGCCGAGCGGAAAACGCTCACGCCGCCCGGACACGTAGCGCAGGAGCTTGGCGAGCGAGACGCCCTCCACGAACTCCATCGCCATGAACAGCTCACCCTGACTCTCGCCGAAGTCGATTACCTGAACGATGTTCGGATGGCAAAGCGGCGCCGAGATCCGCGCCTCGTCGCAAAACATCGCCACGAAACGCGCGTCCTGCGCCAGCTCGGGCAAGATGCGCTTGAGCGCGACCTTTTTGGCGAAGCCGTGGGGCCCCGCGCGGTAAGCCACGAACACCTCGGCCATTCCGCCGAGCCCAAGCCGTTCGCCTAGCTCGTACGGTCCGAGCATCGTGCGCACAGGCCGTGGCCTACCTTGCATCTCAGCTTAAGCGTAGCGCGGAACCCAGCGCATTTCTCACAAAAATCAAGAGCCTTTGCGGAGCGCTTTGGACTACGGTTTAGAAAGTGAGCGACGAGCGCACATCACCCCACTCGATCCAAAAAGGCAGCGACTTGCGTGACGTCGTCAAGGTTTCGGGAAAACGCCGCGTAGTTGCCATAACCGGCGCGGCGACGTTCCTAGGACTGAATTTGATCGGCCTCTTGGAGGACGATCCACGTGTCGCGAAGATCGTGTGTCTCGACACGACTTCGCCGCCAACGGTCGGCCCGAAGTCGCGCTACTACGAGCTCGACTTGGTGCATCCGGCCGCGGAGGAACGGCTGGCAGAGGTGTTCGGCGCGGAGGCGGTCGACACGGTCGTGCACCTTGGTCTGCTCGAATCACCTTCGCGGGAGACGAGCTACAGCCACGAGCTCGAAGGCGTTGGCACGATGCAGGTGCTCAACGCGTGCCGGCGCGCACGCACGCACAAGCTGATCGTCAGGAGCTTTACTTGGCTCTACGGAGCGCGGGCCACCAACCCGGCGTTCTTGTCGGAGAAGCACACGCTACGCGCGGCCGGTGGCGACACGTTTTTCCGCGACAAGCTCGCGGTCGAAGAGCAGCTGTTGCGGTTTCGGCAACCCGGGCAAGGCCGCGTGGTCACGGTGCTGCGAACGGCGCCGATCATCGGACCGAGCGTCGACAACTTCGTGAGTCGCTATTTGCGATTGGCGCGCGTCCCGACCGTGCTCGGTTTCGATCCGCTGTGGCAGTTCCTGCACGAAGCCGACGCCGTGGCGGCGCTCAAGCTGGCCGTCGATCGCGACGCGCCGGGCGTCTTCAATTTGGCCAGCGAGGGCGTGTTGCCGCTCAGCATGGCGATCCGTTTGCTGGGTCGCGGGCGCTTGCCGCTGCCCCGGCCGCTGCTGCGACCCACGCTCGCCGCGCTGTGGTTGACCAAAGTGGGCGACGCCTCGCCTGCCCTGCTCGACTACCTGCAATACGCCTGTGTCGCCGACACGTCGCTGGCCAAGAGCCGGCTAGGCTTCGTCCCTGTATTCTCGAGTCGCGAGGCGCTCAGCGACTTCGCGGGCGCAGAGCAACTGCGTGAGGCCAAGCTGCTCTCGGAGGCTCCGGCGTGACCCGAAAAGACAAAAAGCAAGACAAGCTGACCTCGCGCCGCGCATCCACTGCGCGCGACGGCGACAAGGCCAAAGCCAAGCGTAAGCGCAAGCGCAAAGCCGATAGCGGCGCCGAGGCTCGCGCCCTGCGCGCGCGCAGCGAAGCCCCCAAGCCGCGCGGCAGCAAAGGCAAATCGAAGAAGCGCGAGAAACGCAGCGGGTCGTCCGAAAGCCAACCTGCAGTAGCCGTCGCGCCGGTGCCGGCGCCAGTGCCAGTCAACGCGCAGGTGCTGCCTCACGTCGACTTGGACAGCAGCTACGAGCTCACCGCCGACGGCGACGATTTCGAAGCGCTGAGCGCCGACGCGCCCGAGCTTGGGCTCGGCGCGCGTGTCGTACCTCCCTACGTGCGGTTCGAGGACGACGCGCTCGAAAGCTTCCACCCCGCGGCGGCCAACGGCGGCGACGTGGAGGATCAAATCCGCGCGCTGGAAGCGCGTCTCGACGGCTTGATTCAAGGCGCCAGCCGACCCGACAACCCAGCGCCGCTCGCGCCAGCCCCGGCGCGAACGCTCGACGTCGAGAGCGAGCGCGACCTGACCAGCGCCGAAACGATCGCCGTCGAAAGCGCCGCCGAGCTCGCCGGCAGCCAGTATTACGTTCAGAAATGGGGTCGCAAGGGCCTGCGCAGCCGCGCCGAGGAAGTCGACGAGTTCGGTCTCGATCGCAGTTTCGACGCCAAGCTAAGGCCAGTGCTGGACTTCGTCTATCGGCGCTACTTCCGCATCCAAACCGAAGGCATCGAGAACGTGCCGAGCGAGGGCCGCGCAGTCGTGGTCGGCAATCACTCGGGCTCGATCCCGATCGACGGGCTAATGCTGCGGACCGCGCTTCGCACCGATCACCCCGCCAGCCGCGATCTGCGCTGGCTCGCTGAAGACTTCTTGTTTTACCTGCCGTTCGCCGGGGTGTTCATGAACCGCGCTGGCGCCGTGCGCGCCTGTCAAGAAAACGCCGAGCGCTTACTGCTGCGCGACAACCTGATCGCAGTCTTTCCAGAAGGCGTGCAGGGCATTCGCAAGTTGTTCCGCGATCGCTACCGGTTGCAGCGCTTTGGCCGCGGCGGTTACATTCGCCTATGCCTGCGTACGCGCGCGCCGCTCATCCCGTGCGCGATCATCGGCGGTGAAGAAGCCAGCCCGTTGCTCTACCGCTTCGACACACTGGCTGATTTACTGCGCATTCCGTACCTTCCGGTCACGCCCACGTTCCCGGCGCTCGGCGCCCTCGGCCTGGTTCCGGCGCCCACCAAGTGGCGGATCAAGTTCGGCGAGCCGATCGAGTTCGGCAACTACGGCCCCGAGGCCGCCGACGATGATCTCCTAGTCGGGCGGCTCTCCGAGCGCGTGCGCAGCACGATCCAGAGCATGCTCGAAACAGGGCTGCAAAAGCGTCGCAGCGTCTGGTTCTGAGCGGGTGGCGATGAAATCCGAGGCGCTCTCCGGCGTCGCCGTCGTGGACAAGCCACGCGGTTTGACCAGTCACACGGTTGTTGCTCAAGCGCGCCGCTTGTTTGGGCGCAAGGATATCGGCCACGCCGGTACCCTCGATCCGATGGCGACCGGCGTTCTGCTCGTGCTGGTCGGCCAAGCCTGCAAGCTCTCGGGTTACCTGACCGCCGACTCCAAGCGCTACGCCGCCGAAGTGTCTTTTGGTCGCGCCACCGACACGCTGGACGCCGAAGGCCAAACCACCGCGGAGCTCGTGTTGCCCGAAGGCCTGCTCAACGCCCACGCCGTCGCCCAAGCGCTCGCCGCAGAGCTTCGGCGCACCGAACAGACACCGCCAGCCGTGAGCGCGATCAAAGTCGGCGGCTAGCGCGCCTACGCGCTGGCGCGCAAAGGTGCCGCCCCCGAGCTCGCACCGCGTGCCGTTCACGTGCTCGAGCTGCGCCTGCTCGAGCTGGCTCCGCCGATTCTGCGCTGCGAGCTGTTCGTCTCGAAGGGCTACTACGTGCGCTCGTTGGCCCGTGACTTGGGCGCACAGCTGGGCGTTCCGGCGCATCTGTCAGGCCTGCGGCGCCTCGCCAGCGGGCCTTTCGGGATCGAGCAGGCGACGCCATGGCCGGCGACCGAACCGCCCCCGCTGATCGGCCTGACCGAGGCCGTCACCTCGGTACTGCCGGCTTGCCGGATCAAAGCCGAGGCCGTGTTGCGCGCCCGCCAGGGCAAGCTGCTCACGCCTGACGACTTCAGCGAACTACCCGCAGTCGATGGCCCGGGCGCGTGGCTCTCGCCGGAAGGTGAGCTGGTCGCGCTCGGCTCCACCACTGGCGAGCTCAAAGTCCTGCGCGGCTTCAACAGCGAGCGTTGAGCCTCAACGCACGACCACGTCCGCGGTGAAGCCGCGGCGTTCGAGACGCGCCCGGAGGCGCTCCGACAACTCCGGGGCGACCATCGCCGGCGGCAGGCAAAGCTCGACCGAGACGCGCCCCCCGTCCGCAACGACGACCAGCTCGGCGCCCGAAAATCGCCCCGGGCCGAAGTCGAGCCGAACGGCACCGCGCCGTTGGTCACCGCCGAGTGCCACCCGCCGTACCCAGCGCTCGACCAACTCGGTAACCTCGACCACCGCAACTGGCGGCGGCAGAACCGCTGACTCGGAGGGCCGCGTAGTATCCGCCCCTCCCGAAGGGTTGATGAGCGAAAGCCAATCGGCCAGCTCGATCCCCGCCTGGCCGAAGCTCGGTTGGTCCTCGGGGGCAAGTGACCGAGGAAGTTCGGGCTCTGGTGCCATTTCACGCTCTGGCTGCGTCCTGTCAGCGGACTTCGTCTCGGCTTTCGGCTCAGCCACCGCGGAGGCAGCTGGACGCTCGCCAAACCTGCGAAGATGAGCGCGAAATTCCTCGTACTTGCCGGCAGTTATGGGCTTGGGCGAGGGCCGGACGGGCGCGCATTCCGGCCGTCCGTTCGCTGAAGGCCTCGAGACGGGTTGAACCATGGATCCCACGTCGGTCAGCTGCTGACTGGGTTGCGTCCCCAGGTTGCCCTCCGCTAAGAACTCCAGGAAGGAGGCTCGGCACCAGCCGAGCATGGGATTTGGACTCGGCTCCACCAGCGCTCTCACCAGCAATTTTCGTCGCCATTTTACCGGCTCTCATCGCTGCGACCATCGCTGCCGCGAGCTGGTCCGTCGGAGCTTTATCCGACGCCCGGCGCTCGGCTGTGCGCGAAGGGCTAACCGGAGGCGCTCGCCGCGCACTCGAGCGCTACGAGGAGCAGGGCGGCGCCATGGAGTCCCGCTGGCTGGTGATCCGCACGCTGGGCATTTCTCTGACCGCGCTCCTCATTGGCGAGCACCTACCCCCGCTCAATGGCTGGCTGCCGGCTGTCGCGGCCTTGGGCGCGCTGGTCGTCTACGGCATTCCGACCGAGATTGGCCGTGTGGTGGCGACCCGCAACCCCGAACGCTCCGCTCCGTTTCTGCTGCGGCTCGTCACGCCAATCGAGCTGTTGTTTTCGCCGATCGCAGCTCCCATCGTCTGGATTGGGCGGCTGTTCGAGCACAAGTCCGAAAGTCGACCGACACCCGCTCCCGGCTTAGTCGAGAGCGAAGTGGAGATGCTCGTCAACGAGGGCGAGCTGAGCGGCTCGCTCGGTCATGAGCAGTCGGAAATGATCCGCAACGTGCTGGATTTCGGGGGCATCACCGCTGGCCAGCTGATGGTGCCACGCACCCAAGTGCACGCGATCGAGATCGACACGCCGATTTCCGAAGTGCTGCGCGTGATCGCCGAGAGCGAGCACTCGCGTTACCCTGTTTACCGCGAGAACATCGACAACGTGGTCGGTGTGCTGCACTCGAAGGATTTGCTGCCGCCGTTGTCGCGTGGTGATCTCGAAAAGGTTGGGCTGCCGATCCTGGTCCGGCAACCGGTGGTGTTCGTGCCCGAGAGCCAAGCCGCCGACAGCGTTCTGCGCGAGATGCGCGCCGGCAAACAGCACTTGGCTGTCGTGCTCGACGAGTTCGGCGGCACGAGCGGCATCTTGACGCTCGAGAATTTGCTGGAGCAGATCGTCGGTGACATTCGCGACGAGCACGACGTCGATGAGCCGCCGATCGCCGACTTGGGTGATGGCAAGCTGCTGGTCGACGCCAGCGTCTCGATCGCCGACTTGAGCCGCTACCTCGGCGCCGAGTTGCCGACCGACGGCGACTACCACACGCTGGCCGGCTTCGTCGTCGCCGAGCTCGGCACGGTGCCCGAAGCCGGCGTCCGGCTCTCCGCTTTCGACCTCGATTTCGAAGTCAAAGAGGCCGACGAGCGCCGCGTCCTCAAAGTCGAAATAACGCGCCGCACTTTGCCGGCTGAATCGATCGTTCCCAGGTCCTCGTCGCGCATCCCCGTCGCGAGTTGAGTTGGCAGTTGGCAGCTACGAGCCGGCCACCGCGTCCTACCGCCACGTCGACTGCCCCTCGCGTAGTGATCTCGCTTCTCGCTTGAAGCAGTAGCCACAAAAGCAAACAGGCTACCCGAAGGCAGCCTGCTCGCTAAGAGTGCTGCGACCGCGTGGCTACTGCGCCGTGCCGATTTGCTTCAGCTTTTTGGCTAGCGCTTGGCCCGCTTCGAGCAACCCGGTTTTTTCTTCGCCGGGGGTTTGGTTGCCGCGCAGGGTTTCTTCCAGGTCGCTGAGCTTGCCGCGCAGTTTGATCAGCACGTCGGACGGGCAAACCGCGGCCTGCGTCGAAGGGTCGACCGGACTGAAGGTCGGATCTTCAGTTGCCGCATCACCCTTCAGATAGCGCTTGATCGTCGTCTTTTTACCGCCGTTCATCAGGTCGAACGAGTCCGGCCAGGTCTTCTTGTCCTCGCTACCGAGCGGGAACGGCGTGGGCACGGGCTGCATCGACGCCAGCGGTCCGACCTGAGTCGGGCTGACGATGATCGACCACCGGACTTGCGGCTTGGTCTGCGAATCCAAGAAGTCCTGCACGCCCTTCTTGTTGCCGCTCAGGAGGTGCTGCAGATTCTCTTTGTTGGAGTTGGCTTCGGCCGACGACGACGCGAAGTCGGTCAGCATCGTGAGCAGATCCGCCTTGAAGCGGCCGATGCCCTTGCCAGCCAAGTTCGAACCAGCGAACGGGATGTTGAGCGCGCCGAGCTTGGTGACCTCGTCATCCGGGAACGTCGCCTTGCCAAGCTTCTCGCGGGCGCTCTTCAGCACATCCGCCAACTCGGTGATCTTGGTGTTGGCGGCATCGACGTCCTTGGACAGGTCCTTGGCGCCTTCGACCGCGGCGTCCTGACCCTTGCCGCGCTCGGCCGCGCCGCCCAGGGTGAAACCGACGAAGCCACCGATGATCGCGGTAATGATCGCCAACACGAGCACTTTCGTCTTGCCGCCGCGTTGGGCGCGCATGACGTCGTCGCTCATCTCAATCCGGATCGCCGCAGTCTCCGCACGCGGGGCAGCGGCCGGCTCCATCGCCCCGTAGGGATTGGAGGCGTCGACCATCGGCGCCGGGCGCGACGTCTGGGAGGAAGACTGGAACGGCGGCGCAGGGATCCCGATACTCGGCCTCGGAATGCCCGCTGGGGGCGGGATCGAGCCCCCTGGGCCGGTAGCCGGAGCGCTGACCGTTTTCTTACCGAGCCGGGCCTTTAAATCGATCTTGGGCTTCTTGTCCTCGGACATACTGGGTGTCTCGCCGGTGTTTGGTCAGCGCGCGAAAGTGGGCGCTGGCCAGGTGGGCGACGGGCCGGGACAGTACAGGCAGCGTACCGCCCGAGCAAGATTGAAATTCCGCTTCCAACGTGAAGCGATTGGGCCGGTCGGCGGTTCCGGCTCGGCTTTGACCACCACGCCGCTCAGGTGTCACCCTCCGCGTGCGATGGCTCCGAAGGCGCGGCCGCGGCGCGTGCTGGTGGTCGATAACTACGACTCGTTCACCTACAACCTGGTCCAGTGCTTGATGGCGTTGGGAGCCAAGTGTGTCGTGCGCCATAACGACGCCACGAGCGTAGCCGACGCCGTCGCCACGAAGCCCGACGGCATCCTGATTTCCCCTGGCCCGGGCGCCCCGAGCGACGCCGGCGTGACGCTCGAGCTGATCAGCGCCCTGGCTGGCTCGATGCCGCTGTTCGGCGTGTGTTTGGGTCATCAAGCGTTGGCACAAGCGTTTGGGGCGCGCATCGAGCGTGCGATGACGCCCGTCCACGGCAAAACGTCGCGCATCAGCCACGACGGCCGCGGCGTGTTCCTTGGTCTGCCGAGCTCGTTCGAGGCCACGCGTTACCATTCGTTGCTGGTGGCGCGCGACAGCGTGCCCGCGAGTCTTGAAGTCACTGCCGCTACCGCCGGCGGCGAAGTCATGGGCCTTCGGCATCGCGAGCTGCGCCTCGAAGGTGTGCAATTTCACCCGGAATCGATCCTGACCGAGCACGGCCCCCAGCTCGTGCAAAACTGGCTCTCTTCCCTATGACGACCGACTCCCGAGCCCTCGCTCCGCCCAAGTTCAGCGACGTCTACGCCGAGCTCACCAGCCCTGCCGGCTTGAGCCAAGCGACCACGCGCGCCGTGTTCGACGCGATCTTCGCCGGCAGCTGGACGCCCTCGCAGATCGGCGGGTTCTTGGTGGCGCTGCGCCAACGCGGCGAGACGGCAGAGATCGTCGCCGGCGCCGCAGCAGCAATGCGCGCCGCGATGGTGCCGGTCACGCACAACTTCAAGAAGACGCTCGACACCTGCGGCACCGGCGGCGACGGCTCCGGCAGCTTGAACTTGTCGACCGGCGCGGCGTTGGTCGCGGCCGCGGCTGGCGTGCGCGTCGCCAAGCACGGCAATCGGGCTGCCAGCAGCCGCTCGGGCAGCGCCGACGTGCTGGAAAGCCTGGGCATCCCGCTCGACGTGGTGCCGAGCGCGCAGGGCGAAGTGATGGCCGAAGCCGGCATAGCGTTCTTGTTTGCGCAGGCGCACCACCCGGCTATGCGACACGCGATGCCGACCCGGCGCGAGCTCGGTATCCGTACGCTGTTCAACCTGCTCGGCCCGCTTTCGAATCCGGCGGGCGTGACGCACCAGCTGCTCGGCGCGCCCGACGATGCAACCCGCCAATTGCTCGCGCAAGCGTTGGTCAGGCTCGGCGTCGAGCGCGCGTGGGTCGTGCGCAGCGTAGACGGCCTCGATGAAGTGAGCCCGTTTGCCGAGACGCGCGTCACCATTGTCGATCAAGGCCGGCTCTCCGAGCACGTGATCAGCCCCACCAGCTTCGGTTTTGCGCCCAGCCCGCCGGGCGCGATCGCCGGCGGCGAACCGGTGGAAAACGCTCGCGCTTTGACGACGATTTTGAGCGGCGAGAAGCATCCAGCGGCTGACGCGGTGGCGCTCAACGCGGCCGCCGCCTTGGTGGTTTTCCACGGCATGTCCGAGCGCGACGCGGGCGCGCAGGCGCGTGAGGTCGTCGCCAGCGGCAAGGCAATGCAGACGCTCAGCGCTTGGGCCGCCGCAGCCAACCAACGCCGCGCGCAGAAGGTCTGAAGGCAACCGTGGGCCTGTTGTCCGAGATTTTGGCGCAAAAACAGCGCGAGCTCGCGTCGCTCCGCGCGCTTGCTTTGCCGATTGCGCCCGAGCGACGCCACTTCGCGCTCGGCCGCGCCGACAACGGCGGACGGCTGAGCCTGATCACTGAGATCAAACGGCGCTCACCGTCGGCCGGCCAGCTATCGACGGCGCTCAGCATTGCCGAGCGCGCGCGAGCCTACGAGCACGCCGGCGCCTCGATGCTGAGCGTGCTGTGCGACGCACACTTCTTCGACGGCGACTACCAGCATTTGGTTGAAGCGCGCGCCGCGACGCAGCTGCCGCTGCTGTGCAAGGAGTTCGTGATCGACGAAGCGCAGCTGGACGCCGCACGCGCGTTCGGCGCCGACGCCGTGTTGTTGATCGTGCGCTGCCTCGCGCCGGCCCGCACCGCAGAGCTGATCCAAGCTGCCCGCGTGCGCAGCATGGTGCCGTTCGTCGAGGTCGCGACCGAAGCGGAGCTGGCAATCGCGCTCGACGGTGGCGCCGACTTGATCGGCGTCAACGCCCGCGACCTCGACACCCTGGTCATGGACGCCGCCCGCGCGGCGCAGGTCCTGGCCGCGATTCCGAGCGGCATCACGCGCGTCCATCTGTCGGGCTTATCCAAACCGGAAGACGTCACGCGCCTCAAAGCCAGCGGCGCCGACGCCGCCCTGGTCGGCGAAGCCCTGATGCGCGCCGACGATCCGGAACCCCTTTTACGGACGCTGGCTACGGCAGCGCGCGCCTGAGGGGTCGGGGGTCGGGGGCTAGGTGGCTGGTGTCGAATAGAGGGGCTGGCGGAACGGGCTTTTCTGCGGGCTCTTGCGCGCCGAAGGTCAGCGAAATGCGGTAGCGGCTCGCCTCGGCTCCCGAGGCGTCACCGATGCGTGCCCGGAAGCGAGATCG
>JBBRMI010000138.1:0-21656 GCA_038230915.1 Polyangiales bacterium | reverse complement strand
CGCCTCGTGCTTCAGCCGCCCGGCCGACTCTGATCGGATGAGCGGAACGCTGATCGAATGCCCCGGAATCCTGATCGGATACTTTCGGAACGCTGATCGAATGCCGTCGGAACGCTGATCGGATCACGTCGGAATACGCAATCATGACGCTGAAGCCGAGCCTGCGCTGGTGCTCGGAAAGCTTCGAAATGGAGCGAGCGCGTGTACGTCACCTCCGTCCTCCACAGCTGCGACTGCGAATTGACGAATTGACGGCTTAATCACCGCACCAGCGGCTCTCTGCGGCGGGCACGTCCGGGACATGGCGCAGACCGTCGAGCAACGCTTCGGCGCCCACACGCGCCGGCTGCCGACCAGCATCCGGGGGCTATCGGACAACAGCAGCACCTACGCTACACGTGGACGACTCGCATGTTCGAAGCCGAACTTGGCTTCAAACATGCGTACCACGCCGCCGTACTCGCCCGAGAGAACGGCGCGGCTGAGTCTTTCGTCAACCACAACACGGCAACGGCGCGCCGCGCTCGTTGGCTGGCGCAACGATGGCCACCAATCGGACTATTGGACGTGGCCCGCTACAAGCTCGCAACGAGGGCTGGAGCGAGACCGTACAAGCTCACCGCGCCGGTGTAGTCGAGCAATGACACACTGTAACCGCCCCCCGTAGGTGTACGGCACTGTGGATAGTGCATGACGGACGTTTGGTCATACGCGGTGACCTGGCGCGCATTGGCGGTCGACTCACTTGTGCACCCGATCCAGATATGCTCGTGCCTATAGCCGAGGCTATGTCCCAACTCATGGGTGGCTATACCTGTGAGCGTTCTTCCGCCCGAGGTGGTCGTAAACGCGGTATCGTCGAAGTACAACGTCCGAGACGAACGCGGATCGCCCGGGAAGAACGAGTTGCCAAAGAATGACCCGTCCGTATTCCGTTGCACGTCGAACACAACGTTGTTGTTGCTCGAGTCGCATGCGCCCGACGGCGTGACGCGTTGGAACTGCACGCCGACGATGCGACTCCAGGCGTTGGCAGCAGCATCGAGGGCTGGTAACAGCTGGGCCACCTGGGCCGCGGTAAACGCGGTTCCGACGCAATAGGTCAACTTGAAGTTGGCCGGGAAAGCCCAAAGGTCATCGACGGTGATGCCACCGACGACGTGAGTGTTGACGGTCAACTGTTCACCGACGCTTGGCGCGCGGTCTTCCTCCCAAAAGCGATGCAGCTCGGCCTCGTTTCGAAAGGCCATGTCGCCTTCGATCACGAGACTGCCGTTGGGCGCCAATCGCGCAGATTGGCGCAGAGCTGCCCACGACAAACCCTGGTGTCCGTCAGACGCGACGGCTAGCGGCTCGCCGCCCCCGTCACTACCCGCGCACGCGGCAAACGCAACCGACAATGCCGGCAAGAAACACATCCACAGTAAACGTTGTGTACTCGGAAACATCGAAATTCCTTCCTGATCTTACCGCCGCAACCCAAGGTAAAGTGAGGTCGAGAGCCTGGGCAAGATCCCAATTTGCGAACCGTGATCGAGGTGCCCAATAAACGTGCCGGCCGAGTCCCCACGCATGTCCGGCAAGGGCACGCCTATGGGAACCCAGCGTTCGGTCCGAGGACGCACCGCCGGACTGCGACTGGCAGTCTATCCACATTGGACGCGGGCACGGGCGTCCGCGTTGAGCGCACGTGCCCGTCGCCCTTGGCCATCACTGCATGTAGAAATATAGCGGCGTCTTGCTGATAGAGTATGAAGAGTCAGGATTGCAGTCGTTGTCCCCGCCCCCGAGCTGATAATAGACGGGTTTGCCGGAGAGGTACGCCGCAGTAGCGAGGCGAATTTGCAGGTCAGTCGTGCCGCAGATCCAGTTGCCGCCTGAGCCGGCGGTCAGGAACGCACCCTTCCCACCGCACTGCGCACTGTAGTCCAGCACTCCCACGACGGTGGTCGCGAAGCAGCCATTCGCCGCCTGAGCATTTGAGGCTCCACCCACGAGCGCCATCCCGGCGGCAAGGAACGTAAAGAGGAACGTAACCTTTGACTTCTTCGACTTGATATACATCGTGGCCTTCTCCCTAATTGAATTTAAGTGAGTTGCGCGCAACACCGTGTCCCGCGAACTCACTATATGGCGGAGGAGCAATTCACGTGCCAGCGCGGCGCCTGCGGCGAGTATGCCGATTTTTTAACGGCCTCATGCTTACATCTGTGGATGTTGGCGGTTGCCGACTCGCGCAAACTTGCGTGGTCCAGACAAACCTGTGTGCCAGGGACAGACAAACCTGTCTGCCGCGGCCAGACAAACCGCGCGTCACCAGCGGTTAGGAAGCCATTGGGCGGTCCACGCGGCCTGCTCTTCTTCCTATGACCGCGTACCGGGCGCGTGTTTGGTTTCGCCGGCCGCGTGGCTTCCCTGGCCGAACACCATACGGACGGCGAAGGCCGGCTTGCGCGTGCCGATCATCAGGATGCGTCCGACGTATTCGCCCAATAGGCCAAGGGCAACGGATTGAATCCCGGCGAGCGCGATTAGCGCGATCATCACCATCGTCCACCCGAGCGGCAGGTTGGGATCCATCAGTCGGTTGATCACCAACACAACGGTCGCGATCAGACTCAGGGCCAACGTCACGATGCCACCAACGAACAGCATGCGAAGCGGCAGAATAGAGAAATTGACTAGGCCGTTCATCCAAACGCCCATCAACTTGTGCAAGTTGTACGACGACTCGCCGTGCGGCCGGTCGTGTTCGGTGAGTTCGACGTTGCCGACCGCGGTCGAATAGGTGAGATACAGACCCGCTAGATACGGATAGGGGCCAGCGTACTCTTGGATGTTGTCGACGATGAAGCGCCGCAGCGCCAGAAAACTGCTCATGCCCAAGCCTTTGGGCTTCTGAATCGTTTTCTGCATCATGTAGTCGTTGAACGCGGTACCAAAGCGACGCGAAAAGCTGCGCGTCCTTTCGGTAAATTTTGCGAACACGACGTCCAGATTTTTTTGCCACAGCTCGTCGACGAGCTTCGGAACGTCGGCGGGGTCGTGCTGCAGATCTTCATCCATGCAGACCACGGTTGAGTATTCGACGTAGCGAAAACCTGCCAAGATTGCGTTCTCTTGTCCGAAATTTCGCGACAGCGACACGACCTTGAGCTCTGCGTGCTGCGCGGCCAATCGTTTGAGCACCTCGAGGCTATTGTCCGGGCCACAGTCGTGGACGCAGACGATCTCGAAGACGTAGCCCTGCCGTTTCAGAACTTCGACCAGGCGCGGAATCAGGATCGGCAGGCTCTCGGCGCCCCGATAGACCGGAATGATGACGCTAACGTCCATCATGCGGGAGTCGCACTGATTACGACCCTCACCAAGTTCTCGATCTGATCCATCTTTTCGCGCATGACTGCCAGGTCGGGGAACTTGAAAATGAGAATTCCGAGGGCGCGGTCACCGCGAGTGAACGGTAGGACCGGGCTACCCGGCAGAACGAACAGCTTCTCTTCAAACAGATAGTCTCGAATTTCGGGCGAGATGTCGACGCCGACGAGTTGGCCCTCGTCGGCGGCGTTCAAAACGTATGATGCCACCGGCAGCGGCGCCTTGGCGATCGGCCCTTCGCACAGATAACCGACACCCAAGGCGGTGCAAACCGCGGCCTCCGTGATGTTGAAGCCGCTACTCAGCTGGATCAGGTACGGCACGAAATTGCCGCCGTTCCGCAGCGCGACGTCGAATAGGTAGACCTTGCCGCCTGACACGGCACCGTCGAAGTTCATACAGCCGTTCTTGATGCCCAAGCCGTCGATCAGCTTCTGGAACTGCTCGTCGAGGGCCAAACCGATCTCCTCCGAAAAGAACCCGGGGAAGATTTCCCCGATCGGCACCATGGTCTTGTTCTTCTTGGAGAAGTAGTTGTGACCGTAGTGGCGAAACGCCAGCTTGCCGTCTTTGATCCAGATGTCGCCATCGAGCTCGAGCATGTCGTGCTCGACGAACGTCTCGAGCACCGCCAAGCCCTTCCGAGAGAACGCCAGCGCACTCGCTAACGCAGCCGGCACGTCGGCTGGCGTGCGCACGACGCTGATACCCTTCGAGCCGGACGAGTCGACCGGCTTCACGACCGCTGGGAATGCGAAGGCTTCGAGCTCCGCGCTGCTCTCTGCCTCTGCGCCAGCCCGCAAGACCATGAAAGCGGGGTGATTGAGCCCGTGCTCCTTCTGGAAGGCCCGCACCAGATCTTTGCGCTGCAAAACCGTAGCGCTAGCGAACGGATTGCCCGGCAGCCCCAGCTGCTCCGCCACGAAAGCGACGGCTGGTGTCGAGACATCCGAACCGTAGGTCATCACACCGTCGACGCTGTGCTTGCGTGCGACCGCGAGGCACGCTTCTAGGTCGACAGTCGAGACGTTCTCCGAGACGTCACCAAACTTGTGCCCAGGGTTACTGGGAACGTTGTCGGTGACGACTACGAAGCAGCCGAGATCCTTCGCCGCTCTGATCGCAGGTAGCGAAAATTCGCCGGCTCCGAGGAACAGAAGTCGCTTTCCATTCAGAAGCAATGAACGACTCTACTGAATGGATTCTTTGATCATGGGCAGGCTCATGCGCGCCGGAGGGCGCACGAACGCAGCTTGGCTCTTTGGCGGACCATCCAGGTACCAGACGCGCATCAAGCCGTTGCCGTCGAGCTCGACAGACTCCGGCAGACTCCAGTTCGGATTCCAGCGCTTGCGCTCCTCGTACGAATACTGGGACTGCAAGAGAACCCGCTGGCCATCGCGCTTCAGGATCGTGCCGGCGTAGGGCGTGATCTTGCCGACGTCGGTCATCATTGTGAACTGGGGCTTGGCGCGCCCCGAGACGAGGCCGCTGTTGGTGATCGCGGTGATGAGCGCAATGCCCTCGTCCAGTGTCGAACGCAGATGAGCCATGCCCTTCATGGGCACGCCGTGAAATAGGTAGTGGGTCTCGATCCATTGGCTCCGGCAGGCGTCGACCAGCTCGAGCAGCTCTTCCGCGGTGTCGTTCACGCCACGCAGCAAGACGATGTGATTGTAGAGCCTGACGCCGAGATCGCGGAGCTTGCCGATAGCTTCTTTGGTTTCGTCGAAGAACTCGACCGTGTGGTTGATCTGGGTCGCGACCTCGATGCGCAAGCCGGGACGCGGGCGAAGCGCCTTGGCGACCTCTGCGTTCACGCGGCTCGGTTCCTGGAGCGGAACGCGCGTCCCGATGCGGATGTAGTCGACGTTGGGCGCGTGGGCGGCCAGCGCATCGATCAGGAAGTTCACGCGCTTGGGCACCATCAGGGGATCGCCACCGGTGATCAGAATTTCGCGAATGTCATCGCGGTTCTGCGGCGTGCCGGCGAACTTGGCAAAGGCGAGCAGCGACTGCTCGGTCATGTTGAAGGGGTCGTAAAAGCCGCGGATACAATAGCGGCAGTGTGCCGCGCAGACGTTCGTCGGCTCGACCAAGAAGGTGCGGCGATACAACCGCTCGATGCCCTTGAGGGACACGCCCTCGTGTTCGAACGCGAGGTCGGCTTCGTAGTGCCGGCTGCGTTCGCCCTCTTCTTGATCAGGGGTTTCGCGCGGGTCCAGTTGGTACTGGTTGGCCAATTTGTGAAAAAGGCTGGAATCAGGGCCGTGCGTGTCAGCTAGAAACGCGAGCTTTTCCCGCAGGAATGGCGACAGTTTCTCTTTGAATTCACCCGAAGAATGTCCAGCCATCGTTAAGTCCTAAGAGACGAGCCGAAAAATTAGTAAACGACCCAACCGGCCCGTGTCAGTAAACGTAGACAATAATGAGCGAAGAGCAAGGTCAAATACGAGGCAGGACGCGGGTCAGGCCAATAACTGGAATTATCTTTTATTCTAAATAGTTAGATCCATTTTTAAAACCGTTTCGGGTGCAGCTTCCCGATGTCCCGCATACGCTTCTGGGCAGCCGCAGCGGCGCGAGGGCCGGCCGAGCGGTGGAGGGCTCCTGGGGCGGCTCGGCAAGCCGCCTCACTTTCGAGTGATGAGTCGTTTGGCAATGACCCTTTCGACTATGACTCGGACTTTCTGAACGCGCGACCCGGTCGCGTCATGTAGGAGAGGGTCAGATGTCCAAATTCGTCGTGGGGAACCTGTTTCTCGGCCTGTCCATTCTGCTCCAATCGAGCAGCCAGGTGATCATGAAGACCCTGATGACCGAGCTGGACACAAGTGAGGGCCTGGTCGCGAAAATTCGGCAGTTAATGGTTGCGACGCGCTTCTGGCGAGCAGGCCTTGCCGGCACGATGATCGTGGTGGCCTTTTTGGCGTGGCTGATGTGCCTGAGCAAGCTCGACTTGAGCTACGCCTACCCGATCGCCTGCGGCTCGGCATTCTTGGTGACGATCTTGAGCGTGGTCTTCTTGGGTGAAACGGCCACACCGAAGATGTGGGTCGGCACCGTGTTGATCATGATCGGCACGGTGTTGCTTGCACCTTCGAAGTGACGCAGACAGCGCTCGTTCATCAGGTGCGAAACGTCAGCGTTTGAGCGATGACGTGGGCTTGCTCTTCGGGCGTGATCGCCGCGTACAGCGGCAGGCGCACCAAGCGATCGCTCACGCTTTCCGTGAATGGACAATCGCCTTCGGCGTAGCCGAGCTTGCGGCCCATTATCGACGTGTGCAGCGGCACGTAGTGAAACGGCGCGATCACGCCCGCCTGCCACATGTGCGCGATGAACGCTTGACGCTTCTCGAGCGTAGGCAAGAGCAGGTAGAACATGTGCGCCGGGTGGTCAGCTTCGGGCGGAATGAACGGCAACCCGACGCCTTGCGCAGCCGCCCAAGCCGAGAGCTCCGCCTGGTATCGCGCCCAAGCCACGTGACGCCGGCGTTGGATGCCTTCGGCCGCCTCCAGTTGAGCGACTAGAAACGCCGCCAGTACCTCGGACGGCAGGTAGCTCGAGCCCACGTCGACCCATCCATATTTGTCGACCTGACCACGAAAGAACTGGCTGCGATTGGTACCCTTCTCACGGATCACCTCGGCGCGGTCGATGTACTTCGCGTCGTTAATGATCAGCGCGCCGCCTTCGCCGCAAGTGATGTTCTTGGTCTCGTGAAAGCTGAGCGTCGAGAAGGCCCCGAAGCTGCCCAAGTTTTTGCCGCGGTGTTTGCCGAAAAGGCCGTGGGCGTTGTCTTCGACGACGGCGATGCCGCGCGCCGCGGCAAACTCACAGATGACGTCCATGTTGCAGCCTACGCCGGCATAGTGGACGGGCACGATCGCACGCGTTTTGGCGGTCGTCTTTGCATCCAATAAGCGCTCGTCCATGTTCAGCGTGTCGGGCCGCACGTCGATGAACACCGGACGCGCCCCACGCAGGACGAACGCATTGGCGGTGCTGACGAAGGTGAACGAAGGGATGATGACTTCGTCCCCAGGCTGAATGTCGAGCAGCAGCGCGGTCATCTCGAGCGCATGGGTGCACGATGTGGTCAGCAGCGCCTTCGGAGCTCCAACGGCTGCTTGCAGCAACTCGTGACACCTACGGGTGAAGCTGCCATCCCCAGCGATGTGCATGTCGGCGAACGCCTTGAGCACGTTGTCGGTCTCGTGGCCAACGAGCGAAGCCCGATTGAATGGGATTTTCATTCCAATCATGTGTGCGCCGAAACCTAGCGTATTGGTGCGCGCTCGGCACCAGCCACCAGCGAGAGTAGCCCTTGCCCCTGGGCCGGCGCTCGTGGCATACGGGTTCGTCGCGTGGGGAGAAGCAATGAACGGAGCCAATAGTTGTCCGGGCCCAGAAACGATCGTTAGGAGGCGCGCACGATTGACGGGGAAATGCAGCCGCTGGTGGTGGGTTGCAGGGACGCTGCTGGTCCCAAGCGTCGTACGGGCGCAGGAAATCGCACCCGCACGTGACGACGCTGACCGCGCGTTCGAAGAGGGGCGCGCACTATTTGCCCAGGGCAAGGTGGGACAGGCGTGTCGCCAATTTGCGACGAGCTACGCGCTTCGACCTCGTCATGGGACGCTGCTGAATCTGGCCGTATGCCTCGAGGAGAACGGCGACCAAATAGCAGCTTTGAGTCGTTTCCAAGAGTCACTCACGGCCGCGATCAGTGACGGGCGCGCGGACCGCGTCGAGTTGGCAAAGACCCACATCGACAGGCTTAGGTCTCAGCTGTCGTGGCTGACGATCCAATTGCAGGGCACCGACCCGCCTGGCCTAAGAATCTGGTGCGATGATGCAGTAGTCGCGGGGGACTGGCACAAGCCGATCCCGGTCAAAGCGGGCAAACACGTCGTTAGGGCGAGCGCGACCGGTCGCGTCCCGTTCGAGGGAAGCGTGGCGGCGGCGGCTGGCGCCCGGCAAACTATCGAGGTCCCGGCGTTGGCCGTGCTTGCGGCGGCCACTTCTGAAGGAGCTTCGACGCCCCCGATATCGCCGGTAACGGCGTCACCCGTCACCTCGAAACCACGGATGAGCCAACCAAATCAGTCGGACGCTGCGCCTCGCACCTGGCAGACACGGGTCGCGATGCCGCTAATTACCGTGGGGCTCGCGTCGGTGGCCGTCGGTGGGATCCTGGGCTCGCGAGCGATTGCCGACGCCAACGAGATCGACCGGATTTGTAAAGATCGACGTTGCACCAGCGGCGGCAGCCTAGCGACGGCCGAGCACCTCGAAGCGCGCGGACGCACGGAGGCTCGCGTGGCTGATCTGACTCTGCCAATTGGCGCCCTGGCGGTTGCGGCGGGTGCCTACTTCGTGTTCAAGAAACCGGCGCCGTCGCAAACGGCGAAAAGCTCATCCACACGATTCGAGGTAGCCGCGAGCGCTACCCCGTACGCCGTCGCCACCTGGGCAAGCGCAACATGGTAAGGCAGGCCACGAGCCGGGGCCGGCTAGCATTGGCAGGGACGGCGCTCGTGGCCGCGCTTTGGGTCCCTGGTTGTGAGCGGTTGGCGGGGCTGGATGGTGTGACCGACGCTCGTTCCAAACCCAGTTCGGGAGGCGCACCTGGCGATCTCTCGGATGCAGAAGGCGGCACGGCCTCAGCCGCAGGTCGCGATGACATGGACCAGGTCTCCAACGCCGGGGCCGGTGGCCTGGTCCCCGTCGAAGACGACGGAACCGCAGGCGGGGGAGCCGCTGGTGGCGGGGCCGCTGGCGGAGAAGCAGGAAACGCGGGTAGTCCGAACGCAAACAGCGACGACGTCGGTTGCGCTCTCGATATTTCGGACATTGACGACTGCACGCTGGAGTAGCCCATGAACATCAATATTCGAATAGATCTTACCCCTGGTTCGGCACGACGTATCGCTTATGTCGGACTAACGCTGTTGCTCGTCGGCCTTGCGACGGTGGCCAACGCGGTCCCCGTTAAGTTCATGAGCCACCAAAAGTTGACGGCCGAACAGCTCAACGGAAACTTCGCCGACCTCGAAGGGCGCGTCACTGCCCTCGGCACGGCACTGGACGCGAAAGCCGATAAGGCGCGGCTCCCGGCAATGACGGAATGGACGCCCTACACGCCAACGCTCTTAACGAACAAGCGCGCCGCCGTAGCAGGACAAACAACTACCGGTTACTACCGGCGGGTGGGCGATGCTATCGAAGTGCGTACCTCGACGGCATTCACGTCAGCCCCCGCTTCGGGCGCCGTTACTTGGCAGGTGACGCTTCCGACGGGGTTAGCGATCGATCTTTCGCGCGGGGGGCCGGCGGGCAGTGTCACGGTCGGCGGAGGAGTCGCACAGCTTGGAACTCTCAACGTGATCCTCGCCGCTTATGTCCAGAGCTCCGTCGGAGTCACCGCCCTCGCCAACGGTGACAATTCATACTACGTGAACGACCAGGTTCCGTTCGCGTTCGCCAATGGCGCGACTTTCAGTCTCTACTTCACCGTACCGATTGCCGGTTGGGGCGCGACTCTGTAGGCCATGCGCGTCTTGATCGACATGGGCCACCCCGGCCACGTCCACTTCTTTCGCCAGGCTATTCTGAAGCTGCAGAGCAAAGGTCACGAGGTGCTGGTGTCGGTGCAGCCGAAAGAAGTCACGCTCGACCTGTTGCAGGCGTTCAAGCTGCCCTACGAAATCGTCAAGAGTCCGCAGCTGCCGCCGTTGCTCCGGCCGCTCAAAGTCGCAGGACGAGATCTGAAGCTGTTCCGCCTCGGACGGCGCTTCAAGCCGGATGTGATCACCGCGATCGCCGGCTCGTGGGCGGCGCAGACGGCGTTTTTGCTGCGTTTGCCAGCGGTGGTGTGGGACGACACCGAGCACCACAAGTGGGGGCACCGCGCGGCATGGCCGTTCGCGACGGCCATTTACAGTCCCGACTGCTACACGCTGCCGAAGGTCGACAAACAGGTCTTCTACAAGGGCACGCACGATCTAGCGTACCTGCACCCAAGGTACTTCACGCCCGACGCGCAGGTCGTGCGCGACGTGGGACTCGATCCCGACAAGCCGTATTGCATCGTGCGCCTGGTGAGCTGGCAAGCCGTGCACGACATCGGCGAGCACGGCTTCAACGAGCGCAAGATGGTAGAGTTCATGCAAGCGCTGGAGCCGCACGCGCGCCCGCTCTTGACCTCGGAAAAACCGTTGCCGCCCGAGCTCGAGAAGTACCGGCTGCGCATTCCGCCGGAGCAAATCCACCACGTGATGGCGTTCGCGCGGCTGTGCGTGGGTGAAGGCGGCACGATGATGACCGAGTCAGCGGTGCTGGCCACGCCGGCGGTGCTGGTCAACACGCTGCGCGCCGGCGTCTTCGACGAATTCAAGCGCCACGGCCTTTTGCAGCAGACGACCGATACCGACCAAGCACTGCGCTGGTGCCTGGAATCACTGGCCAATTCACGCGCCAAAGACGTGGCACGCGAGCGGCGCGATCGCTACCTGACCGATCGCGTCGACGTTACCGAGCTGATCGTCGACACGTTGGAACAGTACGCGCGGCGCGGTCGCTAGCCGTCAGGTCCTCACGCAGCTTTGCGGGCGCGCAGCTTCTTCAGCTCGTCGCGGACGAAGCCGTAGTCGAACGCCAGCGCCAACGCGGGAACGACGCCGCACAGCGCCAAACGCGCGAGCAGCGGCACATAATCGACGATCGACGCCATCACCGTCACCGCCAGCAGCAAGACCGAGATTGCGCCGTAGCGAAACGGAACTTTGCGCACGGCACGCGCCATCAGCACCGTGAACAGCATGTTCAGCGCCATAGCGATCGTCGTCGCCCAACAGGCTCCGAGCGCTCCCCAACGCGGGATCCACAAAATGTTGAGCACGATGTTGATCAGCGCGGCTGGCAGCGACGCCAGCCAAATGCGGTAAGCCGCGGTTTGGCTACTGAGCACCACGGCGCCGGCCGTCTGGGCGCCGGTTCGGTACAACGTGCCGAGGCACAGCACCGACGTGACTGCGACTGCAGACCCGTAACCGCCGGGCGTGATCAAGGCCACGACCTCCGGCGCAGTCAAGGCCAATAGCGCCACGAACGCCGCCATACCGGCCATGCTCCAAAACGACAGGTGACGAACGTGCGCCCAATTGCTGCCGTCGGGGCGGTTGGCTTCCTTGAAGAAGAACGGCAGCCAGGCGCGCTGCATGCCCAGACCGAGCATCATCGCGCCGGACGCGATGCGTGAGCCCACCGAATACACGCCGGCGATCTCGAGCCCGTGCTCGGAAGAGCCCGCGAGCATGAACTTGTCGAGGGCTTGGAAGATGTAGGCGGCGGCGATGTGCGGCAACAGCGGCACGCCGTAGCGCAGAACGCGGCTCATTAGCGCCCAGTCGATCATCAGCCGCAGCCCCTGGCGAACCCGCCACGCGAGCGTCAGTGTGCACAGCCAATACGAGAGGCAAGCCGCCAGCATCAGCGCCGTAACGCCCCAATGCGTGAACACCAACAGCGGCACGCCGATGACCACGTTCAATGCCGTGCGCAGGGCTTGGAACAGCGTGTGCTCACGCACGCGGCCATGGACCTGAAGGTGAGCGGACAGCGCCTGAAACGCTGCTGATGCCGCGACGGTGAGCAATGTGCAAACGCCCAGCGGCCACAACCTGATCCCGCCTAAAAGATGGCCCGCCCAAGGCCAGACCAAGCCGCCGAGCACGCCGACGCCGAGGCCGCTCACCAGCATCCAGGTCGTCGTCGTGGACACGAGTCGCATCTGTTCATCCGGCGACTCGTGCAGATCACTGCCGATTTTGACCAGCGTCTCCATACCGCCGGCCATGGTGATGATCACCAACATTTGCACGAGCTGCTCGAGCACGCCGAGCGCGCCGTAGTCCTCTTTGGTCAGCGTCCGTAGGTAGAGCGGCAGCAACAGCAGGTTGGCAAAACGCGTGGCCGCGATACCCAACGTGTAGAGCGTGGTCTGTTTGACCAGGTTGACGCCGACTCGTCCTTGTTCGCTTTCCGGCGGCGCCGGAACATCACCGGCCGAGCTCATGACTTCACGGAGCACCCGCGGTGAGGAGATCGACGACCTTGGTGGCGGCGTTGCCGGCCCCGTACTCTTCGATCACGCGGCCAGGCTTGGCCGCTGCGACCGCTGCCTCGATGCGTTGCGGATCGGCACCGGCCAGTTGATTCCAGCCGGCTTCGACCGTTTCGACCCATTCGGTTTCGTCGCGCAGGGTGACGCACGGCACGCCGTGAAAGTAGGCTTCTTTTTGCACGCCACCTGAATCGGTCAAGATCAGTTTGGCCTGCTGCTCGAGCACGATCATGTCCAGAAACGGCACTGGCGCGCTCGTCTTGAGTGCCGGGTTTCGCTCGAGCAGCGGCTCGAGCCCACGGCTCTTGAGCATAGCCGACGTGCGCGGATGCAGCGGCAACAACAGCGGACATTCCGGCGTGGCCAGGTTCGAAAGCGCCTCTAAAATGCCTGCCAGCCGCGCCGGGTCGTCGGTGTTTTCGGCGCGATGCACGGTGGCGAGCAAGAAACTCTTCGGCGCGAGACCGTGGCGCGTCATCACGTCCGAGCTAGCACCAGCTAGCTTGGCGAAGATCAGCGCGGCGTCGTACATCACGTCACCGACGTGGTGCACGCCGCGTATCAACCCTTCGCGCTCCAGGTTGCTGATCGCGGCGTGGGTCGGGCAGAGCAAAAGCTGAGAGACGTGATCGGTGAGGATGCGATTCACTTCCTCCGGCATGCGCTTCTCGAACGAGCGCAGCCCAGCTTCGACGTGGCACACCGGCACGTGCAGCTTGGCGGCCGCGAGCGCGCCGGCCAAAGTGGAGTTGGTGTCACCGTAAACGAGCAGCCAATCCGGCTGTTCATCGACCAAGATTTGCTCGACCGCGCCCAGCATCTTGCCGGTCATCGCGCCGTGCGACCCTGAGCCCACCGCCAAGTTGTACTTCGGGCGCGGCACCTTGAGCTGATCGAAGAACACCTGGCTCATGTTCTCGTCGTAGTGCTGGCCGGTGTGGACCAACACCTCTTCGATACCAGCGCCTGGGTGACGCAAGATGGCAGCGCTCACGGTGGCGGCTTTGACGAATTGCGGCCTAGCGCCGACTACAGTGACGATTTTCATGCGAACAATTCGAAGCTAGCGACACGATCCGGGGCCGGCCGAGGGCGGCTCGAGGATTTCGAAGAAGCCATTGGTCCATTTGCGATGGTATCCGTGCGCGCGCAAGAAGCCCTTCAGGGCCTGGCGTGTGCCGCGCTGCGGCTGCTTTTCCTCAAGGCGCCGCGCACGTTCGGGCCAGTCGACGCTGCGGGTGCTCTTGAGGCTCAGAACCGCGACCGGCAGGCAGCCGGTTCGCCCCGGCGCGTCAGCCGCGAGCTGGGCCACGACGTCGCCGCTCTCCGTGCCCATCAGCCACGGCCGATTCAAGTAAGGGCGGGTCTTGGTCAAGTACTGAAGTAAGGGCGTGCCTTCGTAGGCAAGTAGATAGTCGCCTGGCCGCACGCTTTGCCCGAGCGCCTCGAGCACTTCGCCGACGACCTTGGCGCGGGCGGCGGTCGTGTACTGGCCGCGCAGTTGCGGATGCGCGATCGGGGTCCACAAGCCGGGCCGCGCCGCGTCACGGTAGGTGTACGAGGCCGCTTGGTTCAGCGCTTCGCCGGTCAGGGCGAGGCCCAAGATTAGGGCAAGCTTGGAGCCTTGCCCGGCGAGCCACGGCGCGTCGAGTGTGTGGAGCAGTGAAAGCACGAGCGGCAGCGCCAGCCACAGGCCCATGTGAGCATTCTTGATGCCGTTGTTGCTGCCGAGCGGAGCCACCACGACCGCGACCAGCGCGACCAATGCCGCCACCCGCAGCTCGAAGGCGCGCTTCCACCAACCGAGCGCAACCGCAGCCAGCACCCAGTAGCAAGTACCGGGTACGGCAAAGCTCCACGATTCGTCGCCGCGCGTCAGGCCCCAAGCGCCAATGCTCGCGAAAATCGCGACTAGCAGCCAGCGCACGCTCGCCGGTAGCTTCGCCAGCAGCTGTGAAAGGCCCCAACCGGCCGCGCACAAGCCGAGACCCCAGGCGACCGCCTTCGTCTCTTCGTTCAGGAAGTTGTTGAGCAGAGTGTCGGCGCCGTAGCCAGACTTCTGCATGCTGGGGGCGAACAGCTCGCGCAGGGAGTGGAAGAACAGCTGGCCGTGGCCGAGCGCTCGGATCAAGAGCAGCGTGAAACCGACGCCGATCGCGATGCCCGAGACGGTGACACCGACATCACGCCACCACGTTCGGCGACGCTCGGCGTCGAGCAGCGCCGCCAAGCCCAACGCCGCCAGCAAACCCAGCGCCAACACGTTCGGCACGCGAGCGAACGGCAAAATGCCGATCACGAAGCCTGCTCCGGCCAATCGCCAACGGCAACGCTCGGTGATGCCGGTGGCCAGCAACACGCCCGCCACCGCCAGCAGCACGGACGAGAATGTATTGTACGAGAACCAAGTCTCACGGCGATCGCTCAGGAACGCGCTCGCCACCAGCACCGCGAACGCCGCCGCCCGCTCGCTCGTGAGCGTGCGCACCCAGCGAAACCCGAGCCACATCCCGAGCGACAGGCACAATGCCCAGAGCGCTCGCATACCTAGCAGGCCGAGGCCACCGAACAGCGCGTCCCAGCTCGCGCCGACGAAGTTGGTTAGCCACGAGCTGCCGGAATCCTCGGTGGTCTCAGGGTGGTGGAAGAAGCACCGATAGCCGGTCAACAGGTAGCCTTGATCGGTAAAGTCGAGGCCTTGCCAGATGAACAGCCAGGGCACCACGAGCGCGCCGCCGAGCGCGAGCCGACTTGCGCGCTGCACCCTCCACACCGGCAGCTTCACAGCCGCCTCAAGTAATATTCGCAACCGTCGAAGCTCTCGATGCTGGTGAAGGCCGAGAGCAGCTCCTTGGACCAGCCATGCGGCATGCGGCCGCGGCACAACACGACCGCCTGCAAGCTCGCGGCAAGCTCGGCCGGGTTGCCCGCGTTCGTCGCCATGAACGGCTCGGGATCTGGCGTGTACATGGCGGGGTCGCGGTAGTCGACGTCCAGCTGCTCGAGCTTGTAAATGCCGTCGGGGTATTCGCGCTGCGCGGAGACCAGCACCAGATAAGGCGCTGAGTGCGGCGGAGCCTCGCGCGGCAGCTCGTTGACGAGCACGCGGCCGAAGCGCTGCTGGGCCGAGCCGCGCCGAAAGATCTCCGCGAACAACAGCGTGTTGTTCCAGTGCCCAGGCCGGCGTTCGCCGCGCGGATACAGTAAATGCGTCACGCCGCGGGCCTTCAAAACGTCGTAAAAATCGCGCGCGTCTTTCAGGTTCGAGTAGTTGATGTAGTCCTGGGCGCTGCGAATGTCGCTCAACACCATGCGATTTAGCCCGAGCAAACCCTTGTAGTTGCGCGCCAAGATCACCGCGTCCTTAGGCGTAGCCAGCGTGAGCTGCTGTTGCATGCTCTTGGCGTTCAAGCGCGCGTCGGATTGCTGCGAGTACCCGTCCACGACCAGCGCGACGCCGGCATCGAGCTGTTTTTTGCCGTAGAACAGCATGGCATCGCCGCCCCAAAACAGCTGCAGCAGCACTAGCGGCGAGAGACCGACGCGCGCCGCCCAGCCCAGCTCCCAAACTTGGACCATCAACGCCAACGCGCTACCGATGCACAGGTCGTAAAACGCCAACATGTAGCGATCGTTGGCCGCAGTATTCGCCCACACCATCACCGCCACGGTCGCGATACCGACCGTGAACGACAACCGGCGCCGCCGCGGCACGAACAGCGCGCACGGCAATAGCATCGAGAACAGCGCGCCCATGTACGGGCGGTGCTTGGTCAGGTTGCGGTTCGATGTCGTGAGCGAGTAATTCCAGACCTTGCGCAGCGCCCACAGCTGCCGTTCCAGCCCGGTGCCTTGCGGCTTGAAAGCGCCTTTGGTCGGATGCTCCGCGTAGTAGCCGGGCGTGTGCTTCGGGAACGTGGACTTGAAGAAGTGCTGCGCGAACGGGTAAACCGGGTTGTGATAAAAGACGGCGTTCTTTCCAAAATGCGGCGCGCTCACTAGTGCTGTCGCCAATGCGATCGCGGCCGCGCCGCGCAGCAACGCTGGATAGCCCGGCGCGTCGCTTTCGAGCGTGATGTTGCGGTCCGCCAACAGCCGTCGCAGTCCGAGCACGGCCAGGCTGACCAGCGCGGCTACGACCATGGCCGCGAACAAGTACACGGCTTGGTACTTCACGAGCATGTGACCGCCCAGCGCCACCCCGAGCAGCACGCACCACCGCACGTCGAAGCGCTTGAACGCGCGCGCGGCGGCGAGCAGCGCCGGCACCGCGAAAAAACCTAGAAAATGGTCAGCAGAGCCGCCGATCGCTTGGTCGTAGACGAACACCGAAGGAAATAGGAAGAAGGCCGCCCATAGTCCGCGCACGTCGCGCCCGCCGAGCAGCCAGCGCGCCAAGGCGGCCGCCCCGACCACACGCCAGACCACGATCGTGAACTCCAGATGCAGGGACAGCATCCAGTGCTCGGGCAGGATCGGCAGGCCCGGCACGAGCAGGGCCCAGGTGTGTAGCAGGCTGGTCAGGTGCGGGTAAGCGCGGTGGTTTTCGCCCGGAAATGCGATAATCCGCCCGACCCTCGCGTAGTCTTGCGCGATCGGAAAGTGATACCACGTCGCGTCGAAGTTGATGGCGGAGACGTCGAGCGCCTCGAGATAGAGGAAGACCAACGCCGCGCAACCAAAGACGATTGCGGCGCTACCGAGCACCCGCTCGAGCGGCCTCGGTTGTGGCACGCTGGCGCGCCACTGCCAAAGCTCGCGCAGCAGGGCTCGGCCATCTCGCTCCCCCAAAACGATGAACGCGAGCGGCAGCCCGACCGCGACCCACGGCTTGAACAAGCCGACGAACCCAACCGCATACAGAGCGAGCACGAAGGCGGTGAGCCCGAGCATCATGCTCTGCAGCAAGCGCTCCAGCGCCGGCAGCTCGCGCCCGCCCAGCGCGACGCGCAGCAGAAACGCGCCGAACGTCAGGCAGCTCGCGTTGAACAGCATCGCGTAGCCCCAAATCGGCAGCAACCGCCAGACCAACCACGTCTGAATCGGGTAGTGCGAATCGACCGCTTTGCCGAAAACGAAGGCGCCGTAGGTGCAAACCACGGTGGCGGCGAGGCCAGCCGCCAAGCCCTGGACGCGAGGGGTGAAAAGGCGCTGCAACATGAGGCGATAAAGCGGCGGGAGCCTAGACAAAATGCCCGCCGGGGGCCAGCATCCGGCCGGAATGTTGGCTCGGTTACGGAACTGGTGGGAATCGCCGTGGGGAACCCGCGCCGTCGGCAACGGCTACGAAGTAGCGCTCGTGACAACCTTGATGATTGGCGTGTTTTTGCGCGTCAGTGGCTGGCTCGGTCATCACATCTCGTTCTGGATGGATGAAGCGCTGTGGGCGTCACGGTTGTTGAAATGGCCGCTGCTCGAGCTCGGTATTCGCCCGGTCGGCTTCATGGGCATCACGCGCCTGGTCGTGCAGCTGTTCGGTGCAACAGAGGTGTGGTTCAGGTTGCTGCCCGCGCTCGGCGCGCTCGGCTCGTTGCTGCTGATGCCGTACGTCGCCTCGCAGCTCGTCACGTCGAAGTGGCTGCGCTTGCTGATGGTGCTGATGTTCGCCATCCACCCGGCGCTCGTCGACTACGCCAACGAGTTCAAGCCGTATTCGTGGGAAGTGTTGGTGCACCTGGTGCCGATCGCGCTTTACTTGCGTTTCAAAGAGACTGGTCGGCGCGCTTGGTTTTACAGCTTGCTCGGCTTTCTGCCGGTCTCGTTCTTGCTGGCGTACAACATGGCGCTGGCCTTTCCGGGCCTGCTCTTGCTTTGCCTGGCGATCGCCTGGAAGTCGCCCGACAAGAAAAAGCTCGTCATCGCTACCGTGCTGAGCGGTACGTTGTGCGCGGCCGGCGCGCTCACGATCTTCGAGCTTGCGCTGAGCAACGTCACGAAAGAGGAGCGAACCGAGAGCTATTGGGGGAAAAAATACGACGTTTTTTACGAAAAAACCGAGTCTCTCCCGCGGTTCGACTGGACGCTTCAAAAGTTCGGCGACCTGGCCTCGTTCATCAGCATTCGCAGTCAGTTCTGGACTTTGAGCCCCAAGATCAGCGAGCGCAATGCCGCCGAGCTGGCTGCCGCCGATCGCTTGTTTTGGGTCAGCCTTTCGTATGCTGGGCTGTGGGCGCTGTGGAAGAAGCGCCGCGACCTGCTGATGGTCTACGCCACGCCGATGCTGGTGATGGTGCTCGGCAATTTCATCGGCAAGTGGCCGCTGGGGGCGTTCCGCGTGAACCTGTTCACGCTAGTCTACCTATTGCCGTTGCCATTCCTGGGCATGCAGCTGCTGGCCGAGGCGGACCGGCGCATGACTTGGGTGACCGGAAGCTTGGCGATGGCGCTGACGATCATCCCGGGCTTCCGTTTCGGGTTCGACTGGCACGGGCACAAGCGCACCTTCACGCGCGACTTTTACCAGCGTGAAGTGATGGCCAAGCTGTACGAGTATCGAAAGCAGCAGCTCGCCAAGGATCCGAACTTGCCGCGCGCGCGGCTTTTGCTCGAGCCGCACACCTGGTACCCGAACGAATTTTATCTGCACGACCAGCCCGACTTCAAGGCTAAGTACGAGCAATTTTTCGCCAACAACTTCATCATCGAGCGGGCGAGCGGCGGCACCTTGAACAACAAGCTGCCTCAGCGCTTGCGGCGCGGCGGCCCGGCGCAAGGCATTTGGCTGGTCAGCTCCGCGCGGCGCGAGTTCGATAATTTGAAGCGCGGCGCGGAACGCGGCACGACGATCGTGATCCAAGAGCAAATCGAAAACGAGCATTTGATCATGTACGTCGAGCCCAAGGTCGACGCGGAGTGACGCGCCCTTGCCGGTCGATTGAAGCCCTGCTACGAGCCGTCTCGGTCGGGTAGCCGTGAAGCTCATCATCCAGATCCCCTGTCTCAACGAGCGTGAAACGCTGGCGGAGACCATCGGCGACCTGCCGCGTCGCATTGACGGCATCGACGCGATCGAGGTGTTGGTGATCGACGATGGCAGCACCGACGGCACGGCCGAGCGCGCTGCTGAGCTGGGCGTGCACCACGTGCTGCGCTTTCCGAAGAACCGCGGGCTGGCGCGCGCCTTCACCGCCGGCCTCGACGCGGGCGTGAAGCTGGGCGCGGATATCATCGTCAACACCGACGCCGACAACCAGTACAAGGGCTCCGACATCGCGCTGCTCGTCGCGCCGATTTTGGCGGGCCGGGCAGAGCTAGTGATTGGTGATCGGCAAACCGATCAGATTGAGCATTTTTCGCCACTCAAGAAGCGATTGCAGCGCTGGGGCTCGGGGCTGGTGCGCCAACTCTCGGCGACCAACGTTTCAGACTCGCCGAGCGGGTTCCGAGCGCTGAGCCGCAAAGCGGCGCTGGTGTTGTTCGTCCACAATCGCTTCACGTACACGCTCGAGACCGTCATTCAGGCTGGCCGTGCCGGCCTCGCGCTCGAGAACGTCAAGATCGGCACGAACAAGAAAACGCGTGAGTCGCGCCTGTTCAAGAACATCCCCGACTACTTGAAGAAGGCGGGCGGCGTGATGTTTCGCGCCTACGCCATGTATCGCCCGGTGCAGGTGTTCTCGCGCATCGCCTTCGCGCTGTTCGCGATCGGTGCGCTGACCTGGGCGCGTTTTCTTTACCTGTTTTGGTCGCGCGGCAGTGCATCGGGCCACGTTCAGTCGTTGATCGTCGGCACCGGCGCGCTGGCATTGTCGTTCATCGTCGCTTTGGTTGCGATGCTGGCCGAGCTCTTGGCCGCCAATCGCCGCCTGCTCGAAGACCTGTTGGTGCGGGTGCGCAGCATCGAAAGCCGCACCGGCGAGCCCGATAGCCGCCAACTGCACAACGTCTGGTCCACGGGCCACGCCTCCTGGACACCTAGCCCGAGCCTGCCCGGCCCCGAGCCCACCAACGCGCTCGCAGCCCTGCCCGCCGCAACCAGCTAAGACTCCGAATCTCCTGCATGGGGCGGCCTCGCTGCGCTTGGCACTCGGCTTGCTGTTGAGAGGTATCACCTTGAAAACAGCCGGAAAAAATGTGCCGTACCGTGCCAAACCCCCTTCTTCCCTGATCCGCTTGTCCGGATCACACGTCAGGAGTACCCCCATGCCGCGATCTGTCTACCGAGGCGCCTTGATCGGCGCGGTCCTCAGCCTGGGCGCCTTGCTCCCGGCTTCTGCCCTCGCCTGCGGAGGGTTCTTTTGCAACCAGTCGCAGCCGGTGAACCAAGCCGCTGAGGGCATCATCTTCGCCGACAACGGCGATGGCACCACCACCGCTGTCATCCAGATCCAATACCAAGGCCCCTCCAAGAGCTTTTCGTGGCTTCTGCCCATCTCTTCGGTGCCCAAGGCCGACTCGGACATCGGCGTCGCATCCAACCTGGCGCTGCAACGCCTGCAGGCTGCGACCAACCCGAAATACACGCTCACCACGCGCGTCGAAGGCACGTGCCGCCAGGAAGACAACCGGTTTGCCGGCGCCTCCGGGACCGGCGGCTCATCATCGAGCGGGGGTCTCGCTAGCGCCCCCGGGGTCCAGAGCGGCGGTGTGACGGTGGAGGCCTCGGGTGTAGTGGGCGCCTTCGAATGGGCCGTCATCTCGCTCGACAAGACCTTGGCGGCGCCGGCTGACGCGGCCATCGCCTGGCTCAAGCTCAACAAGTACGATGTTCCGGCGGGCGCGGGCGGCCTGCTGGGTCCTTACCTGGCGGACGGCATGTACCTGTTGGCTCTCAAGCTGACCAAAGGCGCTGATAGCGGCTCGATCCGCCCGATTGTGCTGACGTACGCCGGCAGCGAGGCGTCCATCCCCGTCAAGCTGACCGCCGTCGCCGCTAACGAGGACATGGGCGTGCTCACCTGGATGCTCGGCCCGTCGCGCGCGGTACCAAAGAATTACCTGTCTTTGGAGTTGAACGAAGCGCGCATCAATTGGTTCAACGCTGCACCCACCTACAACTCGGTGGTGATTCAGGCTGCCAACGACGCGGGTGGGCAAGGCTTCGTCACCGAGTTCGCGGGTTCCACCAGCAAGCTCGACGGTGTGATCTGGACGCCGTTCGACGAACAGAACTGGACTGGCATGCAAAGCCGGGTTTACGGCAGCTTCG
>JBBRMI010000137.1:0-22220 GCA_038230915.1 Polyangiales bacterium | reverse complement strand
GGCGAAAGAAAGCCCTGGAGACTCAACCCCAACCCGCCTGACCCCAGTCACTCGTCGCTTCGCTCCGATCGCGCTCAAGTGCTTCGGAACGTCCGCTCAAGTCCAAGCGGAACGAGCGCTCAAGTGGACCGGAATGCGCAGTCACTGACATGGTGCGCGGCCAGATTACTTGTCGGCGAAGCCAACCGGGGCCCCAGCTAGTTGTCAGCCTGAACAGTCGTCGTTCAGCCACCGGCCGCCGCACAAGCCCTGGCGTACGCAACGCTCGCAGCGCATCCCCGAGATTCCCCAAACCCGTCTCTTCCATGAGGCTTGTCACTCTCGTCCACGCCGGAGCACCGTGTCAGCCTTGCGGTTGGTTACTGAAAAAACTCACAAGCGCTGGTCGCTGCCTCGCATCGTGTACGTCGGCCCGGCCTAGCCCCTACAATTCGCGTGGCCTCTCGCTGCGCCACGCGGCTGATGGCTACGACTCAACCAACGCAACGCGCACTCTCCGAAACTCCAAAAGCCCACTGTTCGACCGTCTGCGACCCGCGAAAGTCAGCGCGTGGTCGTTCGCGGGGGTCAGACCACCTCCAACAACGTCGAATTCGTTCTTCGGACGTCGCGTCCGCGCGCCCCAAGGACCTCGCGGATGTTGCGATCCTAGGCGCATCAAGCGTTCGCGCGAAGCACCGACCCAAGTAGCGACAACCTTGGGGAATGTTTCCGCTCGGAGCGTGACCAAGTCCATGATTCAACGCGAGATTGCTGTTGAGCGATGCGTTCCGTTATCGCGGTCAGTCGCCGTCTCCTTTGTAGTTGCTCGAAGCTCTCGCGACGGCTCAATTGGCAATCAACGCCGTGCGGCTGTTCTGGCCCCTCAAAGCGTGCTGTGATCAGGGTATGAGGCTCTCGCGTACCGCCTGGCCACTGTTTGGTGCGTCGTGTTTGGTTCTGCTGGCGTCGGCCGCGTGCGGCTCGACCGCGGGCTCGAACGTCAACGGCGCCAACGGCGACGGCAGCGGCGCGGGCAGCGGCAGCGGTAGGGCTGGCAAGTCGGGCACCGGCGGCCCGATCTTGGGTTTGGGCGGAGACTCTGCGACGACGACTGGCGGCTCGTCAGCGGTTGGTCCCGAGTGCGCGGGCGACTTGATCCAAGCTCAACGCATCCCGCTCGACATGTACGTGATGCTCGATGTCTCGGGCTCCATGCTCGAGGCGACCGCCGGTGACGCCAAAATTCTGAAGTGGGACGCGGTCAGCTCTGCGCTCACCGATTTCGTCAGCGACCCGGCATCGGACGGCATCGGTGTCGGCCTGCAAGTCTTCCCGATTGCCGATCCCAAAACACCGGCGGCTTGCGCGTCGGATAATGAATGCGGCGGCACGTTCGGACCGTGCATGAACCGCGGCTGCTGGCCGTTGGTCAACGGCACGACCAACGGCTGCCTCAAGGACTCGGAGTGCGGCCGTGCTCAGACCTGCGTCGTGATTGGACTGTGCTCGAAGGACAATCAATACGCGTGCAATCGCGACGCGACTGCTACTTGCTCCGCCGGCCGCGGAACCTGCGACGCACTCGCGGGCACTTGCTTGATCGACGCTGACTGCCGTTCGGCCACCTACGCCGCCCCTGCGGCCGAGATTGCACTGTTGCCTGCCGCGAAGGCGGCCGTGGTCAAGGTGCTGCAAGCCTCGACTCCGGTGGAGGGAGCCCTAACGCCGACCGGACCGGCCTTGACCGGCGCGATTCAGCGCGCCAGTGACTGGGCGAAAGCTCACCCCGACCATCAGGTCGTCGCTGTGCTCGCCACCGACGGCATGCCAACGCTCGAAACGAAGGGCGCGGCTTGTGAGGTTATCAGCATGCAGTCGCAGGTGGACGCCGTCGCAAAAATCGCGGCCAACGGCGCGGCGGCAGCGCCTGCGGTATCCACGTTCGTGATCGGAGTCATCGGCGCGAGCGACACGGGAGCGACCGCTACGCTGCGCGCGATCGCGCAATCCGGCGGAACCAAGAAAGCGTTCATCGTCGATACGATGGGCAATGTGCAGATGCAGTTCCGCGACGCACTGAACCAGATTCGCGCGACCGGCTTGTCGTGCGAGCTCGCGGTGCCACAGGCCGAGGCCGGCAAGACCGTCGACTTCGGTAAGGTCAACGTGACGTTCGACAACGGCAGCGGCCCCACCGACCTCGGTTACGTGGAGACTGCGGCGAACTGCAACGCCACGGCAGGTGGGTGGTATTACGACGTCGACCCAAGCGCCGGAACGCCGAAGCGCATCCAAACGTGTCCGACCACGTGCGCGGCTTTCGAAAAGACAGACATGGGCTCGGTGCAGATCAAGCTCGGCTGCGTGACTCACGACGTCGTCAAGTGAGCGTGGAACCCGCTATCCCGTCGGATCTGTGGCTGGAACGACGCCGATCGCCGCTCCCGTGCGCGGGCTAGCTCGAGATCGCGGCCAGCAGCTCGGCGGCGTGGCCCTTCGGCGTGACCTGCGGAAACGACCGCTTGATGCGACCGTCGGCGCCGATCACGAAGCTGACCCGGCTGGCGCGACCGTTCTTGAGCGGCACGCCGAACGCGTGCGCGAGCTTGCCCTGTTCGTCAGAGGCAAGCAGGAACGGCAGCGCGTGTTTTTCGGCAAACGCGCGATGCGAGTCGGCCGCGTCGGTGGAGACACCGATGACGACCGCGCCGCTGCGCTTCAGCTCTTCGTAAAGATCACGGATCTCTTGCGCTTCGACGGTGCAGCCCGGAGTGTCATCCTTCGGATAGAAATAGACGACGACCGGTTTGCCGCGCAGGCTGGCGAGCGCGAGCTGCTCGCCCGTGTGTAGCGCGAACGTCACGTCCGGTGCTGGGGCGCCTGCCGCGAGCGGCGCGTCGGCGAGCGCGACGGCCGACGACGCCGGTGTCACCTGGCCAGACTTGTCACGCGAGCAGGCGAGCGCAGCCAGTGTAACCGCGACCAGAAATGTGCCGGCGAACGGCTTCAACATCAGCGATTCGTAAGGCTGCTGGCCCCCGGTGCCAATGCCAAAGTAGTCTCGAACAAGATGCCCGAGGCTCGCGTCTACCAGTGCCCGGTGTGTGGCGCCTTTGCGCGCGATGATGAGCGCACGTGTCGCCATTGCTCGACTTTGCTGGCCACGCTGCGCTGCGGGCATTGCTTCGAGCTCAATTTTCCGGACGACCTGCACTGCCGCGGCTGCGGCCTCGAGCTGGGTCTCGCGCCGCACCCCGAAGGCAGCACGCAAACCTGCCCCGACTGCAAGCGGCCGCTGCAGGCGTTCAAGGCCGGGCCGGGCGAGCTGCACGCTTGCGAGCGCTGCGGCGGGCAAATGGTGACGCACGGCCTGCTGCGCGCGCTGGTCGAACAACGCGCGGTCCTGGGCAACGCCGTCCCTTCACCCGGGGACGCGCCGCGCGGCAACCCGCTGGCCGACCCCGTGCACTACCGGCCCTGCCCCCACTGCGGCCAGCTGATGAATCGCAAGAACTTCGGCGGCGTGAGCGGCATCATCGTGGACGTGTGCTCGGTGCACGGCACGTACTTCGACGCCGGGGAGCTGCCGCGGGTGCTGGAGTTCGTGCGTCGCGGCGGCCTGGCCAAGGCGCAGGCGGTGCTGCGAAACAGCGCGCCCCACCTCACCGCCAGCGGGCTGCTGGACAGTCCGCCGAGCGTGAGCTCGCCCCGCATGCTCGACGACTTGGTCGATCTCGTCAGCTTCGTGGTCGACGTGCTGCGCCACCATTGAGCGGTTCGAACGACGCCGAGTTGGCAAAACGCGGAGCAAAACCGCGCCGCTGCGCGTCAAAACGCGATCCGACTGGAACCGCTTCCAGGTTGGTGTCAGAATCGGCTTGGCCACGCCGCCGCTGGCCTTCCACAAGGAGACCCCGTGTTGTCCCATCGCTCGTTTTCCGTGCTCGCCTTGGCTCTGACGGTTCTCCCCCTGGCGGTCGCCGGCTGCTCGGCGGCTGGCAACACCGACTCCACCACGCAGAACAGCGGGCGCGCCGGCAATAGCGGGGTGAACAACGGCACCGGCGGCAGCTCCGGCATCAACATCAACACCAACGCCGGCAGCCTCAACCTGCCGGTCGCGGGCACGCCGGGCGGCGGCGGAGCGGGCGACGGCTGCGGGCAAGTCCTGCCCGTCATTTTTCGCGACTTCAACGCCTACCCCGCACCAGGCGGCGACGACTTCGAAGCGTCGGCGCGCATGATCACACAGATGGATGGGCAGATCTTCAAGGGTTGGAACGACATCGGCTGCGGGTTGGTCGAGCCGGCGCTGGGCGCCGACGGCAAACCGGTTGCGTACACGGGCATGCCGACCCTCGCCGATGCCAAGCCAGTGGTTCCGCTGGGGGCCGGCAAGCTGCGTCGCATGGTCGCCGGCCCGGGTTGCTGGAGCAAGGATAACCCCACCCCAATGGGTGACTGCGGAGTCGGCACTTGCGTCCCGTGGGACATCACGCCGATCAGCTACTCGATCAAGAGTGGAGCGACGTTCGCCCAGTGGTACAACACCGTCGCGGGCGTCAACATGGAGATCAAGGGCGAGATCCCGCTGGTCGAGACCCCGCCCGGCTCGGGCATCTCGGTGTACGACACGAACGCGTTCTTCCCGATCGACGGCAAGGGCTTCGGCAACACCGTCGGCCAGACGCACAACTACCACTTCACCACCGAAATTCACGTGAAGTTCAAGTACACGGCGGGCCAGACCTTCACGTTCCGCGGCGACGACGACCTGTGGATCTTCATTAACGGCAAGCTGGCGCTCGACGTGGGCGGCCAGCATGCAGCGCTCAAGGGCGTGATCAACTTCGACCAGCAAGCGGCCGCGCTCGGCATCACGGCCGGTAGCAGCTACCCTATGGACATCTTCCACGCCGAACGCCAGACCGCCGAGTCGAACTTCCGCATCGAAACCAACATCAAGTGCTTCGAGCCAGTCGTTAAGTAGCGATTGAGGGAAGATAAGTTATGGTTTGGGGGAAGATAAGTTATGGTTGTGGCAAGAAAGTAGCCGTTACGTAAGCGGTCCGAACAACGTTCACTTGTCGGAGAGCGCTGATTCGGGGATGATCCGCGCTCCATGACCGAGGGCCGGCGAGCGACTGCGCTGTGGCTGACGGCGCTCGCGATCGCGTACGGGGCCGCCCACCAGCTGGGACTGGTGTTCTTGGACCCGACGACTCACACGTCGACCGTGTGGCCCGCCAGCGGCGTTGGGCTAGCAGCGCTGCTGCTTACGCGGCGGTTGGAGCGCCGGTACGTTTACTTCGTACTCGGCGGCGTTAACCTCGCCGTCAACCTGCTGGTCGGTGCCAGCGCGCTTTCGGCGGCGGGCGCGCTCGGGTCCAACCTGCTTGAGCTCGTGCTGGCGGTCTGGTGCATCGAGAGGAGGAGCGCGAGCGTCACGTTCGAGCACGTGCGCGAGGTCACCGGGCTGTTGTGTGCAGCGACGTTCGGCTGCGTGCTGGCGAGCGCGGTGGGCGCCGGTACGACCGTGCTCGTCCATGGCGTCGAGTTCTGGCGCGCCCACGTCACGTGGTCGATCGCCGACGGCCTGGGCATGCTGCTCGTCACGCCGCTAGCGATGGCCTGGGCCAGCAGCGAGCGTTCGAGCGCCGAGAAGCGCTGGCCAAAGCTGGCCGAGCAGCTCGCGTTCTTGCTGTTCTGGGCGACGCTAGCGTTCGCGGTTTTCGACGCCGCACCCGGCCCGTCCGGGCTTGTCCCCGGGCCTTATGTGCTGCTGGCGCTCTTGGCCTGGCCAGCGCTGCGACTCGGCCAGCGCTGGGTCAGCTTGGCGCTGGGCCTGTTGGCGTTGATGGCGATCGGGAGCACGCGCGGCGGCACCTGGCATTCACCGTTTGGCGGGCGCTCGCTCCACGAGCAGCGACTGCTGCTGCAAACGTACCTGGGTTTCGCCTGCGGTAGCGCGCTCTTGTTCGCGAGCAGCGTCAGTGAGCGACGTCGGGCCGAGCAGGCGTCGCGCGACGCCGAGGCCCGCTCGCGCGACGACGCCGAGCGGCTGGCGATCGCGCTCGACGCAGCCAGCATGGGGACCTGGGAATGGCACATAGCCAGCAACGCGACCTTCTGGTCGCCGAATATCGATGCGATTTTGGCGCGACCGCCGGGTAGCTTCGCGCGCACGTTCGAGGCGTACATGGCGTTGGTCAACCCCGCAGACCGCGTGAACGTGGAGCGGACGATAGCGGCGGTGCTCGAGCGCGGCAGCGGTGACTACACCAGCGAGCATCGCATCATGGGTGGCGATGGTGTGGAACATTGGATGGTGAGCAAGGGTCGGCTGGACTCGGACGCTGACGGCAAACCGTTTCGGCTGGCCGGCACGCTGGTCGACGCCAGCGAGCGCAAGCAGGCCGAAGCACGCAATGCGCAGCTCCAAGAACAGCTACGCCAGACGCAAAAACTCGAGGCGTTGGGCACGTTGGCCGGCGGCATCGCCCACGACTTCAACAACATTTTGTCGGCGATCGTCGCGTTCACACAGATCGCCCAGCTCGACAATCCGGACCACGTCGAGCTGCAGGACCAGCTGGCAGAGGTACTGCGGGCGAGCTCGCGCGCCGCAAACTTGGTGCAGCAAATCCTTTCGTTTAGCCGCCGCCAGCCGCAGCAGCGCAAGGTCTGCTCGCTCGCGCCGGTCTTCCACGAAGCGCTGCAGCTGATGCGCTCGACCTTACCGGCGACCATCCAGATCCGTGAAGACGTGGCGCCCGACTTACCGCAAGTCTTGGCAGATCCGACGCAGATTCATCAGGTGTTGATGAACCTGTGCACCAACGCCAGCCACGCGATGCAGGGCCGTGGCGAGCTACGCTTGGAGCTTGCGCGCTACCGCTTGGCCACCGAAGCCGTGAGCCCGCACGTCGAGCTACGCCCCGGCACCTACTTGCGCCTCACCGTCACCGACAACGGCGCCGGCATGGACGAGCCGGTGCTGTCGCGAATCTTCGAGCCGTTCTTCACCACCAAGGGCCTGGGCGAAGGCACCGGCCTGGGCCTGGCGGTCGCGCACGGCATCATCAAAGAGCACGAAGGCATCATCACCGTCACGAGCCAGCTCGGCCGCGGCTCGACTTTCACGGTGTACTTGCCGGCGGTCGCGGCGGCAGAATCGCCGATCGACGACGCCCTGGCTGACATTCCGCGCGGTCGCGGCGAGCACGTGCTGTTCGTCGACGACGAGAGCGCACTGTGCACGGCGGCCAAACACCTGCTCAGTCGCTTGGGTTATCGCCCGCACGTGTTCCAAGACTCGGAAGCCGCGTGGCTGGCGTTCGAGGCCGAGCCGCAAACCTTCGACGTGTTGATCACCGACCTGACGATGCCGGTACGCACCGGCCTGGAATTGGCCGACGACGTCCTGCGCCTGCGGCCGGAGCTGCCGGTGATCCTCGCCTCCGGTTACTCCGCGACGCTGACCAAGGAGCGGCTCAAACAGCACCGCATTCGCGAGCTCTTGGTCAAACCGCTCGACTACCGCACGCTGGCGAACGCGCTCGACCGCGCCTTGCGGCCGCGTTTGGGCCAAACCGCCTGAGCCGCGCGCCTCACTGCCACTTCAAGATTTTTTCCCATCGCCCGCTCTCGGCGCTGCGTTCACACGCCTCGAGGTAGGCCTGAATTTGCGCGCCACGCAGCAGGTCGGGCTGGTCCTGCTCGCCGGTCTTGATCGAGGTGACGAAGCGCTCGTAGATCGACGGCGTGGCCTTGAGCTGCTCGGTCTTCCACTTCGCGGACGCCGCATCTTTACCGAGGCAGGTGTCGAGCGATTCGTACGAGCGGTCGAGATCGAACATGACCGCGCCTTGTGTACCGTGCACTTCCAGGCGCAAATGATTGGCGTGACCGGTCGCCCAGCGTGAAGCGTGAAGCACGCCGAGCCCGCCGGCAACGAAGCGCAACTCGATGATCGCGGTGTCGTTGGCGTCGAGCGGCTGGCCTTTCCACTTCGTGTACGATTTGCCGTCTTCGCCGACCTTGGGGAAATTGCCGAACTCGCAGCGCACTTCGCTGACGTCGCCGGTCACGCTCGTCATCAGATCGAGCAAATGGCAGCCGACGTCGCCGAGCACGCCACCGGAGCCAGTTTTCGTGCTCATCCGCCAGAGCCACATCTCGTTCGTCCAATGGCCCCAGATCGGCGTCGCGATCCAACTCTGCAGGTAGAAGCCGTGCGCGTGACGAAGCTCGCCGAGCCGACCGGAGCTCGCCAGCTTGATCGCCTTCTGCAGCGCTGCCGAGCGGCGGTAGCTGAAGTTCACCATCCCGATTTGCCCGCGCCGACTGGCACGCTTGGCCGCGGCCGCTACCGCTCTGGCCTCGGCCAACGTGACCGTCAGCGGCTTTTCGCACAGCAAATGCTTACCGGCTTGCAACACTGCGAGCGCGCCTTCGTGATGAAAGTGATCCGGCGTCACGAGCGCGACCGCATCGACCTCATCCAGTAAATCCTCGAGCCGTTCGGCGACTCGCGCGACACCGAATTTTTCGGCGAACACGCGCGCTCGGCCCGGTATTACGTCGAGGCACGATGCCAGCACCACGCCCTTTTGCTTCGCAAACTGCTGCGCGTGCTGGACCGCCATGCCCCCCGTCCCGACAATCCCGATGCGTAGCTTCGATTTGGCCAAGGTCCGATCGACCTACACCAACTCCCGGCGCGCCGCCAAGTGGGTGGTGATGCGCGCGGCGTCACGACCGACACCATGAATCATGCTCGACGACATCGAGTACAGGAAGTTGAGGCCCACGAAGTACAGGCCGGGCTGACCGGCGACTACTCCACCCTCGTGCTGGGGCGCGCCGCTCTCGTCGAAGATCGGCAGGTCGATCCAAGAAAATCCCTGGTAAAAGCCGGTGCACCAGATCACGTTCGTGACGTCGAGCGCTTGACCGTCCGCGAGCACCGGACGACCGTCTTTGACGCCGGCCACACGCGCGACCTGGCGCACACCGGCCGCCAGCAAGTCACTCGACCGCGTTCGAATCAACGGCGTACCGCCGCCCAAGATCTTTGGCCGCGCCTTCTTGCCCATCGGCGTTCGGATCGTCAGCAAGCGATGAAACACGACGCGCAGTAGAAACCTCGCCAATAACCAGCGCCCCAAAAAACTCGTCAGGCGAAACGGCGCCTCGCCGGTCGGGCGACCCGCGAGCCACACCTCGTGCCCTTGCTTGCGCAGCTCGACCGCGATTTCGGCGCCTGAATTGCCGGCGCCAGCCAGCAGCACTGGGCCTTCGCGCAGCTGCTCGGGGTTCTTGTACGCGCTCGAGTGCAGCTGAACGATGTCCGCGCTCAGCGACGCCGCCAGCTCTGGCGTGCGCGGTTTTTGGTAGTTCGCCATCGCGACGATGACTTGGTCGGCTTCGAGCTCGTGCCCACCGACCCGCACCACGTAGCGACCGTCGCACTTGGTCAGCGACTCGACGCGCATGCGGTTGCGCACCGGCAATTGGAAGCGCTTGGCGTAGGCCTCGAGGTAGTCGGCCATCTGATCGTGGGTCGGGAACGCGTCGGGCGGCGCCGGAAACGGCATCCCGACCAGCGCGTCGAAGCGCGCCGGCGTGAACAGGCGCAGCGAGTCCCAACGCTTGCGCCACGCATCGCCGACGCGCTCATGGGCGTCCAAAATCACGAATTTCAGCCCACGACGCGCCAAGTAGTAGCCGACAGACAAACCGGCTTGCCCCCCGCCCACGACGATCACATCGAAGTGCTCTCGATTCGGCTGCGTCTCGGTCTCTCGCATAAGCTCGACTGCTGCGCCCATGACTGCTTCCTTCCGCGCGACTCCGCGCCGCGTGCAGCCACACTAAGCAATCCGACGCCCGCTCCGCTTCGGGACAACCCCCCAATTTGCCGCGAAATCGCGCTGGGTATTTCTACCCAGGGCTGTTGGCCCTGAGCATTCGTCAGGTCCGTGGCTGCCGAACTTCAGCCCTCTTGCAGAAACTGCCGTGGCGTCGCGGGGGCCACGTTGTGCGATCGCTTCGGGCTAGGCGCGAGCCCATCATGGCGGCGGCCGTGCCGTCATCAGGGACTTCCTGTTTGCTCGACCGCGCAGCGAGCAGCGCACCGCGGAAGCCCCTTTCCGATCGCGAAATGACTTTGCATGCCAAGCCAATCTCGACGCGCGGGTTGGCCTTACATGCAACGACTTGCAATCGTTTAACTAATTCGTTCCGCCTCTGCGGTTCCTTCAATGACTTTGCATGCCCAGTCATTGCGGGGCCCGAAATGGGTGTTCCGAGCCGCGAGCCCCTCGGGAGGAAGAAACTGGCGGCGACGCGCCCACTGCGCGGCGGCCGAGCGGCTTTGCCTGGAGACGACACGGAAGTTTCTGCGATTCGAGCCGCAGCTCGGCAGCCAGACATGCAATCAATCAGCAGGGCTCGCCGCCTGACGAGGCGGCCCACGACGTCTCTCGGGCCCCTACACCAACTTGTTTTCGTAAGCGAAGGCCGTGGCGGCCGAGCGGGAGGGCACCCTCAGCTTGGCCAAGATGTTGCTGACGTGGCGGTCGACGGTTTTTTCGCTGAGGCACAGCTCGGCGGCGATCAGCCGGTTCGTCTTGCCTGACGCAACCAGGCGCAACACCTCGAGCTCGCGCGCGCTCAAACCCGCGACGCTGGGCTTGGGGCCCGCTCCGGCCAGCCGAAGATCGACGGCCTGCACGTCGGTCAGCGCGCCGAGACGCTCGAACACGCTGCGGGCGGCCGCCATCTCCAGCCGAGCGCCGTCTTCGTCATCCAGCGCCTGGTAGGCGCAGGCCAGCAACGCGCGCGCTTGCGCGGCCAGGTACGGCGCGCCGAGCTGCTGCAGTACTTCGAATGCGCTGCGCAGCGGCGCCACCGCAGCGGCGGCGTCACCGCTAGCCAGCTCGACAGCGCCACGCACGCGCGCCGCAACGGCGCCGAGCGCCTCGGCGCCAAACGTCGTTGCAATGCCCTCGAGCTCGGTCACGGCACTGCGCGCCTCTTCGACCGCGTCGACCGCGAGCAAGACCTCGACCAGCGCCGGCAGGAGCCGCGCGCGTGCGAGCGGCTGGGTTGCGGCCGCGACGGCGCGTCGCAGCGCTTGCGCCGCCACGTCCGCGCGACCTTGTGCCAGCCGCAACAAGGCCAAGCCCGGCTGCGGATCACGCCCGCTTTGGCTGGCGTCGCCGTAGCGCGCCTCGGCTTCTTGAAGCTCGCCGCGCAGGCGGTGGATCTCCGCCTGGCGATACAACGCTTCGCCGGCGGCTCGCGACCCGTACGCTTCCAAGAGATCCTTGGCCGCGCGTCGCGCTTCGTCGAGCGCCTCCGGCCATTTCCCGGCAAGCTCGAGGACCTCGGCACGGCTGACCAGGCATGCACCCGTGAAAGGCCTGAGCTGCGGCTGCGCTTCGCACCAGCCGCGTAACGACTCGGTCCATTCACGGACGCGGTCGAGCTCGAACACGGCTTGACAGCTCTCGATCGCCGAGCAGTAGATGATGCCGGTGATACTGGGCGCCAGCTCTCCAGCCGTGACGGCCAGCATCGCCTCGTCGAGTAGTTTCAGGCCGGCCTCGCGCGCGCCTTGCCGAATCAGAACCCTACCTTGCAGGTTGCGCCCAAACGTTCCGAGGTCGTGATCGCCAAGGCGACTGCCGACGTCAGTGGCGCGAATCGCCAGCTTGAGCGCTTCGGCGTACCTGCCGGCGAAAAAATGCTCCCGCACGCGCGGGATCTCCATGTACCCGCTTTCGATGCACGACTCCGGTAGTTGCGCGAGACAGTGCTCAGCGCGCGCCAGCCAGCCTTGTCCACGGCTCGGCTCGTTCATGTTGATCAAGCGAAAGCCGAGCCAGAACGCGGCGCGAAACGCCTCGCGCGGGTCGACGTCCAGCTGCGCATGATAGATGCGTTCCAGCACGACAAAGCTCACCGGCTCGCGCCCACACAGACTAGCCGCCCAGGCCAGCTGCCACAGATCCGCAAGCGCGAGCGGCGTTTGCTCATCGGCTTGTGCCAACAGCTCGCAAGCGTCCAGCCAAGCGCGCGCAGCGTAGAGCTCGCGCCCTCGTCGAAGCTCGGCGAGGGTTTCTGGCGACGGGGCCGTCACGTCGGGAGCCTAACAGTGTCCGGCACCGCTAGCTGCACTTCCCCAAGCAGCGTGGCCGTGCGAAGCTCAGGTAGCGGGTTCGGCAGCGGCTACACGGCTTTTCCGGCTCGACAGTAGACATGTCGCGATTGTTCCATAGCTTGGTCGTGTGCGGAGCCGGGCTGACGCTGCTCGACTGCGGAGGCCGTTCCATCGAGCGCGACCCCGCCGATAAACCATCGACGAGCGGCCGGGCAGGCGCGACGGCGACGGGCGGCGCAACGACAACCGGCGGAACGATCGCGACGGGCGGCGCAACGGCGACGGGCGGAACGATCGCGCTAGGCGGAACGATCGCGACGGGCGGCGCAACGGCGACGGGCGGCGCAACGACAACCGGCGGTGCAACGGCGATTGGCGTACCCGCCGGCGCGCAAGGTCGCTGGACCTGCAGCACCGAGCTGACCGGCTGCGTGTCGGGCATGCACGATGGCTATCCGGTACACGGCTTCGAGCTCTCGAAGCCGTGTCAAGCAGACTTGACTCGGCCTGCCAGCAATGCCGACTGCGGGCCGAATGCATCGCTCGACTGCGTCGTCGGGTTCTTGGGCGACGAGACGGTGCTGTTCAACTGCGAGTGCACCATCCCAACGCAGGGGCAGAAGTGTCACTGCCCGGCGACGCGCTCGGGCTGCTTCAAGGCTGCCGACGTGCACTACTGCGATGGCCTGCAAACCGTCTGCGGTTGCGCCATGACGTGCATCGCCAAATGAGCAGCGACCGCGTCTACGCTGAGATCGAAGCCGCCTTTCAAGCCACCGAAACGCTTGCGGTGCCCCAACGCCTGAGCGACGAACGCCGCGCCGAGTTGCGGCACTTCTGGTGCGGACGCGCCAACGGTGAGCTGACGACCGCGCTTTCGTTCGAATACATGCTCGAAGACCTGCGCGCGTTGGCGGCGCCCCAGGTGCTGCTCGACCTGGCGGAAACGGCGATTTCCGACGAGCACCGCCACGTCGACTGGTGTCTGCGCTTCGCGCGATTGCTCGGCGACGGTGAGCCCGTGCACGCCGAGCTAGGCGGTACGCGGCCGCTGACGTTCTACGGCGCCAACGACGCGGACAATCGGCTGTTGCGCACGATTTTCGGCGGCTGCTTCAGTGAGACCGTGGCCGTGCAAGTGCTGCTCGCTTCGCAGCAGGCCATCACGCTCGATAGCGCGCGGCGCCTGAACCGCCAGCACGTCGCCGAAGAAGTGCGGCACTCGCGGCTCGGCTGGGGGCTGCTCGGCTGGCAAGGGCTTGGACCGCGCGAGCGCTCGATGCTGGCGGCGTACGTGCCCGCCATGTCCGAGCTCACGCGCGGCCTCTGGCTCGGGCCCCAACGCGCGGCCGACCCCGAGCTGCACGCGCTCGGCTACTTGTCACGGCCGTTGATCGAGCGAGCGCTCGAGCAAGCCTTCGATGAAGTGATCCTGCCCGGCTTGGCGAAAAACGGCGTGGCCATCGGCTAGCGCCGCGCAAAAGCATCGACGGTGCGCGACCCGCACGATACCTTCGTGCGCGTTGGCAGCACTCGAAATTGCCGAAGGTTTCCCGGGGCAACGCATCGTCGTGCTGCCGCGACAGGTGATCGCTCACGCGCTGCTGGAGCCGCTTGTCGGCGCCATGGTCCCGACGGACGTCGGCTATTTTCCGAAAGCCGCCGGCCACGCTCGAGCGCGCTCCGACGGCATCGATCAAGCCGTGCTCATCTACTGCGTGATGGGCAGCGGCTGGTGCCGAAGCGGCGACACCGAGCTCCGCGTCAAGGCCGGAGAGCTTTTGATTGTACCGCCCGGCGTCGCCCACAAGTACGGCGCCGACGAGCGCCGGCCATGGACGATTCACTGGGTGCACGCCAAGGGCTCGCTGCTCGAGGCATTTTTGCAGCAGCTGGGCGCGGCCAGTCGCGCGACGGTGCTGTTCATCGGCAAAGATCCGCACAGCTTGGCGCTGTTCGAAGAGGTGCTGGAGGTCGTCGAGCAGGGCTACGCATTCTCGCAGCTGTTGCAGGCCGGCCAAGCGCTGAGCCACTTGTTCGCGGTGCTGGTGCGACGTGCGCGTGAGACGGCACGCGAGTCCGACGACGCCGAGCAGCGTGTGGCCGTCAGCGTCGACTACCTCGAGCAGAATCTGGAGCGCAGCCTCGACGTGAACGGCTTGGCCAAGTTGGCGGGCCTCTCGCCGTCGCACTACTCGGCGCTGTTCAAAGCCCACACCGGCTACGCGCCGATCGACTACCTCACGCGCGTGCGGGTGCATCGCGCCTGCCAGCTGCTCGACACCACTCAGAACAGCGTGAAGAGCATCGCGGCCAGCGTCGGCTACAAGGACCAGCTGTATTTTTCGCGCGTATTTCGGACGATCAATGACATTTCGCCCAGCGAATACCGGCTGCTGCGCAAGGGCTGACGCGCGACTTTCGCGGGCGCTCGTGCTGGCGTCGCTGGCGTCGCTGGCGCTGGTCGCGGCGTTCGCACGGCCAGCGCAAGCGCACGTCGGGCACAGCTCGTACTGCACCGCGCACACGGTGGCGGGCGGGCTCGACGTCAAGCTCGAGGTGCCGCTGTCCCTCGTGCGGCGAACCGATCAGCCGCTGCGCGATATCGAGGGCCACGTGCGCGCGACCACCCCGCACGGCGAATGTACGCTGACCGCACGTGGGCCCTCGCTCAGCGAACGCGCCGGCAGCGCCGTTTTCGACCTCGATTTTTCGTGTCCCGAAGGCCCGGTTACGTTCAGCTGCGACTACGGTATGGACGTCGACCGCACGGCCGAGGTCGTGTGCGCGCTGGACGGCGACGCCCACGTCTTCCGCCAGGGCGCGCTCGACTACGTCGTCGGCACGCCACCCACGCTGCTGGCGCAGCTAGCAAGCTTCGTGCGCTTGGGCATGCTGCACGTGTTCACCGGTCTCGATCACGTGCTGTTCGTGGTGTCGTTGTTGCTCGGCGCCGCCAGCGCGGCAGCCTCGGATCCCCGGCGGACGTTGCGTCGCGTCGGCGGCATCGTGACCGGCTTCACGCTCGGCCACTCGATCACGCTGATTGTCGCGGCGCTCGGCCTCGTGAGGCTACCGACACCGCTCACCGAAAGCCTGATCGCGCTCAGTATCGTGATCGTCGCCGTCCACAACCTGTTCAACGAGAATCCGGGCGCTCGCGGCCTGACCAGCGCCGGCTTCGGCCTGATCCACGGTTTCGGCTTCGCTTCGGCGCTGGCCGAAATTGGGCTGCCGCGCCGCGGCACCGTCGCGACCCTGCTCGCCTTCAATCTCGGCATCGAGCTGGCACAGCTACTGGTCGTGTTCGCCTGCTTCCCGGCGCTGGTCTGGGCTCGGCGCCGCCCGTGGTTCCGCCGTCGCCTGTTCGTCCCCGCCTGCTACTTGATCGCCAGCATCGCGGCGTTGTGGTTCGTGAAACGCGCGTTCGGCCTGGCGATCTTGCCGTGGCTAGGCGGCTAGGGTCCCGAGTCCGGCAATCGAGGTGCCTGCAATTTCGTGGGCTCATGCAAATCAACGCGTCGATGACTTTGGCTTCGCGCGTCAGTGGCGTGAGTCGCTGAGGCACGCCCAGGTGTGGGTACGTCAGCGCCAAGTGCTCGACGCCGAATAGCCGATGGCCGCGACCCGCTGCGGTCGGCTACCAGTCTTGATCCGTTGTCTTGGCGCCTCGCGAGCGCGGCCCTCGGGAGGGGTTCGGGAGCGGGGGCGGGGGCGGCCTCGGCAAGGGTTTCGGGCGAGCCAGAGGCTGGGCCGCGCTCACGAGGGGCCTTTCTCGGACTCGGCGCGGAGCCGGATATCTCGGATCGGTTGCGGGCTTCGGCCCTGGGTTTCGGTCGCCTCTTTTCAGCAGCCTGGTTTTGGGGGCCGCGAAAGCTCGCGCCACCAGCTGCAGCAACTCTGCCGCGAATTTGTGCATTCCCGAAGCCGCTGCCCGGCCGAACCCCATCCCGCTGCCGATCAGCCGCTTCCGAACCCGAACCCGGCGCGTTCACCAATCAAGGCTGGGTCGGCTACTTGGCCCTGTCGCTCAGCGGCGCTTCTTCGATCAGCAGTTCGTCCAATTGCCCGTGGTCGATCACCAAGGTGCCGGGCGTCGAACTGTCGATCATGTCCGCGAAATGCGCGCCGAAGCGCAGGTCTTCGGGGTTGTACAGCTGACGCGCGTGGACGGTTTGGACCATCGTGTCGTCGACGCCCGAGAAGCTCACGATCAGCCCGACCAATCGCTCAGTCATGTTCTCGACGCTGAGGCCGAACAGCGGGCTCTTCTCGTCCAGGTGATGGATGACCGTCCAAGCCAGAGTGAACATCGGCATGCCGCTGCGCTCGAGCTCCAGCTGATGCACGCGACGCATGCGGTGCCCCTCGCTCGAGACGTCGTCCATCAGGGCGTGACCCTGCATGGTCGCGTCAAGCAAGGCGTTGCCACGGCGGTTGGCGATGCGCCACATCAAGCACGGCTGGCCGTTGCGCAGACTGATGATGGCGTTCTTGCTGAAGCCGACTTTCGCCATCGGCCGCGAAAATTTCGCGAACAAGATACCGGTGCCGAGCGCCACCGCCAACATGCCGGCGAATGACTCGAGCGTCACCAGCAGGTGCCCATACGTCGTGCCCGGCGACATGTACCCGTAGCCGATCGTCGCGAACGTCTCGACACTGAACCAGAAATCATCCGCAAACGAGCCCGGACGTGCGTTCAACACCGTCCCAGGACCGCCCGCCAGATACGCCAACGCGAACAGCGCGTTGACGGCGCAGTAGATGATCCCGAAGGCGCCGAGCAGGCTCGACCACTTCGTCTTCATCAAGAAGTGGTAGAGGTCGGAAAGCGGCGTGACGCTCAGCCCGCGGACCTCGTAACGCAGACGCCCCGCGGAATAGATCGACGTTGACTTGACGACTGGTTTCAACGGTTGTTCCGCCATGGCTCACCAACTCGCGATCAAGCGAAAATCCGTGTCGGCGCGCGGCGTCGTGATTTGGAACGCTCCTGAGGTCGTCTCGAGCTCGAACCCATCGCTGGTCGTCGCCGTCTTCAGTACCTCGCCCGCGGTGTTGCTCGGAGCAACCACCACTGGCGACGGGCTCGGCAGGCGCGTCTGCCCCAGACAACCACCCAACGCGAGCGCAAGGCAAACTGCCGAAAGCCACGGTCCATGAGTCATCCGCCCTTCATAGCCGAGCGGGCGTCGACCTAGAAGGACGGCGTGCTGACGCATGCATCACCCAGCTGCGGTTGCGCTGACGCTGCGCCGAAGTCGACGCGGAAACGGCAAGGATTTGACTACTTACACAATTTTTTCCTGGCGTTATAAGGCGTGTAAGTCGGGGCGTATCGTCCACGACATTTTCTGGGAGCGAGGGAAAGTCATGAAGCACATTCAAAGTCACGTGCGCGTCGTCGCGCTGCTGACAGGGGCGGGGCTAGTCGCGTCCGCGTGCGCGATTTCGAGCGAGCCGAGCGAAGGTCCCGCAGCCGAGACCGAAGAGCCGATCATCGCAGGCGTGCCGGCTAACGGCGCGAAACTGAAGCATCGGGGCCGATCGCGAACACGGTCTTGGCGCCGGCGCTGTAGTCTTTCAAGAAGAACTGCAGGCAATGTTTGGCGGTGAGCACGGCCTGCGGCACCGGTTCGGATGGTCGAGGTGGTCGAAGTGCAAGGCGCGCCGGGCGACGCCGGCGGCTTCGTCGGCTTCGGCCACGACGTCGGCGTCATGTACTTAGGCGAGAAAGTCACCGACCTGACGCCGCTCAAGCTCGGCGGCCTCAGGCCGCAAGATCTTGGCAAAAAATTCATCGAGATCGGCTATGGCGTGCGCGACAACACGTATGCTTACGGCACACGCCGCACCGGCAACGCGACGCTCCGCGCCACCAGTGGCAAGGTGTTCGAGATCATTTTCGGCTCGTTCGCGCGCTTCAAGTCGTGGTTCGAAACCGGTAGCCCGGGCACCGAAGCGCTATTCCCGACGGGTCCAGTCGCGCCGGCCGCCTTCCTGCCAATCGCGCGCTCAATCTATCAAAGCCTCGGCGAGGCGAACCCCGGAGCAGGCGGTGCGGCGACCGAACCGCCCAGCGGCAGCGGCGGCAAAAGCGGCACCTCGCCCGCTGGCGCGGGCCCCGTGATGGGCGGAAGCGACGACGGCGGCGGCGGTTATGATCCAGATGCGTACCTGCACTATATCTACGACAACACGGTGCTGACGAACGACTACGAAGCGGTGTTCGGCGGCGCCAAGGGTGACGCACAAGCCTGCTACGGCGACTCGGGCTCACCGATCATTCGCGCCGATTCGAATGGCAACCTGGTGGCCTATGGCGTCATCTCGGGCGGCATCGGCTCGAGCCAGCTGATCTGCGACTATGGTGGCGTCGACTCGGTGTTCGGCCCCGAAGTGACGGCGTTCTTGCAGACCGCCAAGCAGTGGATCGATCCATGCAAGGGGCTGGCGGTCGCCGGCAAGTGTAACGGCAAAGTCGCGCAGCGCTGCACGTCACCTTCGGAAGGCCCACGCCGCCTCGTCAAGTTCAATTGCGGCTCGCTCGGTCAAGTCTGCGCCACGCAACCCGACGGCACCGCGGGCTGCAGCGACCCGTAACCGCGCGTCAGGACGCCTTTGCGGCTGGCGAGGTGCCGCAACTGTGTAGCTCGGCGCGTGTTAGGGATCGCCGCCGGGATCGCCTGCCCGCTCGCGAGCGCGCTATCGATCAACAGCTGCAAGACTTCATGCCCGCGCTGCGCGGCCTTCGCGAGCGTCCGACCGCGGCCGCCGTTGGGCTCAATCGAGACGGCTGCTCGTTGGTCCTGACGCAAGTGGTCGGGTGTGGTGTCGCAGCGGCGCAACAGGTGTCAAAAGCGGTTCACTCTGGTTGCGGCAATCTCGCTGACTGGCGCTGGCACACGAGTTGCTGAACGCGGCGAGCATGAAGCACCTATTGAGCGTTGCAGTGTTGGTCATGCTCGTACCCGCGGCTGCCTGCAGCTCGCTGCAACGGCAAGCGGTCGGCGGTGCCGTGGCCGGTGTTGGCGCCGCCACGACCGTCGCGGGAACCTACATGCTTGACCCCTGCTCGCTCGAGCAAGAGCGCTACCGCGTGCCGTGCCGCGAGCAATCCGAGCCCCGCTACGAGCGCGAAGGTTCCCAAGTCGTCGCCGTCGGCCTCGGCACCATGCTGCTCGGCGGTATCATCTACCTCACCGGCACCCACCCCCCGCAACGCCCCAAGCGCGGCGAATGGCACTTCACCCACCCGCCGCGCCCGTGACGCCCTAAGGGCCCTAAGGGCCCAGCCCCAACCCCGCAAACGCAACGAAGCCGGGTCGGTGTCTCTCGACTCCGCCCGGCTCGGTTACATCGGCGTAGCGACTAGCGCTTGCCGGCGGGTGCTGCTGCGGGCTTCGGTGCGCCCGACGGCGTACCGCCACCGGGCTTGCCGCCCTTCTTGTCCCCGGCGTGGCCGTGGAAAGTGCGGGTGGGAGCGAACTCGCCCAGCTTGTGACCGACCATGTTCTCGGTGACGAACACGGGCACGAATTTACGGCCGTTGTGGACCGCAAACGTGAGCCCGACCGCTTCCGGGATGATGGTGGAGCGACGTGACCAAGTCTTGATCACGTTCTTCTTGGCTTGCGCCACGGTGACTTCGATCTTCTTTGCCAGGTGGCCGTCGATGAACGGACCCTTTTTAATGCTGCGTGCCATATCAGCCGCCCTTCGCCTTGCGATGCTTGACGATCATGCCGTCGGTGCGCTTGTTGTTGCGCGTCTTGAGACCCTTTGCGAGCTGGCCCCACGGTGAGCAGGGGTGACGGCCACCGCTGGTGCGGCCTTCACCGCCACCCATCGGGTGATCGACGGGGTTCATGGTGACGCCGCGGTTGTGAGGACGACGACCGAGCCAACGAGTGCGACCGGCCTTACCCAGGCTGATGTTCTGGTGCTCACCGTTCGAGACCTGCCCGATCGTGGCGCGGCACTCGATGTGGATCTTGCGAATCTCACCGGAGGGCAGCTTGACCGTGGCGTAGTCGCCGTCGCGCGCCATCAGCTGAGCCGCAACGCCGGCCGAACGCACGAGCTGACCGCCCTTGCCTTTCCGGAGCTCGACGTTGTGGATCATCGTGCCGGCGGGGATGACCGCCAACGGCAGGCTGTTGCCCGGCTTGATGTCGGCGACGCGGCTCGAAACGACCGTGTCACCTTGCTTCAGGCCGTCGGGTGCCAGGATGTACGTCTTCACGCCGTCCGCGTAGTGCAGAAGCGCGATGCGCGCGGTGCGGTTGGGATCGTATTCGATCTCCGCGACCTTCGCCGGCACGCCGATCTTGGCGCGCTTGAAGTCGATGATGCGGTACGCCTGCTTATGACCGCCGCCACGGAAGCGCGACGTGATGCGCCCGTAGTGGTTACGGCCGCCCGTGCGATGCTTCGACTCGAGCAGGCTCTTTTCAGGGACGTCGGTGGTGATCTCTTTGAAGTCGCTGACCGTGTAGAAACGGCGAGCGGGTGAGGTCGGTTTGTAGGCTCGGATACCCATGACTTATTCCTTCGACTCGTCGAAGAACTGAATGTCGTTGCCCTCGCGGAGCGTGACGACAGCCTTCTTGTAGTTCGGGCGCTTGGCCAGGCCGCGACCCATGCGCTTGATCTTGCCGCGCATAACGATGGTGTTCACGTCGGCGACCTTGACGTTGAACAGCGTCTCGACGGCCGACTTGATTTCGAGCTTGTTGGCGCTGAGCGCGACCTCGAAGATCACCTTGTTCGCCTCTTTGAGACGGGTGGCTTTCTCGGTCAGCGCGACGGGGCGCTTGATGATGTCGGTGGGCTTCATGATTATTGCTTGGCCTCCGCGCCGTCCGGGACCTTGTCGAGGCAACGGGCTTCGAGCGCCTTGATGGCGCCCTTGGAGAGCACGAGGTGATCGTGCCGCAAGAGGTCGTACACGTTGACGCCCTCCGGGGGCAGGAACAGCTTGTTCTCGAGGTTACGGATCGAGAGGCGGAGGTTTTGGTTGCTACCCTCGTCCACGACCAGCGTCTTCTTGCCGGCTTGCAGCGTGACGAGCACGCCGGCAAGCTTCTTGGTCTTCACCTCGCCGAGGTCGATGCTGTCGACGATGGTCAGGCGACCTTCCTTCAAGATCAGGCTGAGCGCGCCCTTCAGCGCGGCCACACGCACGCGACGTGGCGGGCGGTAGCTCCAATCTTGGGGCTTCGGCGGGTGCGCACGGCCACCGCCAACGAAGATTGGCGCGCGGATCGAGCCGTGACGAGCTCGGCCGGTGCCTTTCTGCTTGTAGATCTTCTTGCTCGAACCGGCGACCGCCGACCGCTCTTTGGCGGCGTGCGTACCGGCGCGACGCGAAGCCAGCTGCGCCACGACGACTTCGTGAAACAGGTGTTCTTTGACGTCGGCTGCGAAGACTTCGTCAGCGAGATCGACGCTGCCGACTTTTTCGCGCTTCAGGTTGTAAACGTCCACTTTTGCCATGGTCGCCTCAGCTCTTGATCTCGACGTCGACGCCGGCCGAAAGGTCCAGCTTCATCAGAGCGTCCAGGGTTTGGGGGGTCGGCTCGAGGATGTCGATCAAGCGCTTGTGCGTCCGCACCTCGAACTGCTCGCGCGACTTCTTGTCGACGTGCGGTCCGCGGAGGACGGTGTACTTGCGGATCGACGTCGGCAGCGGAATCGGTCCGGCGACGCGAGCGCCGGTGCGGCGCGCGGTCTCCACGATGTCGGTCGTGGATTTGTCGAGCAGCTGGTGATCGAAAGCCTTGAGGCGAATACGAATCTTTGTTGTGTCGGCCATAATTACTCGATGATCTTGGTGACGACGCCGGCACCAACCGTTTTGCCACCCTCGCGAATAGCGAAGCGCATTTGTTCTTCCAAGGCGACGGTGGTGATGAGCTCCACCTCGACCGTGACGTTGTCTCCCGGCATCACCATCTTGATGCCTTCGGGCAGCATCACCGAGCCGGTGACGTCCGTCGTGCGGACGTAGAACTGCGGGCGGTAGTTGGTGAAGAACGGCGTATGACGGCCGCCCTCTTCCTTC
>JBBRMI010000136.1:0-22601 GCA_038230915.1 Polyangiales bacterium | reverse complement strand
ACAGGCGCGCGCCCTCGTTGAATGTCGGCATCAGAACGGCAACCGTCATTTGGGTCCCGCGAATCGCATCTGCCTCCGCGGCGCGCGGCTGTCAAAGCTCGGGCCGCTGGGTGCGGTCACGGCGCGAGCCCGCAGCTGACTTGTCCGCCCTGCACGCCGCACAAGTCGGCGCGACCGTCACCGTTGATGTCACCGAGGATGAGACGGCTGCTGGCGTCGAAGGCGGCCGCCGAAAGCCAAGTCGTCGAAGCCGCAAACGCCGAACCCGTGGAGAACGCGCAGGAGACGCCTTGTGCAGACGCGAAGCAGACGTCGGCGCGACGGTCACCGTTGAGATCACCGAACAGCAGCTTCTGTGCCGAGCTGGCGAGCCAGAGCCTGGGATAGGCCAACGCTCCGGCTCGCCAGAGCGCACAGCGCACGCCGTCCGCGCTCGACCAACAGGCATCGGCGTGCCCGTCGCCGTCGATATCGGCCGCGGCGCTTCCCGTCGCATTCCGGCTGAGCGCCAGCTTTCGTGGGGCCGCCCGTTGAGCCACGGCCACGGGCGTACTGAAAAAAGCTTTCGGAGTTTGACCGGACTCGCCGCCCGGAGTCTCTTGCGAGCTTAGGCAATAGCGCTGCCCCGCGGTACGGCCGCACAGGTCGGCGCGGCCGTCGCCGTCGATGTCGGTCAGCTCGAGGTCGGCGAGAGAGAGCGAGGCGAGCGCGTCGCGAGCCGCAGCCGACGCGCGCTCGACGGGCTTCGAGAATCCGAGGACCGGAGCCGCGAACACGTAGCCGCGGGCGATGAGCTCGGGCACGAGCAGGCGCGCGACGTCGAGCGCGTACTCGGAGCCAACGTCGCCCACTCTGTCGTGCAGGAGCACGATGCCGTGTCGCTGCCGCTCGATGGTCTCGAGATAGCGCCACGCGGTCACGCGCGGCTTGAGGCGCAGCCCGTCGTGCCACGACTCGCAGTCGCGCGCAGGAACCTTCGATTTGCACTCTACCGAGCTCTCCCAGTCCTTACGATCGATGTCCCACCCGATCGGTCCAATCAGCTGAGCGAGGTACGGATCCTGGCTCGCGAGCCGCGCGACGTCGGCGTTCCAGGCGCCAGCCGGCGCCCGAAAGAAGCGCACTTCGTCCGGCAAGAAAGCGTCAATTTGATGCTGATTTTGTGCAAGCTCTCGCTGGGCGAGCTCAGGCTCCACGCTCGGCAGCAGTACGTGATTCAGCGTGTGGTTGGCGACCCGCTGCCCGAGCCTGACCAGATCTTGGAGCACTGGCAGGTGCGCTAAGCCGGTCTCGAACGCGCCCTTTCCAGTGCCGGGTTCGTCCGACAGCCCTTTCTGCCAGCTGCTTACCACGAAGAACGTGCCGGACACGTGCTTGCTGCTCAAGAAGCGCGCCAGCTCCACCGTGTGCTTGTCGGGTCCGTCGTCCCACGTGACCGCAAGCACGTGATCGGGAAATTTTTGACCGTCGAGCTGCGTGCCGCGGACAGGCAGTGGTTTGCGCCGAGGCGGCGCCGGGCGTACGGCCGCAGCCACGTACTTGGTTTTGGCCAGCGCCTGCGAGCGGGAGTGGCCACAACCCGCGCTGGCGATCACGACGCTGCACAGGGCAGTTAGCGGGAGACGACGCCTCGAACCGAGGCCTTTCGTGCGCAGCACCGACTCATCAACTTAGCAGCTGCGGCTTGGAGCTCAAACACTATCCAGGGCCATTGAGCGGCTCGGCAAGCGCCGGGGCTCCGGCGCGCGGGGGCGGTCGGAATAGCCGGCCACTTCCGTGCGTTTCCCCCGCGGCGCTTGTCTTGTCCAGGAGGCATGCTTGTCCGCCCTCGACCGCGGGCAAACTAGCCAGCCACTGGAAGAGAAGCCAATCGTCGGCGCGCTTGGCGTGTGCCCCGGGCGGTTCCTTTGGGGAAGCGGCAGCCACTTGGGCCCCATCGAGTACGTGACGCCCGCGCCATCGAGTTCCTCGGAACGCCTGAAAGCGGCCGGCAGCGACTCGCGCCCCCGACCGCAGCAGCAGCCCCAGTCATCGGCCGCTTCAGCGACCCCCTGACTACTCACGCCGCTCCGCGTTCCCCGCTGGCGGCGATAACGACGCCCACCTCCCCCGACGAGATGGCACTTTGTCGGCATGCCGAAATGGCTCAAGCTTCCGCGCCCGGCGCCGTGCTCTGAGCCATGAACGTCACCTCCGCACCGAAGCCGCCAGCGGCCGCCGAATCCGCCATGGCCGAAGCCGCCGAAACCCAGGCCCAGACGCGCAAGGAGGCGTCCAGCGGCGATCAGGTTGCGGCGCGCAAGCTCAAAGTGATCGAGCAAGCGGCTGTGCGGAACGAGCCGCCACCTGGAACCGGGAAAGCCGTCAACGTCAAAGCATAAGCGCCGCCTCACGCCTCCGCTCGACACAGTGACGCCCCAGCGGCGAGGGGGGACAAGCCAGACTACCCACCCCTGTCGAGTGGCCCCTTGATGGCGTGGACGAACCGAGCAGCCAGCACAGGGGCCACCCGCGCTCCTGACGGCCGCAGTCCCAGGCATTTGGATGAGAGCTTCCAATCGCCTTGGCCGTAGTGGCTTACTCTCTCGCTAGTTTCTCTACGGCTGGCAAGTCCCGTTGACGCAGAACTCGAACTGGGGACAGCCCTTGCGGCAGCCGCCGCAATTGGCTCGATCCGTCAGCACATGCACGCACGAGCCGTCGCACTCGTTCGTCTCGGGCCCGCAGACGCACTGCCCGCCCTGACAGACTGATCCCGAGGCGCACGCATGCCCGCATGATCCGCAGTTGGTCGGGTCGGAATTCGGATCGGTGCATAGACCGGCGCACACCACTTGTCCCGCAAAACATGCGCAGGACCCACCAGCGCAAATCTGATTGCCGGCGCAGGCTGCGCCGCACTCGCCGCAGCTACCTGGATCGTTCAGCGGGTCGACGCAGCCTCCGTTGCAGGGGATGAGGCTCGTCTGGCAGACGCAAGCCGACTGCCTGCACGTGTAGCCGACCGGACAAACGATACCGCACCCGCCGCAGTTCTGCGGATCGCTCCGAGTGGTCGCGCATACACCGTTGCAAATCGTCTGGTGCGAGGAGCACTTCGGCACGCACCCTCGGCGGCTGCACATCTGGCCCTTCGGGCAAACGTTGCCGCAAGCGCCGCAATTATCGTGGTCGTTCGCCAATTCGTGGCAGGCATCGCCGCAAAAGGTCTCGCCTGATGGGCACCGGCACGCTCTGGATAGGCAGGTCTGGCCCGAACCGCATGGGCGCCCGCACGCACCGCAGTTGTTGTTGTCACTTTCGACGCTCGCACATCCGTTGCCACACGCCGTGAGGCTGCCTGGGCAAACGCACGTGCCGCCGAGGCATGGCTCGCCCGATCCACATGCGGTGCCGCAGGTGCCGCAGTTGAGCGGGTCAAAGCCGAGCCCAACGCAATGTTCGCCACAGAGCGTGGCGCCCGCAGGGCAGGTGCAGGTTGAATTCCCGCATACTTGCGTGGTCACACAAGCCGTCTCGCACGCCCCGCAGTGGAATGGATCGGCGGTGAGGTCGACGCAGCTCTGCCTGCAGGCGGTAAACCTGGGCGCAGCGCAAATCGCGACGCAAGAGCCGGCTTGGCAGAAGGCAGTCGCACCGCTACAGGTGTTGCCGCAAGCGCCACAGTTCTTGGGATCGCTCGCAACGTCCATGCATGTATCGTTGCAGAGGAGCGACCCGACTGGGCACGTGCACACGCCAGCAGCGCACGCTTGTCCGGTCGGGCACGACGTGCCACACGTGCCACAGTTCGCGGAGTCGTTTGTCGAGTCGACGCAGGCCGCTCCACAAATCGTAAGACCGACGGCGCAGGGAGCCTGGCAAGCGCCGTTCGAGCACAGAAGGCCAGCGTCGCAGACGTGACCGCACGACCCGCAGTTCGCTGAGTCACCCGCTAGATCGAGACAGTCATTGCCGCAAGCTGTCTTGCCTGTTGGGCATTGGGGAGCAGGAGGTGGAACGCAATCGCCGGCTGGAGCGCACCGTTGGCCCATCGGGCACTCTGAATCAGTCGCGCAGGTGACAGTCTTGCCACCACAACCAGGGCCGACTAGCGCCCAAATGACTACCGCAAGAGCGATGGTGCACGAAGAAAATCTGGGCGGGGCCATTGTGCACCTCTCGGCAAGACGATAACACATCCATCGACAGCACAGCGGGGGGCGTAGCTGTGCCGAACCGGACGCGATACCCGGAAAGCGCCGCGCAAAAACGCGCATCCCAACGCTCACGTGTGCTCGCGAGCCTCCTGGCTGTACCGCGGCCCCCCGCTCGATCGCTTCGGCAGCTCGCGTGGACGATAAAGAGCGCTGAAGCGGTCGAGCGCAACGGACACCGGAATTCGGGGCAGTTCATCAACGCTTCGAGGTCGGCTTTCGACTTCGCTCGAGGGCGGGCTCGATATCGGCGGCTGACGAGCGGAATCGTGATGGACGCTTTGGGTTGGAGGTCAAAACGACCTCGAATACCCGTGCCAACGTGACGTGAGACAGCTTCACTGGTCATCAGCATCGTTGGCAGCTGCGGGGTCATGGTGGCGCTATGGTTTTCGTCATTCGTCATTCGTCACGCTAACGTCCGGCGGGTCCTTGGCGGCGTAGTTAGCGTCGTTGCTGGTCGGCTTGCTAAGTAGAATCTTGTAGTTGACTTTGCTATCGACCACGTTGTCGTCGATGCCGGTCACGGTCACGGTCTGCGCCTTGTTCCAATTCACCGTCGTGAAGTCGATGCTCGTGATCGCCAGCGCGCCTTGTGCTGTGTTGCTGCTCATGACCGGGATTGAGACAGCGTCGGTGGGCTGCGAAGTGAGCGCGATCGTGAAGGTCGCGGTGCCGCCGCTTTCGGTCGTGTCGCCGCTGATTGCGCTGATCTTGTAGCCGGCGGTATCGTTGTCGTCGTTGACTAGGGCGACGTCGGGCACGAGGCGCATGTCGTAGTGCGGGTCGCTGCTGGACGAGAGTCCGGTGATGATCGTGTATGGCTGGTTTCCGTCCTGCACGCTGTCGTCCTCGCCATGCACCGTAATCGTGTGCGGGGTGTTCCAGTCGGTCGATGTGAGCACAACTTGCGTGACCGTCAACGAGCCTTCGTTGTTGTTGCTGCTCGAAAGTGGAATCGTGACGTCGCTCTTCGGTTTCGAGGTCAGCTTGATGGTGAACGTAGTGTTCGTGCCGTCCTCGGAGGTATGACCAACGACCGGGCCAACGACGAAGTCGGCGGTGTCGTTGTCCAGGTTGGTCATCGACACGTCTGGCGGGTCGATCGCGGCGTAGGCCGCGTCCGTGCTGGTCGGGGCGCCGATCAGCACCGTGTACACGGCTGAGCCGTCGACGACGTTGTCGTCCACGCCAGTCACCGTCACCGTCTGCTTGGCAGCCCAATTCGTGGTCGTGAACGTGAGCAGTGAGGTGCTGACCGTGCCCTCCGACGTATCGCTGCTCGAAAGCGGAATCTTGACATCCGCTTTCGGCTTCGAGTTGAGGACAACCGTAAACGACATCGTGTCGCCGTTTTCGCTCGTCTGGCCGGCGACGGCGCTTACGGTGACGCCAGCGCTGTCGTTGTCGAGGTTCGTGACACTGACGGCTGCCGGTTGCTTGGTGTTGTAGTTCTTATCGGTACTAGTTGCCACGCCGATGACGATACTATACGGCTGGTTTCCGTCAGCCGTGCCGTCGTCTTCGATACCGGTGACGGTAATCGTTTGGGGCGACGACCAGTTTGCGGTCGTGAATGTGACGCTGGCGTCGCTGACCGTACCTTCAGAAGTGTTGTTGCTCGTGACCGACATGGTGACGTCGGCCGTGGGCTGCGTGTCCAGCACGACGGTGAAGGTCGCGGTGGCGCCGCTTTCGCTCGTCGTGCCCGAGATCTTGGAGACGGTGATGCCGGCCGTGTCGTTGTCGTCGTTGACCACCGAGACGTCGTTCGGATCGATGCCCTGGTAGTGGGCGTCGGCGCTCGTCGCGGTGCCGACACTGATCGTGTAGGGCTGGTTGCCGTCCTGAACCTTGTCGTCGACACCGATGACGGTGATTTTCTGCGGTGAAGCCCAGTTCACGGCGGTGAAGGTCACCAATGCAGGGCTCACCGTCCCTTCTTTCACGTTGCTGCTCGTGAGCCCAATCTTGACGTCGGCGGTCGGCTGCGTCTGAAGCACGATGGTGAACGTGGCGGTGCCGGCGTTCAGCTCGGTCGTGTCGCCGCTGATCGCGCTGACCAGAATGCCCGCCACATCGTTATCGTGATTCACGACCATCAAGTCGGGCACGGACCTGTTGTTGTACTTGGTGTCGTTGCTGGTGGCAGGTCCGACGGTGACCGTGTATTGCTGGTCGCCGTCTTGCACCTGGTCGTCGACGCCGGTCAAGGTGACTGTGTGCGGCGCATTCCAGTTCGCTGCCGTGAAGGTCAAGCTCGCCGGGCCGACCGTGCCTTCCTTGGTGTTACTGCTGGCGAGCGGGATCGTCACGTCCGCGGTGGGCTGCGAGTTTAGCTGCACGGTGAAGGTCGTTGTGCCAGGGAGCTGCTCGCTCGTCATCAGACCTGTCGTCGGCATTACACGGATACCTGGCGAGTCGTCGTCGATGTTCGTGACGGTGATGTTGGCGGTCGCCGGCACGCGGCCCTGGTAGTCCGCATCCGAGCTCATCGCCGGCGCGAGGATCACGAAATACGTCTGGTTGCCGTCGGCGACTTTGTCGTCGACGCCCGTGACGGTCACGCTCTGTGGCGCCGCCCAATTGACTGCAGTGAACGTCAGGCTCGCGGGGCTCACGGTGCCCTCACTCGTGCGACTGCTGGAAAGCCCCATGGTCACGTTGCCGCTCGGTTGCGAGTCGAGCACGACTTGGAACGTCGCCGTGCCGTTGTTCTTTTCGGTCGTCGTTAGGCCGGCGATGTTCCTGAGGCTGATGCCGGCGCTGTCGTTGTCGGTGTTTTGCAGCTTGACATCGAGCGGCTTGAGGCGGTCGCCGCTGTAGTTAAGGTCGGTGCTGGTGATGGTGCTGAAGGCGACGCGGTACTGTTGCGTGCCGTCGTGAATCTGGTCATCGACGCCCTTGACGGTGATGGTTTGGGCGCCGTTCCAGTTGCTGTTCGTGAACTTGAGGTTCTGTGGGCCGACGGTGCCTTCCGTCGTGTCGGTGCTGCTGACACTGAACGTGACGTCGCCGGTTGGTTGAGTGTTGAGCACGACCGTGAACGTCGCGCTGCCTCCGGCCTCGCTGGTCGTTAGCGTCGTGCCCTGCGGCTGCACCGTGATGCCGGCCGTGTCGTTGTCAATGTTCGTGGCCGAGACATTCGGGACGTCGCGGCCGTTGTAGTTGGGGTCCTTGCTAACGGCGTTGTCGGTGATGATCTTGTACGGCTGGTTGCCGTCTTGCACCTTGTCATCGACGCCGCGCACCGTGACCATCTGCTCGGAGTTGTAGTTGTCGGCCGTGAACGTCAGCATGGCGGGGCTCACGGTGCCTTCCGCGATGTTGCTGCTGCTGAGCGCGATCGTCACGTCTGCCGTCGGTTGCGACGTGAGTTTTACGGTGAAGGTGGTGCTGCCGCCGCCCTCGGTGGTCGTGAGATCCTTCTGCGGCTTGACCGAGAAGCCGGCGCTGTCGTTGTCGACGTTCGTCAGCGATACGTCTTGCTCGAGCAGCGCCCCGTAGTCTGCGTCCGCGCTGCCCATCACATTGGGCGCGACGTGGACGACGTACGTCTGATTGCCGTCTTGCACTTTGTCGTCAACGCCCATGACCGTGACGACCTGCGGGGCGTCCCAGTTCATGTTGGTGAAGCGCAGGCTCGTCGGCGTGGGGATGCCCTCAGCCATCCGGCTGCTCGTCACGTCGAACAGCACGTCACCGCTGGGCTTCGAGTTGAGCACTACGCTGAACGTCGCCGAGGTGAGGTCCTCACCCGTCATCAGGCCAGCCGGCGGGGTGAGCTGGAAACCGACCGAGTCATTGTCGATGTTGGTGACCCCGGCGTTCGGTGGCTCGAGCGCCGCGTAGTAGGGATCATTCGTGGCGTCGATGCTGATCACGATCTCGTACGGCTGGTTGCCGTCCGCCACCTGGTCGTCGACGCCAGTGACGCTCACGACTTGTGGCGCCATCCAGTTGACGCTCGTGAAGGTCAGGCTCGCAGGCGACACGGTGCCTTCCGAAAGATCGCTGCTCTTCAGCCCAACCGTTACGTCGGACGTCGGGGGCGAGCTGAGCGCGATCGTAAAGCTCGTCATGCTGCCGTTTTCGTTCGTGACAAGGCCGGTCGCGGGATTCAGGACGATGCCGGCGGTTTCGTTGTCCTCGTTGGTGACCAGCTCGTCGGGCGGGTCGAGGTTCGCGTAGCTCGGGTCGGCGCTCATCACGGCGCCGGTCAAGACGTGGAACGTCTGGGCGCCGTCCTTTACATTGTCGTCGACGCCCGTGACGGTGACGACTTGCGGCGCCATCCAATTCGCGGCCGTGAACGTCAGCGACGTCGGGCTCACGGTGCCTTCGGTCGGCTTGTCGCTGCTGAGCGGAATGACCACGTCGGCGGTCGGAGCGTGGTTCAGCACTACCGTGAACGTGGCCTCGCGGCCTGACTCGGTCGTGATTAGACCCGACGGCGGCATTAGAGTGACGCCCGCGGTGTCGTTGTCGATGTTCGTGACCTGCGGATCGACTGGGTCTAGGCCGCGGTAGTGCGGGTCGTCGCTGTTCGCGGGAGAAGTGATGATGTAATAGATCTGCGGGCCGTCTGGCTTGTTGTCGGCGACGCCGGTAACTTGCGCAATCTGCGGGGCGCCATAGTTGTCGGGCGTGAACGTCATCGCCGCAGGGCGGACCGTGCCTTCAGCCATGTTGGTGCTGGCGAGCGCGACGGTCACGTTCGCGTTCGGCGCCTTCTTGAGCATGATTGTGAAGGTCGCTTTGGCGCCGAGCTCGCTGGTAACCAGGCCGTCGACCGGCATGACGACGATGTCGCCCTGCATGCCGCCGCCACCCGACCCGGTAGCGGCCCGGTTCGCGTCGTAGGTGAAGTCACCGAGCAAGCTAGTACAGCCGCCGAGCGCGAGCGCCGACGTCGCCACGAGCGCGCTCCAGATGCGCATAGCAAGCGACATCAGAACGTGCCCCCCACACCGGCCCTGCCGATACCGACGAACGGCGACGACTTGAAGCTGGGGCGCGTCGACACGGGCTGATCTGACGGTTGCTCCTGCACGCGCGTCTGCGGCTTGACCAAGAGCAGCACGACGCCCGCGGCCGCACCAACGTCGCCCGGGACGAAGCCGATCGTCGAGACCGTGCCCAGCGTATGGTGGTTGTCGTAAGCAGCTTTTTGCGGGCCCTTGCACACCCCGCGCGTCCAGGCGGCAGCCAGCTTGTCGTACTTGCTCGTCGCCAGGAAGCCGGTGACGCTGCCCGCGCCGCCGACGGCGAACGCGCCTATGTCGACCGGATTCCTGCACCCCGGGTCGACGACGTTCGCCACCGAAACCTTGCAGCTCTCTTCTTCGTCTTTGGGCGCGGCGTCCCGCGGCTCGACTTCCAGTTCGAAGGCGACGTTGATCGACTCGCCGCCCTTAAGCATCAATGTCGTTTTGGCGGAGCAGTAGCCGTTCGCCATCGCGCGCAGCTCGTGCCGACCCGGATCGGTTGGTCGCTTCAGGCCGAACGCAGCCTCGTTGATCGGCGCGTCATCGATCGTGACTTTGGGGTGCGCCGGGCCCGGGCCCGCGACCGTGATCGTCCTGAACCGAATGTGCGGCGTCAGCGGACCGATCTCGGCCTTCGCGTCGGCCAGCGCCTTGACCCACGGTTCCGGTGAGCCGGACGCGATGCGTTCGCGGATGATCAAGTTGTAGTTCTCATGAGCGTCGACCAGCTCGCCAAGACCGACTTGTGCGCGCGCCAACTCGCGCGACAAGGTGGGCGCGTGCGCGATCGCCAACGCGCGTGGGTAGCGATCGATGGCTGTCGAGTAGTCTTTGTCGCGAAGGGCACAATAGCCTGCTTGCGCGCGGTTGCGCCGTTGCGCGGTCGGCCACGCTCAGCTCGTCGGCGCGGGCGGTGCTGGCAAAGAACGGAACAGCGCTCGCGCAGAAAGACAGCGTCAGATACGTTAGATTGAGCAGGGCCCACCCAGAGGCCTTAAGTCCACCGAGTGCTGAGCGCAAATGGAATTGTCTCCGAGACCAGTCGATTCTGGCTGCAGGGCTCGGGCTCGCGCCTCCATAGTCCGTTCATGCGAGGTGCAGCAAGCTGTCCGGCTTCCGCGCGCTTCGGTCGCAACGCTTCTCGACGCGTGGTGAACAATTCGGGCTCGGTCACGCAACGTGCCCATTCCGATCGGCGGGCGATGCCACCATAATGCTGCCCATTCTTCTTACCCCGTGCTCCCTCACTTGTGCGTTGATCTTGCTTGGGTGCGGCAGCGCTCAGCCAGCGCGCGACGTCGCTTCTGCCCCAGCGCCGTCAGCTCAAGCAGCGATCAGCTTGACCCCAGGTTCAAAGGAGCAACGATGATCGACCTCAACCATCGCTCCGGAGCGTAGCACGCGATGAGCACGCTGATCATCAGAAGAGAGAACCAGACTACTGGCCCGAACATGAGCCCGATCATCAAGTGCATGACGATGCCGTAGCCGAGCGCGAAGGGGCGTGTGCTGGCGATGGCGAACCACAAAGGCGCGAACACCTCGAAGGCGAGCGTGAGCCCCTGAAGCACCGTCCAGCACCAGGATGGCAGGGAGCTCGCCAGGAAGTAGCTCACTGGAGTTTGGTACGAGCTATGCAGGTGCGTCCAGAGCACGGCCGGATGATCGAGCCAGTCACCGCGGGCCTTGCAGATCCCCGATGAGAAATAGAAGACGGGCAGGAGAGCTTGGAAGAATCGCACGTTGCCGCCCGCGACCAAGTCGGGCAGAGGCGCGCCTTGCCGCGGCCGAGAGAGCCAAGCATCGATGCTGTAACGTACGCCGCAAGGGCTCACGACCAGCGCGAAAATGAGCACTGGTCCGATCTTGCTCACTGTGAACGCGGCTAACCGATCGGCCAGCGCAACGTAGAATAGCAGCGCCGCGAAGGTACCCGCGGCGAGACGGGTTCTGAAGCCGACAGCGAGGAACAGGCCCGAAGCGACGAGGGCCACACCAACAAGCCAAGCCGCCCAGCCCGGGACTGGCGGGATGTAAAGGGGTTGTCGCCAGTCGGACCCACCAAGGTCGGGCACCGTGAAGCCCTCGTCCGAGAGCCAGTGATCAGCGTGCACGATGCGACTCGACATGAAGCCGAGAATCGCGATCGGGACAAGGATCCGGAGTGTCTCCAGTCGCACGATCGGCTGTGGACGGTTGACCCAGTCGCCCACCCAAGCGGCAAGTCGATGCGCGCGGGAGAGTGCCGGCGAGGCGTCCACGGGCGTTGCCTTCGCTGTCGAGGGTTGATTCCCGCCCGGGCTCACGGTGAGTCTTCCCCGCAACGCTCGCGGCGCCGGGTGCGGCCCGTCCGGTACCATTCTTTTCGGTATTCGTGCGGATACTCGGAGAGCGGACGCCACCGAAATCGCTCGACCGCCTGGCCTGGAGCCGGAAACGGAATGCGCAGGCCTACGATCTGGATGCCACCGATCTTGCCCCCCTTATCGTCGCCCCGCGCGGCCCGCGCGTTGCGCCGCTCGACGAGGTAAGCGTCGAGCGCTTGCATCACCGGCAGGTTCGAGCGGTAGAAGTGCCCGACGCGCTGAAACCGATTCTCCTTGTCCTCGGAGCGCATCGGAAAGTCCGGACGGTAGTCGAGCTCGACCCAGCGCCGATCGCTGCACGACCAGGCCTCGACCCTGTACTCGATACCGAACTCAGCCGCGTCCGGGAACAGGCAGGCAATCTGGCTGAAGTAGCGCAGCACCGGGGGCAGCCACTCCGACACTTTCAATCCCGTATTCGAGAGCCCGAGGACGATGAGGTAGGTTACCGCGACGACAGCGACCAGGATCCGGAACCAGCGCGGTCCCGGCCCTCGCGCGATAGTGGAGGCCGGCAATTGTGTGTCGTCCATTACCTTGCCTGACGGGCGCCAAACCAGCAGCAAACGCTCGACCAGTCAAGCCGCGGGGTCCGCTGCTGCACCTGCGCTACGCTCGCACGTCGCGGAGCACGTCAACCTACCGCCGGGACCGTCGTCGAATTCTTCGTCGCCCTTTTTTGCCCGTCGCCGCAAGCGGAGCGCGAAGCTGCAATCGGAGTTGCGGGTTGCCTCGACCCCAGTGCTGGTTTTTGTACCTAAGTCCCACGGCTCGCGTCCGTCGCGCCCGCCGTCACCGCAGTACGGAGCGGATGGCTCGCGTCATCCTAAGTGAAGTCGCCGCTGCCATTGTCGGAACACGCGCTCCCACAACGGCGGCATCAGCACGACCGGGAGCTTACGCGAATGTAAGCTCGCCCGCCCCTCAAAGATTGGGGAGCGTTAGGGATTGATGCCCGCTTGGGCACCTAACCCGGGCTTCAGTACGCCCGGCGTCGACGCCGCAGCGTGGTCGCGGACATCAGCAAGCCGAACACGACGAGCGCGCCGTGACTGGTGCGCGCGCCCAGGGCGCATCCAGAGGACGAATCCTGGCCGCCGTTGAGGCCACCTCCATTGCTACCGCCTTCCGCTGAGCTACTGCCGCTATTGCTGATACTGCCAGCCGTAGGTTTGCCGGGATCGAGCGTCACTGTGCCGGAGTCGACGCATGTGCCTGCCGCGCAAGTCTGGCCGGCGGGACCCATGTCCGGATCTTCATCGGTGAGACCGTTGCAGTCGTCGTCGAGGAAGTTGCACTTCTCCTTCGTCGGCACGCCCGGCATGCAGTACTGCAAGTCGCAGCCCGGCGACTCGCGCCGGCACCAACCCTCGCCGCACGTCGGACGCACGCGTTCATCGACCTCGCCATCGCAGTCATCGTCGATGTTGTTGCAGACCTCTACGGCGCCCGGGTTGACGGCCTTGTTCATCGGCTGGCAGTCGCCGGCCTCCGCGGCCCACCCCTTCAACCCGGCGCAGCCAATCTTCGGCGTGCCAACCTTTTCGGTGCGGGCGTCGTAGTACCCGTCGCCATCGGCGTCGGGCCACAGCTCGATCAGTTCGGCGTTCTCATCGATGTGGCCGTCGCAATTGTCGTCGATCATGTTGCAGAGCTCTTTGGCTCCGGGGTAGACGGTCTTGCGATAGTCGTCGCAGTCGCCCGCGATCGCCACGAAGCCCTGCGGCGGCGCGTCGGCGCAGCCGAGCATGGAGAAATCCGCGCGGCCGAAGCCGTCTGCGTCGCCATCGAGATAGAAGGTCTTTCCGGCACAGCCGTAGACGAAGTCGTAGGTGCCATCGAGCGGCGTGTCCCCGGCGCTGCGACCGTCGCCGTTGCCGCCCAGCGCGTACACCGAGAAACGCACCGAGCCTGCTTTGCCGGGTGCCACCCACGCAAACTGGAACTGCACCGTGCCGCCGCTCCCTGGCTTGGGCTGGTTGTGCACGAGCCCGCTCGACACCTTGGTTAGACCTTGATTCGCGGTGGCTTGCAGATCGCCGACGTCGGCAGTGGTGATGTAGGCGCCGCCGTCGGAAAATCCGCCCATCATAACGAGAGTGAGCTGCACGCGGTCGCCGGGATTGAATGCGGCCGGATTGACGGTGAACGAGAGCGAGCCCGGAGGGCCGCCGCTGTGGCATCCGGAACAGCCGCTGGCGGCGATGCCACCTGCGCGCGCCTGCGCGTGGCCGCCAAGCAAGCTCGTGCCGACGCCGAGCGCTAGCCCGAGAAGAACCGGTTTGAGGCTAGACGGGAGCACGCGCGAAGTTCTCACCAGGGCTCTTTAACCCGCTGGAGGAGGCGCGGCCCGGTGCGCTACGCGATTTCCGACGAAAGCTTTGAACTCACGCAATCTAGCTGCAAGATTGCGCCCTTGGCAGCGTGCGATGTGGAACCCGCGGTAAGTCGTTCCCTAACTTGAGAAATCACTGAGCTGGACATGGGTGCGTCCGGACTGCGGTTTCGTTCTGGGCTTGCTTCGTTAGAAACTGGTAAGGTCTATGCCCCCGATTGGCATCGTCGACAGATTGACGGCGGCCCTTTGGGTGGCGTCTCGCCCAGCTTCGCCTCAGCCTCGTCACCGACTTGCCGCGACCCCGGAAGCTGTTGCTAGCACAGAACGCTCTGCTCCGTCATTTCGTCGCTGGTTATCGAGCGACAGATGAGCCCGAAATTTTCAGGCATCGACCCGTCCGCGTCGTCAGCACCGGACGATTTGAGGGCCCTCGGCGGGACGGTGAAACCTCGGGTGGTTTCGAATCCCCGGCTTTTCTGCGTCTGACCTGCCAGCTGCGAGCGGGGACGATGACGAGATCTACGGCTTCGCCTTTCAGCGCGCGTGTTGACGACCTAGGTCAGAAGAACCACGTCGCGCTTACGCCACGTTCCAGCGAGCCCGCGGTGCGCTCGAAACCACCAACCTTCGAGTGAAACCGCCGCAACCCGAGATCGAGCGCCACGCTGAGCGGCGCGCTCGCCGGTGCGATGCCGAGCGAGCCGGCGCAGCGCAGCACGTCGCCAGACGCATGCTGGTCGATGGTCAGCGCTTGCTGGTGGCGATCGCGCCCCTCCTGCGAGGAGTAAGCCGCGTACCTGACCTCGAGCCCGAACCGCACCGCCCCGAGCGAAGCCCGAGCGCGGAGGTCGGCTGCGCCACCCCAGCCGTAGAAATAGCCGCGTTCGTGCAAAATGTGCTTCGTCTGCTCCTCGGGGTTTGCCGACGCCCAGTCGTAGAACGCAGTCGCCTCGAGCCCGGCAAAGCTCGGCGCCACACGGCTCGACACCTCGACGCTGCCCCAGCCGCCCACTGCCCGAAAATCGAACGCGATGCCGGGCAGATTGAGGGCCGAATATTGCTCGTGATGGTTGGGCACGTGGTTAGGTACTTCTGGCCTCGGCAATGAAATGGCGTGCTCGACCGTAGCGTAACGATTGGCCGCCGAACGCAGGTACGTGTACCCAACGCTCGTGCCGAGCAGGGCCGACGCGCCCCGATTCACGTGATCGACGCGCTCGATGTGCTGCACGTAGTAACCGCCCAGCACGGTATCGGCATCCACCATCAGTCCGACGCCGTAGCGCGATGCTTCGCTCGAAACGGAGAAGTCAGAAATCTCGCCGCCGTAGAACCCGCGTGCAAAGCTCTGCGGTAGCCCATACCCCCGCAAGGTGACGAGCCGACCCGACGCGCCGCCGAAGTAGCGAGCGTAGGTGCCCTGGCCGGTTCCGTCGATGGCCGAGACGCCATAGCGCAGCGCAAATTCGTGCCAAATCTCGGCGGAAAGTCCCAGACCATCACGCGCTATCACGCGGGGAGCTGCACGACCGTCGAGCTTGCGGTCGAGCGCGACTCCCGTCCCGAGCAACCAACGCGAAACCTGGACTGTGCCCGACCGCGCGTCGCCGGTGTCCAGGTATAGTCCCAGTTTGTAGAAGAATTCGCCGATCGGCAGGCCTCCTCCCGGCGTCATGATCACGTCGCTGATGCTGATCTTCTCCTTGAACTCGATCACTAACTCCCAGAGAAACGAAGTGAGGAAGCTGTAACCGAAGGCGCCCACCACGCTCTGGTGACTGGCGCGCGCGAAGTCGTACGAGAGCGCCCCGGTCAACGGATGGCCGAGAAAGTTGACGGCCATGCCGTTGTTGTCGAACGTCCACGCCGCACCACTGAAGCGCTCGGCAATTTTCGGGCTATCCCAATCGGTCACATTCTCCTTCTTCAGGATCCAATAACCGCCCAGGCCCAGCCCCAGGCCCAGCCCCATTTCGAGGAAGCTGCGCGCATGATGTGGAGGGAGCTGCTGCTCCGCGTGCGGGTTCCATTCCGGGGTCGTGGCTGCGGGCTCGGCCTTAAGGCACGGAGCACCGCCCAGCAGCGCACAGGCGGCTGCGGTCCCGAGAGTCCAACGCCGACACCACCCCGGATCGCAGCTCACTTCGTCTCGAGCTCCGCGCCACGGAGATGGTAGGCGGGGATCGCGCACTTGACTGCCGGCAACCATGGTTGAGAGTGTGGCGCTAACGCCGAAAGCAGGGCCGCTCCGATTCCGTGCGCGCCCGCCAAGCCCAGAATTCCCATGGCGGCGGCGCTACCTTCGCCCCAATGTTGCGTCAAACCTGGGTGGACGCGCGCCAGGAATACCAGCCTGGGCGTGGTCTCCCCCGGACCCACGATAGCCGCGCGGGATTCAGTCATCGCTTACAGTCGCGCACGGAGGGCATCGGACACTAGGCCGACAACCGGCCCGTTTCATTTTGTACCGCCGCGTGACCCCAATCCACCGTGCCTTGCAATGTGAGAGATCAGAGCGCTTGCCCCACGGAAATGACTGAGGCGCGCGCAACGGGATAAACTGAGAGACAACACGCGGTTTGCTACTTGACCATCGAGATCTTGCACGCGGCGTTGCAACTGGCTTTGGACGGGGGCTCGCACTGCTCTCCCTGGTCTTTCTGGATAACGCCGTCGCCGCAGTGCGGGGCGAGAACGCATTTCGGTGCGCATCCGCCGTACTGGCCGTCGAGCAAGCCGTCGTCGCACTGCTCGAACTTCGATTGCACGACGCCGTCGCCGCATGAGGGCCCGAGCACGCAGCCCGGAGCGCAGCCGCCGTACTCGCTCAGGTTGACGCCGTCGTCGCATTTCTCGAAGGCCGGCTGCACCACGTCATCGCCGCAATAGGGTGCGCGCTTCTTGCAGCCAGGCATGCAACCGCCGTAGGCGCCGTCGTTCTTGCCGTCGTCGCAGACTTCGGTGTGGGTCACGATGCCGTCGCCGCAGATCGGACCACACTGGCTCTTCGGCTTGTTGAAGTCCTTCAGCGTCAGCTGGAAGTTCGATTCGCACTCCTGGCGTTCGGCGTGGAACATGGCCACTTCGTAGACGCCGCCAATCGTGAGCATCGCATCGACGTCCCCGTTGAACAGGTCGCCGACGACGTGCGCGACGCCGGTCGTGGCATCGAGCGCGAAGCTCGCCTGGCGCCTGGGGTGCAGTGCACCGAGGTCGATGACCAAGATGCCGTTCACGAAGACCCAAACGTCGTCGTCGCCGGAAAAGTCGAAATTCTCACCGCCAGCGTACTCGAACCAGAAGTGGGTTTCAGTGGTGAAGTTGAAGTTGTGATTGGAGCAGGTCGCGTGGGCGTCGAGTGCCGGAACGAAGCCCTTGTTGTCGAGCGGGAAGAAGCCGCCAGTGTTTCGGCTATCGACCCCATAGAGAGTTCCGTTGCGGGTGAGCGTGACGCTGCCAAGGACCGTCCGGTTATAGGCGGGCGTGTCGCGGTACCACATGTCGAAGTTGGCCTTGGTCGTGAAGTTGCCCGCGGCAGGGTTGTTGTTGACCACGAAAACTGGCCTACCGTCGGCGCCGATCTTGGCCTCGATTGCGCCAAGCGTGCCGCCGCCGTTGAAGTGATTGAAGTCAGGGTGCAGCGAGACGCCCGCGGTGGTGCGTGCCGCCTGGAGAGCAGCACTGTTCCTCGTGCCTTGCTCGTCGCCTTTGATGTCGCCCATGAAATCTCGGAAGATCACTGGCAAGGTGATCTTGTCGGCTGCAGCCGGAGTGTTGTCGGTGCACTTGTAGCCGGTCTCGACCTTGCAATCGTGCGAGCAACCGTCGCCGTCGCGAATGTTGCCGTCGTCACACGCTTCGCTCGCGTAGCGCTTGCCGTCGCCGCAAACCGGCTGGCAGGTTCCGGCATTGCAGCTCGGCTCGGCTTGGCAGTTGTTGCAGCCATCGAACGGTACGAGGTTGCCGTCGTCGCACTGCTCGCCCCGCTCGACGGTCTTGTTGCCGCACACGGTCTTGCTGCACGTCTTCGCGGTCGCGTCGCAGTCCCAGCTGGGCTCGATGCGGCAGTCGATGCCGCACCCGGCCCCGGCCGTCGGCGTTGCGCCGTTGTAGAACTCGCACTCTTCGTCACCGACGATGATTCCGTCGCCGCAATGCGGGGCGCAAAGCTCGCCGGCGACCGCACAGTCCCAGCCCGTCTCGCTCTTGCACATTGCATCGCAGCCATCACCGGGCTTGACGTTACCGTCGTCGCAGGTCTCGACGCCGGCAGAAATCTTGCCGTCGCCGCACTTGACCGTCGACACACAAGCAGCGCCGGGGGTGGGGCACGCGAAGTTCGCCTCGACTTGCCGGCAATTCGCCGTGCATCCGTCGCCCGACTCAGTGTTGCCGTCGTCGCACTTTTCGTCGGCTTGGTTGATCTTACCGTCGCCGCAAACGGCAGGCACGCTCATCGCTCCACCGCCGCAAGGGCCGTCGCAGGTCATACCGGGATCGCCTCCGGTGGTGCCGCCGAGGTTGATCATACCGGTGCCGCTGAAACCAGTGTTCGAAGTGCCGCCGTGCGCTCCGCCGGTGCCAGTGCCACCCCCACCGCTGACGAGCGACGGATTCGAGCCACTACAGCCAACAGCGAGCGCACCAAGTGAGAAAGCTGCCGAGTGGAAAAATTTCATCGCGCTGGGACTCGGCAAAAAGGGAGGAAGAAGTTGTGTCAATTCCAACGTTAGCCCAACATTTCAAGCAACACCGTGACCATTTCTGATCTGAGCAGTCTTTTCTGTCTGCCACATATAGGTATTCATGCGCGCGTGTAGGTTCGCGCGGTGCGGCACAATCTCAACGTCAACGCAGGGACGACATGAACGCCGAAGCATTCGAATCCCTCCCACTCCGCAGACCTTTCGTACGCGCTCTCGCTAGTTCACGACGCGGCCTGCCCGGCGTTGCCCACCGGCCGCCCAAACTTCAACGAATCGATCGTTTCGCAGCGCGCGCTCGGCGCTAGGTGCTTGTACTTCAGCGTCAAGCTCGGCGCGCTCTGCCCGACCAATTCCTGAATCGCTTTGGGTGCCACGCCCCGCATCGCGCGGGCAGAACGTGTGCCTGAGCATTTGCGAGCCGATGCTCCGAAGGCAAATCTCGCAAACGCGGTTCAGCCGTCGTTCGGAAGGTTGTTCACAACGAGGCGGGATGGTCTGAGCTCGATGCCAGGATCTTTCAGTGCCGCGCCGCGCCGCACTCGACCGAGTGTCTTACGCTCCTGCAGTGCTGACTTGGCCTGGGTAGCCAAAGCTCAAGCCGCGTCGCGACTCGAGTGGTCCTTGGAACACCGTAGCGTGGCGCGCTATAGCACCCTTATTGTCTACCACCCGCCGCCAAAGCCACCTGCTACCGGCCGCCGGTCTGGGCCTCGTCCTGGGTGGGATTGCAGTGGCGTGCGGCTCGGATGCCGTCAAAAGCCCGTTCGACCAGGGATTCGGCGGCGCCGGCGGCGAAGCGGGCGCGCAGGGCAACGCGGGCTTCCGACTGGACATCGACGCGGGCGTCCAGGTCGACCCTGCCCTGGGCGGCCCCTGTGAGGACGATGGCCAGTGCAATGATCAGGTCGACTGCACTCGCGACCACTGCGATGCGGCTCTCGGTCGCTGCCGTTTCACGCCCAACGATGCCGCCTGCGATGACGGCGTGTACTGCGACGGTGCGGAGCGCTGCGACGTGCGCACCGGCTGCGTCGCAGGCGAAGTGGTGGCATGCAGTGACAACAGCACGTGCACCATCGACACGTGCATCGAAGAAACGCAATCGTGTCGGCATGACCCACGCGATGCCGACGGCGACGGCGATCCGACGGCCGACTGCGGTGGGCGCGACTGCGCCGACACCAATCCGCTCGTCAACAGCTTCGTGAGCGAGATCTGCCGCAATGGGATCGACGACAACTGCAATGGTTTGATCGACGAACAGCCTTGCGTCGCGCCTGCCCACGACACCTGCAAGACCGCGCTAAAAGTAACTAAACCGGGTTACTACGACGTCGACCTGACGGGGACCGCGCTCGACTACCCGACGAGCTGCGCCACACAAGCGGGGGGTTTCCGAGACGCGGTGCTGGAGGTAACGCTGCCGACGGGTGGGCCGTTCGATGTGGACGTGACCGCCAAGCTCGATGCCGGCAAGCTCTCCCTCGGGACGGCGAATAGCTGCGGAGACGGAGCGTCGGCGAGCTGCGAGCCTTCCTTCGTGACGCCGCTCGGAGCGAGCGCCGCGCGCATGATTTTGCGCGGCCTCGAGGCGGGAACATATCCGCTCTACGTGGCCGCCGACAGCGAAGGCATCGCGCAAGTTCACGTCGAGCTTCGCCGCGCCGAGCCGCACCTAGGCGATCTTTGCGAGGACGCGCCGCCGCTGATGCCGGGCGCTTCGCCGCTGCTGGTGCGTCTGCCCGGCTACGCCGCCGACCTGAAGTCGGCATGTGCGCCGCTCACCGGCGACGCGTTCGCCAGCTTCACGCTCGCCGAAGCGAGCGACGTTACGCTCGTCGCCGAAGCCCAAAACAATTTAGGACTGCCAGTCTTGTCTTTGCTCGACGAAAGGTGCAAGCGAGAGCTCACATGTCGCAAAAGCCAGCCGGGGCGCCTGTTCGTGCGCGATCTCCAGCCCGGAATCTACCGCGTGATGGTCGCCGCCACGGCACCTGACGACGTCAGTGTCCGGCTCGAGACCGGGCCCGTGTCGGCCACGCCGCCCGGTGAGGGTTGCGACAATCCTTTGCACCTGGTGGAGGGCGTCGAGCAGATCGTCGATTTGTCGACGCACGAAGACGCAGTCAACCCGAAATGCCTTACTGGCGCGCCCGACTCGACGTTCGAGCTTGAGCTTGCGGGTCAGCGCGACGTGGCTCTTGTTGGGCGCTTCTCCCAGCAAGACGAAGGCGCCGTGAGTATGGCCGGCGCGACCTGCACCGCAAATACCGTGTGCAAGGCGGGATCGGGGTCGCAGCGCGCTGTGCAATACGGACTCGCCAAGGGCATCTACCGTGCAGTCATCGAATCGGCGCGCGGGAACCCTGTCGGTCTGAGCTGGTTCGAACGTCCCGCAGTCGCACCCACCTTCGTCGCGTTCGCCGACAATTGCGACCAGCTATTGAGCATCCCCGAAATGGGTGGGCGCTTCATAGGCAACACCAGCAACGAGTTTCCGGATTTTTCCGCCGGCTGCGACGTCGGCGGACAAAAAAGTGGTGGGGCGCCGGATCAAATCCTCAAGCTCAGCTTGGGCCAGGCGCGCCGAGTCATTTTGGATATGCAAGGCAGCAGTTACGCGACGATGCTCTCCGTGCGGCAAGGGAAGTTCTGCCCAGGAATCGAGTTACCGCTCGCCTGTGCGGTTGGTTCTCAGCCCTCGCGCAGCTATTTGGATCTCGACCTGAAGGCGGGCGATTACTTCGTCTTGATCGACGGCTACGACGGCGCATCGGGGTCGTGGAAGCTAGACGTCTTCACGGCACCCCTCTGAGGCGAGCCTTCGACGCCCCGTCATCTCATGAGTTGACGGCAAACCTCGCTGCCGTCAGGTGTGCTGGGTACTTGACCCTATGCCGTAGAATCGCTCAGGTTTCGAAAGTCACAACCTGGTCGCGTCACGGCCGTGCTCGCTGCCTCGGGTGATCGTTCGCTTCGTGACAACGATGCCGAGCTTCAGTAGCTCTCCACGGATGCGCTGGGCACCCCGTTGGCCATTGTCCGTAGCCAACCGGCGGATGAGATCGATCGTCGCCGGTGCTACACGAGACTAGGGTATCAGCAAGTCCCGATTCCATCAGAACGTCCCTCATTCAGTCCGAACGCGGCCCTGCTCGCTATGCCGATCCTCGGCAGACTCCACAATCATTATCGATTGGCTGCATGACCGTGGGGACGAACAAGTCATCCAGCACAACCGCTGATCAATTCTGTTTGCGAGTGCTCAGCTAGGCGAACAAGCCCGGAATCGCCGCGGCCGGCGGACTCGTGATGCGGCCGGCGTTGGCCAAAAATTTCTCGGTCTTTAGCGTGTCTTGCGTCAGGCCGAGCGCGCCCGCAATCGACAGCCACATGTCGGTAGTCGAACGTTTGGCGTTTTCTGGAAACGAAATGACTTGGCCGCCTTTGAAGCCGGTGCCCTTGCCGCCGAACAACAAGATTGGCATCGGGTTGAAGGCGTGCGTCGCGCGCGCCACTTCGCTCACGTAGGGCACGATGGTCTGCTCCAGCAAATTGGCGCCGTAGACATCGGTCGTGGCTGCTAGCCCGTTGATGAAAGCTGCGGTATTTTCGCTGTAGAAGCGATCCACGCTGATCAGATAGCCGGCTTGGTCGATGCGTTTGGACGGATCCATTTGGAAGATGTCGTTGTCGCCTAGCGTGTGACTAACGGGGTGGTGCTCCAAAACCTTGCTGGGATCGCTCGGCCAGAATTTTCCGAACGACACGTGGTTCGTGCCCGGTGACCATTGGAAGCTGACGACGCGCGTCAAGTCGCACTTCAGTGCGGCTGTTAGCACCGCGAAGTGCAGCTTGCCGATCAGTGTTGGCGAGCTTGAGTTTGCGGAGAAATTTGAACAGCCCGCGCGCGACGAAGTCGCGGGCGGGCTGCTCTCTGGTCGCTTAGCGGGTCAGGCGGCGGGTTCTGGGTCGGGCTGTTCCTTTCTGCGTGCGCGGCGCGCCTT
>JBBRMI010000135.1:0-22610 GCA_038230915.1 Polyangiales bacterium | reverse complement strand
GGGTCGACCCGGCCTAAGTGCTCGTGAGGGGCGGCGGGCAAAGCGTCCCAGGGCAACGGATCTTTCATGGCCGATTCACTCAGGCGATCCAGGTCGGTCTCCGACGGGATCACGATGTCGGAAACGACACCGCGAAGCTGTGTGGACGCGCCATCCGGTCGATAGAACTTGCTGATGGTCACTTTGAGCGCACCCGGGTCGTAGGCGTGAGCCAGCTTATTTTCGTCCATGATCCGCGCGAGCGGCAAGATGCTCTGCACGGTGCCTTTGCCGAACGTCGAGGAGTCGCCGACAATCAGCGCGCGCCCGTAGTCCTGCAGCGCACCGCTCAAGATTTCCGAAGCCGACGCGCTCAGGCGGCTGGTCAACACCATGAGTGGCCCGGCATAGAGCTGGCTTGGATCGGTATCTGCTCCGACCTCGACGTCCCCGGCCGAGCCCCGTGTTTGGACCACCGGGCCCTGCGCGATAAACAAGCCCGTCAGGCTGATCGCCTCGCTCAGCGAGCCGCCGCCGTTGTTTCGCAAATCCAGCACCACGCCCTGCACTCCCTCGGCCTTCAGCTTCCCGAGTAGCCTGGCGACGTCGCGTGTGACGCTGCGGGCGGTACCCTCGTGCACGCCCATATCGGCGTAAAACGTCGGGACCTCGAGCACTCCTAGCCGAAACGCCTGTTTGCCATCGGGCACGTCCACGATCCGAGCGCTCGCCTGCGCGTCTTCGAGCTCGACCTTGTCTCGGACTATCGAGATTCGTTCCGGTGGAGCGTTGCCAGCAATGCCACCGGGCATGACCGTCAACGTGACGCTCGAGCCCTTCGGGCCGCGGATCAGCTCCACGACGCGGGACAGCGGCATATCGGTGACGTCCACTGGCGGTTGTCCCTGTTGGGCAACGGCCACGATGCGGTCGTCCGGCTTCAGCTTGCCATCACGTGCGGCAGGGCCGCCCGGCACTAGGTCAATCACCTTGCAATGACCATCGGTACTACCGAGCGAGGCTCCGATGCCGAACAGCGACAGGTTCATCGCGATCGACAGGTTCTCCATTTGCTCGTGACCGAGGTAGTCCGAGTGCGGGTCGTAGACGTGCGCGAGCGCGTTCAGATAGATTTCCAGCACCTCGTTCGGGTGCAAGGCCTTCATCGTCTGCAGCTGCGATGCGTAACGGCGAGCGAGCGTGGTGTCGATCGCTCCGGCCTTGTCGTCCGCGAGCTTCTCGTCCAGATACTCGGCATGCAGCTGTTGCGTCCAGAGGCGCTGCGCGGTCGCCAAATCCGCGGGCCTGGCGTCGTGACTCCGATCGAGCTGATACGACCCGGGCCCCGAGAAATCGAACTGATCGCGCCTGAGCAACTCTTTAGCGTAGGTCGCGCGCTGCGCCAGTCGCTCGAGATAGCGCGAAAAAATCGCGCGCGCGGCGCTGGTATCTCCCACGTCACCGGTGCTTCTTGCCAAGCTTGCCCGGTATTTGGCGAACTCGTTCACGTCGGACTGCAGAAAGATCGTCCGGTTTCCGTCGAGCTCATCCAAGTAACCATCGAGGAATTTACCGGCCAGCTCGTTGTCGAGCGGATGGTGCGAGAACTGAGAGTGCGCGAGAATGCTGCTCGTGACGCGCGTGATGTTTGCCTCGGTCGTCGGTGGGTTGGATGTGGCCGAATGGGCGCGGGCCGGAACACCACACGCCACACCGGTCAGGCCGAGCGCGGCGACGAACGAGACGAGCCGGGTCCATCGAGGCATGCATGCTCCAAGAGTTGAGAGATCGTTCGGCCGAGCGCGCCTTGATCGCACTGTGAACACCCGAGCTTGCTGCTGCCCTACGCGAACGTTACGAGCGTGAAGGGTTTGCTCCTGGGCGCTCATTTGGCCGGTTCGACCGGTAGCGGTTGCGCTTCGAGCGCGGCGTTGACGTCCATGGGCAGCTGCAGTTTCGCCCCAAACCCGTGCTCGGGGTCCACGACTCTCACGGCGGCAAAGTGCGAAAGCGGCCGGGAGATGCGGCTGGCGTCGCCGGCCACCACGATCACAGGCTTGTCGAAGGCGAAGAAATGGCGTGCGGCGTCGGACACGGCCTTCGCGTCGAGCTGCTGCTCGGCTTTTCGGTAGTCGTCGAAGTAACGGTCAGGCAGGCCGAACAAGGCGAGCTTGGCCGTCAGCCCGGCCAGGCCGCCCACCGTCTCGGTTCCAAACAGGAAGGTGTCCGAGAGATAGCGCGACGCCATGCCGACCTCGGCCGCTGTCACGCCGCCTTGGGCAAGCTGTTCAGCGTCGAAGAGCAGCGCTTGCAAAGCCAGGCCGGTCTTGGCGGTCTGGGTGCCCGCGGACAGTACGATCGGCGCGGGGCCATGCGCAGGCTCTTCGAGAATCGACCCCGTGTGGTACGCTAGTGAGCGCTTTTCACGCACGTCGGCGAACAAGCGGCCGGCGACACCGCCACCGAGGACCTGATTCGCGGCCGCGACCGCCGGCCAGCTGATGCTCGCGCGCTCTGGGCCAAGACCCGCCACGTACAGCTGGCTTTGTGCGCTGCCCGGTCGATCGACGACCCAAACGACGCGCTCGGATTGCGCGACGAGCGGGTCGAAGCGCGGCGGCTCGGGACGCGCTCCCTTCCAATTCGCAAAGACGTGCTCGGTCGCGGATTTGGCCTGCTCGGCGTCGATATCGCCGGCGACGATCAAGGTGGCGTTGGCCGGCGTGACTTGGCTTCGATACCAACGCTGGCAGCTCGCCTGTGTCAGGCTTTGAAGCTCTGACGGTAGCGCGTCGAAACGCGCGTAAGGGTGCACGCCGGCTGCCGTTTGAAAGAGCTTCCGGTACAGCAGCATCGAGCCCGCCCACTCGGGGCTCGACCTCGACTCGTCGCGCACCCGATCGAGCTCACGTTGCTTCAGCTTGTCGAACTCGGACGCTGTGAAGCGTGGCGCCTGGACGACGGCACCGATCAGCTCGAGAGCGCTCGCGAAGTCGGCGTTCGTCACAGCCATACTGACCCGCGTCGAATCGCGACCGGTCACGACGTCGAGGCTCGAACCGAGCGACTCCGCGCGTTCGGTCAAAGCGGCCGCGTTCCATGCCCCGGCGCCGCCAGCCTTGAGCAATTCGGCGGCCAGCGCGGCAACGCCTGGCTCCGCGCCATCCGTGGCCGCGCCCGACCCAATCTGCAAGATCAACTGCAGCACCGGGTGGTCGTGGCGCGGCACCACGCGAAGCTCGAGCCCGTTGTTCAGGCGTTCGTGGAAAATTTCCGGAAAAGGCGTGTCGGGTCCGGGGCTCGGCGCCGGCACGCGGGCCATCGGATCGGCTGCGGCGGCAGGGGCGCGCGTGGCAGCGACGCTCGATCTCGCTCGCGAAACCGAAGCGGCTACCGGAGCGCGAGCGACGCAGCTCATCGAGACGAGCACGAGCGCTACGCTGGCGAGCAGCCTTCGATCAATGACCCGCATGACTAGGCTCCGTGGCACGGGGTAGCACCTCGACCAGCGAGCGTCGCTCGGGCCGCAGGTAGCGCTGTACGGCTTTCCGCACGTCCTCCGGAGTGACCGCCAGGTACCGCGACAGCTCGCTGGCGAGCAGCGAAGCGTCGCCGAAGTTGGCTTCGGTCTCGCCAAGCGCGGTCGCGCGCCCCAAGTTGGTCTGTAAGCCGAAGACAAAGCGCTGACGCAGCTGGCGTTTGGCTTTGTCGAGCTCGGCTGCTGGCGGGGCTGTCTGCGAGAGCTGGGCCAACTCGGCCTCCACCGCAGCCTCGACATCGGACAGCTTGCCCTTGTCGGTGAGCACCGCCATGACACTGAGCTGGTCGGGTCCTACGTGATCTTCGGTCCAGGCGGAGACGCTCTGGGCCACCGCGCGGTCGTGGACGAGAGTCTTGTACAGTCGCGAGCTCTCGCCGTCCGCGAGCAGCACCGCCGCGAGCTCCAGCGCGTAGTGTTCGGGGGCGTGCGAGCGTGGAATCAAGAAGCCGAGCAGCGCCGCAGGCGTGCGCGCGTTCGGGTCTTCGACGCCGGCTCGCCCCGCGTTCGGGTGTTCCGGCGCGGTTGGCAACGAGACTACTGGCGGCGCCTTGCGCTCTGCGCCATCGAAATACTGGTGCACGAGCGGCAACGCTTGCGACGGCTCGAAGTCGCCGGCGATCGTCAAAATCGCGTTGTCGGGAGCGTAGTAGCGATCGTGAAACTGTTTGACCCACTCGAATTTTGCGGCGTCCAAATCGGCCATCGAGCCGATCGTGTCGTGGGCGTAAGGTGGGTAGCCCGCGTAAACGAGCTCGCCGAGCCGAATCATGCCAGCCGCATAAGGCTGATTTTGGACGCGCATTCGATACTCTTCCTCGACGACTGCGCGCTGGTTCTCGAAGGTCGCCGGGGTCACTTCCAGAAAGCGCAGCCGGTCGGCCTCGAGCCAAAGCGCGAGCGGCAGCTCGCTTTTGGGAAGCGCCTCGTAATAGTTGGTGCGATCGGTATTGGTGGTGCCGTTGAGGCTGCCGCCTCGCTCGGAGACGAGCGTGAAGTGCCGACCCTTGGGCGCGTGCCGGCTACCCTGGAACATCATGTGCTCGAACAGGTGAGCAAAGCCGGTCCGCCCCGGTTCCTCGCTGCGCGAGCCGATGCGGTAGGTGACCGAAACGGCGACTGTCGCGGCCCCGTGATCGGGGTTCATGACCACGACTAAGCCGTTGTCGAGCGTCACGCGTTGGATCGCCTGTCCGAATCGGGCGAGTGAGGCCAGCACCGGGTCTGGGGCCGCTGACGCCACTGGCTTGGCGTTCGCCAATCCGGGCAGGGCCAGCGCCAACCCGCCAACCAACGAGATCCCAAAACGACGAACGACGCGCGCTCTCACTCTTTCGGAACACGCGCGGCGCGCCATCATTCCTGCCCGGAGTCGATCGTTGCCGAAATGGGTGCGATCGGCAGGCCGATTTCGAACGTCGAGCCCACCCCAGGCGTGCTTTCCACCCTCACCTTCCCACCATGCGCTTCCACCACGGCCTTGACGAGCGCCAGGCCGAGCCCCAGGCCACGCGCACCGCGGCTCGGATCGGCGCGAAACAGCCGTTCCCAAACGCGCTCCAAATCCTCGCGGGCGATGCCGACGCCGCTATCCGTCACCCGCAAAATCGCGGTGGCTCCGTCCTCCAGCGCGGAGACTTCGATGCGGCCACCTGTTTGAGTGTACTTGACGGCGTTGTCGATCAGGTTGGCGCATACCTGCGAAATGCGCCGCCGGTCTGCAATGATTTTCAGGCTCCCAGGGATGTGCGTCACGATCGCCACGCCTTTGTCTTTGGCGACGAATTCGTACAAGTCGACGGCTTCGCGCGCCAGCTGACCCAAGTCTTCCGGGTGCTTGTCGAGCCGCATCGCCCCGGCCTCGGCCTCGATGATGTCAGTCAAGGTCGTCAACATCGACAAAACGCGGTCAGATTCATCGATGACCTCGGCGAGCGCTTCGCGCTCCTGCCCGTTACTGGCGGGCTCGCGCAGGGCCAGCTCGGCTCCGGCTCGCAGCCGGGTGAGCGGCGTTCGCAAATCGTGCGCCACGTTGTCCAAGGATTCGCGCATTGCGCGCACCAGCGACTCATTCTTGGCCAGCATCTGATTGAAGAGTTGCGTGAGCTGTGCCAGCTCGTCTTTGGCGTGGCGAATCGGTACTCGCAGCGCTAAATCGCCGGATTCGACGATCTTCTGGGTCGCTTCGGCCAACGCCGTGACCGGTCGTAGCGCGCGCCGTGTGATCAACGTGGCGCCCAAGATCGCCAGCGCCAGCCCCACCAAGAAGATACCAAATGACGTTTCGCGGAGCTCGCTCCACAGTCGATCGGCCTGCTCGTCATGCAGTGCAATCGACAAGCGGCGCTTCTGCGAGACTTGCACGCCTGCAACCTGCCACTGGCGCGGGAAAGCCGGTCGGTCTTCGGCCGCGCGCGCTGCGACCGCTTGCCGCGACGCCGCGTCGGAAGAAAGCTGAAAGAGCTCGGTGTCGCGTTCATCAGTCAAGCGCAACGCCGGGCGCGGCTCGGGTGAGCAGTCGAACATCGACTGCAAGGCCCGCGTGCCGCCCAACTCGAGCTGCTGGCGGTAGCGCTCGAGGGTGCCTTGCGTGGAGCGATCCACCTCGCGCTCGACCGACGATTTTGCGCGAATCGCGAACACGATCGCCGCGAGCGCGAACGACAGCAAGGTTACCGCCAGGTACCAAAGCGAGAGTCGAGCCGACAGCGAGCGCCACGCACGCAGCCGCTGAATCGGCGCTGGGTGGCCCGCGTCCCTATTCGACGCGGAGGACATAGCCGACGCCCCGCAACGTGTGGATCAATTTTTGTGGAAAATCTCGATCGATTTTAGCGCGCAGACGGCTGACCAGGACGTCGACGACGTTCGTCTGGGGATCGAAGTGGTAGTCCCACACGTGCTGCAAGATCATCGTCTTGGACAACACGCGCCCCTGATTGCGCATCAGGTACTCCAAGAGAATGAACTCCTTGGTTTGCAGCTCGATGGCTCGAACGCCACGGTGCACGCGTCGCGATACGGTGTCGAGCGCCAGATCGGCGACTTGCAGCTTCGTCTGCGAGTCGGGCTCGGGCGCGCTGCGGCGCATCAACGCCGAAACGCGCGCCAACAGCTCGGCGAACGAGAACGGCTTCGTCAGGTAGTCGTCGGCGCCGGCTTCCAGACCGCGCACGCGATCCTCGACGGCCGCGCGCGCGCTGAGCACGATGACCGGCAGCTTGCTCTTCGCTTCGCGAAGCGCTCGAATGACCGACAAGCCGTCGCGCCCCGGCAACATGACATCGATGATGCCAAGCTCGGCGTTGGGTTGACGCGCAAGTCCCAACCCCTCGTCGCCGTTTCGAGCCCACGACACGACGTGACCCGCTTGTTGCAGGCCTTGGCTCACGAAGCTGCCAATCTTCTCGTCGTCTTCGATGAGCACCACGTGCATGCGGGCCACCTCTCCGGCGGGTCAGGAACCGACGACCGATTCGAGGGCGCTCTGGTCGATCCAGCCTTGCGTCCCACCGGGGCCACGAACCTGGAAGAAGTCACCGTAGCGCGCGCCCACTGAAACGACCATTCCCGTCGCCAGATCGGCCGTCGCGCCGGCGCCTGCATAAGGCGCGACCAGGGCGCCTGTGGCGCGCTTGACCACCGCCAGGCTCTGCGCAGCCCGGCTCGTTTGCACTGTCGACGCCGCCGCTGCGACAAACAGCAGCGTTATGCCCCAAGTCAGCCGGGTCCTTAGCCGCACGCCGCGCTGGCTTGCGATGCTCGCCGCCACACCCAGCCCCGCAGCCCAGCCGAAACCGAGCGCCAGCCACGACCATTCGCGGGCCGAAAGCCAACTCAAATCGAGAGCCCACCAAGAATCGGCGGCTCGAATGTCGGTCGCTTCGCGTGCCCGGCGGACGAAGTCGGCGCGCGGCGCCAGCAACGCGGCGCGTTCGAAGTCGAGCACCGCGTGCGCGCGGTCGCCGCTCTTCAGCGCCAACTGACCGTCATCGACCAGCGTTCGCGCTTCGGCGCGTGCAACAGTGATGCGATCGACGCCCAGCGCACCCAGCGCGAAGAGGCCAACCAGCGCCGCCAACGCGAACGCCCACGTCTTTGATTTAGTTGTGAGCATGGTGGTCTTCCTTCAAAGTGGCTTCGAGCTGTGAGCAAAGCGCGCTCAGATTGCTCGCCCCGAGGTCGCCGCGACCGAACCGCACGGCGTCAGCCGTCGACAGAGCGCTCACGAGCGGTTCAGCTCGGGAGCCAAGCTTCGTCGCAAGCTCGGTTGCAGTCACCGCCTCTTCCGCGACGCGCCAGCGACGAGCGAAGTGGTAGACAATCAGCTGGCGAGCCGCCGCGAAGAAGGCCGCCGAGCTGCCCTGTTTGGCGGCTCGGCGCACAGCCTTCTGCAATGCCTTCTCGCGATCGCCGCGCGCACGCAACCGCCAGACCGCTGCGGCCAACCACAAGCCAGCAAGCGGCAAAAAGCCGAGCGCGAGCTGTTCGAGCCTAGGAACGAGCTGGCTTGATGGCGGTGCAGGCAACGTCGGCTCCGGCCCTGACTCGGCGCGCAGCGGTACGGGGTTCGAGCCAAGTGGCGCCGCGGCGATAGCGGCCGACGCCGGCTGACCTTCGACCGCGACCGGCAATGGCGCCGTGGTCACCGTCGTGTAGGTGCTCGTCACCGGATCGAATGTCGAAAGCGCGAGCGGGGGCACGGTGAGCTCCCCGCCATGCAACGGGATCAGCACCTGTTCGAAGACTTTTCGTCCAAGCTTATGTCCCGCGACGGGCGGCTCCGTCTTGGAGCTGAGCGGGTAGGTCTTGAAATCCGCCGAGCTTGCGACGCCAGCCAGCTGCACGCGATCCATATCGCCATCGCCCGTCGCGACGACGGTCAGCGTGAGCGGTTCGGACGCGCGCACCGCGTTGGTGGACAATGTCGCATCGAGCTGGAATCGACCGACCGCGCCCGAAAATCCCGCGGGTTGGCCAGCGCTCGGCAGTGGCTTCACGTCGAGCGTCGCCGCCGAGACCTTCAAAGTGAGCGCGTCGTCGTGGGCCCGACCTACGAGCTCGGCGCCGAGCGGCTGATCGAATGTCCGCTGAAAATTGCGAAAGATGCGCTGCATGCTGCCTGGATCCAGCGGGTCGATGTCGATCAGGCCGTTCATGCCATCGAACGGATCCATGCCCGCGAAAGGATCTTCGCTTGGCGCCGGCGGCTGATCGACGCGCTGTGGCGCCGGATCGTGATAACGAACTCGCACCGGCAGCTCGACCGAGAGCGCGAGCGGGCCCGCTGCGGCCGGTGTGAGCGTGCCAGTCCAGGTAGCTACAAGCCCCGGCGTGCCGTCGATGATCTCGGTCGCTTGGCGGGGCTGGGAGCCCAACGTGGAGGTGAAGATGGCGTCGGACTTCAGCGCAGGTACGCCTTCGAGCGTCACGCCTTCTACGTCGCGAAAGTGCGCCGTAAGCGTGATCGGAACGGCTTGCCCCAGCCATGAGCTGCCGCGGCCGAGCTCCACACGCAGCCAAGCGTGAGCGTGGGAGCGCTTAGGAGAAGCGGCTTGCGTGACGCCTGGAGGCGCGACGCTTAGCCGAGGCGCTGTAGCCGCGGCAGCGGGCTTGGCAAGCGCGAAGCCCAGCAAGCTCGCAACCCCGGCGCTGCGTAGAAAAGACCAGCAGTGCGACATCGCTTCACCAATCCTTCTGCGGCGGTTCATCGTCGCTCGGCTGGACCGACTTTCCGAACTTCACTTGGCGCTCTTCGCCGCGCAGCGAATCGAGCAGCGTTCGCGCGTCGGCGGGTGAGAGCTCACCTGGGCGCGCTGCTTTTCCAGCCTCGCCCGGCGTGCTTCCAGTTTGAGACGGCGGCGGCGTGCCGGGCTGTTTACCGGGTCCGGGAGGCTCGCCGTTCTGGCCCGGCTGATCCTGTTTCGCCGGCTCGTGGGCACCGCTCGGGCTCTTGCCGTCCTGATTCTTGGGGCTTTTGTCCTTCGCGTCCTGGCCTTTCGAGTCCTTCGCGTCCTGGCCTTTCGAGTCCTGGCCTTTCGAGTCCTGGCGTTTCGAGTCCTTTGAGCCCTGACCTTTTTGCTGTTGCTGATCTTTGGACGCTGGCTGTGGCGGCTTGTCTTGTGGTGGCTTTTGTTGCTTCTCGAGCTCAGAAAGTTTGCGCTTGACGAAGTCACGGTTGAAGCGCGCATCGGCATCTCCCGGGCTGAGCTTCAGCGCGCCTTCGTAGGCTGCGATCGCGCTCTTCCAGCGTTCGATGGTTTTTTGGGGCGCGTCCTTGACCGTCGCTGCGCCCAAGCGGTAGCGCGCATCGCCCAAGTCGTACAGCACGCGCTCTTGCAGCTTCGGATCGGCCACATGAAGCGCCTTCTGCAGGGAGGCCTCAGCGGCTTCAAAGTGCCCGGCGCGATACGCCGCGGCGCCGGCGTCGATCGCCAAGCGCGCGTCGGCCGGGTGGCGCGTCCGCTCGACGTCGTACTGCCGGGCCGCTTCATCGAAATGGCCCGCCCGATAGGCGTTTTCCGCGCTCTGCGGCGAAGCCTGCGCGCTTGCCGACAGCAGCATCAAAAGCCCGAGCGCCAATGCCGCTGCGACGGCAGGCCGCCCCGCGCGACTGCCTTTTTCCCGGCGTAGCCGCTTTGCCGAGCGCGCGCGGGGCCGAAAGCCGAGCAACGCATCGAGCACGATGCCGAGTAGCGAGAGCCCGAGCGGCACCGCAAACCACTCGCGGTACACGCGCCGAACCTGCGCGCCATGCTGCAGCTGCGCGAGCGGGGTCAGCGACTCCGCGTACAGCCGTTCGAGACCGGCGCCATCAGCGCCCAATGCCCGGTAGGTGCCGTGCGCAGCCTGGGCGATGGCACGCAAGCCCGATTCGTCCAAGCGCGAGCGGACGGCGTTGCCGTCGGGATCGCGCAGCACGCCAATCGTGGCGCCGCCTTCGTCCTTGGCCGGCACGAGCTCGCCCGCTGGCGTTCCAACGCCGACCGTCTCGATCGTGATGCCGGCCTGGGCGGCCCGCTTGGCCGCGTCGAGTCCTTGCCCTTGCAGATCTTCGCCGTCGGTCAGCAGCACCATCAGCTTTTGGCTGCTAGCGTCGGACTTGAGCGCCGCAGTGGCGCTGTCGATGGCGCGGCCCAAGTCGGTGCCGGGCTTCGCGATCAGCGAAGAATCGAAGTCATCCAGAGTCTCTAGCAGCGCGCCGTGGTCGAGCGTGAGCGGACTTTCGAGGTACGCATCGCCCGCAAACGCCATCAACCCGACGCGATCTTCGGGGAAACGCCCGACTAGATCGCGCACGGCGAGCTTGGTGCGCTCGAGCCGGGTCGGACTGACGTCGTCCGCGTTCATGCTCTTCGAGGTATCGATCACCAGCAACAGGTCCGTGCCCTTACGATCGAGTGTCTGCCACTCTTTACCTTGCTGCGGGCGCGCGAGCGCGATGAAGGCGGCCGCGGCCGCCAACGTCACGACGCCGACTCGTAGCCAGCGCCTGAAAGCCGACGGCAGGGTTGCGGCGTCGATCAGCCGCGCTCCCGACAAGCTTCGAATCGCCTGCGCCGTGAGCCGTTCGGCCCGCAGCCGCGGCACGAAGACCAAAGCCACCACCGCGGCGCCAATCCACAACCAATACGGTTCTGCAAAACGCATGTTCATCTCTCCTAGGCTCAACAAGGGACGCGACGGAAGCGTGTAGCGGCAAGACCGAGCTCACTTGCCAGCAGGAACAAGCCAGGCAACGCAAACCAAGTAAATTGCTCCTGGTGCGTGGTGTAGGCGCGCACGGCATGTGTGGTCTTCTCGGCACGATCGATGGCCGCGTACACGTCGCGCAGCGAGCGCGTATCGGTCGCGCGATAGGCTGCGCCACCCGTCAGATCGGCGACGCGCTTCATGCTGGTCTCGTCGACGTCGACGCGCGCCTTGACCAACTTTTCGCGGCCGCTTTCGTCGGTGATCGGCACGAGCGCTTCGCCCGACGAACCGACGCCGATCGTGTAAACTTTAACGCCGAGCGCGCGCGCGGCTTCGGCGGCCGCTGCCGGCGAGATCTTGCCCGCGTTGTTTTGCCCGTCGGTCAGCAGTACCAGCACCTTGGATTTGGCGTGCTGCGCGTCGAGCCGCCGCACCCCGGAAGCGAGCGCCGAGCCGATCGCCGTGCCATCGCCGACCTGATTGACGTCGAGCGCCGCGAGTCGCTGCTGCACCCAATCGTGGTCTAGCGTGAGCGGGCTCACCAAGTACGGCTGCCCGGCGAACGCGACCAGGCCGATTCGGTCATTTTCGCGATCGGCGATGAAGTGACTGACGACGTCCTTCGCGGCATCGAGGCGACTGCTCCTGCCGCGCGGCCCCAGCATGTCTTGTGCCTGCATCGAACCGCTGACGTCGATCGCAAGCATCACGTCGACACCCGACGACTGAACGCTTGCGTGGCGTTGCTCGACGCTCGGCCGGGCCAAAGCGACCACGAACAGCGCCGCAGCCAGCCAACGCAAAGCCGGCAAGAACTTACCCCAACGCGTTCGCCGGCTGTTCGCGAACGCGCGCACCAGCTCGGTATTCGAGTGTCGAATCGCGCTCGGACGGCCAGCGCGCCCCAACCACAACGCAAAGAGCGCTAGCGGAATCAGTAATGAAAGCAGTGCGGGATGCTGAAAATGGATCATGGCGTAGCCTCCGCGGGCGGCGAAGTGGTGGGTTTCAGGGGTGCGAACAGCTGGGTCACCCACGCGCGCGCCGCGTCGGTCGCGGCAAGCAACGCGCTCGGCTCGAGCCTCGCGAGCGCGAAACGGCTGAGATCACAGGCCGACAGCAGCTCGATCAGAGCGGGCGCATCGACCGCGGCGCCTGCGGAAGCTTTCGCCCAGTCGACGTGAGCGAGCTCGCTGGTCGTCTCCGGACAGGCAGCTTGACCGAGCCGCGCAGCGAGCGCGCCGCGCAGCGTGGTCGCCACCACTTCACCCCACTCGTGACACTGGCCAGCTCGGGCCAGCGCTTCTGCGCGGGCCAAGGCGGCGTTGGCTTGCTGCTCGGGGGTGAGCGGCCGCTGGGCACGCTTCCGCCAGGCGCGAATACCGAGCACGATTAGCGCCACCAGCAGCACGCCCAGCACGCCCACGACGATCCACGGCCAAAGCGCTGGAATCGAAATCAGCGGCCGAATGTCGCGGATATCGTCGGGAGTCATGCCCGCCCGCCCCTCGCACGAAAGAAGCCGATCAGCGAGCCCAAGTACGGCGTCAGCGTATCGATTTCGAGCAAGTCGACGTGCGCGCTGCGCAACAGACCGCGGACCTGCTCATCGGTCTCGCGCGCCGCTTGCTCGATGCGCGCCCGCTGCTTGGCACTACCGGTATCGATTTCGACCAGCTCGCCGGTCTCGGCGTCTTCGATCGTGAGCAGACCGACAGCAGGCAACTCTTTGTCCCATTTGTCACCGACCCGGATCGCGACGACGTCGTGGCGCTGTGCCAGGCGTCGAAGCTCAGGTCGGGCGGCATCGAGCCCGGCCTTGCCCAACAAGAAATCGGAAAGAATCACGATCACCGCGCGCCGCTTCGTTCGTTCGTGAACGAAGCGCAGCGCCTGGCTCAGGTTCGTGCCGCGACCGCGCGGCTCGAACGCGAGCAGGTCGCTGACGAGTCGAAAGACATGGCGGCGACCGCGTGCCGGCGGAGCAAACGACTCGACCGCGTCGGTGAACGTCACCAGGCCGATGCGGTGGTCGCTGTGCACCGCGGACAGCGCGAGCACGCTGGTCATCTCGACGATTTCCTCACGTTTGCTGCAGTCGCCCGAACCGAGCGCGCCGGACGCGCTCAGGTCGACCACGAACACCACCGTGAGCTGGCGCTCTTCGCGGTACTTCTTCACGAACGTGTGACCGGCACGCGCCGACGCGCTCCAGTCGATCGCGCGGACGTCGTCGCCCGGGTGGTACTCTCGGACCTCGTCGAAGTCCATTCCGCGGCCACGAAAGCGCGATTGCACCCCGCCGTTGAACGCCTCCGAGCTCAGTCGTCGCGTACCGATCGCGATCCGCCGAATCCGTTCGGCGATGCGCTGCGCCGGGGTCGGTTCCTTGCTCGTCGGCTTGGTCATGGCGACACCACCGTCGCCAGCACGCGGCGCACGATTTCGTCGCCGTCGACGCCGCTGGCCTCGGCTTCGAAGCTGAGCGCGAGCCGGTGGCGCAGGACGTCGGGCGCCACGTCCTTCACGTCTTGCGGCACGACGTAGCCGCGTTGTTGCAAAAACGCCGAAGCGCGCGCGGCCATGGCCAGCCCGATCGTGCCACGCGGCGATGCGCCTGCGCGCAGCATGCCTTCGACCGGCACGTTGTAACGACCTGGCTCGCGCGTCGCGGCGACGATGCGCACGATGTAGTCGCGGACGGTGTCATCGAGGTAAATTTGATCGACGACGCGGCGCGCCTGAAGAACGTGTTCGATCGAAACGACCGGCGCAACCGCCGTCTGCGGCTCACTGACCGCCATCGAGTCCAAAATCGCGCGTTCCTCGAACACGTCCGGATAGCGGACCCGCACCTTGAGCAAGAAGCGATCGAGCTGCGCCTCGGGCAGCGGATACGTGCCCTCTTGCTCGAGCGGATTCTGGGTCGCTAGCACCAGAAACGGATCGGGCAGGGCGAAGGTTTCGTCGCCCAGCGTCACCTGCCGCTCTTGCATGGCCTCGAGCAACGCGCTCTGCACCTTGGCTGGCGCGCGATTGATTTCGTCGGCGAGCACGAAGTTCGCAAACACCGGTCCGCGCTTGGCTTCGAAGGTGCCGGTTTGCGCCCGATAAATCACGGTACCGACGATGTCCGACGGCAGCATGTCGGGCGTGAACTGAATGCGACCGAAGCGGCCGCCGTGAATGCACCCCGCAAGAGTCTTCAGCGCGAGCGTTTTCGCAAGGCCGGGTACTCCCTCGAGCAGCAGGTGACCGTTCGTGAGCAGTCCAATCATCAGCCGGTCGACCAGCATTTGCTGACCGACGATGACTGTCGCCATCTGTCGTCTGAGTGGTCCAACCCAGTGCGCAGCCTCGGTGACACGCGCTTCCAGCGCGCGGATCTCCGGCGCCAATATTGGGCTCACGCTCAGCGGAAGCCCGCCTTGGGGCTTGGATTCGAAACTCTGCGACATCGCCATGGTTCTTGCTCCGGTCGGCTTGGGCTCGACCTTCGAGCCAGACCAGAAGCTGCGACACCACGCTTGCGACGACCTTGCGCCAAGATGACAGAATGGAAAGCTGAGTGAACCCGCCGGGCGCCTCGCTCGCCCACTCACCGTGGGTGAAATGGGATCTATTTCCTCGCGAGCACCAGTCGCTAACGCTGTGGCTACCGGGACCGAACCAACGGGCCCCGACCAGGGCCGAGCTGGCAGCGCCGATTCATCCGGTTAGCACCTCGTGAATTGCCGACGATCGAGCCCTTCAATGGGACATCACCGCAAGTGCTGACGGGCGCGCCAGGCGGCCAGGAATTCAGTAGCCGCCGGCGCCAAGAGTGCAAACGAAAGCATCGCCGACGCTAGGCAGAGCGAGCAGTAGGCGTTTAGTACGAAGACTTGCATGAAGACCAGCCCAGCGCTGACCAGCGCGAGGGCCGCTGCGCTCGCGGCGTACGCGTAAATGGGCAGGCGTTGATCGCGAAAACGAGACGAGCTACCCCAAGCCGCGGTCGCCGCCTCCGTCAGGTAGGCGAGCAAGCCAAGTCCGGCATCGGGAAACGGCAAACCGCGGCTGAAAGCAGAACGCAAAACGGTTTTGGTGCCCGCGCCGAAAAATGGCTCCCAAGGGGCGTCCGTCCACCCGATTTGGAACGCAGTGAGGCGCGCCGGAATCAACGCGCCGACGAGCGCAAAGAAAACCACCAAAGCTCGCTTCTTTGGTCGGGACGGATTGCCGAGCTCGGGTAACTGCATTGGAGCGGCGCGCGGCCGGTTCAGTCTTTGCCGCTCACTACTCGGATCGGCGGGAGCCCGACGATCTCGTAGGTGCCGGAAGCGATGCCGATCTTTGCTTTCTCCAAGGCGCCGATCACCTCACGACTCATGCGATCCTTGAGGCCACGGATGTCGTGGTCTTTGCACAGGAAGCGCACGGTTAACTCCACCCAGTTGTCGGTCAACCGCACGTACACTTTGGGCTCCGCATCCGCGCGTGTGACAAAGTACTTCCTTTCGAGCGCGGCGATCGCCGATGCAGCCACCTCGTCGAGCTTGGCTGTCTCTTTCATAGCTGCGTCGAGCAGGATGCGTTCGACCACGTTCCTGTCGTCTTTATAGGAGATCGGCAGGCGCATCTCTTCCCAGATGAACGGAAAGTCCCGGGTGTAATTGTACACCGGCTCATCGAAGATCCGCGAATTCGAGACCGTGACGATGCGGCCGGAGAATTGCCTCGATTGCACCCACATTCCCGGGTCGGAAGACTGAACACTCGGTGGCTCGCCCATTTCCATGATCACGGTTTGCAAGAAGTTGAGCGAGATGACATCACCGCGAACGCCGCCCATGGTGATGCGGTCGCCGATATCGAACGTCTTGCCGCGCAGGATCACGAAGTAGCCGGCAAAGCTGGTGATCACCTTTTGCAACGCAAAAGCGAGCCCGGCCCCCATCAAACCAACGCCGGTTGCCAGGCGGCCCGGGTTGTCGAACCAAATCGATACCAAACCGACGAGGCCGAGTAGAAACGTGACAATGCTAATGATCTGTCGCGACCAAAAAACTGCGACCCGACCCCGTCGACCCAGGACTGCGTAAGCGACGGCTCCCAACGTCTTGCTGAGCACATACAGGAGCGCAAAAAAAACTGCCGTCAGCAAGAGCTTGCGGGCGCTCTCCGCGTCGACCCCCATCAAGCGAATGCCGAACAGCTGTACGCTTTTCGTGGAACCAACGAGGGCGAAGGGCGGGGCTGACATCGGCTTAGGCGTTCATGTCATCGCGCCCTCGAACAGGCAAGCGCGACATCCGCGGGTCGACTCGAGCGAAGCGCGGGCTGGCGCAATGGAACGGGTGCCCTGGGACTCTCCTGCCACAGGCGCAAATGTGTCACGGCTTTTGACGGGCCACCTGCGCCGCGACTCACGCTCTACCCGTGCCGCAAGGTGTGACCTGCCGTTGACGACGACGCGGCATCGTGCGAGGGCTTCCGAGCTCACAAATCGCGCTAAACATCGGCCGATGGAGGTATTCGCTTGGACAATGTAGCCGCGCGTTCTGACGCCTTGGTGTTCTTCGGTGCAACGGGGGATCTCGCTTACAAGAAGGTGCTCCCGGCGCTGCACGCGATGGTGCGCCGCAAGCGGCTCGCGGTGCCTATCATCGGAGTCGCGAAGCAGGGCTGGGGCCTCGAGGAGCTTCGCGCGCGCGCGCGCAAAAGCATCGCCGAGCACGCCGTGGTTCAAGACGACGCGGCGCTGCAGCAGCTTTGCGAGCTCTTGCACTACGTCGACGGCGACTATAACGACGCGGCTACGTTCGAGGCCTTGCGCCAGGCGCTCGGCGAAGCCAAGCGACCGCTCCACTACCTGGCCATACCGCCGAGCCTGTTCGGCGTCGTCGTCTCTCACCTCAAAGCGTCCGGGGCCGCCGACAACGCGCGCGTCGTCGTCGAAAAGCCGTTCGGGCGTGATCTGGACTCCGCCAAAGCGCTCAACGCGACGCTGCACAGTGGATTTGACGAATCCGCGATTTTTCGCATCGACCACTACTTGGGCAAGGAGACGGTCCAAAACTTGCGCTTCTTTCGCTTCGCGAACACGTTTCTAGAGCCGATCTGGAACCGTCACTACGTCAAGAGCGTGCAGATCACGATGGCTGAGAGCTTCGGGGTTCAGGGCCGCGGCGCCTTCTACGAGGAGGCGGGAGCGATCCGTGACGTCGTTCAAAATCACATGCTGCAGGTCGTCGGTATGCTCGCGATGGAGCCGCCAGCGACGACGTACGTCGAGTCAGCGCGCGACGAGGTCGTGAAGGTCTTCAGACAAATTGCCCCGCTAGAGCCGAAAAACGTGGTGCGCGGGCAGTTCGAGGGCTACCGCAAAGAACCGGGCGTCGCCGCCGACTCGCAAGTGGAAACATTTGCAGCGCTTCGGCTGAGGATCGACTCATGGCGTTGGCACGGTGTGCCGTTCTTCATTCGTGCCGGCAAGTGCCTGCCTCTCACCCGCACCGAGGTGGTCGTCAATTTCGCGCGTCCACCGCTCGCGCGGCTCGTGCCTGGCTCGAGCAACTTCATTCGTCTGCAGCTGACCCCTGATCTCGAGATCGCGCTCGGCGTCCAAGTAAAAAAGGCGGGCGAACGTTTGATCGGCGAGCCGAGCGAGCTGACCCTCCTGAACCGCGTTACCGTTGACGAAATGGGCGCGTACGAGCGGCTGCTCGGCGATGCGATGGAGGGCGATCCAACGCTCTTCGCCCGAGAAGATGCTGTCGAAGCCGCCTGGGCAATCGTCGATCCTGTGGTCCATGCCCCGCCAGCGCTCGAGCTCTACCAACCCGGAACTTGGGGGCCAGCCGCCGCAAGCTCGCTCACCGAGGACGTTGGCGGATGGACTGCGCTGTCGGGTCGAGCAGACGGTGCTGAACCGCACGACGCCTAACCCGATCCACGCGTGCGACTCCCGCGCGCTAGGGTCGGTTCGCGCTCGCGAAATAGCAGCGCCGGCGGCAAGATGGCGTGCTTGCGAAATGCGTCGATGACGCGCAGGTGGATATCCGTCTCGAAGGGCTTTTCATACTTCGTATCGAGCACATAGGGACGCGCCTTGATCTGGAGCGCCACGACATTGGCCAGCAGCATTTGCTTCGTGAAGACCGGCACTTCACGATCGAGGAAGACATAACGGCTCGTCAGACACGCTTCGCGGACGAGCTGGCGTGCGAGTCGCACGTCCTGGTCGACGCCGATATAAAACTCGACGGCTACCTGCATTTCGAGGGCGCCGTAGTTGCCGCAGGAAGTCACGTCCGTCAGGATCTTGTTGTTGGGAATCGTGACGATGTTGTGATCGAGCGTGTTCATCTGCACACTGCGCAAGCCGATCTTGATGATGTCGCCGTATTCTCCGGCGTAGTTCACGCGATCACCCACCTGAAACGGGCGATCGAACATGATCGTAACGCCTGCGATGAACGCCGCCACCAGATCGCGCATCGCGAAGCCGACGGCAAACGCGAGTGCGCCGCCGATGACGGTGACCGCGGTCGAGTCGAGGCGAATGCTGAGGCTGAGGCAAACAACGGCTGTCGCGACGAAGAGCGCGAAGCGCGCGAATGATTCGATCTTCTGTACGAGCAAGCGGCGCGACGTGAAACGCGTCCCGAAGCGCGTGGCAATCCCGCCGACGATACGCAGCAGCAGCACGCTGCCGGCGATGACGACGACAGAGAACAGCACTCCGCCCCAGCGCACGAGCCCCGCCAACTTGCCGATGTCGGGCGGATCCTGGGCGAAAGCGGACGGCGCCCAAACGAAAATGCACAGGCCCCAAAGTAGGAACAGGAATCGACGCTGTCGCATGGTGGTCCTCACTGTGAGCTGAGAAGGTAGCGGCGCTGTAGGAAGCGCGTGATGGGTCGGAACCAAGCCCACGTGACCCAGTAGCGAAGCCCAACCAGCTTGAAGTAACCGCGATTGAGGCCGAAACGTAGAGCGTCCTCAATCTCGGACGACTCCAACATCGTGGCTTGCAAGATGTCGTCGGGATGAGCCAATCCCAGCTGCACCACCGCGCGCAGCACGAACACGCAAGAATCGGGCAGTCCTTCGAGCTCCAAGGCGTTTGGCGCATCGAAAACCTTGACCGCCACCTGCCCGTCCGGATCGACACCCAGGCACAGCCGCCACGCATGCAAGGCGATACCGGGATTTCCACCCGCGTAGTCCCAGATCAGCCGGTAGTAACCAGCCGCGGTGTGCTCGATCGCCTCGTTCACATCCACGTCGTCGGCGTCTTCCCGCAAGTCGGTCAGCAGGTGCCGAAAGCTGGGCGCCAGCCCGACGGCGGCGGTGCGAGCGGTAAGCAGGCGACCGATCGCCTCCTCACGCCAAGGTTCCAGTCGAATGACCTCGTCGAACAGCGGACGTGCGCCGCGAGCCCGCTCGAAGAAACGCCACACGACCGCGTCGAACGCGAAAACCCAGGCGCAATGGTTGCTGCGTCGGCGGGCGACCGACAGGACTTCGTCGAAGGCATCGAGCCCGCCCATGCGCGGCATGATCAGGTGGCTGGCATCGTCGATCAGCAGCCCAGCCTCGCGATTGGGCCGATCCAAGGTCGCTGCTGCGTCGTCGAGCGGCGCGCCCTCAGCGGCACCGACGACTGCGGCGAGCGCTCGTGCAAAGCTGGCGGCATCGCCCTGCGGACACTCGAGCAGCAGCGTATCATCGGCTTCCTTCAGAATTCGTTGCAAGAGAGTGCTCTTGCCCGCACCGCGTTCACCCACGATCGCGAACAGGCCGCCGCCCGCCGCGTTGATACGTTGGATGACGTGCTTCACCTCGTCGTCGGCGATACTGGGGACGTTGTCGCGCGAGCGGGCCTCGGGCCCCAATGCCTCGAACGTCTCAGCCGGCAAGCTCTGGTAGTTGACGCCGGCGGCCGTGCGACGGCTCATGTCCCGGCGAAAAAGGTAGGCCAGGACGCGACGGCTGAGATCGAAGGTGACGAGTCGTTGGCGCACCCAACGGTAGATCCCTTGCCCGAGCAGCACGGCCCCGCCGATCAGCGCGGCCGGCAAGCGCCGCCACCCCTGATCGTGCGCCAGCACCCACGAGTCGACCACGCTCTTGCGGCGACGGAGCGAGAGCCGTTCGTGAATGATGTCGTGCCACCATCGCGCCATCACGAGCAGCATCGGAATCGCCGCGAACCAGCACGTGGACAGCACCCATGAGTAGATGGTGCCGCGGCCGACCAGCTGATCGCTGACCGACAGAACCAGCGCGATTGCCACGACGACCCGACCGATCAGGCGCAGCGAGCGAAGCCGCACGTGCGCAGTGATGAGTCGACTCTTCCGCGACCCGCCTTCGCTGCCAGCAGCCAGGGCGTCGATGGAGTCCACGACGACCGCGCCACCGAGCGTCCAGGCAAAGATCGTCGACAGCAGGGAAACTTCGAGCGTGTCCTTGGCAGCGGCCGGCAGGAGCCAAACGACGGATGCGACCAGCAGCAACCACTCGACCGGACTTCGGACCCGCATCACGAAGCCCACCAGCCGCTCGAGCGGGCTCGGCTCGACGATGCGGTGACTGCGTCGCACTTCGCGCGCGGCGTCGCGCCACGCCGTGAGCGTGGTCGCAGCGCGACGGCGCCACACGATGAAGAGCGCCCACGGCAGAAGCCATTTGAACGCGATCAAGGTCGCCATCACCGCGCTATCGCTGCGTGCTCCACCGGGCGCCGCCAGCGACGCGATGAACTGCCCCGTTGCCTGCAAGTGCTGACGCAACACCAGCAGCACTTGGCGCCCCTCGGCCCGGGCTTGGTCGAATCCCTGCGGACCAAAACCGACGATTTCGCCGCGTCGTGACGGGCTCAAGAAGGGATACAGGGCGAGTCGGTCGCGATTGAGCGAGACGACCTCCTCATACACGGCGCGCAACGTGTTTTTCCTCAGCTCGGCCTCGACCGCGCCCAGCCGATCGCGTTCCTTCTCGACGGCTTTGCGCTTGGCGCGCGGTGCGGCTGCCGGAACATCCCCGGGCAGCGCGCTGAGCCGATCCTCGCCGGGTTCTGGCACCGCGCTCTCCGCGTGTAGGCTAGAGAGCGAAGAGGACAAAAGATCCCGAGCCGCCCGAAGCTCGGTCCTCAGCTTCTCGTAGAGGGCATCGACGGTCGTGCCGTTCGCGTCACCGCTGAGGCCTGCCTCGGTCGCTTCCCGAACCCTGCGATGCCACCCGAGCACGCTCTCCTCGCGGCGAGCCAGTTCGCCTTGTGCCCGCACCAAGGTCTTTTCGAACTGGGCTTGATGTTGGGCTACCTGGAGGAGTCGCGCGTGCTCCTCGGCGACGAGGCGCAGTGCCTCAGTGCGGGCCGTGCGTGCGCTTTCGAGCGCTGCGAGGCGTTCCTGCTCAGCCGCGTGAGCCTTACGCTCAGCGTCATTGAGTTGCGCCTCGGGGTTCTGCGCCTGCTCCTCTTGCCGCGCTTGGTGCTGGCGCAAGAGTCGGTCGCGCTCGGGAATCGACAAGGCGTAGAAAGCAACTCGCGCGCGATCGAGGGCGAGTCTCGCGGCGACCTCATCGGCGGAGGCGAGCAGGGAGTCGGACCCCGAAGCCCCGCCTTCTCCGCCGTCAGCTTTCGGCTCCGACCCGTGCGCACTGGCCGTAGGCGCTGCTTTCACCGATTTTTTGGTGTCGACACCCTTGCTGGGCTCTTCGTCGCCCAGCAAACGACTCAAACGCTGGCGCTCGAGGTCGACAGCACGAGGGTCTTGGATGTCGATATCGAACAAGCTCACCGCCGCGATACCAGCCGCCAGGTTGCCGGCGAGAAGCTCGCGAACGTGAGCCTCAGTGGCCGCGAACGCCAGAGCGAGCGCCGAGCGCGACTGCTCTGTGGCGGTGGTGCCGCCGCTGCCAGGCGCCGCGGCAGCGCTGCTCGGCGCGGCACTCGGCGGAGCAGCCGTCGAGGAAGACGCCGGCGATTCCGCCTTCGCCTCTGCCATTCCCCAAAGCCCGACGCAAAGACACAGGGCAACCAGCCACGCCGCGCGGGATTGCCTGGCCGTCCCACGCGGGAACGCTTGACACCAGGATCTCATCCTCATCCCCTCTCCGTACTACGAATGCCGCGCGGTGGGGCCCAGCGGCCCTGGGGCGCAGCGCGGATCCGTTGTCGGGGCCCTGCGCGAGGGCGGCCCCCGGAGGGGGTCCGGCAGCGGGATCGGGATCGGTCTCGGCAGGGGCTTCGGGCAAGCCAGAGGCGGGGCCGGGCTCGGGCAGGGCCTTTCTCGGACTCGACGCGGAGCCGGGTATTTCGGTATCGGTTGCGGGCTTCGGCCCTGGCTTTTCGGTCGTCTCCTTAGCAGACAGGACTTGGTGGCCGCGAAAGCTCGGTGGTGGTGGT
>JBBRMI010000134.1:0-22736 GCA_038230915.1 Polyangiales bacterium | reverse complement strand
GGCAACTGAGGCCCAATTGCTATCCCTAGCGTCGAGCTTACCCGTACCACCCACCCCGCAATCTGCGGGTTCTCGTCCTTCCCGGCTTCCCGCCTTCCTGTTGTTCCCTGCTCACTCGGGCAAGATGCGATGAGTGGTCAGCCGCCTTCTTGTTGTTTCGTCCGCCTTAGGCGTGGCGCTTCGGGCGCAGCGCTTTTTCGATCAGGTCGAAGTTCTCGGGGGGCGTGGTGACGCCGACGGCGTGGTGACCGGGGGCGGTGGTGGCGTCGACGAGCGGTAGATCTGCGATGCCGTGTTGGGTCAGGAAGCCCAGCAGGTGGCGCTTGAAATGTGCAGCGGTCGGCTGAGCGCGCGGCCCGAAAAAATCCCAGAAATAGGTGCGTAGCGCGGGCTCGCTCATCGATTGCCGAGGTACAGCGTGACGACCAGCACCAGCCAAACGGCGCCAAGGAAGTGCCAGTACTGGGCGCACAAGCTCAAGCCTTCGTGGTTCGAGCTCGAGTAGTGGCGGTGCGAAGCGTGGTGGAGCGCGAAGCCGAGCGGGAAGAAGCCGCCCAGCACGTGCAGCGCGTGCACGCCGGTCAGCATGAAAAAACACGCGATGTAGAGCGAGTTGGCGTCGCTGGGCGGGCGCATCGCGAACCAATTGGCGGTTTGGGTCAGTAGAAACAGCGACGCCAATGCGCCTGCCGCCACGAGCCAGCGCCGTAGCGCCTCGAGTAAATTGCGTTTGACCGCGAGCTGCGCCTGCCAAATCGAGAATGAGGTGAGGCCGATCAACAACGTACTGAGCAGCAGTCCAGCTGGCAGATCAGGCAGGCCCGGAGCGCGGTAGTGGTCGGAGGTGAGACGCGTAAACCAGAAGCCGATCATCGTCGCGATGAACAGCACGCCCATCGAGATAAACAGCACGATTACGCCCATCTGGCGCATCGACACCGACGGCAGACTCGCGGATTGTTCAGCGTTTTTGGGCTCGGTCCGGCTCTCGGTCATCGCGCTCCCGCGTTGCTTGCGTGCTGTCATACCACTATTCCGCTGGGGGGTCGGCCCCGGCGGCTCAAGAGCGAACGAACAGGAAGGCGGGAAGGCGGGAAGGGTTTTTGGGGGGTGAGACTGGTCGCGCCCTCGTGCGTTGGCTGCGTCCTGGTCTCAGTCGAATGGACCAGCAATCAAATCCTTCCCGCCTTCCCGTCTTCCTGTTGATTCCGCTCGCTTTCCAATCATTGCGAGGGCGTCGTTGGCTTCGCGGCGTACCTCCTCGGAAGCGTTGCTGGTCGCGGCTTCGTGCAACGCGGTCAGACCGCTGGTGAGCGGGAGGGTGAGGGCGCCGAGAGCCCAGGCCGCGTGGGCACGAACGAGCTCGCTCGAATGCGTGGTCAGGGCGCGGGTGAGCGGCGCTTCGGCGGCGGGGTCGTGCGAATTGCCGAGCGCGATCGCGGCGTTGCGAGCGAGGCGTGCGCGACTCACGCGCGAGAGCGCCGTGCCGCGGACTAGCCTGCGGTAGCCGGATGAAGTCAGAAACAGCAGCGACTCCAGCTCAGGCGCTGCTAGCTCTGGACGCCGACCGAGCTCCGCGTCGCGTGGCGGAGTGTGGCGCGAGTGGTTCCACGGGCAGACGTCCTGGCAGATGTCGCAGCCGAAAACGTGGCCGCCGATCAGTCGGCGGAGGTCGCGCGGCACGGAACCCTTCAGCTCGATCGTGAGGTACGAGATGCAGCGCCGCGCATCCAATACGTGCGGCCCCACGAACGCGCCAGTCGGGCAAGCCGTGAGGCAAGTTGTGCACGAACCGCAACCGCCGGTCGTGGTCGGTGCTGTCGGCGTGAGCTTCAGCTCGAGCAGCAGCTCGCCTAGCAGGACGAAGCTGCCGACACCGGGCAAGATCGTCAGTGTAGACTTGGCGGCGAAGCCCAGGCCCGCGCGCACCGCGAAGTCGCGTTCGAGCAGGGGCGCACTGTCGACGCATGCGCGACGCCCGACCCGGCGACCCACCAGCTCGTCGATGGCTTGCCCGAGCCGCTCAAGCTTGCTCTTCAAGACGCGGTGATAGTCCTCACCCTGCGCGTAGCGTGCGACGCGACCAGTGAGCGGCGCGTCGAGCTCCGGGCCGGCTTGGCTGCGCCGCACGCGCACAGTCGCACGGTCGCCGTACGGCAACGCCACCACGATCACGCTGGCCACGCGTTCGAACAGCGCCGCCGGCGCGCTGCGATCAAGGGGGCTATCCATGTACTGCATCTCGCCGTGGTGCCCCGCGCCCAGCCAGCTCGCCAGCCGCTCGGCCGCCTGTTCGGAGCGCTCCGGCCGGGCGATCCCGGCGCGCGCAAAGCCGAGGTCGAGGGCCGCGCGCAGGATGCGACTCTCGAGCGATTCGGGGTCGGCCGGGGCGCTCGCTGTCATCTCGGAAAGCTTGGATGTTCCTGGTTTGGGCGCCAGGCGGGTGGCCCCGGGAATAAGCCCGGGAGGTTCTTGGTAACACCGCGCCGAAACTTTGTGGTAACCGGCGGACCGCCGAGCGGGCGCGCTGGTCGCCCTCAGGCAGGCATTTTTTTAAGGTCGAGGCTCTCCGTGATCGAAATCCAGGAGCTCTATAAGTACTACGGCGATCAGCGGGCCATCGGACCGCTGACCACGAACATCGAGCGTGGGGAAATCATCGGTCTTTTGGGGCTCAACGGCGCCGGCAAGACGACGACGCTGCGCATCTTGGCCTGCGATCTCCTTCCGACCAGCGGCTCGGTCAAAGTCGCCGGGGTGGATGTCGTCGAGCGGCCGGACGACGTGAAGTCGAAGGTCGGCTACCTGCCGGATCGCCCGCCGCTCTACGAAGACCTGAGCGTGAGCGACTACCTCACGTTCGCCGCGCGCCTGCGTGGCGTCGCGAGTGACAAGACCGCCAGACTGGTGGCCGAAGCCGTCGAGCTGACCGAGCTGGGCGAGGTTGCCAAGAAGATCATTGGCTCGTTGTCGCATGGGTACAAGCAGCGCGTCGGCATCGCGCAAGCCATCGTTCACGCTCCTGACCTGGTCGTGCTCGACGAGCCCATCTCGGGCCTCGACCCGGTGCAAATCGTCGAGATGCGCGAGCTGGTCAAGAACCTGAAGGGTGAGCACACCGTGGTGCTGTCGAGCCACATCTTGTCCGAGATCAGCGAGACCTGTGACCGAATCTTGGTGATCAACTCCGGCAAAATCGAGTGGTCCGGCACCGAAAGCGAGCTGTCGACCGCGCTCCGCCAAGGCTCGCGCATCGCGATCACGGTGCGCGTCGCTGGCGTCTCCGAAGAGGCGGCTCAAGCCCGCGCCACCGAGATTGCCCAGAACGTGCCCGGTGTTTCTGGTGTCGACCCCGCGAACTCCGGCGAAACCGGCCCCGGCGTCGCGTCGATCAGTGTGCGCGGTGAGGGTGATCTGCGCGACGCGTTGTGCCGCGCCCTGGTGCAAGCCGACGTCGGTGTGCTGTCGCTCGGTCGTGAGCAGGAGCTCGAGAGCATGTTCCTCGAGCTGCTCGGCGAGACCGGCGAAGGCGCACCGGTGCGGCGCAAAAAGAAGCGGCGCAAAGAAGGTGAGGCAGCTCCGGCGCCCGCACCGACCGAAGGCGGTGCAGCATGAGCATGGCGCTCTTGATCGCGCGACGCGAGTTCAATTCCTACTTCCGCTCGTGGCTGGGCGCCTGCTTGCTGGCGGGCATGCTGTTGGTGGATGGCCTGCTGTACTACTTCTACAACGGCCTCGACCAGAAGCTGCTGAGCGGCGCCGTGCTGCAGCAGTTCTTCTACAACACGTCGGGTGTGACGATGATAGCTTCAATCCTGGTCACCGTGCGCGTGTTGGCCGAAGAGCGTCAGACCGGAACTCTCGTTCTGCTCAACACTTCGCCGGTCAAAGACCGCGACATCGTGATCGGGAAATTCCTGGCCGCGTACGCCGTGCTGGTGATGGGTACGCTGTTGTCGGTGTACATGCCGGCTTGGCTGTTCGTCCACGGCAAGGTCGCGATCGGGCAGATCGTTATCGGCTACGTGGGCCTGCTTCTGCTCGGCGCGGCGCTGACCGCGATCGGTGTGTTCGGTTCTGCGCTCGCCAGCTCGCAGGTGGTCGCGGTCATCCTCAGTGCGTTGATCGGCGCGGTCTTCGTGCTGCTATGGATGGTGGCGAAGGCGACTGAGCCCCCGCTCAACCAATACGTGTCGGCGCTAGCCGTTCATCACGAAAATTTCCGGCCTTTCATGCAAGGCATTCTGCAGCCGGCGGGAGTCGTTTTCTACTTGGTCTTCACGTACACGTTCCTGTTCGCCTCGGTCAAAGTGCTCGAAGCTCGGAGGTGGCAATGAGCCAGTCAGCAACGCCGGCGGCTGCCAAGCCGTCGAGCCTCTCGGCGGTATCAGCAGGCACCGGCGCGCCGGGTTGGCTGCTGCCGCTGTACGTGGGCGGCCTGGCGCTGGTCTTGATGGGCGAGCGCGTGCTGTCGGGCCTCGAAAAGGGCTCCGGCGTCGTCACCGCGCTCGGCGTGCTGGCGGTGGTGCTGGCGACCGCGCTGCGCTTCTCGCCCAAGTTCAAGAGCCAGGGCGAACGCGCGAACATCGAGCGGCTGTTGTCGCTGCTGTCGGTCCTCGGCTTGGTGGCGCTCGGCATCTACTACGTCACCACCGACTCCGGCTTGGAGCGCTTTGGCTTGTCCAAGCTGACGGCGGAGAAGCGCGACCACGCGGTCGAGCTGTTGCGCGTGCTGTGGGTGTCGCTGTTGACGCTCGCCGTCGTGCCGCAGATCTTCGCTGAGACGGCCTTGCGCCCCATGCGCCGCGCCGAGCGCCCCGAGGCTCGACGTGTCAAGGCGGCAGCCATGGCCGGCGGCTCGCTGGCGATGGTCGTCGTTTACGGCTCGCTCTTGGTTTACGCCGCCGGCGGCATCCAGAAGAAGTGGGATTACTCGTATTTCAAAACGTCACGGCCTGGCGAATCGACGTTGAAGATCGCCCAAAGCATCACCGAACCGATCCGCGTCGTGGCGTTCTTCCCGGACGTGAACGAAGTGCGCGGTGAGGTCGAGAGCTACCTCAAAGAGCTCGGCGCCGGCAGCCCGAAGCTCAAGGTCGAGGTGCGTGATCGCTTGCTGTCGCCCAAGCTCGCCAAAGATCTGCGCGCCACGCAAGACGGAGTAATCATCCTGTCGAAGGGCAGCGCAACCTACACGCTGACGCTCGGCGCGGATCTCGAGTCGGCGCGCGCCAAGCTAAAGACGCTCGATCGCGATTTTCAAGAGCAGCTGCTCAAGGCCGTGCGCTCGCACAAGACCGTGTATTTCACGGTCGGCCACGGCGAAATCAACGACGCCAAGGGCAGCGCCGAGAACGAGGGCCGCACGGCCAACATCGCCAAGCTCTTGCTGCAGAAGCAGAACGTGACCGTGAAGGATCTCGGTCTCGGTCAAGGCTTGGGCAGCGAGGTGCCGGCCGACGCCGATGCGGTCGTGGTGCTGGGCCCGAGCGACAACTTCTCGCCGGAGGAGATCGCGTCGCTGCAGCGCTTCGCTGACGCCGGCGGTCACCTTCTCTTGGCGCTCGATCCGGAGAGTGCCTCGAGCATGAACCTGGTCGCGCCCGACAGCGAGAGCGTTGCCGCAGCGGCGCCGAGCCCGTCTGCCGCGCCTTCGGCCGCGCCGCCAGGCACGGCGCCGAAGCCCGCGACGTCGAGCTCCGCGGCCAAGACGCCGCCGCCGCCTGCGCCCGCAACGCCGGTGCCGGCCCATCTGGCGGCGCTCGCGGGCATCACGGGGCTGACGTTTTCGCCGGATCTGTTGGCGAACGAGACGCAGCACATTCGCGTGCGCTCGAACGACTCTGACCGCACTCGACTGCAGACCAGCAGCTTCTCGTCGCACGCCTCGGTGTCCACGCTGAGCCGCAACTCACCGCGCGCCGCGATCGTCGTGTTCGGCTCCGGTAGCCTCGACAAGCCGCAGAACATGGCCGGCAAGGTCGATTTTGCGGTGCGCTCGCCGAGCAGCACGTTCAACGACGCCAACCGCAACTACAAGCTCGACAAAGACAGCGAGAAGTCGCAGGTTTACAACATCGCGGCGGCGGTCACGAAGCCAGTCGCGGGCGCGCCTGCCGAGCCGCCGAAGCCCGACGACAAGAAGGGCAAAGACAAGAAGCCCGAGATCAAAGAGATGCGCGCCTTCGTGATTGCGGACGTCGACGCCTTCAGCGATTTGGTGCTGACCAACGTGATCGGCAATCAGATCTTGTTCGTCGACGCGATGCGCTGGCTGGTCGGCGAAGAGAGCTACACCGGTCAGACGAACAGCGAAGAAGACGTGCTGATTCAGCACACCAAGCAGCAAGATTTGGCCTGGTTCTATTCGACGATTTTCGGAATTCCTGCGCTGGTCTTGGCCGGTGGTCTGTTCATGCGGCGCCGCGCGCTGGGAGGTGGCAAGTGAAACCGCTCGTTCTTCACGGTACGCTGCTGGTGGTGTCGGCCGGCTTGGCCTACTCGGTTTGGAACAAGGACGAGCCTGCGCCCGAAAAGCAGCAGGCGTTGGTCGACGTGTGGAGCGGGAGTCAGGCTTCGTTCACGAAGCTGTCGTTCGAGAGCAAGACGCGCAAAGTGCGGCTCGAAGGTCAGAAAGACGCGCTCGGCTACTTCTACGTCACGAGCGTCGACAAGGAAGACGCGCCCGTGGCTGATCCGCACGCGGGCCTCGCCGGTCACGACGGAGTGCCGCTCAAGGCGCCCGACGCCAAGGAGCCGAAGAAAGAAACGTCGCGCTTCGTGTCCGTGAAAGCGGGCGAGACGTTGGTCAAGTCGCTGGCGCCGCTGAAGGCCGTGCGCGCAATCGGCAAAGTCGAAACCGCTCGCAACGAAGAGTTTGGCCTCGACAAGCCGGAAGGCACGCTGAAGGTCACGATCGACGGCAAAGAGCAGGTGTTGGTCATCGGCGGCACGACGCCTGGCGGCAGCGAGCGCTACGCCCGCTATCAAAACAGCGGCGAAGTTTTCGCCATCTCCGGTGACATCGCCCAGAGCCTGATGTTCGGCGACTCGCGCTTGCCTGAGCGCGAGCTGCACGGCTTCAAGAACGAAGACATTGCCAGGGTGCGCGTCCAAAAGGGCAATAAGACGCGCGAGCTCGTGCCCGTGAAGGGCAAGAACGAAGGCTGGGGCGACCTCACAAGCCCGACTAAGCAAGACGAAACGGCCGGCAATTGGATGAGCAAGCTCAACCGTCTGCGCGGCAGCGACTTCGTGGAAAAGCCCGCCAAGGCCCTGCGCCCCGAAGACGCCCTGGTACGCGTCGAATACTTCGACGGCGGCAAATCGGTCGGCTTCATCGAGCTGTACAAGGTGCCCACCGAAAAGGGCAACGACTACCTGGCCCGCACCGAGTGGGACCGCTGGTACGTTAAGGTTCCGGCCACGACTGCGGAGCAGATCGAGCAGGATTTGGGCTCGGTATTGAAGTAGGGGTCAGGGGTCGGGGATCAGGGGTCAGTCGGCGGAGCGAGCAGGGATTTGAGGGGCTCCCTACTCCCTTACGGCTTCAAGCAGGCGTCGGCGCAGCTGTCCGAGCTGAGCTGACATTGCGTGATGCAGGGGATGTTGCCGTCGCAGCGCAGGTTGCAATCTGTTTGCGCGGTCTGGCAGCGCGTGTTGCAAGACTGCACGCTCGCGTTGGCTGTCGCACACAGGAACACCAACACCGCTCCAACGAAAAACCGAATCGAGCTACTCACCCGGAAATCAACGGCCGAGGGGCCAAAAACTTGAGCCCGTGTTTCCCCCTTGGCCCTCCGCTGACTGACCCCTAGCCCCCGACCCCTGACCCCTCACTGCGGCCCCGTCGGCCCTCGCGCCGTCCCGCCGTCGTGCAGCTTGTTGTTCCCGTACGGCTCGACCATCGGCAGCTTGTCCCAGAAGGCGTGGTAGCCGGCAACCATGTCCTTGAGGTTCTCAGGATCGGTTTTAGCGAGGTCTTTCTCTTCGCCCGGGTCCTGCTTCAGGTTGAAGAGCTGGAACTTATCGGCGGGACCGCTCCAGATCAGCTTGTAATCCCCGCGGATGAGCGCGCGGCGCGCCGGGTTGTGGCTGTCTTCGGTCAGCTCCAGATAGATGGGCTCGCGGTTTTTGGCCGCTTCTTGTCCGGTCAGCTCGGGCACCAAGCTCTTGCCAAGCAGCTCGGGTGCCGGCTTTTGACCGAGCAAGTCGAGGATCGTCGGCACCAGATCGATGTGCGAACGCCGTTCCGTGATGCGCTGCGGCTTGATGCCGGGGCCGCACACGAACAGCGGCACGCGTGTCAGCACCTCCCACAGCTCGAACGCATGCTTGTACATGCCGTGCTCGCCGAACGCCTCGCCATGGTCGGCCGAGATCACCAGGTACGTGTCTTTTGCGAATGCTTGCTGGTCGACGAAGTCGAGCAGTTTTTTCACCCACAGATCCGTATAGAAGACTTCTTGGTCGTATTTGTCGCGGGCCTTGTTGCCGAAGTTGGGGGCCTCTTCGTGACGGTTGTACTGGTCGTGCGGGTCCATGTAGTGCCCCCACGCGAAGAATTGCCTGGTTTTGAGCTCCGGTTTACTCAAAAGCTCGATGCCGAGCGCGGTCATCTTGTCGCTGGTGACGTGGTTGTCGGTCTCGGGATCGAAGGTGATCCCGGGCACCGTGCGCCACTCGTCGAAGCCTTGCTCGAGGCCCTTCGAACGCGAGAAATACATGTGACCGAACCAAGCCATCGTTTCGATGCCGCTCGCGTGCAGGCGCTCGGCCATGAACTGATTGGCGGTCGCGTAGTTCGCGAAGAAAAAGCCGCTGCGGTACAACGTGCTCGGGTACTGGCCGCTCAAGAACACGGCGACGCTCTTGGCGGTGTAGCTCGAGACCGAATACGCGTTGCTGTAGGTCGTGCACTTCTCGGCCAGGGCGGCCAGGTTGGGAGCGATCGCGCGTGAGTAGCCGTTCCAAGGCATGTCGGCACGCAGGCTGTCGATCGTGATGAACAGCACGTTGCGTGGCTTGGCTGGCGCGGCAGCGGTTGCGCTCGGGGCAGCGGCGGCTTGGCTCGCGGCGGCGGAGGGCGACGCGGCGGGGGCCTTTGGGCCAACCGGGGGCGCCGGGTCGGTCTTGGAACAGCTGGCGAGCAGGAGCAACGCGGGGACGAGCGATCGCATGGGAGCGCCCCTTTTACTCGGCTTGGATCTCCCGCTCCAAACGATCGAGCTCACTTTCCAAATTCTGGTCAGTAATCCGGTGCGCGGCGGAGTCTTCGGCGTCTTCCGGCGTGAGCACGGGATTGGCGCTGGCGGCTGACGTTTGCGGGACAACGACCGACGCCGGGGCCGGGGGTGGGGGCAGCAGCAGCGGGCTGCTCGTTGCGCCAGTGGCCGCGGAGCCCTCGCTGCTCGACGGCCGTGAGCAACCGCCCGCCACGCAAAGCACGGCCAGCATCAACGCGCGCGACCAGGCGCCAGCATGCTGGCTCAATGGGGCGCCTCGGCGCTCGGCGCCGGCGGAGATGACGGGGCGGACGGCGCCGCAGAAACCGCGATCTTTGCCGGTGCCGCCAAGAGCTTCGCCAGCCGTGCGCGGTGGCGTTCGCTCTCTCGCGCCGAAAGTTTGCCGATGCGCGCCAGCAGCTTTTCGCGTTCTACACCGCGCCGCGCGTTCTGCGCCAGGAACTCGACGCGCGCCAAATCGGCCAGACGAGTGGCGTGGAGCTTCAGCTCGGCGGCGACCTCGGGGTCGTTCAAGCGTGCGCCGACTTCCCGCGCAACGTCGGCGCGATGGCGTTCACGTCGGTCGTGCCGGGTAGCGACGAGCTCCGCCCACTTGCGGGTCAGTTCCTCGGCGACACCACTGCTCGGCGCCGCGGCCGATGCCGACGGCGCCGGCACCGCCGAAGGCAGCAAGCGCGGCGTCGCGCTTGCCAGGCTCGCCGCTTGCTCGCGCAGCCGCTCGAGCCGATGGCGCAGCTCCTCCTCGTGCGACTCGCGCGGACCGTCATTTGGATCAGCCCAGAGCCCGGGCGCAAACCCGAGCGCGAGGCCAGCGGCGCTCACCGCGAGCAGCCACCCGTGACGCTTCATGCGTTGACGTGCCGGTCGGGCGGGCTGCTGGGGCTGGGCTTGCGGCTGGTGCTGGCGTCCCAGCTCACGGGACGGCGCGAGGGGCGATTACCCGTGGGCGCGGACTCAGCCGGGCGATCACGGTGATGCCAGACCTGAAATGCGAGCGTCGCCAACCAGGTGAGGCCGAGCAGCGGGAGGGTGATGGACAACAGCCCGAGCGGCTCGCCCGAGCGGAACCGCGCGCCGATGATCAGTGCGACCAATGCGCCGACCACACCGCAGACGATAAACAGCGACCGCCCGGCACGGTGAGGGGCTTCCGGCGCCACGCGCTGCGCAGCACCTTCCGGGCCGCGCAGCCGCCGTCGCGCCCACAGCAGCACCCCGAAGCCCACCATGCCGGCCGTCGCGGCCCAATGCAGCGGCCGAGCGGGACCGCCGAGCATGGGGACGAGGCCCAGGCAGACAATGCCAGCTGCGGCGAGCGGCACGGCGCTACGGTGGGGCTGATAGGCAGACAACCGCTCCGAACATAGGCCGCGCCACGAAAGACGCAACTCGTTCCGGCCACTTAGGTGTTTGGATTTCATGCGGTGCGGAATTTCGGCGGCGCTGACCAAAACGTCAGGCCGCTGGGTGCTAAGCGCCGCGCCCGTTTTCTTGCGACGTTTGGCGCTGGCGTGGCATGTCGGGGGGCATGCCGGTCCGTTCCGCCAGGTCGCTGCTCCCGCTAGCGCTGTTGGCGGCGGCCTGCTCGAAGGCCGAGCCGCAGCCGGCTGGGTCCGCTCCGGTCATCGAGCCGGGACCCGGGGTGGCGGCTGTGGGCGCGGTGGCGTCAGCCGCCCCACCGGTGCGGGTCGAAGCTCCCGCGACCACGGTCGGCCTCGACGGGCTGCTCCACGCGGCGCCAGTCGCCGCCGGTCGCCGCCTCTACGCGCGCTCGCTGCGCAGCTGGATCTATGAACGGCCCTCGCGTTCGGCCGAACGGCTTGGTTACTTCCGCGCCGGGGCGTCGCTGCTCCTTCGCGGTGAGCGAGCCGGGACCGAGGGCTGTGGCGCGGGCTGGTTCCCGATCGCGCCGCGCGGCTTCGTGTGCGCCGAGGGTGCCGCGACGCTCGACGAGAATGACGCCGTGGTGGCCGCCTACCGCGGTCTCGGCGCCGACTTCGCGAGTAAGCTCCCATACATCTACGGGACCGTGCGCAAGCCCGGGCCGATCTACACGCGCCTGCCCACGCGCGGTGAAGCCGAGCAGGCCGAGAGTGATCTGGACGAGCGAATGGCCAGCTGGCTCGCCGCCGACGGCGAGGTCGGGGCCAGCTACGCCCAACATGTGTGGCTGCGCGGCGAAGCGCCGCCGGATGCGCGCGCCGCCTGGGAAGGCAAACGCACCGACCCACTGCCTGCTTTTCTGGGCGATGGGCGAGTATTGCCGACACCGGAAGGGCAGGCCGATCACGGCGCCGACTTGGTCGCGGCGCGCATGAAACCGCATCAAGGACTATCACTACTGAAGACGCTGCTGTTCGAAGGCCGGCGCTATGGCATAGCCACCGACCTCGACGTGGTGCCGACCGACCGTTTGCGGCCGATTCAAGGCTCCGAGCACCATGGCGTCGAGGTCGGCAAAGGCCTCGAATTTCCGTTCGCGCTCGTGCGCAGCGAGACGGCCAAGCTCAAGCGCTTCGAGAAGGGCAAGCTGGTCGACGCCGGCCCGGCCGAATATTGGTCGGTGCTCCCGCTGACCGGCAAGCAGAGCTTCTTTCAGCACCGCCTCTACTTCGAGACGACGAGCGGCCAATACATCTCCGATCAAGATGCTTCGCGGCTGGATCAAGCCAAGAAGATGCCGGCGTGGGGCAAGAACGGCGAGCGTTGGTTCGACGTCAACGTGTCGAAGCAAACGCTGGTCGCTTACGAAGGAACGCGCGCGGTCTACGCGACGTTGATTTCGACCGGTGAGGCCGGGCTCGAGGATCCAGAGCGGACCAAATCGACCAAGCGCGGCATTTTTCGAATCCACACCAAGCATGTCTCCACCACGATGGATTCGGACGCGGTCGGTGAGGAATTCGAGCTGCGCGACGTGCCGTACGTACAGTACTTCGAGGAAGGCTACGCGCTACACGGCGCCTACTGGCACGATCGCTTCGGTACACCGAAGAGCCACGGCTGCATCAACCTGACGCCCGAAGATGCGCGGCGGTTATTCTTCTTCACGCAGCCGGCGCTACCCGAAGGCTGGCATTCGGTGATGCAGAAGCTGACCGGCACCGTGTTGTTCGTGCATCCGTAGCAGCCGCTCAGGCGCCGCCGATGCCGCCCGCGGCTGCACCGGCAAGGTTGCCGTCAGCACCGGCCTGCGCCGGGCTCGACGAATCGCCGCCCGCGCCGCCCAGCGTTGAGCTCGACGAATCGCCGCCCGCGCCGCCCAGCGTTGAGCTCGACGAATCGCCGCCCGCGCCACCGCTCGGTGGCAGAGCGCAATCGCTCGGCACGACGAAGGTTGGCGTCACGATGTGGTTGACCTCGGTCTTGTCGGGATTTTGTAGCGGCTGCTGGTCGAGGCCGCGGATCAGGCTGACTTTAACCTGCGTTAGGTCGGGGAGCTGCTCGACAGCGAGCTTGAGCACACCCTCGGTCGTTACCGTGTCGGCGTGGGCGAGCACGCCGCCCGTCGCGTCCAGCGCTGCGATGCGCACGAAACCGCAACGCTTCGAGCTACCGCAGGCATTGGCAGGGCTGAGCACGAAATTTCGGCCGGCTTCGAGCGGCGTGAGCGCTACAGTGACCGCTAATGTGCTGAACGCTTCAGTCGCGGTGGCCGCGCCAGGCCCGCCGTGATCGCAGCGCAACTCGACGGGTTCGTCGACCGGGTGGCCGTCGAGCAAGCTGACGCCGATGCCGAACGTGATCGGCGCCGCGGGCGCAGCGGAGTCGCTGCTGCAGGCGTTGCCGATCGCCATGGATGCGAGCGCTGCCACCAGGAGACGAGACACGGGTCGGGAGAAGCGAACAGAGCGAGGATTCATGGGCGGCATGCCGGGGCGGAACCTACCACGAACAAAACCCGGGCTAGTGCAGCCGGTTGATTCGACAAAAATGGGCTAAAAAGTGGCCCGAGACGCGGGTCGCCGGGTGCTCGGCGTCGCCCGTAAACTCGAATTTGAGCAACCCATCGATCGACCCCTGCGGGCTCGCATCGACGGCGGTCAGCGTGAGCTCTCCGCCCGGCCGCAGCTCCTGCCGACGGCCGTGGAGCTTGACCGTCGACAGCACGTGCGGCTTGTCGGCGCTTTGGGCGGGGTCGAGGATCGGGTAACTGCCGGGCTCGAGCTTGCTGCCCGCCGGCAGGACCAGCCGCAGCGAAACGCCGACATTGTCGGGCTCCGGCTCGGGCAGCGCCTCACAGGTGCGTTCGGCCGAGGTCAGCGTCAAGAACAGCGCGCTCTCGGTCTCGCTGATCTCGATCAGCTCGGCCAGCGACGCGCGCGGCACGAGCGTGACTTCGTCGGCCGGCGTGGGACCGAGCACGATTCGAATCGGTGCCGCGGAGTTGTCGCGGCAGCCGACCAGCAAATACAGCGCCAACCAGGGCGCGGCTTTCCGCATCCGCTCAGGCGCTCTCGGCGCGCGCAACGGCCGAGGCGGCAGCGGCGGCCGGCACGGCGCCGGCGCTGCCGGGATTCGGGCTGGACGACGGGGCACCGAGCGGGAAGCTCACGCCCGTCAGCCGAGGCGTCAAGTCACGCAGCGCGCGGCGCGCCTGCGAAGCGGTCGGCCGGTTCTTCGGATCGCGGCGCAAACAGGCGGCCAGCAGGCGCGCTACCTCGGCCGAGTCGGCGATGTGCGCCAATCGCGCCAGCTTCTCCGGCCAACCGTCGTGGCCGATATGCGCCGACAGAATCGACGTTTCGTCTTCGGCGTCGAACAGCAGCTCGAACGTGAGCGCCTCGAACGCGGTGCAGGCGAACGCGTACATGTCCGCAGGCTGCGGGGTCTTCGACTCGACCAATCCGAGCACTTCCGGCGCGCAATACTCGAGCGTGCCGCAACCAGGTCGCAGCTGGCGGCCACTCAGGCCGAAGTCCACCAGCACCGGCGTTTGCCCGTCACGCAAGATCACGTTCGACGGCTTGATGTCCAAGTGGCCTACGCCGGCGCCGTGCATGGCTTCGAGCGCCGCCAGAATGCCGTCGAGGTACTTGAGCGCGCGGTCGACCGTGAGTGACCGGCTGCGGATCAACCGATCGAGACCTGCGCCGCGGATCAGCTCCATCACCAAGATCGGCTTCGGGCGCGCGGCCAAGTCGAAAGTCACGAAGCGAGCCAAATTCTCGTGCTGCGGCAGCCCGAGCAGCGCGCCGGCTTCTTCGCGAAACAGCTGCAAGAATTCCTGCTCGGACAAGCTGCGCGCGGTCGTCGGATCGTAGTCGGGCACCTTGAGCGCGAAGCCTTCGGCGTTGGGGTTGTTGCGCTCTTCCAAGCGCCGCGCCATGAACACCGAGCTGGCGCCGCCGCTGCCGAGCGAGCGAACCACGTAAAACGCGCCGATCGTGCGCCTCGGCAACAGCCAGTCGGGCAGTGGTGTACGCCGCCGTTCGAGCGGGATCGGCGCGCTGTCAACCGCGGCTGCGACCTTGACCGGCAGATGCTCGAGCCGTGACAGCACTCTTCCGACGGCAGCGCCAATCGGCTCGGGAATGTCCGCGGTCAGCTCGCTGACGGCCATTAGCAGCTGCGCCGCGTTGGGCGGCACGCTCGAGCGCACGGTGCGCTCTACCAGCGCCGCGACCGAAGCCACGTCGGCTATGACCGCGATCGCCATCGGATCGACCTCGAGCACGCGGCGCAACGCGCCTTGCGTGAGCCGCCGCAAGCCGTCGACTGCGACCTCGATGTCGCTCATGACGTCGGCTGAGCCGCCGCTGGAGTCGACCAGATCCGACTGGCCGCGTGCGGCCGCCACGCTCTCGAGCGAGCGCGCTAAACGCTGCACCACGCGGCGCAACGCTTCGCCGCGGTACGAGCCACCCGCGCCGAGGCTGCGCGACAGTCGCAGCAGGCGCCCGGCGACCTTGCGACTGTCGTCGCGCATGCTGGCGCCCATATTGGTGTCGAAATGCTGCGATTCGCCGCCGCCATCACCGGCCTCGACGTTGGCCGGATTCAAGAAATCGACGTAACCCGAGACGGCGCTGCGCACTTCGGGATTGGTCGAGGCTTCGGCTACGGCTTCCAGGCTGGGTAGCGCGTGGACGTGCGAGGCGAGCGCGAGCAGTAGATCCGAAGGGTCACTCACGCCTTCGCGAACGGCAGCGTCGAAGCTGCGCGCCAAGGTGGCGCAAGCGATGCGGTGGACGATCGGCTCCGGTTCATGACCTACGCGTCGCATCATCACTCCGACTGCGCGCCGCACGCGCTTGCGCACGCCGCCTTCGTCGTCGGTGGTGCGCGCGGCTTCGAGATCGACCAGATGCAACAGCGCCTTCAAACGCCGCTGTTCGCCGAGCGCAAGCGCCGGCGAACGCGCGGCTTCGTTGGCGCTAGTTTCGGCCTCGAGCAGGAAACTTCCGAGGCGATCGTGGAGCCGTTCGACCTCCGGCACGCTGGTGTCGGTGTCGCCGGGGCGCCGACCGAGCAGCATCAGATCCGAGAGGCGTGGGCTCTCGAGCGCAGCCGCGTCCAGATCACTCAGCGCGCCGAGCACGTACGGCAGCATCTGCTCGTCGTGGGGGTCGTGCGACGCTACGAAATCCATCGCGCGATGCGCGGCCGTCACGGCGTGAATCGCCAGATCGGTCGCGGCACGCGCGCCTTTGGCTTCGTAGGCCAGCAACGCGCGGCGCACCGAGGCCACCACCTCGTTCTGCTCGTCCTGATCGCGGTCCAAGATCCGAACCGCGCGCTCCGCTACGCTGCGCAGCACTGAGCTCTGCGAGTCGACGCGCTGCGCCAGAGTCTGCTTCAACACCTTGGCCGAGCTTTGGCCAAAGCTCGGGCTGCTCAGGTCCGCGAACAGCGCGGCGGCCGCTTCGGCGACGTCCGGGCGGCGCTTGGCGCACAGCATTTCGAGCAGCCCTTCGGCAGCGTCGGGCTCAGCCTCGATCACGCGTGGCAAACCCATCAACAGCGTCGCGGCCAAGCCCGGATCCGTGTGCGAAACTGGACCGTCGAGCAGCTGTTTGAGCGCGCGCAGAGAGCTTTCGGGCTCGCTCACCAACGTTGCCACCAAGGAAACACCGGCGCGCCGCCACTCGGTCGGCGACAAGTTGGGGTCGAGCGCGACGTCGATCTCTTCGCGCAGGCTGGGCTGAATCGACGACAAGATGCCGCGCGCCACTGCCGCGTGCCGCCAGACGAGCGGTTCGCGATCGTGGAGCAGGCCTTCGTAGATCGAGCGAATCGGCTCGCTGAGTAGCAGATCACGCGGATAGAAATCGCCCTGTTGTGAGCGAAAAACCGCTTCGCGCGCGGCGTGCTCGAGCAATTTTGCCGCTAGCCTGCGCACCGGCAAGGTTCCGGTACGCGCCTTGTCCAGCCAGCGCTCGCGCATCTCACGGCGCGTCACCAGCGTCAGCGCAAGCGCGTCGGGGTTGACGCCGCAACCGATCGGCAAGTCGAAGACCAAGCCCACGCGCGCCCGCACCGAAGCGGCTTCGAACGGTTTGCCGGAGCTCAAGGCCATGCGCGCGGCGACGGTCGCAAACGTGGCTGCGGTGCCTTCATAAAGCCGGGCCAAAACTCGGCGCCCGAGCTCACGGCGCTCGCGCCCGAGCGGCAAAGCTGCGCTCATTTCATAAAGCGCCACCGCAGCAGGTCCCGGCGCCAGGAATTCGAGGTCGTCGACCAAGCCGGTCTCGAGCGCGATCTGCGAAGCGCGCGTCAGCACCTCGAGCGCAATGCCATCGAGCGGCGGCGGTCCCGCGCTCTGCGTGCTGTAACCGAGCGCGGCCACCGCTTGACGCCAGCTAGCGCGTCGCTCGGCCTCATCCGACAATCGGGCTAGGGTAGCGAGAGCTTCGACGGGATTCGGACGAGCGCGCACGGGGGAAGTGAGGATTGTACGAGCAGCGAGCGAAAGCCATCAGCCAAATGAGCGTTGGCGGCGCGGCCTTGTGAGGTAGTGGGAGGCGTTGGAGGGTGATGTATGTCGAGAGCGTCAGGGGTCAGCGGCGTGTCCCTGAATTCTGGAGCCCTTAAACAAACGTGCCCGCCCGAAAATGGTGCCGGTTTCGCCCAGGTTCAGGGGGATAGGCCGAGGTTCCTGCTGACCTTTGGCCACATCTTTGCCGCAACAAGCAGGGGAACAACAGGAAGGCGGGAAGACGGGAAGGGCGAGCCTCAGATTTGGGGTGGGTGGTCCGGGCAAGCTCGGCCCTTGGGGCAGCGATGGGGCCGCAAGCGCTTGCTCGAACAATCAGAGTCTTCCCGCCTTCCCGCCTTCTTGTTCGCTCGCTGCTCGACAGGAAATGTGATGAATGGTCAGAGGTTCCTGGCGTGGGCCGGTGGCCCGCGCGCGCCGCGCCCAGCTGGGCGCGCAGACCAGGCCTGCACAACAAGGAACGCTCAAGAATGAGTCCCCTCACCGAGCGGGCGAGAATGGGGGTTCACGGAGCGATGACGTGGGGTCGCGGCAGCTCCCGCCGGGCGTCACGAGACCCGCGAAATGTGCTCATTAAGGCGGTTGGCCCGGGTCTTGTAACGACCGGGGCATGTCGCAACGCTCGTTCACGCTTCACGCCCTCGCCGTCGGTCTGCTTGCTACCTGCGGCCTGCCCGGGTGCATGCTCGAAAAGCAGGATGGCGGGGAGGAGTACCGCGAGGCGGTGCCGCTTCGTGAAGCGGTGGTGGTGGCCGGACCCGAGACCGACGGCGCCGGCGACACCAAGACGGCCTCGGTCGGCGGCACGGCTCCGCTCGCTAACGGACCCGTGGCGCGCAACCCGTACGCCAAGTGGTACGGGTTCACGCGGGTCGTGCGCGGCGGCGTGAACCTGGTGACCGCGGCGGTGCTCGGCAGCGCGTGGGTGATCGTCCACACCGAGCCGAGCGCGGTCAAAGACGGCGAAGCCACCTGGGGCCCATACACCGACGCGCTCGACCCGGTGACGTATCGCTTCCGCGTGACGCGCGTCGCCGAAGCCGAATACGACTACGTGCTCGAGGGTCGCCGCAAGGCCTCCAGCTCGGACAGCGACTACCGCGCGGTGCTCAAGGGCCACGGCTACGGCAAGCGTCACACCCAGCACGGGGAAGGTGATTTTACGATCGATCTCGGCGTCGCTCACGACCTCGACCCGTTCGCCCACCAAAACGACTCCGGCACGGTGCATGTCGTTCATCACCTGCCGCACAACGTCGGCGACGGCTCGGGCGCGTTGCCGCGCAGCATCGTGGCCGAAGTAAAGCCCGATCCGAGCGTCAATCCCGAGTCCTTCACGGTCACGTCCGACGCTAAGCTGGACGGCAAAGGCTCGCTCCACGTCGACGCCAACGCCGATGTCGACGACAGCAAGCTGACTCAGTTGGAAAACATCGCCATCGACAGCCGTTGGCGCGCCGACGGTGCTGGCCGCGCCGACATCACGATCGCCGGCGGCGACATTCCGGCCGATCCCGGCGTCGTGACCGCGGTCGAGTGCTGGGGCGCCGATTTCATGCGCCGCTACTACTCCGACTCGATCGCCTTCGAGCCGAGCGAAGGCGAGGCGTTGGCGTGTGTTTACGACGCGCTGTGATTCGAGAACGAGCGCGAGCGCAAGCAAACAGGGAGGCGGGGAGGGCCGAGAGTCCCCGACTCCCTGTTTGCTCGCTGCCCGATCGTAGGCGGTGCTACGCTGAGGCGTGGCAAGGCTTCCGCTGAACGAGCCCGTGCTCGACTACGCCCCTGGTAGTTCCGAGCGCTCGCTGCTGCGCACCGAAATCGCCCGCCAGTCGGCGGAAAATCCGCGTCTTCCGTTGGTGATCGCCGGGGCCCGCATCGAAACCGGCAATAGCGTCGCCATGACGGCGCCGCATCGCCACGCGCTGCCGCTCGCGACGCGCGTCGAGGGCGATCTGGGCCACGTCGACCGCGCCATCGCCGCGGCCTTGGCAGCCAAGCCGGCGTGGGCCGCCCTGCCACTCGGCGAACGTGCGGCGATCTTCGAGCGCGCAGCGGAGCTTTTGGCTGGCTCCTTTCGCCAGCAGTTGAACGCCGCCACCCTACTTGGCCAAAGCAAGACGCCGCACCAAAGCGAAATCGATGCCGCCTGCGAGTTGATCGACTTCTTGCGCTTCAATTCTCACTACGCGCGTGAGCTCGAGCAGCTGCCGCTTCACAGCCCCCCCGGCGTGCAAAACAGCGTCGAGTTGCGTCCCCTCGACGGCTTCGTGCTGGCGATCACGCCGTTCAATTTTACGGCGATTGCCGGCAATTTGGTGGCCGCGCCCGCGCTGCTCGGCAACACAGTGGTCTGGAAGCCGTCGCCGCTGGCCGCGCTCTCGGCGTACCGGCTACTCGAGTTGTTCGAAGCCGCCGGGCTGCCGCCAGGCGTCATCAACTTGATCCAAGGCGAGCCAGCCAGCATGTGCGAGCACGCGCTCGCGCACCCGGAATTTTCAGGGCTGCACTTCACCGGCTCGTCGCAGGTGTTCGACGCCTTGCAGCAGCGCATCGCCCGTCATTTGCCCGATTACCGTGCGTATCCGCGGGTGGTCGGCGAGTGCGGTGGCAAGGACTTTATCTTCGCGCACCCGAGCGCCGACGTGACCGCGTTGGCTGTCGCGATCGTTCGCGGCGGCTTCGAGTACCAGGGGCAGAAGTGCTCGGCGGCGTCGCGCGTGTTCTTGCCGCGCAGCTTGGCCACGCGCGTGTTCGACGAAACCGCCCGCCTGATCGCCGAGGTCCGCGTCGGCGACCCGGCTGACTTCGGCTGCTTCATGGGCGCGGTGATCGGTCGCGCGGCTTTCGACCGGCTGGCCGAGGCGCTGGCTCGAGCCAAGCGTGATCCGACGTGTCGCGTCGTCGCCGGCGGCAGCGCCGATGATCGTGAAGGCTATTTCGTCGAACCCACGCTGATCGAGGTGCTCGATCCGCGGCATGAGCTCTTGCAGCGTGAGCTGTTCGGACCGGTCGTGGCCGCGTTCGTGTACGACGACGCGCGACTCGGCGACGCCGTTCGGCTCTGCGATCAAGGTTCGGTCTACGCGTTGACCGGCGCGATCTTCGCCCAGGACGAAGCCGCAATCGCTGATTTGTCGCACAAGTTGCGGTTCGCGGCCGGCAACTTTTACATCAACGACAAGCCGACCGGGGCCGTGGTGGGGCAGCAGCCCTTCGGCGGCTCACGCCGCTCCGGCACCAACGACAAAGCTGGCTCGCCCTGGAACCTCTTGCGCTGGACCAGCCCGCGCACCATTAAACGTACGGTCTCGCCGCCGCATTCATTCAAGTATCCGTATCAAGACCCCGAGCCATGACTGGCAAACAGTCTGATTTTCCAGCTTCCGGCGTGTTCGCCAAATGAAATGAGAGCAAGGTAAGGCGCTATGAGTTTCCCCGCCAACGCCGGCGTCTTGCTGGTCGCGCATGGCACCGTCGAGAACCTGGACGACTTGGGCGCCTTCGTCGCTCGCATCCGCCACGGCCGCCCGGCCCCGCCCGGTTTGGTCGAAGAGTTGCGGCGTCGCTACGAAGCGATCGGCGGCGGCTCGCCCTTGCTTCAAACCACGCGCGAGCAGGCGCAGGCGCTCGCCAAGCGGCTGGACGCGCCGGTGCTGGTCGCGATGCGGCTGTGGGAGCCCGGCGTCGATAAAGCGCTGGCCGGGGCGGCCGCGCTCGGTTTGTCACGGATGGTGGTGGTGGCGCTCGCGCCGTTCAGTCAGCACGTCTACTGGGACGCGGCGGTCAAAGTCGCGGAGGCGGCGAAGAGCACGGTACAGCTGGTGCCGAGCGCACCCTACGCCGAAGAGCCAGATTTCGTGGCCGCTCACGTCGAGTCGATTCAGCGCTACGGCTCGCCGACGGCGGCCGTGGTGCTGTCGGCGCACAGCTTGCCGCGCGTGGCGATTGAGCGCGGCGACCCGTACGCGCGCTTGGTCGAAGCCGCCGCCCAGGCGGTCTCGACGCGACTTGGTCGCCCGGCGCGGCTTTGCTACCAAAGCCAGGGCGCTGACGGTGGCGAATGGCTCGGCCCCAGCGTCCGCGACACGCTCGCGGCGTTGGCCGCGGAAGGTCAGCGCGAGGTGGTTTGGGCGCCGTTCGGCTTCCTCGCCGACCACGTCGAGACGCTCTACGACCTCGACATCGAGGCACAAGCCATCGCGAAAGAGCTGTCGTTGTCGCTCGTGCGCGTCCCGGCCCTGAACCTGCACCCCGGGTTGACCGCTGCGCTCGCCGCGGTGGCTATTCGCTCGATTTCCGCTGAACCCTCGGGCTAGGCTGTGCGCGGGAAAATGCGGCTTCGTTCATCGCGAGTCTCCAAGCGACGCGCACCGTGGTTGGTCTGTGTCGCGGTTTTGGTACTGCTCGGCGTCACTGGCTGCGGGCTGTTTCGCGGCTCGGTGAACGCCAGCCCGGAGCTGCGCTGGTTCCTGTTCTCGAACTTTGGCGCGCAACGTATGTGCCCGGAGATGCTCAAGCGCGGCGCGCCGCTCAAGTTGGCAGCCAACGGCAACGCGATTGGTCGGTTTTTCCCGGAGCGCTGCACGACGCAGGTGAATGAAGCTGCGCAAATCGTGACGCTGGCGTTCTCCGGCACTGGGTTTGCCTGGACGCCGTTGGCGGGGCGCGTCGGCTTCGCTGTGTCGGCCACGGTCGACTACCGGATGGATTTTTTCTTGGGTGAGGACGCGACCTACGTTTGGGCCAAGCCGGCACGCATCGTGTACGGTCCGGATTTTCGCATGGGTGCGATCGAGAACAAGGTCGTCGATTGGGCTGCGCAGGGGCCCGCCGGCTACATGGTGTCGACGTTCGGCTCGCAGATCGTCGAAGGTCAATTATCGAACGGCTTCACGGTCGTACACACCGATCAAGGCGATGAATTCTCGATCGGGCTCTTGATGCCACCGGCGCGGCCGTCGAAGTATTTTGCGACCGGGGAGGGGCGCACCTCGCTCGAGCGCGACACCACCGAAGTGCGGATCGATCAGATGGACTTGGTCGGACCGCTCGAGGTGCCGTCGTCGGGCCAAGCGCTGTTCTTGCGCTTTCAAGTGACCGGGCCGGCCATCGACGCCCTGGTGATCCGGCGTGGCGCTGGCGATCTTTGGCGCAGCGGGCTGCAGCTCGGCGCGGAGCTGGCGGCCCCGCCCGAGGCTCCGCTCAGTGCGTTCGCGCTGCAACCGGGCCAAGAAGGACGACAAATCGTGCCACTGCCGCCCGGCCAGTACTACATCGTGCTCGACAACAGCCAACGCATGGGCAGCGTCAACCCGCCGTGGAGCCCGCTCGGCATCATCGGCGGCAACGCGGCCGTGGTGGCGTATTCGGTCGAGTTGGGTTCAGCTTCGTCGCAGTTTTAGGGGTCAGGGGTTAGGGTCTGTCCCTGAATGCTGCGCTCTCGGCGTAAACGTGCCCGTGCCCGTGCCCGTGCCCGACGGTCCGTGAGTCACCGTCGGCGGTATTTGGGGGTAGTAGGCCAGGGTTTGTGGCGCGTGCCAGGCACGCGCGCG
>JBBRMI010000133.1:0-23205 GCA_038230915.1 Polyangiales bacterium | reverse complement strand
ATGAGCGCGAACAAGCAGTCGCTCATCAACGTCTTGCACGGCGTGGCGCGGCGCTCGTCGGAGCGCTGGGTGACGCTGGGGAAGAGCGAAAGCAGGGTGTAAGCAATGCGGCGCAGGATCGCGACGACCATCCGCGCGTGATCGTGCATTTCGAACCCCAAAAATCTCCCGATCTCCCGATCTCCCTGTAAAAAAATCTCGCTCGCGCGTGGTGGCCCAGCGACGCACGGCAGTTTCTGCAGGGAGGCTGCGGCGTGGCAGCCCAAGATGTGACGAAGCCTGAGAACCGGGATGCATCGGCCACGAGGGCGACTGACTTAGCCATTCGCGGGCCCTAAGCCCCTAGGCTCATAACGCGGGCGGTCGTGACGAGCGACGATGTTGCAGCAAGAGGCGCTGCACCTTATGCGCGAAGCCGTGAGCCATCTCGCTCTTCGAGATGAAGCCGACCGCTCCGACCGCCAGCGCCATGCGACGGAGCTCCGACTCCTCATTGGAGGAGAAGAGTACGACCGGCACATCCTTCAACACCGGGTGGCGCTTGAACAAGCCGACTAGATGGTCGCCGGATAGAAATGGCATGTTGACGTCCATCAAGATCAGATCCGGCAGCGCTCGCGCCGCAAAATTCGTCGCGTTGAAGCCTTCGGCGTAGACGATGACGTCGAAGCCGTCGTGCTCGAGCAGGCGGCGAGCGGTGTCCAAAATCAGCGGATCGTCGTCAACCAGCAGGATCAGCATCAGCTAGGTACTTTCTGGGGTGATTCGCAGACCCGCGGGCAAGCTGATGTGGAAGGTCGTGCCAACGCCATACGTCGACTCGACGCTGACCCTCCCACCCATCAGCTCCACTAGGTCGTGGACGATGACGAGACCGAGACCGGTCCCGGCGTGGCGCTTGGTCTTCGCCGCATCCAGCTGCGTAAACTTCCGAAACAGTTTGGGTAGATCGGTCGTTCGGATGCCGATGCCGGTGTCAGCCACGCTCAGCCGCAGGTGTTCGGCGTGCAGGCCGGCGGTCAGTGTGACCCGTCCGTGCTCGGTGAATTTCGCGGCATTCGAGAGCAGGTTGGTCAGGATCCGGCGCAAAAGCACGCTGTCGAGCGCAACGCGTGCGGGCAGGGTGGCGTATTCGCTCACCAGCTCGACCGGTCGGTCCAAGACCAGGTAGCGTGCCGATTCGATGCAGTCATCGAGCAGCTCGACCAGCTCTGTCACGTCGGGCTCGGGTCGCACGTCGCCCGACTCGAGTCGATTAAGCTCGAGCAGGTTGTTGACGAGACTCAGCAGATCACGGCCGCGGCTCAGCAGCACGCGTACGTCGCGTTGCCGAGGTTCGGAAATGTTCTGGTCGAGCGATAGCAAGCTTGCGACGCCCAGCATCGTGTTCAAAGGCGCGCGCAGCTCGTGGGTCACGTTGGCCACGAACTCGCGCTGTGCGCGGTTCAGCTGATCCAATTTCTCGTTGCGTTCTTCGAGCTCATCGACTGCGGCCATACTGCGCATGAGCAAGTCCTTGCTGTGCGCCATCAAGAGCCGCATCGAGACCAGGCCGTGGTAGGCGCCGTTTTGGGTCACGACGATGTCGTCGTAGATGGTGGATTCAGAGCGCTTGGTAGCTTCGGCGATCACCTTGGCCGGATCCTCTTCGGCGTCGCACGACAAGAAGTCGACCTCGTTGAAGACGTGGATCGGCTTGCGGGCAAACAGGGCATAACCGAATTGGCGCCCGAGTTCCCGAGTCAGGTGTGAGCGCAGTATGAGCCCAAAGCTGCCATTTTTTTCGATCGTCGCGATCGCGTCGAGCGTGGTCTCGGCATCGAACAGCTTCGCGACGAAGTCGACCGGCGTGGTCCCGGCAACCGAGCGCCGCGTGTAGATCAATTCGACGATGCGTGCCAAGTTCGCTCGCTCAGCGCAGCCAGACCTCGACGCGGCGGTTCCGCTCGCGACCGGTGTCGGTTTCGTTCGAGGCGACCGGTAGCTCGCTGCCCATCGCCTGTAGGTCGACGCCGCGCACGCCGCGTTGTCCGAGCTCATCGGCGATCTTCTTGGCACGCTCGAGTGACAAGCGCGTGTTCTGAACGGAGGAACCACGGCCGTCCGAGAACCCGACCAACACCAGCCGGGATTGGCTGTTCTCGCGCAAAAACGCCAGCAAGCGGTCGAGGTCGCGTAGACCGCGATTGTCCAGCTCGGCGCTGCCGGTCCGAAAGCGAAAGTCGAGCGAGAGCCGCTTGCTGGTGCGTGAAAGCGCGGCGTACTGTGCCGGGCAGCGCTGGCAGACGCCGGCATCCATGGCGCGCAGGGTGAGATCGATGAAGCCGCTGGCTTTGACGGCCTGTTGGCCTTCGCTCGAAAGCGCGAAGTTGACGAACTCGAGCGCCAACCCCTTCACGTTCTGCACCGGCACGTAGAGGTAAAGTCGGCGCGAGAGCTCGTAGCCTTCGGTCGCGACCGTGAAAGCCGAGGGGTAGAGCGATGCCGCCCCGGTGGCGCCGACCGCCAGCGCCCGCGCACCGCGCACGTAAGGGATGCCGATGAAGCCGATACCTTGCGGATCGCGCGCGACGGCTCCCGAAAGCTCCACGCTGTCGGAGAAGCGTTGCGCGGCGCTGGAGATGGGCCGATCGCCGATCACCAGGTGCTTGAACGTGTCGAACGTTCCGGAGCGGTCGTCGCGCGCGTACAAGTGAATCGGGCCGCTGCCACCGCCGGCCTCGGCGAGGTTGCTGAGCTCACCGGTGAATATGCGCCGCAACGTCTCGAGATCGATGCGCTTGAGCGGGCTATTCGGATGGACGATGACGGCGATGCCGTCCAAGCCCAACACGTGCTCGCCCGCCGGAGATTCCAGGTCGCCGAGGCTTTTCTCGCGCAGTGAGTTGACCTCGTCCGGCTTGATGTGCCGTGAGCTGAGACCCACATCGCAAAGCCCGCTGCCGAGGTCGCTGAAGGCTGTGGCCGAGCCACGCGCCACGACCTCGATCTGGTACGCCTTACCGTCGCGCGGATCACGCGCGGTCACGCTGCTGCTCTCGCCGGGGCTGCCACGGTCGACGGAGGCATAGCCTTGTTGCTTCAGGAAGGCCTCGGCCAAACGTGGTCCGAGGTCTTGGCCGATCGTGTTGGAGCCGTGCAGCCGGAGCAGCACCTCGCCGCGACCTGCCGCGTGCTCGCTGTGCGATGCGGGCGCGGCGCTTGACGGTTCCGGCGTCGGCTTGCGCGACCAGAACAGCAATAGCGCGGCCGCGACCAGGCCGGCGAGCACGAAGAACCAGCGCAGCCCGGCGCCCTCGGCGACGGTTTCGTCGGCGAACGTGATCGAGCGTGAGCGCGCCGCGCCGCTGTCCGGCTTCGGCCCCGGCGGTCGGCTCGACGGCAACATGGCGCCTGGCGCTAGCGGCGTCGTGGCATCGTCGCGTCGCAGCGGCAATGACCCAGTATCCAGCAGCGGCAGCGACTGTTCGCCCGCGCTGACATCGAAAGGCAGCGGCGACTCTTCCTCTTTGGTCACGCTGATCACCGGATCGGCGGCGTCGGCCTTGCGCAGGCACTCGCCGATCTGGCGCTGCAGCTTGGCTCGCAGCTCGCCGAAGCGACCTTGCGCGAAGCTCGCCAGGTCTTCTTGCGAGCACGGGTCGGTGGCCAGGTATTCGATCAGCGCGTCGCGCATTTCTTGCGCGGTTTGAAAGCGGCGCTGCGGGTAATGGGCGAGCGCTTGCCAGAGCACGGTCTCCAGCTGGCGATCGACACCCGGCCGCACCTGGCTCAGGTCTGGTACGTTGCCGTGCATGGCTTCGTTCAAGACCCCAGCAGCGGTATCGGCCTTGCGCAAGCGCTCCAGTGTCAACAGCTCCCACAACACGACGCCCATCGAAAAGACGTCGGCGCGGCGGTCCACCGGTTGAGCAGAGGCTTGTTCGGGCGCCATGTACGCTAGCTTGCCCTTCAGCACGCCGACCGCGGTTTCGTTGGTCTTCACCGCCGTCTTGGCGACGCCGAAGTCGAGCACTTTGACGTTGCCGTCGTAGGTCAAAAACAGATTGTGCGGGCTGATGTCGCGGTGAACGATGTCGAGCGGTGCGCCCGAGTAGTCACGCAACTCGTGCGTGTAGTGCAGGCCGCTCAGCGCGTCGGCCACGATCCGCGCGCACCAACGCGGCTCGAGGTACCGATCGAGCTTCTTCATCTCGCGGATGATCTTGTCGAGCGGCTGCCCGTCCAGGAACTCCATGGCGATGAAGTAGGAGCCGTCAGTCTCCGAAACCTCGTAGGTTTGGACGACGTGGGGATGCTGCAGCCGTGCTGCCAAGCGCGCTTCGTCCAGGAACATCTGACGGAAGCCCTCGTCGCTCGACTCAAGCCTCTTCAGGACGACGAGCTTGTTGAAGCCGCCGAGCCCGCGCGACACCGCCAGGTGCACCTGGGCCATGCCGCCCTTGCCCAGGCGCGCGATCACCTCGTACTTGCCCAGACGCGCCGTGGGCGGATCTCCATTTTCGCCGTTCGAGCTCACCGCTTGGTCAGCAAAGCCACGGCCGAACCAGCGCGTCAACGCGCGGGCCTTCGTCTTTTGCTACGCGGCCGCGGCGCTGATTACTCCACAGGATGACGCGGCCAGCACGGCGATTTTGTAACGCTAACTTCATGAACATGTCATGAGATGGGCCGCGCGGCCCGCTACTTAGAGCGGCCGTTTTCCGAGCGAGCCTGGTGATGAGTAATAGCGACGCGCCGCCCGTAGACCTCCACAACCCTGCCCTTTACGTGAATCGCGAGCTGTCATGGCTCGCATTCAACGAGCGCGTGCTCGACCAAGCGCGTGATCGACGCTGGCCGCTGCTCGAACGGCTGAAGTTTCTGGCGATCCACGCCGCGAACCTCGACGAGTTCTTCATGATTCGCGTCTCGGGGTTGCACGAACAGCTCGACGCCCACGTCGCCACCAAGCAAGCGGACGGTATCGAGGTGCGTGATCTCTTGGCGCGGATTCGCAAGCTCGCACACCGTCAACTCAAGGACGCCGAGGACCTCTATCGCGAGGTCTTGATGCCAGCGCTCGTGGCTGCTGGCAGTCACGTGACGACATTTCGCGAGCTTTCAGAGCGGGAGCAGGCCTGGGCGCGTGAGTACTTCCGGGCCTCGGTGTTCCCGGTTCTCACCCCCTTGGGCGTTGACCCGGTTCACCCGTTTCCATTCCTTTCGAATCTGTCGCTCTCGCTGGCGGTCGAGCTGCACGACCCGGCGATCAGCGAGCATCGATTTGCCCGCGTGAAGGTGCCGGAAATCTTGCCTCGCTTCGTGACGATTGGTGGCAAGCAAGATGACTCCCATAACTTCATTCTGATGGAGGACCTGGTTGCGCAGAACCTGGGCGACCTCTTTCCCGGGGTCGAGATTCGCGGTTGTCATCCGTTCCGTGTCACGCGCGACATGGACCTCGACGTGCTCGAAGACGCCGCAGAGGATCTGCTGTCGGCGATCGACCGCGGGGTGCGCCGGCGCCGCTTCGGGGCTGCAGTTCGGCTCGAGGTGTCGCCGGAATTGCCGCCGCACATCCGCCAGTTCTTGCTCGAGAAGCTCGAAATCGAAGCTGACGATCTGTACGAATCGCAGGCTCCGCTCGGCTTGTCTTCGCTGTTTCAACTAGCGTCACAAAACCGGCCCGAGTTGCGCGATCCGCCGCTGATCCAGCGCGTGCCGACGGCTTGGGTCGAGAAGGGCGATCCGTTCAGCGCGATTCGCGCGGCAGACGTCTGCCTGCACCATCCGTACGATTCGTTCGTGCCGGTGCTCGAGCTGCTGTCGTTCGCCGCTCAGGATCCTGGAGTCTTGGCAATCAAGATGACGCTGTATCGCGCCGGCTCGGACGCCGAGGCGATGCGCGCGCTAGTGCGAGCGGCCGAGAACGGCAAGCAAGTCGCGGTCTCGATCGAGCTCAAGGCGCGCTTCGACGAAGCCAACAACATCGCTTGGGCGCGCGCGTTGGAGCGCGCTGGCGCTCACGTGTTCTACAGCTCGGCCGAGATGAAGACGCACGCCAAGGCGCTGCTGATCGTGCGCCGGGAGGGCTCGGATCTGCGTCGCTACGTGCACCTTTCGACCGGCAACTACAATGCAACGACCACGCGGCTCTACACCGATGTCGCGTTTTTGACCTGCGACGCGCGGATTGGCGAAGACGTTTCGGAGCTGTTCAACTCGCTGTCCGGCTTCTCGCTGGCACCGCGGTATCATGTGCTCTCGGTGGCGCCGACGACGTTGCGCAGCAAAGTCCTGGAGCTGATCGAAGAGCAGGCACGGCGCGCAGCCGCCGGCGGGCGCGGGCGGATCTTCGCCAAGCTGAATGCGCTGGTTGACCCGGAGGTGATTCGAGCCTTGTATCGGGCGTCGAACGCTGGCGCTGAGATAGAGCTAGTCGTGCGCGGCCCGTGCAGCTTGCGGCCGGGCGTGACGGGCGTGTCGGAGCGGATCCGCGTGCGCTCGCTGCTCGGGCGCTTCCTGGAGCATGAGCGGGTGTTCGCGTTCGGCACCGAAGGTGAGGAGCAGCTGTTCCTCTCGTCAGCCGACTGGATGCCGCGCAACTTGGATCGGCGTGTCGAATTGCTGTTCCCGGTCACGAGCGAGCCGCTACGGCGTCAGGTTTTAGAGGAATGCATCTGGCCGCTGGCCCACGACGAGTGCGGCGCCTACGAGATGGACGCCGACGGCGACTATCGTCGGCCCGCCGCGCCGGATGACGGACCACGGCCCGACGCGCAAGAGACCGTGCTCGGCCAAGTCGCCAAGAATCGGCCGCGGCCGACGATGAAGCCGTGGGACGCCGTGCCCTAGCCCAGCGTCCGTCCTGTTACGCTGCGCGGGTCGCGCGCTCGGAGAGCTCGCGAAGGATGACGCCTTCGCGCAAGCCGCGCGGCGAGATGCGCAGCTCGCGCTGACCGAAACCCGCAACCAGGCCGGAAATCACCGCGGCGCCCGCGGAAATCGTCGTCGCGCGCTCGCGATCGACGCCCCGCTTCAGCAGCTCGGCGCGTGGCAGTTGGCCCAGCTCGTCGCACAGCGACAGAACTTGTCCAGCGCTGGCGCTGGCGCTGCCGCCACCGAGCAGCTTGCCGATCGCGCGCGCCGTGCCCCCGCTGAGTAGCAGAGTGTCGAAACGCCCGAGTTGCCAACGCGCCTTCTCGCATTCGAGTTGGACGTAACGCGCGAGCCGCAGGGCGCCGCCCGGCTCGGCCAGCGGGAAGGCATGCGCCAGGCGCAGGAAGCCGAGCTGCAAGCTTTGGACGTCGTCACAGGTCGCGCCATCGCCGACCGCCAGCTCGACCGAGCCGCCCCCCACGTCCGCGACCAGCACGCGGCCTGTCGTGAGCTTGAGCGCGCTGCGCGCCCCGAGATAGGCGAGCCGCGCTTCGTCGTCACCGCTCAAAAGCTCGATCTGGACACCGTATTGGGTCGAGCACTCGTCGCAGAAGGCGCGACCGTTGCGCGCGTCGCGCAAGGCGCTGGTCGCGACCGTGAGCAGCCGCTCGGCACCGAGCTCGGCCGCAACCGAAACCATTCGTCCGACGCTCGCCAGTGCCTGCGCAAACGCAGCCTCGCTCAGCTGCCCGCAGTCCTGCACTACCGCGCCGAGTCGGAGTACCCGCTTGTCCGAGCCGATTTTTGCAAGCTCGCTGCGGCCGTCCGTCTGCGCCACGAGCAGGTGGAACGAATTGGACCCGAGGTCGAGTGCCGCGAGCTTCATGGCGCCCAATTTGCCCAGGCTGAGTGACGGCGCAAGGCCGCTTGCGTGGCAGCCGCGTGACAGCGGTTTTCGAGTCTCAGCGGACTCGCGTCGTTCTGGCGTTTCGGTCGGGTGAACAGCCGGCGCGAAAACTTGGCGAACGGTGAGCTCGACCCTGAGCAGACGCGCAGTCAGCTGTTGACCACTTCCGGTTACACTCCCGACCCTCGGAGAAATGTGATGGAGCTCGAACGATCGGTAGGCCTGCGAACGGATGGCACGGTAGCGATGTTGGATCGGCGCACCGCCGTCCGCGCCATCGCCCTCAAGTTGGCGGCGTTGGGCCATTCGGTCCCCGACAGCGTCGGTGATCAAGAGGTGCTGGACCTGGCGCGCGACCTGTTCGCTCGCTACCGCGAGCAGACTCGTCTGCTCAGCGACCACTTGTGTCCAGCGGACCAGCGGATCCAGGCCTTCCTGGACCAGCAGTTTAGCGGGCTCAACTTGCAGAAGCCGGTACGGCTGCCCAACGTGACGTTCACCCTCGACCGCTACGGCTTGGCGCGCGAGCTTTCGCTGCCGATCGACGCTGACGTTTGGCACAACGATTTGGTGTCGAGCTACCGGCTCGACAACGGCGTTCTTCACAATCCGATCAATGATCGCCGGACGACCCAGGGCGTGTTTCACGTCGCCGATACCGGCCTGCCGGTGCCGGCCGACAAGCTGGCGGTGCCGCCGATCGCCTACGCCAACATGTTGCGTGAGGCTTTGAATCCGCCCGCGATGATGAAGCGGTTGCCGTTCACGGCCAACTGGGACGTACCGGTCGAGACGATGGTGTCGTTGTCGCTCAGGCCGTTGGTCTGTCCGGCAGTGCCGCGGCATTCGGCCGAAAAACGTATGGAACTCCGGTTCTTTGCGCCCGGTGGCTTGGTCTCGAACCTGGACTTCGTCGAGAACATTTTTGGCAACGCCGGCGATCCGGGCTTGCCCGAGAACGACGCTGGACTCGACGTCGACCATTGGACTGGCCACACCGGTTGCGTGATCTTGGCGCCGCACCTGACGCGATTAAAGAAGAAGGACTTGGGCCTGCCGCACGTTTCGCAGGCCACCGAGGCGCAGCGTGCCGTCGGTATGTGCTGGGCCAAGGACGACGAACTCTACAACAACGGCGGCGCCTTCAAAGTCACGCTGCGTACGATTGACGGCCTGATGGTCACGATCTTGGCCGACAACTACTTCGGCTACTGCAAGAAGGAAGTGAAGACGCAGATCAGCTTCAGCGCCAACTTGTTCGGCTTGGCCGAAGAAGAGCACGCCGGCGGCGCGCTGGCGTTTTCCACCTACAGCTTGGGCGACCAGTTCCTCGGCGACGCGCGCCGCGAAAGCTCCGAGCATCGCTTCTCGGAAGTCGTCGAGCTGCTCGGCGATGCGATCGACGTGCACGACTCCGGCTACGCCACCGACAAGCAGTATCCCGACATCCACTACGTCCCAGAAGACGCCGCGATCGACCTCAAGAAACAAGATCTGAAGTGGATGGCCAAGGACCAGGAGCAACACCTCAAGGTGTTGCCCGGTCATCAGTACATCCTGCCGAATGGCTACAAGGTGCGGATGGCCAAGCACCCAGCCGCGCCGAGCTGGCGCCTGATCGGCACGGCGCCGGAAGGCACGTTCTGTCACAAGCCGTGCACGGTTTCGGGCGGCGGCAAGTCGGAGATCAGCAAGAGCTTGATCGACGCCGTTTTGTACGGCCCCGTCTACACTGGCAACTTCGAAGAGGACATGGCGCTGGTCGAGCAGATCTTCAAGAAAGACTTCCAAGCCGCGGTCCTGCCCGAGCTACGCCAAAGCATCGGGCGCACGCGGCCGATCTTGTCGGCGGAGCGCTCGCTCGGTTCGGTGATCAAGCTGCTCACCGCTAGCCCCGAGTTCACGGCCGAGCACAACGCATGGCTTGCCACGATTCCGAACTACGTGCGCGCGCTGGTGTTCGTGATTAAGCGCTTCCACCGCGCCGACAACGGCGCCTGGCGCAGTCATTTCTCGGTCGACATCGTCAACGGCGCGCCCGGTCACGAGCTGAAGCACGACGGCCGCAAGCTGGTTGGTAGCTACCTGCGCGTCGGCTTTGAGCCCAACGGCGCGTGGCGAACCTACAAGCTGCGCCAAGACTTCGTCGCTGCCGACAAGGTGCAGATGGAGGACGACATCTCCGCGTCGGTGGTGGTGCCGGCCAGCAGCTTACTCGGTTTGCCGCGCGAGTACGACGGCCACCCGAGCTTGAAGCTCGTGCAAAACTGCGAGTGGCGCCTGTTCCAGCGCCCCGACGACGCGATTCACCCTGGCTTCGACAAACAGACCGAAGACGACATGTCGCGCGACGGCCTGTTTTGCTCGAATTTCCAACCGCTCGACGCCAGCGACGCGCGCGACATGGTGCAAGACGTGGCGCTGCACGACGCGTTCACCGAGCCGATGCGCCGTCACGTCGACAAGAACTCCGAGCGCAAGGACGACAGTACGTTCATCTGTTCGGCCAAGCCGCGCTTGGTCGGTGGCAAGCCGAGCAAGAACCCGCGCTACCTACAGGTGCGGCCCGATGTCACGCGCAAGCGCGAGAAGTACATCGCGTACATGGGTGCGCGGTTGTACCGGCGACTGCCGATCGAAGAGACGCTGGTGTTCCCGGTGATCAGCGTGCTCAGCGGGCGCCGCAACAACCCGCCGGACGACGGCATCCGCCCGCTCTGCGTCTACGGCCCAATCCACTACCAAGAGCTGCCAGAGCTGTTCATGGATTACGTGTGTTCGTTGACCGGCAAATCGCCGAGCACGACCGGCGCCGGTTCCGAAGGTGCGCTGACCAAGGGTCCGTTCAACGCCATCTGTGCGACGGCCGACCTGAACAACGCGCTGGTTTCGATGCTGCTCACTGGTTACGCCGGCTTCAGCTCGGCTGCCGGCTACATCGGTCCGAACGGCCGCGTCGACCACGACGTCAGCCTGCTGATCCCGGAGATTTGGTGCCGGATGTTCCCTTCCGAGCGCGATCCGCAGACGATGATCGACGCCGGACAGCTGGAGAAGCTGAACGACTACGAGCAGGATGGCAGGAAGGTGCTGGCCAGCCGCCTGGGCTATCGCATCACGTCGAAGTTCGTGCACACGTTCTTCGGGCGCGTGTTCGACAACCCGGTTTCGGTATTCTCGGAAGCGATTCTGAAGCCAGAGACCCAGGATTCAGCGGTGTTCGCCGACGGCGTGTGCAACATCATCGAGGCCCACGAGCGCGTCGCCCGCGCCTACTTCGAAGACGGCAGCATCGAAGACGCTTGTCCGCCATTGCGCGCGCTGTTGAACGTGATGGCCTACGGGCATATGGAGGGCAAAGACGCAAGCCACCCCGAATTCCGTGGGTTGTTCACGCGCGAAGCCTTGCTCCAGAGCGACTGGTACAAGGATCGATTGTGCGTGAAGCAAGCGCGCGACGTCGCGCTCTGGCAACGCAACGTGCAGCGCTTGACCGAGTTCTTGGCGATGCCGAGTCACCACGACGAAGCCGGTCGACTCGGCATCCGCGAGCGGCTGACCCGCGCCAAAACCGAGCTCGAGCGCGTCAGCTCGACCGACTACTTGTCGGAGCTGCAAGGCACGATCGGCGCCGACCCAATCCACGGCGGCGTCGAAGCCACCAAAGTGCTGCGCGCCCCCGGCGGCCAACAACAAGTGCCGGCCTTCACCAACTAACGAAGTGGGCTGCCACGACGCAGCCCAACTCGCAGAAACTGCCGTACCGGTTCTCGGTCGCACTGCGCGAATCGAGATTTCACAGGGAGCTCGGGAGCTCGGGAGTCGTGCGAGCGTGAATTTGGGGGTTCGCGCTATCGCCCTCAAGACCGCCGAACAGAGGCGTGCATTGCGCTCTTTGCTCGCTCCAAGGAAATAATTTTTGTTTTGGTCTTCCAAAACAAAAATTGCGTTCCCTCGCCGGACTCCCGATCTCCCGATCTCCCTGTGAAAAAATCTCGAGCCGAAGCTTGACGTTACGCGGTCGCGCGGAAACTCGCGGCGGCGCGGACGGAGTCGGCGAATGACTCGATGACGTCGACGGTTGCAGCGAAGCCGATGCAGCCGTCGGTGATGCTCTGGCCGTAGTTGAGCGTCGCTTTGTCGACTAGCTCTTGGCGACCGGCTTGCAGGTGACTCTCGAGCATCACGCCGAGGATGTGCTGCTCGCCGGCGCGCAGCTGCTCGCCCACATCGCGCAGCACCGCGGGTTGCCGCTCCGGATCCTTGCCGCTGTTGTCGTGGCTGGCGTCAATCATCACGCGCGGATTGACGCGCGCTTTCTTCAGGGCGGCCACGGCCTTCGTCACTTCGGCAGCGCCATAGTTCGGTCCGGCAGCGCCGCCGCGCAACACGATGTGGCAATACGGATTACCTGCCGTCCGCACCACGCCGACCCGTCCGGCGCCGTCTACGCCCAAGAAGCTGTGCGGACGCGAGGCGGCGATCATTGCGTTGATCGCGACGCTGAGCCCACCATCGGTGCCGTTCTTGAAGCCGACCGGCATCGATAGGCCCGACGCCATTTCACGGTGGGTCTGGCTCTCGGTGGTGCGTGCGCCGATCGCGGTCCAGCTCACCAAGTCGGCGATGTACTGCGGGATGATTGGATCGAGCATTTCGGTGGCCGCCGGCAGCCCCCGCTCGCACAGCTCGCGCAACAGGCCGCGCGCCGTGCGAATCCCGGTTGGGATGTCGTAGGTACCGTCGAGGTGCGGATCGTTGATCAGCCCCTTCCAGCCGACGGTAGTGCGCGGTTTTTCGAAATAGACGCGCATCACCAGCACCAGCGCGTCCTTCACGCGTTCGCGCAATTCGAGCAGCCGCGCAGCGTAGTCGAGCGCCGCCTGCGGGTCGTGAATCGAGCAAGGTCCGACGATCAACAGTTTGCGCGGGTCACGGCCCTCCAGCACCGCTTGGATCTCTTGGCGAGCGCGGTAAACCACGTCTGCGGCGTGATCGCTGAGCGGCAGCTCTTGGGTGACGTCGTTGGGGCTGAGGAGGGCTGTGGTGTCCACGATTCGGAGGTCTTTGGTTTCGCGCATGGGAAGGATCGGGGTGGAGGCGGCTTTTTTTCAGTGCCCAGAAACACGAAAACCCCGGGTCGCTTGTGGCGACCGGGGGCTTTTTTCGGGCCTTTTCGTTGTTACTAACTAAAGGCTCGACCCTGTCGCCGCATCGTGTGCGGGCCAGTAGCCAAACCAAAAGTGACGGCGAACGAACATGTCCAAACCAGGCTACACGATGCGCCGACGTCGCGCAACCCGCACCCCGACCACACCCGCCAGCAGTGCGAGTAGGCTGGCATAACGCGCCGTCTCGCTCCCGCTTTGGCCAACTGCCGCGGCGCGGGTGTTCAGGCTGCAGCCCTTCGACTCATTCGGCGGCGTCTGATCGGCACCGCACTGGGCCGAGAAACCGTGGCGGTTCTCGCAGCTGTTGGTAGCAGCCTTCCGCTCCGGCGGATAGACGCTGCAGATGCCCGCGATATCGTCGGCCGCGAGCGAGCGAAAGGCCGTGCCGTCGCGGACCGGATCGTAGACTGCCTTCATCGTCGCGGTCGGATCCGGCGAGTGCGACAGGCCCAGAAAATGTCCGGCTTCGTGGGTCAGCACGCTAAGCAAGTCGTCGCCCTGTATCGGATCGCCGATCGTCAGCTGGGCGCCGACGCCGTTCAGCTCGATGTCGGCGTCCCAAAGATCGCCCGTTTTGGTGTCGAAGCGTGTCGTGGTTAGGCCGATCGCGTTGGCGGCGCCGACGTAGGGCCACTCGTCTTCGCGGAATAGCACGATGTTGGCGTTGCCGACGTTGGAGTTGTACTCGGAAAGGCCGCATTCGATCGCTCCCAGTAGCTTGACGTCGATGCTCGGAGTGGCGCCCCCGCAATCGGCCTGCATCCAGGCGGCAAAGGCTTGCTCGACGAGCGGCGCGACGTTGTCGAAGCTGAGGCCATTCCTGGGTGAGCCCATCGATTGCACGCCGACGGTAACGCAGCTGCTCCGCCACGCCAGTGGCTTTCCGGTGAGCACGCACTGATTGTTGTCCCGCTGGCAGTGGTCGGCGAGCTTGCTCGGGTCACACGTGGTGGTGCGGCAGAATGCGTGCGCGGCTGGTGTCGCTAAAAGCGCGGCGAAGACTGCGGCGGCTGCGGGACAACCGGCGCGCCTCATGGCGCGACCAATGCGCGGATGCGCGCCCCGGCCGAGCCGAGCTGGCTGCCAACCAAGGCTTTGACAGCCGAGCTGTCAAAATCGAGGATCTCCGGCAAATCTGCGCTCCGCGCTAGCTGTCGGCCGGCCGCGCCGGTGCCGCGCAGCGGGTAGTGGCCTTGCGCCATCCCGTTCACGTAGTGGAGCCCGTCGGGGCCTTGCAGCAGGAACGCGACGCACGGCTCGCCCAAGACGAGCTGCGCTTGGCCGTGCACTCGTTCGCCGAGCCGACCGATCGAGCCGCCGAGCGTGCGCACGAGCAGCTCGCTATCGACGCCGTCCGCTTTGGCGAGGCCTTCTTCGACGCGCATGCGCGTGTCGGTGACGACCCGCCGTCGCCGCCCGAGCTCCTCGAAATGGCTCTCCGACGCCAATGCCGTCACGACCACGATCCGCCGCGAGCCCTGCACCAGCGCTGGCAGCGAAAGCGCGCGCACGATGGTGGCCGAAGCCGTGACGCTAAACGTGCTCGCTACCGCCCCCGTTGCCAACCCGACCAACAACCCGCGACGTGAGACCTGACCCATGCCTCAAGCTAGACAGAATCTCCGGCTCTGGTCCAGTCGTCAGCGCAATCAGTCGCGGGGCTCGCCCTACTGCGCGCCTGGCTTGACAGGGTGGTGCACACTGCCGCCTTTTTGGATGATCTTTTCCAGCGCTTGCTCGACGGGGACGTGCGGGCAGCTGTCGATCCACGGCTGGGCTTCGGGCCGCGCCCAGTGGACGGCGTTGCGTAGGACGAGCCGCACCTGCTCGTTGTAGTACGTCGGATACGCTTCATGGCCGGGGCGAAAGTAAAAAATCTTGCCATTGCCGCGGCGCCAGCAGCAGCCGGAGCGAAACACCTCGCCGCCCTCGAACCATGAGATGAAAACCTGCTCCTCGGGCGGCGGGATCGCGAACGGCTCGCCGTACATCTCTTCCATCTCGACTTCGAAATGGGTGCCCAAGCCACGAGCGATGCGGTGCCCCGGGTTGCACACCCACAGCCGCTCCTTCTCGCCCGCCTCGCGCCAAGTTACCGAGCACGTCGTGCCCAACAGCCGTTTGAAGATCTTCGAATAGTGCCCGCTGTGCAGCACGATCAGCCCCATGCCTTCCAGCACGCGCTTCTGCACGCGGTCGACGATGGCGTCCTCCACTTGGTCGTGCGCCGCGTGACCCCACCAGCTGAGCACGTCGGTTTCGGCAAGCACGGCCTCGGTCAGACCGTGCTCCGGCTCTTGCAACGTCGCGGTCCGCGTCTTGATCTCGTCGTCTTCAGCCAGCGCTGCGGCGATGCAGCTGTGCAGGCCTTGCGGGTAGAGTGAAGCAACCAGCGCGCTCTTTTGCTCGTGGACGTTCTCGTTCCAGACGGTCACGCGGATCGGCATGGTGCGTATTACCACTGGTGTCGATAGGTGAGCACGTCTGGTTCTTGCTTCCCTTCGGCGGCCCGATCGTCCTCGCGTCTGGCGGCCCGAAAAGTCGGCTCGTCGGGAGGAATCGGAAGCGTGTCGAGATCATCACCCAGCGTTCCCCGTGCTCCCGATTAGGCTTTCGTGGAGCCGCCGAAGATCTGCGGTATCATCCAGACATGAATGGCGGGCGGTCGTGGAGGAAGTTCAGGCTGCTCCGGGGTACCAGCGCAGTAGTGGTGCTACTGGGAGTTGGACTGGCGTGCGACGATCGAGACGATAGGGTGAGGCATCAGGGTGGCAGTCAGGCCGAGGCGCCGACGGCAGGGGGCAACCCAGAGGACGAGACGGGTGCCATGAGCGGCGGCGAGACGTCGGCGGACGGCGGAGCGCCGGGAGGAAACGCGGCGCTAGGGGGATTCCGCGGAGACGGCGGGCCAGAGCTCAATGTGTTGCCGCCTTATCGCAGCGGTAGCCGCCTGCGCGCCATCACCGTGCGAGCTGGACCAGACGCGTCGCAGTGGCTCGGATGGTACGACTCCGAGCTCGATTCGCAGTGCAATTTCCTGGAAGCGGCGGATGGAACCGCTCGTTGCCTGCCGATAAGCTACGGGTATGTCCCGGGCTTCGCCGATGCAGCATGCAGCGAACCGCTCTGGAACATACAGGCGACCGGGGGGAACGCCGTGCCATCCCGGGTCGCCCTCGTCGAAAATCCATGTAAGCCAGAGTGGGCCGCATACGAGGTCGGTAACAAGCACCTCGCACCAGCGTACTATTTCGACTCGCTCCATCGATGCGTCGAGTGGCCGGCCAGCGATGGATTTTACGAGTTGAGCCCTTTGCCGAGCAACCTGTTCGTTGCCGCTGCGCATCTCGATGATCCTCGCAGCGAGACGCTGGCGATGAGCTACTGGAAGTCGGAGGATGGCGCGCTCCAGCCACTCTATCCCTGGGATGCGGCGCGGCAAGCGAGGTGCACGGGGGATAGTGACGGAACCCTGGTCCAAAACGACTGCACTCCTGACGCATGCGGCAAGCGTTGTGTGCCCTTCCGCGTGGCCCCATATGCTGATTGTGGCGATGGGATGGCGTACTTCCGGCAGGGTAACTGCAAGGAGCCGTCCGCGGTGGAAGTGCTCGAGCGTGACCACCAATGCTTGATTCCGCCCAATGTGCGCTATTTCGAGGTTGGTGCCGAGCGGCCGGATGTAGTGATTGTCTGCAGCGAGGGCGAGGCCGAGCTCGAGTCAGGCGGCGTCCGCCGCCACTTCGAGCTCGGTGCGCCTATTCCGACGGAAAGCTTGCCACGGCTCGGCCAGGTCGACCTCGGCGAGGGCCGCGTCGTTGCTCGCCACGACAGCACCCCGGACGGCGTTCCGCTGCAGTTCGTCGAATTTTACGATACCGAGCTTGGTGCACCATGTTCGCCCGTGCAGACTTCAGAAGCGGGTCTGCGCTGCATGCCTTTCAGCCATGGCATCGCCGGCGTTATTGATCCGCCACAACGTCGCGTCCAATTCGGCGATTATTCCAACTTCGCCAACTCGGCATGTACCGAGCGAGTGTTCGTGCTGACGCGCCAACCGCAACCGGGCGCCTGCGCTGACCTCCCGCCACCCACGTACTTCCAAACAGCGCAGAATGAGGCTTTCAAGGTGGGCCCCGAGGTAACTCCCGAGCGGCTTTATCAACACTCGAGTAGTGGCTGCGAGCCTACGCCTTACTACGCCGATCTGCAGCGCGCTTATCGAGCTGATCCGATACCAAATACCGAGCTCGCAGAAATGACGCGAGTCACCGAGTAGTCAGAGTCCGGACTGCCAGCGGCCCCGAAACGGACCGCCTTTCCGCGCGACTTCTTCCGCTTGGGTCGGGTGCTTCCGAAGCCGCGCTAGATCCGATCTGGCACGCAGTTTCTTAAGCATTCGGGGCGTCTCGGGCGGCGGCGCGATGGTTGTGTCTTGGTTGTGGTGACGACGCTCACGGTGACGACCGGCTGTATTTCTGTGGCGGCCCGCTTCTTCTTACCCGCCCCGAAACTACTCAACTCGGCGGGCCCGGGCATCTAGACATCGGCCTGAGCACTCCGAGCTCCAGTGCGAGGCGCCCAACAACCCGACGACTCCCCGTCCCGCCTCTCAGTTCCAGATCGTGATCTTGTCTTTCAAGGTCGTGTAACGTCGTCGCAGCGTAGGCGGCAAGCCGCGGTCGCGCACGGCACGACGGCTTTTTGCAAGAGGCTTTGGCGGGCAACGGCTGTTTGGCGTACCTTCTGCGATTCGAGTGTTGCTGCAATGTCCGAGCTGAGTCACGCACTGCTGCTGCGACGGCTGCTCAAGCTGTCGTGGCGATACCGACGGCAGTGCCTCGGAGTGGTCGGTTACCAGGTGCTGCTGCTCGGGCTCGGCGTGCTCGGGCTCGGTCTGTCGGGGCTCGCCATCGACGTGATTCGCCACGCGCTCGAGCCGGGGGCCGGAGCGCCACGTTGGCCATTCGGGGTCGCGCGGCCGCCATGGTCGACGTTGGGCGTGCTCGGGTTGTTGGGGGCGCTGATCCTCGCGGCAGCGGCGGCCCGCGGCTTGCTCAACTACCGCTACTCGGTGGCGGCCGGTGATCTGTTGCAAATGAAGCTGGTGCCCGAGTTGCGCACGAGCGTGTTCGACAAATTGCAGCGGCTGAGTTTTCGTTTCTTCGATGAGAACGCGTCCGGTTCGATCTTCAACCGCGTCACGGGCGACGTGCAGTCCGTGCGCTCGTTCGTCGACGGTGTCCTGCTGCAGGGCGCGATCATGGTGCTGTCGCTGGTCGCCTACTTGGCGTACATGCTCCACACGCACGTCATGCTTACGCTGTCGTGTCTGGCGCTGACGCCGCTGCTGTGGCTCAGTACCGACATTTTTGCGCGCTACGTGGCGCCCGCCTACCGGCAAAATCGCGAGCTTTCCGACCGCATGGTGCTGGCAATGTCCGAAGGCGTCAGCGGCATTCAGGTGACGAAAGTCTTTGGCCGCGAGCAGTCCGAGCTAGAACGATTCGAAGCGCACAACGCCAAGCTGCGCGATCAGCAGCGCGCGATCTTTGTCAAGGTCAGTCGTTTTGGTCCGACCGTCGACTTCATTTCGCAGCTGAACATCGGCGTGTTGTTGCTGTATGGCGGCTCGCTGGTCGCGCGGCGCGCGATGACGCTCGGAGACTTGATCGTGTTCGCCGGCCTGCTCCAGCAGTTCTCGGCGCAGGTGTCGAGCATGGCCGGGATCGTCAACACCCTGCAGCAGAGCTTGACCGGCGCGCGGCGCGTGTTCGAGGTGCTCGACGCGCCGCTCGAGGTCGAGGACCCGAAGCAACCGCAAGAGCCGCGCGAGCTCGCTGGGCGCCTGCGCTTCGAAGAGGTCGAATTCGGCTACGCCGCGGACCGCCCCGCACTGTCGAGGCTGAGCTTCGAGATTGAGCCGGGCGCCTGCGTGGCCGTGCTGGGCGCGACCGGCGCTGGCAAGAGCACCTTGCTCAGCTTGATTCCACGCTTCTACGACCCCACGCGCGGCCGCATCCTGCTCGACGGCGTGGACCTAAGAGACTTAACGCTCGACTACTTGCGGCGCAACATCGGGCTGGTTTTTCAGGAGAGCTTGCTGTTCAAGACCAGCGTCGCGCAGAACATCGCCTTCGGAAATCCAAATGCCTCCCAAGAGCAGATCGAGCGCGCCGCCAAGATCGCCGGGGCGCACGCGTTCGTTCAAGAGCTGCCTAATGGCTACGACACCGTGCTCGAAGAAGGCGCGGTGAACCTGTCGGGTGGGCAGCGGCAGCGCCTAGCGATCGCCCGCGCTCTGTTGCTCGAACCAAAGATTCTACTGCTCGACGATCCGACCACGGCCGTCGACGCGCAGACCGAGCACGAGGTGCTGGAAGCCATGGACGCGGCGATCGAAGGTCGCACGACGCTGATCGTCGCTAATCGCCTGTCGACGTTACGCCGCGCCGATTGGATCCTGGTGCTCGACGACGGCGTGGTCGTGGAGCGCGGCACCCACGCGCAGCTGTTGCAGAACCGCGGCATTTACTATCGCGCCGCCAGTCTACAGGCGGCGGATCAGGATAGCATCGTGCTGCTCGAAGCCCTTGGGAGACGACTTTGAAAGCGCGCACGAACGCGCGCTTGTCGATTGCCCCGGAGTCGGATCAGAAGCCGCTCGATTTCGCCATTGTGCGGCGGATTTTCGAGTACACGAAGCCGTATCGGCGGCTGCGCAATGGCTTGCTTGGGTTGGTGGTGTTGCGGTCGATTCAGTTGCCGCTGGTGACTTGGGCGACGGCGAAGGTGATCAGCGATCCTATCGCGCACCACGACGTGCGCGGTACGCTTGTCGGCGTCAGTGGCTACTTGGCGCTGACGGGTTTCACGTCGTTTTGCTTCGTGTACCGGCAACGCTTCGCGCTCCTATTGGGCGAAGCCGTGGTCCACGACTTGCGCGCGCAGGTTTACGCGCACCTGTTGCGCCTGCCGATGAGCTTCTTCAAGAAGGTTCAGGTCGGCAAATTGATCGGCCGCATCACGTCCGACGTCGACGTCGTGCGAGTCGGCGTGCAAGACGTGGCGTTCATCGGCATCGTGCAGATCGGCAGCATGCTCGTCTCGTCGGCGTTGATGCTTTACTACGACTGGAAGTTGTTTCTGGTCGTGCTGGCGATGGCGCCGGTGCTGTGGACGCTGCTGCGCCACTTTCGCCGCAAGCTGTCGGCCGCTTACCGCGCTCAGCAAGAGAGCTTCAGTCGCGTGGCGGCGACGCTCGCTGAGTCGGTCTCCGGCATTCGTGAAATTCAAGGCTTCGTGCGCCAAGACCTGAACGGCGGCTTGTTCCAACAGCTGATTTACGACCACTCGCGCTACAACATGGTCTCCGCCCAGCAGTCGGCGATTTTCCTGCCGATGCTGGAGTTCAACGGTCAGCTGTTTCTGTCGATCTTGCTCGTGGTCGGCGGCTACCAGGCGCTTGGCGGCGAGGTTCCGCTACAGGCGTTGATCCAGTTCCTGTTTCTGTCCAACGCGTTCTTCGGCGCGGTCTCGCCGCTCGGTAACCAGTACAACCAAGCATTGACGGCGATGGCCGGCGCCGAGCGCGTCTTCGGTTTGCTCGACACCCAACCGGACTGGTCCGACGCACCCGACGCGCATGAGCTGCCCCCACTGCAAGGCAAGGTCGAGTTCCGCGACGTCAGTTTTGCCTACGAGCCCGGGCGAAGCGTGCTCCGCGACCTCAGCTTCACGGCACTCCCGGGCCAAACCGTCGCGCTGGTCGGCCCAACCGGCAGCGGCAAGAGCTCGATCGTCAACCTGGTCGCCAAGCTTTACCTGGCGGAAGCCGGCGACATCCTGATCGATGGTCACGAGATCAAGAGCGTGACCGGCTTGTCGCTGCACCGGCAGATCGCCAGCGTGACGCAGGACAACTTCTTGTTCGCGGGTTCGGTGCTCGAAAATATTCGCTTGGCGCGACCGAGCGCGAGTGACGAGGACGTGGGGGCGGCGGCGCGCGCGCTGGACATCAACGACGTGATCGAAGATTTGCCGCAAGGTTTCCAGACGGAAATTGGCGAAAAGGGCGCCGGCTTGTCGCTCGGCCAGCGCCAGGTGGTGTGTTTCGTGCGGGCGATGTTGGCGGATCCGCGGATCCTGATCTTGGACGAGGCGACGAGCTCGGTCGATACCGTCACCGAATCCCGACTCCAGCATGCATTGGCGAAGCTGCTGCGCGGCCGCACCAGCTTCGTCGTGGCGCATCGCCTGAGCACGATTCGCCACGCCGACCTGGTTCTGGTGCTCGATCAGGGCCGCATCGTGGAGAGCGGAAATCATCGGCAACTGCTGACGCTGGGCGGCCCGTACGCGCGCATGTACCAGCAATTCGTCAGCAGCACCGACCTCGGCGTGGCGTCGCTCGGTGGGTAGAGGCGCACCCGAAGCGCGTAGCGGACCACGGCTTCGGTCGTAAGTTTCCAGCCCGGTGCTACGGGCGCGGCAGCGCGGCACCGGTAAAGTAAAATTTATGGGACCGGTTTCATAGCGCAGCTGTGTCTGCCGGTGCTACAATCGCCGAGCGCTAGCAGTGGTGCTGGTCCGTACCGGACTTGACCCGCTGCCACTCAACGCTAGTTGCTGGAATCGGTTCCAGGTCGGATTTCACCCCAATGCAGCAAGACGTCCAAGGCAAGGTCGACAGCCGCGCAATGCGCGAGGTGAATCGTTCAATCGTGCTCGATATCATCCGCCGCGGCGGCAAGGTTTCGAGGACGGATCTGGCCAAGCGCTCGGCGCTGACCAAACCCACGGTATCGGCGATCGTGGACGACTTGATCGCCCGCGGCATCGTTCAGGAGGTGGGCTTCGGCAAGACGGTCGCCACCGGCGGCCGGCGCGCGCGGTTGCTGGAGTTCAACGACGCCTCGGCGGCCTACCTCGGCATACGCTTCGGGGTCCACACAACGACCGTCGCCATCGCCGACGCCCGCGGTGAGGTACGCGCCATCCGCGAGACGCCCACCAGCCCCGGCGATCCGCACGCATCGGTGCGCTCCGCGCTCGAGCTGCTCGACGGCGCGCTGGAGGAAGCCGGACTACCGCGGTCGCGGCTGGCGTCGGTCGGCGTCACTGTGCCGGGTATGGTCGACACGCGCAGCGGCACGGTCGCTTTTGCGCCGAACCTGAGCTGGAGCGACGTGCCGATTCGTAGCTTGCTGCAGCAAGCGCTCGAACTGCCGGTGGTCGTGCACAATGTCACCAACGCGGGCGCGCTCGCCGAAGGGCGCGTCGGGGTGGCCAAGGGCGCACGCTCGTACGTCTGGGTCTACGTGGGTCACGGCCTGGGCGCCGGCATCGTGATCGACGGCCAGCTGTTCTCTGGCACCAAGGGCTTCAGTGGCGAAATCGGGCATTGCCCGGTGATCGAAGATGGCCCGCTTTGCAGCTGCGGCCTGCGCGGTTGCCTGGAGACGCTCGCCTCCGGCAAGGCGATCGAGCGGATCGCCGCAGAAGCCGCGCGCGGTAGCGAACCGACACGGCTGTCGTCACACAGCGCTCCGTTCGACGCCGCAATCGTGCTCGAAGCTGCTCGAGCAGGCGACGCGGTGGCGCAGCGCATTCTGCGCGAGGTCGGCCAAAACCTGGGCGTCGGGCTCTCGTACCTGATAAACGTACTTGATCCCGAACTAGTCGTGCTCGGCGGCCGCGTGATGGAAGCCGCGGAGTACATCCTCGAAGGCGCCCGCGCCTCGGTCGCCCGGCACACGCTGCGCGGTTCCAAGGTCGAGCTCGTGGCCAGCACGCTCGGCGATCGCGCCGGCCTGATGGGCGCAGTCATCTCCGCTATGGACCAAGCCGTGCGCTCCTACCGCATCGTGGCCACGGCCCAACGCTTGGCGTAACAGCACACGCGGCGGGCTGTAAGGGCCCCACGGCGAGGCCCAGTCCTGATCCGTTGTCGGGGCCCTGCGCGAGGGCGGCCCCCGGAAGGGGTCCGGCAGCGGGATCGGGCGGGATCGGGATCGGTCTCGGCAGGGGCTTCGGGCAAGCCAGAGGCGGGGCCGGGCTCGGGCAGGGCCTTTCTCGGACTCGGCGCGGAGCCGGATATGTCGGTATCGGTTGCGGGCTTCGGCCCTGGGTTTCGGTCGCCTCTTTTCAGCAGACTGGTTTTGGGGGCCGCGAAAGCTCGGTGACGGTGGTCGTGATGAGCGCGAAGAAGCAGTCGCTCATCAAAGTCTTCCACGGCGTGGCGCGGCGCTCGTCGGAGCGCTGGGT
>JBBRMI010000132.1:0-23462 GCA_038230915.1 Polyangiales bacterium | reverse complement strand
CAAGGGTGAGCGTCCTCGGCGAAAGCGGTGTCGAGAATTTGGTGAGACGTCTCGACGCCCCAGTTTGCGCTGCAGGTTTTGCGTTTCTCTTCGTGTCTTGCAACTCGAACCGATCGCGTCGCCGAGCAGAACGCGAGGCTTTTCTTTGGCCCGAGCGGGCCTAGCGGATGAGGCCGCGCAGCATTCGCAGCCCTCAGCCAGCGCGATGGCGTAGGCGCGGCTCTTGTCAGCGAGCGTTTGCCGAGCCGCAACCTCCGCGGTGTTGAGCACCGCGCTCTCGGCATGAGTCCCCAAGACAAGCAGGCCCAGTACGACCGACACCGCTGCCGCGTCCGACACCGCTGCCGTTTGCGAATTTGTGCATTCCCGAAGCCGCTGCCCCGGCCGAACCCCATCCCGCTGCCGATCAGCCGCTTCCGAACCCGAACCCGGCCCGATCACCAATCAAGGCTGCCGTTCAGTGACCTCATTTGCGGCAGGCTTGATATGCTGGCGCGCGTGGCAAACGAAGATCTGGTGCGCTCGATCAAAGAAATCGTGACTCGGGCCAAGAACGGCGATCCGGACGGGGCCTATCGCGGCTACCAAGATCTGTTTGCCAGCGACGCGTTCGCTGGCTTCCGCATCGAAGACCAGCGCCAAGCTCTGCGACTGATGGTGATGATGAAGGGCGCGCCCAAGCCGCCGACCCCACCGATGATCGAAGCGCACCGCGCGGCGATCCGCCCGCTCAGCGCACTGGTCGAAGGTCACGCGGACCCGGCCGATCATGAGCTGCTCGGCATCTGCCACGTCGCCTGCGGTGACGAAGCCAGCGCCAGCACGGTGTTCCGCGCCGGTCTCGCGATCGAGCGCGAGCGCAGCCCGCAATCGCCGCTGTGCGGCATGCTGATGAAGCGCGTGTCGATGCTGTAGCGCGTTTTCGCGGGCGCGCCGACTCGCGCCGCTGCCGTCGCTAGTGGCAAGTCCACGCGAGATTGTCGATCGCCCAGCCTTGTAAGCAGCCGGTCGCCGACAGCGTAAGCTGGGTCTTGCCCTTGCTCGCTAGCTCGAACGGCGTCTTCTTTTCGGCGCGCGAGGTCACATTGCGGTCGTTGTCTTCGCAACGCACGTTATAGGTGAGCGAGCACGTCAGCGCTCGCCGGCAGTCGTTCTTGGCGTGCACGATCAGGAGCTTCTCGCCCTCCTCGCTGCGAAAGCCGACGCAGGCGTTGACCGTGTCGGTGTCAGGGTCGGTTTCGGCCGCCAGAACCGCGCGGCCGCCACTCGAGAGGGGCAAGCCGGCTAGCACACCACACGTCAACAAAAGTGCGCACGGCGCGCGAAGGTAGCGCTTCAAGGGATCCTCCAAACACGGCCCACGCCCACCCGGCGGCGCCGCTTGCGAATTGAACGAGTCAGCCAGCCAGACAGCACCCCGCGACCGGGGTTCCAGAAATTCAGCACGCATCACGGGGGTGGTCGGCTAGGCTTGCGCCCATGCCACTCTGCCGCCGTGCGTTCGGATGGTTCGGGGCCGCCGCGACGTTACTCGCGACGTCCCTGGCGCAAGCGCAATGCTCTAAAGATACCGATTGCAAGGGGGAACGGGTATGTGAAGCCGGAAGCTGCGTGGCCGTCGGTCCTTCCGCTGCAGCTCCACCGACGAAAATCGCGCCGGACGCTCCAGCTGCCCCGCCTGCTTCCGCTCGCGCCGCCCAACCGCCGATCGACACCGGCACCACGAGCCCGGGGCCAGCGATGGATCTCACACCACCGCAGCCGAAGATGCAGCGCCACTCCAAGGGCATGATGGTCGGCGGCATCGTGATGACCTCGCTGGCACCCGTCGCGCTGGTGGTTGCTGGCTTCGCGGCACTCGGCAAGAGCCTGTGCGGTATCGACGACTTCGACCCTAATCGCAGCTGCGATGGATACGATCCGGCGATCTACGGCTCGCTGATCAGTGCGCTCGTGCTCGTGGGCGTTGGTGTGCCCATGATCGTCATCGGCGCCAAGAAAGAACCGGTCGACCCGACAAGCCGGGGCGCGACGATCTCCCCCTGGGCCACGCCGACAGCGGTCGGTCTCGGTTTACGCCTGCAGCTGTAACTAGCCGGCGAACCAGCGTTAAGCCTTCGGCTTGTCAGTGCCCGCCCGCAGCTGCGCGCCAGACCAAGCCGAGGTAGACGAGGCCGCTGGCGGTGGCGGCGGCGATGCTGGTCACGAGCCAGAGCGCGAGCAGGCGCCGCCAACCAGGCTGAACTGCGACCAATAGCCGGCGACGTTCCGCGACCGCCACGGCCGTGACCAACGACACGGCCGGCAAGAGCAGGTTCCAGCCGGTCCAGGCGGCGCCCACGGCGGTCACGTCGGGGCGACCGACCACGCGCACCAAGAAGTCGTCGATGACGTGGAAGCCGAGCACGAGCAAGCCATAGCTGATGATGCCGGCCAAGGCTGCCGCGCGCACTTGCCCGAGCAGCGACAGCACGCGCGAGCTGCTCGTCCAAATCTTGCGGCGAATGTGCAAGACCCACAGCACGGCCGGCGTCAGCGAGCTGCCGACGATGCACAGCAAGATCAAGCGCAGCTCGACCTTGCCGAAGGTGTAGCCGCTGGCCAGCTCGACGCCGCTGATCGCGATCGTGGCGGTCGAGATCAGTAGCAGCACCGCCGCCAACAGCGCCAGCAACAAGCGAGGCCGCGCGGCTTGGATGTCCGCATCGGACTCGGAGACGTGCGTGAGGCGCTTGACGCTCGGCGCCGGTGGCGCCAACGCTGCCGGCTGCATCGACTCGGGCGCGGCTCGCAGACTCGGCAAGGCGTCGAGCGCTTGCTCGAAGGCTGCCATGTCCGGGTAACGCTGATCAGGATCTTTCGCGATCGCGCGCTCGACAATCAGCTCGACGTGCGGTGGAATCGACGGCATCAACGAGCGCGGGCGCGGCGGTTCGGAGTTCAAGAGCGCCAGGATCGTCGCTTGCGGCGTCTCTTCCTCGTACGGAGCGTGACCAGTCAGCACCGTGTACAGAATCGTGCCCAGGCCGTAGACGTCGGCGCGCTGGTCGACGCGCTGACCGCGCGCTTGTTCAGGCGCCATGTACGAAGGCGTGCCCATGATAAAGCCAGTTTTGGTGAGGTTTTGCTCGCCCTCAGCGGTATTGAAGCGCGACAGCCCGAAATCCAAGAGTTTGGCGAACAAACGCGGTGGCGCACCCTTCGAAAAATCTCCGACGAGAAAGACGTTCGCCGGCTTCAAATCGCGGTGAATCACGCCGCGCGCGTGGGCCGCGCCCAACCCGCGGCACAGTTGGCGCGTGATCGAGATCGCGTCCGGCACGTCGAGCCGCTTCACGTCCTTCAGGTGGTCGGATAGATCGATGCCTTCCAGGTATTCGCACACCAGGTACGGCATACCGCCCGGCGTGACGTCGACGTCGAGCACGGCCACCACGTTCGGGTGCGAGATCGCCGCCGCCGATTCGGCTTCACGCTGAAACCGCGCTAGCACCTGCGTATTGCTGGAAAACTCAGCGTGCAGTACCTTGATCGCCACGCGCTTTTGCGCGATGCGTTTGTGCTGCGCCAGGTAGACGCGCCCCATGCCGCCTTCACCGAGCAGGCGCTCGACGGCGTACGTGTTGTTGAGCGTTGTGCCCACGAGATCGTCGCCCGATTTCGGTGCGTCCACGCCGCGCCACGACTCGATGATGTCGCCGGTGCGAAGAATCTGAGTGTCGTCGTTGCTGGACATGCAGGGTCGGAGCCGCGCCTCACGAGCATACCTCGATCGGTCCCGGCTCCTTGGCCGGCCGCCCCTAGCTCATTGGACGGGCTGCGCGGCAGCTGCAACCAAAGCCGCGACCAGCTCGGCGATATTGCGTTCGAACGCCGGGCCACGCGCGATCGGTTCGCCGCCTACGATGCGCGCGCTGACCGCGCCGAGTGTATCCGCCAGCGCTTTGAGGCCCAGCCGGCCCCGCTCCACGGCGGGAACAGCCGCCGTAATTGCGACGAGCTTGCCCTCGAGCTCACCCGAGCCGATCACCCAGTCGACGGCGTTCTTCAGCACGCCGGGCAGGCTGTGTCCGTATTCAGGCGACGCGACGAGCAGCGCGTCGCTGTCGACAAGCGCAGTTCGCCAAGCCACCACAGCCGCCGGCGGGGCGCCATTTGCCTCGATATCGGGATCGAAGTGCGGGAGATCGCGAATACCATCGAACAGCGCGACCTCGACACCGGCGGGCGCCTGACTCTTGGCAAGCTCCAGCAACACCGAATTGTTGGATTTGCGTTGCAGGCTGCCGGACACGCCTAAAATGCGCATTTTTTCAGCTTAAGACCGTGACTACGAAACGTCACTCCCGTGGCCGTGAGCCCGCAAAACTCAGGGCGTCTTCGTCAGTACGGCGCGCAGTCCGAGGGCGGTGTCTTGCCAGCGCGGCAGCACTTCGGCCGCGTCCCAGGCCGCGCGCCGCAGCCGCAATCGCAGCGCGGGGTCGCCGATGAACGCGCCGATCGCCGCTGCCAGGGCCGCGTCGTCGTTCGCCTCGTACAAGAGGCCGGCCGCGGTTTGACTGACGAGTTTTTCGGCCGCACCAACGCGCGCCGCGATCACCGGCACCGACGACCAGAGCGCTTCGCTCAGCACCATGCCGTAGCCTTCGAGCGCGGACGGCAACACCAGCGCGTCGGCCAGCGCGAGTTGCTCGGCGACGCCCTCGGCTGGCAGTGAGCCCAAGAAGCGCACACGCGGCGTGAGCTCAGTCGCGGCAATGGCTGTCCGCACCTCGGCCGCGTACTCGGGCTCGAGCTCGGCCCCGACCAGCACCAGCTCGACATGCGCGTTCGGCAGCCGCCCAAACGCCTGGACGAGCTCCAAGACGCGTTTACGTCGCAAGATGTTGCCGACGAACAGCAACCGCAGCCGCAGCCCGCTCGGTTCTTGGCCGCCGGTCGCTGAACGCGGCAGCCGATCCGCCCCCGGCTCCACCACACGCACGCCGCGCGCCAAGCCTTCGGCTATCAAGCGATCGGCGGTGACATGGCTGGTCGCCACGCAGACATCGGCGGCGTCGATCGCGGCCTTTTCGAGCGCGAGCAGCGCGGTCTGAGCGGCGCCGGCTGGTTGCTCCCAAGCTGAGAGGTGGTGAATCAACAGCACGCGCCGCAGGCTCGGCGCCCGCTGAAACATCGGCGACAGCTCGCGAAAGCACAGCTCGTCCCCCACCACTGTGTCGTACGCGGTGGCATCGAGCGCGGGTATCGACTCAGCGCCGGGCGTCAGCGACACGACTGTTACCTGGTCCCCCAGCGCGCGCAGCTGCTCGACCACCAATCGATCGTAGATGTAGCCGCCCGTCACTTGTTCGAGCGCGCCGTAAATGACCCACGCGATGCGCTGCGGCGTGAACGTCTCGGTCATGGGCTGACCCCCGGAACGGGCAGCTCGTAGCTGGCCCAGGCCACCGGCGATTCACGCAGCAAAACCGACAGCGTAGCCGGCGCGGGCGGAGCCGCGTCGGCCGGCACCGTTGCCAGTTGTTGGGCGAGCGCCTTGGCCAAAAACTCAGCCAGGCGTTCGGTCGTCGACGTGCGCTCCGGAAACGCCGCGTGCTCGTCGAGGTTCGTGTAGTCGAGGCTGGACAGGACTCGGCGCAAGATGCTGCGCATCGCGCCGATGTCCATCACCACGTGGTGTGGGCCGAGCTTGGGCGTGCGCACCGTGAGCTCGACGGCGTAGGTGGCGCCGTGCAAGCGCTGCGCGGGGCCGAAGAAGGGATCGGCAAAGCTATGCGCGATCATGATGTGGTCGGAGACACCAAGGCTGAACATTTGCTCGCTCTTTGTACCAGAACGCGCGCTAGCCGGCGTAGTGAAACAGCGTTTGCAGCGCGTCACCCGGTGCGCGCGCCAATCGCGCGTAGGTCGCGGGTGCCTCGGCGAACGGCACCGCGCGTTCGAGCAGCGCATCCAGTGCCGGATCCTTCAGCAAATTCGTCACTAGCGCGAAGCGGCGCGCGAACGACCAGCCGACGCTGCGCGCCGGCGGCAAACGTGAAACCTGACTGGCGCGCAAGGTCAGGCGGCGGCGATGAAAATCTGCGCCCAGCGCGACTGGCGCTACGCGTTGGCCATAGAAAGAAGCCACGACGATCAGCCCTTCGTCACGCGCCAATCCCACCGCGCGATCCAAGCACGCAGGGTCGCCGCTAGCTTCGATCACGACATCGGCTGCGCGCTCGACGGCTTGCTCGGGACTGACGGCGGCGTCGAAGCCGAGCGTCAACGCGGCTTGGCGCCGCAACGCGGACGGCTCAATCAGGCGCACCGAACCCGCGCCGCTACGGCGCGCCGCGTAGCCGGCGAGCAGGCCAACGACGCCTCCGCCAATCACGATCACGTCGTCACCGAGCGCGACGCCTGCGTCCCACACGACGTTGACGGCGGTCTCGAGATTGGCGGCCAAGACCGCGCGTTCGGCGGGCAAGCCCGCCGGCAACCGCCGCGCTTGGTCGGCGTTCAAGCAATGCTCGTCGCCGTGCGGCGCGAGCGCGAAGATCCGCGTGCCGAGCGGGTGCGCATGGCTCTCCGATTCGACGACCTCGCCCACCCAAGCGTAGCCGTAGCGGCGCGGATAAGTAGGTGCGAAAGGGGCGTCGAGCGACGGATCGAACGGGGTCGGTCCCTCACCCTTGTAAAGCATGAGCTCGGTGCCTTGACTGATGCCGGATGCTAACGCCCGCGCTCGTAGCTGCCCGGAGCCGAGCGCGCGAGGTCGGGCGGCGCTCCGCAGCTCAATCGCCCGAGGGCCCAGGAACCACAGCTCGCGCGTCATCTACGCGCTCCGCGACGGGTAAACGATGTCACCGCGCACCAGCACGTTCTCGCCCAAACGCGCGACATCGACGCGTTCGAGCCGCAGCGCTTGCCCGAGCTGCCCCACTCCCAGCTCGCACAGACCCGGCGTCGCCGGCGCGCCGAGCCACAACGTTGCTATCTCGATCTCCGCGCGCTGCGCCAGCTCGGCCTGTAAAAATGACGTCAGCACCTTGGCTCCGCCTTCGACCAGTAGCCGCTTCACACCGCGCGCTACCAGCGCGTCGAGCACCTCGAGCAGCGCGACCCGACGGTTGCGATCGGCCGAAGTGAGCAACACCTCCGCGCCTTTGGCCTCCAGCTCCTGCTGCCGCGCCGCCGTCGCGCGCTCGGCACAGCCGAAAACCAGGACTTGGCCGGCGCCGGAGTCTCGCATCAGTAGGCGTGCGGCGAGCGGCAACCGCAGCTCAGAGTCGAGCACGACGCGCAGTGGATGGGCGCGGTCCAGGCCACGCACGGTGAGTCGCGGGTCGTCGTGCAGCACGGTCTCGATACCGACCAGCACCGCGTCGTGCTCACGGCGCGCCCGGTGCGCACACTCGACGCCCTCTTCGCTGCTCAAGATCGCGCGTTCGGAGCCGGGGCCAAGCCCGATCCGACCGTCGAGCGACTGCGCGAAATGGAGCGTTACGAGCGGCCGCACCACGCGCTACTCGCTCGCCTTCCGCGCTCGGCCGATCCCGGACATCGCCCAGGGGTGTACTACCAGTGCGGGTCGGAGTCGAACCCGGCGCCGGGCGTGGACGTCGCACTGCGAGGTGGCACTTTGGCGCCCCACGTGCGAAAGCAGGGCATGCCGACCGTGCGGCTCGTCGTCTCGACCACCAAGAAGCTCGCGCCGCTCGTCAGCGAAGCGCTTTTCGGCGCGGGCGCCCAGGGCTTAGAAGAACGGCCCGGCCGCGGCGCGACGCTGATTGCCTATTCCGAGGACCGCCAGGAACTTTCTGGCATCTGGAAACGCGCCCAAAAGTTGCTTGGCGCAGCGATCGGCACGGCGGCGTTGCCGATCGCCAACATCGAGGTGGACGCAGCCGAACGCTGGCGCACCGCCTGGACCGAGCACCTGCGGCCCGTGCAACTGACACGGCGTCTGCTGCTGGCGCCGACGTCGGTTGCGCAGCCATCACTCCGGCGGGCGCAGACGCTGATCCGCTATCAACCCGCGCTAGCGTTCGGCGATGGCGATCACCCGACGACACGGCTGGCTTCCCGCGCAATCGAAGCGCACTACCGACGCACTCCGGGAGGCGCGCTGCTCGACATCGGCACCGGCACCGGCGTGCTCTCGTTCGTGGCCGTGCGCAGCGGGGCGCGCCGCGCGCTCGGCACCGATATCGATCCCGGAAGCGTACAGGCGGCGACCCTGAACGCCAGCCTGAACGGCCTCGATAAGCAGACGCGCTTCATCGACAGCGCGAGTCGCGTCGGTGGCGCCTTCGATCTGGTGGTCGTCAACATCGAGCTCGGGCCCCTGCTGCAGGTGCTGGGCAGCTTGCCCGCTGCGGCGCGTCGGGCACCGAAATTGCTGGTCACCGGCATTTTGACATCGCAGGTGGCGGAGCTGCGAAACGCGCTGAAAAGCGTAGGATTTCAAGCGCGCGGGCGAAAGACCGAGAGCGATTGGGTTTTGTTGGACGCGTTTCGAGGTTAGTTGGAGCTGCGGGTCGGAGTTTCCACCGCAAGGCTGAATTCGTTGTCGCTGCCAACGCTAGCGCGCGCCCCGCGCGGCGTTGAACAATCGCACCACGCGCTCGGCGGCGGCTTCCAGGAGCGGGCCGGCGTTGCGCATTGCATCTTCCGTTGAAAGCGGGCGTGAGCAGATCGAGAACATGCCGACGAAGGCGGGGAAGTCGCGATCGGTGACGTCGCTGGCGATGCCGCCGGCGAGTGCCACGACGGGGACGCCGTGGGCGACGGCGCGTCGGGCGACGCCGAACGGTCCCTTGTTGCGCAGGCTCTGGCGATCCAACAGGCCTTCGGCGGTGATGCAAAGTGCGGCGCCGGTCAGCGCCGGTTCGAACCCGACGGTGTCGAGCACCCAGTCGACGCCCGGCAAGAGTCGCGCGCCAAGCACGCCGTGCAAACCTGCAGCGATGCCGCCCGCCGCGCCACCGGAAGCGACGCTCGAAACGTCGCGGCCGAAATCACGGGCCACGATCGCGGCGAAGTGAGACAATGCGCTTTCGAGCTGTTCGACGCCGGCCGGCGTGGCGCCTTTTTGCGGCCCGTAGAGCCGTGCCGCGCCGTGCTCGCCCAGCAGCTGGCTGTCGACGTCGCAGGCGATGTCGATCGGCACCTTTCGCGCTCGCTCCAGCAGCTGGCTCACGTCGATGCGCGCGAGTCGCCCGAGCGTGCCGCCACCGCGGGGCAGCGGCTGACCATCGGCATCGAGCAAGCGCGCGCCAAGTGCTTCCAAAATTCCGGCGCCGCCATCTACCGTCGCGCTGCCACCGACGCCGAGCACGATGCGCTGAGCAGAAGCGTCGAGCGCGGCACGGACAAGCTCACCGGTGCCGTAGCTCGTCGCCGTAAGCGCATTGCGCTCGGCGGGTTCGAGCAGCAGAAGACCCGAGGCCGTCGCCACGTCGATGACGGCGGTGCCGTCGTCGAGCCAGACGTAGCGCGCCGTGCGCTGGCGACCGAGCGGGTCCTGGGCCGAGCGGTCCCGAAAGCTGCCGCCGCGGGCTCGGCACACCACCTCGGCCGTGCCGTCGCCGCCGTCGGCGATGCCCAGCTCCACCACCTCCAGCCCAGGCAATGCACGCTTGGCGCCGGATGCGATCGCCGCCGCCGCCGCAAACGGGGAGAGGCTACCCTTGAGGGCGTTCGGGGCGGCGACGAGCTTCAACATGTGGGGTGATGTCCGTAAAACGTTAACGGGTGGTGCTGAGCCAGTGAGTAAACAGTTTTCTGGTCTGAAAAGGCACCCGACCGCGACTTGGTGGCGATGCCTCGGGTACTGCGCGTGGTCGCCGGTTGCTTGGCTGCCGCGGCTGGTCTCGCTTCCGGCTGCTTCGCCCGCATAGACGGCGGCCCTGAGCTGGGTGCGGTTGTCGTGCCGGCAGAACCTGGCGGCGGCGCTGGAACCGGTCCCGGCAGTGGCAGCGGCCCACTGGCTTCAACCGCACCGTTGGCTTCGGAGCTGCTGCATCGGCTGAACCGGCTCGAGTACGACAACACCGTGCGTGAGCTGCTCGGCACTTCCCTCACGCCCGCCGATACTTTTCCGCCGGACAGCAACCTCGACGGCTTCGACAACCTCGCCGAAGGCCTCAGTCTCTCGCCCGCGCTGATGGACCTTTACACGGGGGCCGCGCGCGACCTGGCCGAGGCCGCGTTGCACGTCGCGCCGCGCTACCGCGAATATTTCGAGGCCCAGGCGCTCGGCAAAGCGCCCGGTTACGGCTACGGCGCGTCCGCGTTCACGCTCGCCAGCTCCAAGCTCACCGCCAAGCTCACGCTGGCCCAGGCCGAAAAAGTCACCATCCTAGTGCCGGCGGGCGGCACGATCTCCAACGCCGATCATCCAATCATGAGCGTTCAGATCGACGCTGCCGCGCCGCGGACGTTCACGGTCGAGGCGCTGCCGTCGTCGCCGAAGACGTTCAGCGTGACGGCGGATTTGGCGGCCGGAGCCCACACCGTGACGGTGAAGTGCGACAACTACATCAATTTGCCGGCCGACAACATCACCAATCAGCTGGTGGTGAGCTCGATCGAGGCGAAAGGGGAAGCCCTGGTGGTTCCGGCATCGCGCGCCAAAGTTTACAGCTGTGAGCCCGCGAAAGCCGCGGTTCCCGAAGCTTGCTACGCGCAAATCGTCACCGGCTTTGCCGAGCGGGCTTTCCGGCGTCCGCTCACGTCGAGCGAATCCGAGAGCCTGCTTGGGCTTTGGAAGAAGCTTCGGCTCAAAGAGAGCGCGGACGCAGCCGTCTCGCTGCTCGTGCGCGCGGTGCTGGTCAGTCCGAATTTCTTGTACCGCCCTAGCTTCAGGCTGTCCGGGGCGCCTGTTGCGGATGCGCAGGGGCTGGTGCCGCTCGACGACTACACGATCGGTAGCCGCCTCTCCTACTTCTTGTGGAGCAGCATGCCGGACGCGGCGCTGTTCGACGCCGCCAAGGCGGGCGCGCTGCAAACCGACGCCGGCTTGGCCAGCACGGTCGAGCGCATGCTGGCCGATCCGCGCGCCGCGGCCCTGCAGGAGAGCTTTGCGGCGCAATGGCTCAACGCGCGGCCGCTGCTGCACGTCACCAAAGATCCGACGAAATACCCCGACTTCGACGAGCCGCTGCGGGCGGCCATGATCGACGAAGTGAAACAGTTTTTTGGGGCGTTTTTGCGGTCGGAGTTGCCTGTGCAGCGCATGCTCGACCCGGGCTTCGGCTTCGTGAACGACCGTCTGGCCAAGCACTACGGCTTGCCGATGCCTGGGACCGAGCAGCTCACGCGCGTGACGCTGCCGGCGGGCACGCGCGGCGGACTGCTCTTTCAGGGCGCGTGGCTCACCGCCAGCTCGGAGGCCAACCGGACGTCGCCGGTCAAGCGCGGACGGTTCTTGCTAGAGCGCATCTTGTGCCGCGCGGTGCCGCCACCGCCGCCCAACGTGCCGGCGTTCAAAGATCCGGAAGGTGACGTCACGATGCGCGAGCGCTTGGCCGAGCACCGTAAGAGCCCGGCTTGCGCCGGTTGCCACAACTTGCTCGATCCAGTGGGGCTCGGGCTCGAGGAGCTCGATGGCATCGGGATGCCTGCGCACGGTCGAAGCCGGCGCGCCGATCGACACCAGCGGCGGCGTTCCGGCCAGCGCCGACGCGGTGACCGCGGACGTGGCGTACGCGGGCGGCCTCGAGCTCGGCGCCAAGCTGAAAGACGACCCGCGCTTTACGCGGTGCCTGACCCAGAAACTTTACGGCTACGCGCTGGGCCGCAACTTAGCCGAGGGCGACAAGCCATATTGGGAAGCCGTCGCCAAGGCTGGCTCGAACCAAACGACGCTGTCGCAGTTAATCTCCGCGATCGTCCTTTCGCCGGCTGTTCATGAATGGGCTCTTCCACAACGCCGGGCAGAGCTCGACCGGCGCGGGCGACCATGCGCGCGGTACCGGTACCTTGCTCACCAGCACCAAGCTCAGCAACTTCAACCAGCTGACCAACGACATCTCGATCGATCAAGCGATCGTCAAAGCCCTCAAGCCGACGACGCGCTTTCCGTCGTTGCAGTGGGGAGCCGGCGAGCCGTCGGCGTGCGACTTCGGCGCGTCGTGCACGTACACGCAATCTATTTCGTGGGCCGCGCCCGGCATGCCGCTCAGCCCGATCACGGATCCGCTGACCGCGTTCAACCAGTTGTTCGGCGGCACGAGTGAGGGCGCGACCGCCGAACAGCAAGCGATCCGTCGCGAGTCGCTGAGCAGCGTGCTCGACTACGCGCTCAGTGACGCGCAGCAGCTGCAGCAGCGTTTGGGCAAGCACGACCAAGACAAGCTCGACGAGTACCTGACGGCGGTGCGGCAGTTGGAAACGCGCCTGCAAAGCCCGCTCGGCGCTTGCGAGATCGGTCAGCCACCAGCCGCCGGTCTCGGCTACCAAGAGCGCGTCACCGCTTTCAACGACTTAATGGTGTTGGCGCTGCGTTGCGATCAGTCGCGCGTCATGACCTTTCAGATCGAGAACGGCTTGAGCAGCCGGTCGCATCCGTTCATCAACGCCATCCCCGGTCACCACGCGCTCTCTCACGACGGTAGCCCCGACGGTCGCGCCGCGCTGTTGCGGCTCGAAAAATGGCAGTGCGAACAAGCCGCCGACTTTGCCACCAAGCTGCAAGCTACCGTAGACACCGACGGCAATTCGCTGCTCGAAAATAGCGCGCTGCTCTTGCTACCCGACATGGGTGACGGCAACCCGCACGACCACACCAACCTCGCGCCCGCGTTACTCGGCAACTGCGGCGGCGCCGTCGACAGCGGCAAAGTCGTCGACTTCAAAGGCGCGGCCCTCGGCAACCTCTACGTCACGCTCCTAAAAATGATGGGCGCGTCCGACAAAACTTTTGGCATCGACGGCACATCGGTGCTGCCCGGCGTGCTCAAAGCCTGATCGCGGACTAGGTTGGGGGCTGGCAGGTCTTGTAGGCCTTCGGCGTCTTGGGGAAGAGGTTAAACGTCTGCCGGCAGGCGGCGCCTGGCCATTCGGCGCAGTCGGCGTCTGATTCGCACAAAGGCGCACTCACGTAATTCGGTTTCAAATTACATAGTGCAGTCGGCCGGCACAGACCCGAATCAGCACCGACCGCGTCAATGTGTAAGTCGTCACAGCAGCGCTCGGTGGGGGCGCAGTCGCTTTGACGTCGGCACAGCGCCGAGACGGAAATACTGCAATCCGCAAGCGTCGCGGCGCACAAGTATTCATGTCTGCCGCCCCAACCAGCCCTCTGACAACACACTCCTGACTTGCAATCCTCGGCACCATCACATTCGATGGGAGAAAGACAGTCGCAACTGCTAGCGCTCGGGCACGATTGCACGAGCTTCACCGAGTCGCGCGCCTTACACGTGTAGTCGAAGCCCTCGGATAAGCACGCCACATTGCCGGGGGGACACGTCATCTCCGCTGCCGGATCTCCAGATCTGAACGTCGCGCCGTCCTGCGTCGGGGAAGTCAGGTTCTCGAGAGCAGGCGTTGAGTCGTTTGCTGATCCGGAGCTGCCGGCGCTCGCTTTCCCATCAGGAGCAGTAGCACCGGAGCCACCGCAAGCCAGGGGCCCGAGCACGGCGACCAGCACGACCCGTGCCCAACGAAATGGCGAGCGCGCCAGCGGGGCCCACACAGCCGCTCGCGCTGGCGGCGCTACCCCCGCACCATCAAATGGCTTCCTCCGGCTTTGTTGCATGGTCCTGTTCGACGCAACGAGCAGAACCACATTCAATCATTTCGTCAATTTGCAAATGCCGTCCTGGCAAGCATAGGCGGCCGTCCGCGGACAGTCGCGGCTCTCCTTGCAAAGAGGCTCCGCGCAGCTCGCTTGACAGGTGGCACGGGGGCATGTTCGGCCCGGGCATTTAGCGGTGGGTGCGGCTCAGCATCACGTGGGTCGCGCGTTCGCCGGCTTTTGACTCGAGCACGGTGTAGCCAAGCGCGCGCAGGTCGAGCCCTGCGAACAAGGCCTCACCGCGGCCGAGCAACACCGGCCCAACCGCGAGATGAAGTTCATCGATCAGTCGTTCCTGCAGATAGGCCCGCACCGTCGAGACGCCGCCGCCGATCCGCACATCCTTGCCACCCGCGGCGGCTTTGGCGCGCTCCAGCGCGTCGTGGATGCCCCTCGTGACGAAGTGGAACGTAGTGCCGCCCTGCATCACGAGCGGCTCGCGCGCGTGATGCGTCAGCACGAACGTCGGCACGTGGTAGGGCGGTTCGTCGCCCCACCAGCCTTTCCAGGAATCATCCGGCCACGGCCCGCGCACGGGCCCGAACATGTTGCGGCCGAGTATCCACGCGCCTATGTTTTTGAAGCTACGCACGGCAAAGTCGTTGTCGATGCCGGCTTCGCCGTCGCCGCCGCCACCATGCATCTGCTGGAACGCGCGCGTCGGGAAGAACCAGCGCGCCATGTCCGGGCCATTCACGCCGAGCGGGTGCTGGAGACTTTGCTCGGGCCCGGCGGAGAACCCATCGAGGGTGACGGAAAATGCGGCGACGATGACTTTCGGCATGCAACGACTCGAGGCAGGCGACCGCGCTCGCGGCCAGCAGGCAAACTAGGCCAATCGAAGCGGTTCGCCAAGCCTCGCGCTCCCGCGCTCCTCACAGGTTGCAGGCGATTACGTCATCGACGCAGGCGCACGTTGCTTGATCCGGACAGACTCCCTTGCCGGTGCAGGCGTCGCCGTCCATCGCGTCGGCCGGACACTGGGCGTCGCCAGCGCCGGCATCCACGCAGGTCCACCCCAGAGGGCTGCCGTCGCCGTCCGTGGGCATGCAGCTGCAGAGCTGGGTGTCGTAGGGGCAGGCGTCCGGGGCGCCCGGCTGCTGCACGCAGGTGTCGCCGGCATTGGGCATCGTGGCTGGGCAAGCGGGAACGTTCCCAGTACCGGCGGTAGTACCAGCGTCGGTGCCGCCATTGGCAACGGTGCCGCCATTGGCAATCGTTCCGCCATTGGCAATCGTGCCGCCATTGGCAACCGTGCCGCCATTGGCAACCGTGCCGCCATTGGCAATCGTGCCGCCATTGGCAAACGTGCCACCCGAGGCGTTGGTGCCAGCGGCGCTGGTCAGGCCCCCGGCGCTCGTCGAGCCCGCGGTCGCGGCGCTGGATCCACCCTTTGAAGCCGTTCCGGCGGCACCCGCAGACCCATTACCGATGGGGGTGGAGGGGCTGTCGCCGGAACAACCGGCCCCCGCGACGAGCAGCGAACCTGCCGCGCCCAACAAACCCAATGCCAACAGCCCGGTCTTCATGGTCATGCTGCGTTAGGGACGCCTTCGCGCCGTTCCGTGATCGCATCCGAAAAAAAGCCAGCCGCGGCCGGGGCGTCAGCTGGCAGAGTCACGCCGCCGTCGCCGAAAGTGCCGCGCGATCAAGGAAAGTCGAAGACGCCGAGCCCCGCGTCCACGAAAGCGCCGGCGTCGCCCGTGAGGCTGTGAACAGCCAATACGTTGAAACCCGGCACTACCGAGGCCAGCGCCTCCGCGCTCACCTCTGAGACACGATAGCCCCCGGGGGGCCCGACGCCAGAGAAGGCTTCCACACCGTTCAGGTAGATTTGTGTGTTTCCGCGATGATAGACGCGAAGGCTGAGCGGGCCTTTTGGGGGGTCGAAAGAAAACCCCCGCCGCAGCCAAATCTCCGGACTTTGCCAGCGCGTGCCGCGAGGCGAAACCTCCGCCGCGTCGTCACCGAAAGGACCGAGCGCCTCGCTCCAACTCGAGTCATCGAACGAAGGCGACGCCCAAGTCTCGTCTACCGGCCCCTCCGAAAACCGCCACGGCTGGCCGACCTCCTCCGAAGTATCGACGAGCGACCAGTAAGCGTGCAGCCGCAACGTGACCCGAAAGGCTTGTTCCGGGAGCCCCTGAACCACTTCTTGAACGAGCACAGCGCCACCCTGCCTGCTCGCGTCAGTAACCTGCAAGGCGAGACCGCCCAGATGGCTGACGATCTGCCAGGTATCGTTGCCAGCGCAGATGGCTTGCCATTCTTGGTTAACGCTCTGGTCGCATCCCGAAACGATGACAGGCGTACCGGGCGCTGAATCGCCGCCGCTCACATCGAGGCAGTCCGCGCGTTCGAGATTGACGAGTGAGAACCACCCGGAGGTCGCCGGCCGGACTTGCCAGATCTGGTTGGGCTGTGCGGCGCAGCTGCGTTGCTCGACGGTTGGCGCCCCGCCAGGCGCAGAGACTTGCGGGGTCAGGCAATTGCCGCTCGGGCCGGCCTCGAGCCTTAGCCCACCCTCGAGGCGCGCCGCGGCGCCGATCGCGTAGCTTTCGTCGCGCGAGTCGGCGGCCAGTATGCATCCCGTCCCGGGAATTGACACCGGCGGCGGCTCGCCTTGCGCGCCGCCGTCGGCCCCGGCACTCGGGACGTCAATCGGGACGTTGACGGGGGCGTGAACCGGGACGTCAACCGCCCCGCCAGCCCCGGTGTCTCGCGCGGTGTGATGCCCAATCGAGATGCCTGGGGAGCCCACCTCGCAACCCGCGAGAGTGAGCAGCAGCGCCGCACGCCAAACGCATCCGCGTCGGATTGCGGCGACGCCAAGTTCACGGTCGGCGCGTCGTAGTCGCGCCCTCGGCGCTTGCAGGCTGCGCCGAGGTACCACACGCTCGTTCAACGCGACTGGCTTGAGGGGAATCAGCATAGCGATCGAGGAAGCGCCGCGCTTGGGCTTGGCCCTCAGTTTGCCTGCCCGCCCCGCAAAGAGCCAGGACGCGGGCCGCATCGGCTTCGATGCGCAACATTCCCTTGGGAAAACGCCGATCGTACTCGCCTAATCTCGAAAGCGCTTCGCCGGTGCGCCCCGCCGCGAGCGCGCGCTGAGCCTCTGCCAGCAACTTGCCTTCCGCTTCCACGTTAAGGGTGGCGGCCTTCTTGGGCTGAGCAGGCTCGGAAGCCGCCGAAGCGGAGGCCGATCCTTCGGGGATGGGAGTTACGGCGGGCCGCTCGACACGCTCGCGCACCGGCACGCTGCGGCTGGGCGCTGCGCGCGGAGCGGGACCGGCCGACGCCGGCACGGCTGGCTTCGATCGCTGGACCCATACGCCGCCTGCTACTGCGATACCTACCACTAGCCCCGAGGCGACGAGCTTCAATCCCAACAAGCTGGTCGCAGCGGCCGCTTGGGGTGCCGTGACAGACGCGGCGGCAAGCGCACCGGCGGCTGCTAGCTTGCCAAGAAGAGCTTTACCGACGCGGTCGACGTCCGCCTGGTCGGGATCTTCGCCCGAGCGCATGGCCCCGAGCAAAGCTCGTGTTCGGGCGTCTAGATCGCTCACGATGCCACCTTCGGCTCGGCGAGGCTTTCCTTCAAGCGTTCTTCGAGGAGCCGCCGCCCCGCCCGTAACCGGCTGTGAGCCGTGTTGAGGTTGATGCCGAGGGCCTCTGCTGCCTCTACCACGGACATCTGCTCCAGCTCGACCATGACGAGTATCGTCCGCTTGTCGTAGTCGAGCTCGGAGAGCAGCCGATGCCCCAGCTCGATGGCCTGCCGCTGTAGCAACAGGTCGAGCGGGCTGTGCTCGTTCTCGACCAGAGTGTCCAAGAGCTCGGGCGAGACCGGTACGAACCGATGACTCGTGATACGGAGCCGCTCGCACCTGCGCGCGGCGATCCGCGCCATGATCGAGAACAACCAGGTGCGGACCGCGGAACGACCCTCGAAGGCCTGTAGAGCCTGTTGCGCTGCGAGAAAGACATCTTGAACGGCGTCCTCAATGTGATCCGGAGGGATCCCGAGTCTCTGCAGGTTGCGCCAGACGAACTTCGCGTGCTCGGCGTATAGCTCCGCCACGCTAGGGATCGCTCCAGCCTTGGGGAGACGCGACTCCATCGGTGTTCAGCGCAGCAAGAGCAGTTCCATCGAGCCCAGCAACAGAGTTAGTTACATGCTACGCCCCGATCCGTGATCGCCGCGGTTCGGCGCTCGAGAAAGCTCGCGCCGGCTCAGAGTCGCAGACTGAGCCCCGCCCGCAAAGCGCCACTAAGGGCTGGGATTTCATGCACTTGGCCAACGGCGCCAATCAGAAAGTGTGGGTGGAGGTGCCGAAAGCTGCCCTCAGCGCCGAAGGAAAAGGACAGCCGGCCAACGAGCGAGACTCGCGACTCAAGAGAGAGCTGGCTCGAGAGCAGGGCTACGACAGCTCGACCTGGGCTGGAGACGCCGAACGCCTGCGCCGACCAGTATTCGAAGGCCGCACCCGCGCAAGCGGCCAAGTCGACGGAGCGAGTGCGCACTGGAAGGTAGCAAGCGCGACCGGGCAGCGACCAATACCCGATCTCCGCACGCGCTCCGTCAGGGTACCTGAGTCCCACTGTCTGCAGGGGAGCCCATGCGGCGCCGCCCTCCAACCCCCAGGGGCCACGGCGCAGTCCTGCCCCGAGACCCAGGAATACCGAAGCCCGAGGCAAGACGCGAATCGCAACCCCACTGAAGGCGTGCACGTAGGGGATCAGGGCGGTCCGGGGCGACGGTGGCGGTGGAGCTTGCTCACGCTCGGGCATCGGGCGCGTCACCTCGTAATGGGTGTCTGCCGGCGATTCGGTGAGCGCGACGCTGGGGTCCAAGCTGAGGACCAAGACCACCGCGGTGGCGATCGCTATGGCGGTGCACGATTCTCCCTCCAGGGTTCGGGTGCCGAGGCGTCCGTCGCTGCCGGTCGTCACCACGGCGTGGAACGGAGCCGATGTCTCCTTGGTCACCACCACGCGTGCGTCCAGCTCGCGCCCCCCTTGGCGTGTGTGTCCGACGAGCAGCGTTTGGACTCGGCGCTCCACATCTGCCTGCGAGGGGCAGCCGGACGGTGCCAGCCAGCGAAGCTTCAGGCCCGGAACTTCCGCCTTGCCGACGCGTGCGGGTAACAGCGTGAGCACCAACGCGGACGCGCTCAGAAGGAGGCCGCGACGGCTACGAAAGTCTGGGAACGACCGCACCACCTCCGAACGCTAGATCATCGCCGAGCGGCACGCGTCAGGTTTTCACAATGAGGTCAGCCTCAGCCTCTTCTTCACTCCAGTCCGCGGTAGGTCCGCCACCAGCGTCGGAATGACGACGCCGATGCGAACCCCAGCTCTTGGGCGATGGCGCCCACGCTCGCGCCGTTGGCCAGAAGCTCCGCGACGCGGGTCGCGCGAGCGGCATTGACGAAAGCCTGCACCGTCATGCCCGTTTCCTGCTTGAAGACGCGTAGGAAGTGGAACTTGCTGTAGCCCGCCATGTCGGCCAAGCTCTCCAAATGATCGCCTCGGCCTGCGGTGCTTCGCAAATGCGCCTGCACGGCGCCAACGACCTCGGCAACCCCGGCAATGGGCGCTTGCTCGAGGCGACTCGACAGCACGATCCTAAGGACCGCCGCTGCCAGCGCCAATACTGCGTAGGTTTGCCGTGGGCCGGGCGCGTCGGAGAACCATTGCAACCAGCTCACGCCCAGCTCGCTCTCATCGAACAAGAAACGAATACGGTCGTCGCGCTCCGCCCGACCATCGAACGCGACGACGCGAAACACTGCACACTGTCGAGCGAGTAGCCGGACCCAAAGGTGATCGCAGTCACCTATGGCTGGCGGATAGCCAGCATCGTGAACGACCCCAGGCCGAAACCAGATCACGCGACCCGGATGAGCCTGTACGAATCCCTCATTGATGCCATAGAGCACGTCGCCAGCAAGCGGGATGAGCAGCTCGTGCGTACCGTGCAGGTGCGGGTTGGTTCGACTCCAGTCTCGCCGAACACCCAGCACCTCTAAGTTTTGACTTGGCTGGTCCCGTACCTCCAGGGCTGGGGCGATGAGCGCGGGCCACTGCCAATCCGGCACGAGCGGAATGTAGCAATTTTCACACTGCCCGCAAGGATGGCCGGGTCGAAAATCGAGGCGTTTCTCGCGCTCAGGCACGGCGGCCTCGACGCCGCAGCAACATCCGCTCGTATTTCGCAACAACTGTTGTTCACTTGAAATCACCCTCGAGGAACAAACCGGTAGCACCTTGTTCACGCGCTTCTGGTACTCCGTTGGCCTTCTGGCGTTCCTCCTCGGCACGGCCTGTGACTCGAGCAGCGACGCCGAGCCGCATCAAGCATCGACGTCGCAAGAGCCCGAAAAGCCTGTGGCCGTTGGCGTCGGGCCAGGCTGTACGACCTTGCTCGAAACCGACGCCTCCTTGATCAACGTCCATTACTACCAGAACGCCCTGCGAGACTTGCTCGGTACCGTGCGCCCACCGACCCTCACCAATACGGGGGCTGACCCCGATCTTCTCGTGAGCAGGGGCATCGATCGAATGAGCGCCTCGCTGGCTTTCGAGCTGGGGGAGAACGCGCGCGCGGTGTCCGTTGATGTGCTCGAGCAGCAGGGGCTGCGCAGTTGCGTCGAGCCTGAGTGCGCCTTCGCCGTCATCAGCGGGCTAGCTGAGCGTGCTTTTCGCCATCCACTGAGCGCGGAAGAAACGGCGTCGCTACGCCTCGTTTTCGAGCAAGGCCTCGGCACCAGCCAGGACGTGCAAGGCGCTTCCCGGCTCGCAACCGAGGCCATCCTGCAGGCCCCTTCATTTCTCTACCTGACGGAGTTCGGCACGCAAGCGCCCGCGACCGGAGAACGCCTGCTCACGGACTACGAGGTCATGGCTCGGCTTGGCGTGTTCCTCCTGGAGTCACTTCCTGACGCGGGCCTATGGACGGCAGCGAAAGGCGGGCTGTTGAGGACTCCCGAAGGCATCGCCACCCAAGTCGAGCGCCTGCTGGGCGAACCTCGAGTCCGAGACCACGTGACCGACTTGATCTTGCGCTGGCTGTCGACAGGCAAGCTACGCACGTCCCAGAAACAGGACCCAAGCTTCACCAACCAACTGCGCGAAAGTATGATCGAAGAGACTCGCCGTTTCGTCCACGATGCTCTCTGGTCCGGGAACAACACCCTGGCCGAGCTGTTCAGTGCCGATCATAGCTTTGTCAACGCAACGACCGCCGCGCTTTACGGCCTGAACCCGTGGGACTTCGACGCCGATTGGGTCCGGACTCCGTTGCCGGCTAACCAACGCTCGGGCCTATTGACTCAGCCCAGTCTGCTTACCCGCCTGGCCGGAGTCTCGACCACCTCCACCGTGCAGCGGGGTCTGTTCGTGGCAAGCACTCTGCTGTGTAAGGCCATCCCGGCTCCACCGCCAGGCGTTAAGGCGGCATCGCAGGCGCAGCTGGATGCCTTGGAAACCGAGCGCGCGCGCGCCGAGTTTCGCATGGGGTTACCCACCTGCAGCGCATGCCACAAGGAGTTCGAGCCGCTGGGCGTGTTGTTCGAAAATTACGACGAGCTAGGTCGCTTTCGCAGCTCCGTCGCAGGTCACGCAGTGGATGCTTCTTGGGCACTTCCGGGCAGCGAGAGTTGGGCCGGTCCCACCGCGAATGGCATCGAGTTCACGCAGCGTCTCGCGGACAGTCCCGAGTTGGCTAGCTGCCTGGCCCTCCAAATCAGTGGCTACGCGGCGGGACACCCGCTCAGCTCCGAGCAGACCTGCGCCGTGCAGCCAATTGCGGCTGCCTTCAAGCAGTCGGGTGGCCGCATCAACGTGCTACTCAGCGCCATCGCCAGCTCGGCGTTCTTCAGACTCCGGAAGGTGGCTCCATGAAGATCACTCCGGGAGGTCCCGTCCCTTATCGCCCTTACCGCCGGGCGCGGCGCAGTTTTCTCGCCGCGCTCGGCGGCTCCTGCGCAACCATTGGCCTTGGCGCTTGGCTTGGTTCTGTCGAGTCCCACGCGCAGGGTGCACCGACCCCCCGACGCTTGATGGTCATTCATCGACCCAACGGCACCATCAGACGCCACTGGCTACCGCAAGGCGCAGGCTCCCAAGCTGTTCTCGGCTCGATTCTGCAACCGTTTGCCGGATTGAGCCAGCGCATGATCGTCATTGATGGGCTCAGGATCGTCCCGTCGCGGCCCGCCGCCGATCACGAAGCGGGCATGGTCACGCTCTGCACTGGCGAGCCGTTTGGCGACGCTCGGGACGGCAGGGACGACTACGTCAATACGGCTCCCTCCGTAGACCAGCGATTGCTTGCCACCTCGCCTCTTCTCGGCAACGTGCCGTTCCCATCGCTTCAAGTCGCGGCCCACGACGGCCTCGAGTCTTCCGCGCGCACGATTGCCGACCGCGTGCTTTCCTACGCTGGGCCAGACCAGCCCCTGTTCCCGGAGCTCAAGCCCCGTCTTCTGTACGGCCGAATTTTTGGGGCGCTCATGGCTGGAGGCGCCACTCCCCAGAATCAGGCAATGCTACAAGACGCCCGGGCCCGACAACAAAGTGTCCTCGACTTCATTCGTGCCGATCTGAAGCGACTTCGAGCGGTCGCGCCGGCCAGCGCCCGAGAACGCTTTGACGCCCACGAGTCCGCTATTCGCGGCCTCGAGGTGGGCCTTGACCAGAGCCATGCTGCGCTTGCCGGTTGTTCGGCGGAGGCGGCAGCGGTCGGCGCGGACGTCGAGGTCCGGAACTTCCGCGACGTTGCCACGGTCGGGGCGCAACACCTGGCTATCATCCGCGTCGTGTTCGCCTGTGATCTGTCTCGCGTCGTAAGCTACTCTTGGTCGCCTGGCGTGAGCGGGCTCGTGTTCGAGGGCATTCCCGAAGGCACGACGGACAGTTTCGCGCATCATCCTCAGACGCACGGCAACTTAGAAGACCCGGACTTGCAGCTGCGCCTGGCCGGTGTGGACCGCTGGTATTCTGAGCAGACTGCCTCGTTCATTCAGGCACTCGAGTCGACGCCGGAGGCCGATGGCACGTCGCTGTTATCGAACACTCTGATTCTCTACGTGAATGAAGTGGCGGCCGGCGACCACAGCTACACGAACATGCCCCTCGTCGTGTTCGGCGGTCCGGGGGTGGGCTTGAGAGCTCCGGGCATCCGAGCCTACGAAGGCAGATCGACCAACGATCTTTGGCTGAGTGTCGCCCGTCAGTTCAAGGTCGCGCTGCCAGGGTTGGGACACCCCGACCAGTATAGCGGCCCGCTAGAGGGCCTCCTAGATGACGTCTAGCACACCTCGACTCGCTGACCGGGTTGCGGTGGTTACTGGTGGCGCTCAGGGCATCGGCGCAGCCATCGCCCGGCGCTTCGCCGCCGAGGGGGCTGACGTCGTCATCGCCGATATCGATGTGCAACGCGCGAAAGCAGTTGCTGCGGAGATCGTCTTGGGTGGAGGCAAAGCGGAGACCGTTCACGTTGACATTGCTCAGGACGTCTCGACATTAGAGCTAGATCGCGGCGAAAAATGGGCCGAAAGCGCGACAATCAGCTGAGGGAGACCTGGAAGGCTGGCGGGAATGTCAGGACGCGACCCACGTGGGTGGCGCGTGGGCCTCCGGCGGGCGGTCGAAGGTGCGAGTAGATTTT
>JBBRMI010000131.1:0-23563 GCA_038230915.1 Polyangiales bacterium | reverse complement strand
TCGAGGCCGAGAAAGGCCCTGCGCGAGCCCGGCCCCGCCTCTGGCTTGCCCGAAGCCCCTGCCGAGACCGATCCCGATCCCGCTGCCGGACCCCTTCCTGGGGCCGCCCTCGCGCAGGGCCCCGACAACGGATCAGGACTGCCACCACTGGAACCGGTTGCGCATCCAGGGCACTCTTAGGCCATGGCGTCGCGCTCACCGTGTCTGTTGCTTCTGTTGTGCTCGGGTGTTGCATGCGGCAGCGCTGGCGGCGGTGCAGCGACCGGTGCAGGCCCAGCGGCGGGAACGGCCGCAGGCGGCGCTTCGAGCTCCGGCGCTGGCGGCGGAAACGGCGGTTCGGCTCCGGCGGCGGGCGTGGGCGGCGACCAAACGCTGGGCGGTAGCGCGACCAGCGGCAGCGCCACGGGTGGCAAGCCTGCCGGTGGCGCGCCGAGCGCAGGCGCGGCGGGGACCGGATCCGCGGGCGCCGGTGGCAGCGCCGCCGAGCACTGCGCGGGCGCGACCGGCGTCGGCAAAGACCAGCTCGGGGTCACCATGCTGTGTCCGACGCTGCCGGGCGGCAAAGTATGGACGTCGAAGTGGAACAACGGCGTCGCGCGGCAGTTCCCCGATCACGATCCGCAAGACGACTGGTTCGACGCTGATCACGGCGACGCGACGTACACGACCGACGGCGCCGGCACCCTCAAAATCAGCGGCAACACGCCGCGCATGTACGTGCACGATCCCAAGCTCTTGGATCAGTGGCGCAACGTCGAAGTCACCATGTACTTTCAGCGTATCGCCGACAACGCCACGCCGTGGGGCGGCCTGGTCGCGCTGGCTCGCACCAACCACGGCACGATCGGCAAAGAAGACGTCAACCTGTGCGACACGCGCGGCATCGACGCGCGCATGCGTTACGACGGCAAAATCGACTTCGAGAAAGAGACGAGCCATCCGCAATCCGTCGCCGTCTCGAGCAAGACCCAGTGGGCAGGCGGCATGCCGATCGGCACCTGGATCGGCTACAAATCACTGATTTACGACCTGCCGAACGGCAACGTGAAGCTCGAGCTATGGCTCGACGAGAGCGACGGCGCGAGCGGCGGCACTTGGAAAAAGCTCCAGGAGCTGGAAGACAACGGCAGCAACTTTGGTGTCGGTGGCACGTCGTGCAAACAAGGCGTCGACCCGGCTGCGAAGCTCACCGCCGCGCCCGCTCGCGATGCATCGGAAACCGGCAAGCCGAACATCAGCGTCTATTTTCGCAGCGACGGCGTCAGCCAGGACGGCTTGCTCTACAAGAAGGGCAGCGTGCGCGAGATTTCGCCGTAGCGCGCCGTTCACCAGCCGCGCCGTTCCGCGCCGCCGTTACGCCTTGAGCTCGTCGACCAAGCCGCCAGACAAAGCTGGTGTCGCCGAAGTCGTCGACCAAGGCGCGGGCGGTTTTGCGGAAGTGCTGCATGTGAACGAATTCGGGGCGCTGAGGCCGGGCTGCGCTGCCCTCAGCGCCAGAAATCGTATTGGAGACCGGCGCCAAACCGGACGCGGTCGGTGGCGACGAATTCGTGGCTGCCGTCGCGCAGTGTGCCGCCATGTGCGCTGTAGACCGTGCGCTTGGCGGTGTTGTAGTTCGCGCTCAGGCGGTATGAGAGCCCGCGCAGGCCCGGTACGGCACCGCTCAGCGTGACGCGGCCTTCGACGCTCGGCAGCGCGAAGCTCGGATTGGGTTCGGCGTCGGTGGGCGGGGCGTACGTATCGTCGGGGCGGCGTCCGACCCAACGCGCCACGAGCGCGACCGTCGGCAAGGCGCCGGGCAGGTCGTACGCGATGCGCGCGTTGCCGAAGGTTTGGGCAGCCAACGCCAAAAGCTGGCCGCTTTGGCCCGGCTCTTCGCGCCGCGCGATGGCTTCAGTCAGGTTCATGCCGTAGTGCAGCTTGCGCGCTGCAGACGAGCCCTCGAAGCCGAAGTCGAAGCCCACGTTGCGAACTCGCGACACGTTTTGAACCTGGTACGCGTTGTCCAGCCCGGCTTGCAGCAGGCCCTTGTCGGCGTTGCTCTGGATCTGCTCGGGGCTCAGCGGTGACAACAGCAGCAAGTCCTCCCACCACGAACGGAACACGCCCATGTGCAAGGTTTGTGTGCCCAGGTGTTGCTCGATCATGCCTTCGACCGAGCGCACTTTCTCGGGCCGCAGATCTTTGCCGCCCGGCACCTGGGTGCTTGGATCGTTGTAATAAATGTCGAACGCGGTCGGGGCGCGGAACGCTTCGGAGTAGATCGCCTTCACGGTGCCGCCGCGCCACGGCAAGACGGCCAGCGCCGCGCGCGGCGAAATCGCGCTGCCGAAGCGATCATCGACGTCGGCGCGCACGCCGGCGTTGAGCGCCGCCCATTTGGTGGCCCAGAACGTTTGCTGCAAGTACGCGGCGAGCGCCTTCTCGGTCGGTGAGTACGCGCCGATTGGACCCGGGCCGGTGCCCGTAACGTTGTCGGTGAAGGTGACGTTTGACGCGATGTGCTTGATCCGACCGTCGACGCCCACGAGCGTGACGGCGCGCCCGTCTTGGAACCAGTCGAGTGACAGCTGCGGCTCGAGCCCGACGCTTTGCGCAGCGCCGTGCAGCCGCCATAGACAACCGGCGACTTGCCCCTCCAAGCAGTCTTCGGCGCCACTGCTGCTCCAATACTCGTTGTAGTCATAGCTGTCGGCGTACAAGCGCGTCGAGAGCTGTGCGACGGCCGAAAGCGACGCGGTGTGCTTGATGTCCAGGTTCAGCCAGCGATCCAGCTCGTAGCTGGTCGGATCGTCGAAGTTGCCGCTGTTGGTTGGGTAAGTGCGCTTATCGAGCGCGCCGCGCAGCGCAACCTCGAAGTCGCCGGCGCGCAGCTTCAAGTACGCCGACGGGGCTTTGGTGAAATAGGCGTCGTTGCCGCGGCCGCCCCACGTGCCGGCCGGATAGATGCGATCCTTCTTGTTCGGGTCGTAGTCGCGCAGCTGGCCCGTGACGCTGTCCGGGTTGCCCTGGATTGGGCCAAAGCTCAGGGTCGGGCCGTGTTGCTCGTAGTGCTCCAGCTCCAGCACCACCTCGGCGTCGCGGCCGAACAACTGGAAGCGCTTGCCGAGGCCGACGGCCCCGCGCACCGAAACCGGCAATTCGGATTCGACGACCACGTGCACGCCCTCGAAGTCTTTGGCGCGCTTGGTGACGATCTGCACGATGCCGAGCATCGCGCTCGAGCCGTACAACACCGAGCCGGGGCCGAGCACCAGCTCGATGTGATCGATCAGCTCGAACGGGATCGTCGTGGCGCGATCGAAATATGCGGTCGCGCTCCAGCTCTCGTTCAGCACGTGGCCGTCGATCATCAACAGCACGTGGCTGCCGAAGTCGCTGCCCAAAAGCACGCCGCGCGCGCCGATCTCGGCTGACTGGAAGGCCTTTTCGGTGGCCATGCCGTAGGCCAAGTAGTTGATGGCTTCGTCGAGCGAGCGGATGCCGTAGCGCCGCAAATCTTCGGCGCTCAGCACGAGCGACGCCGCGGGCGCGGTACTGACCGCCTCGTTCGTCTTCGACGGCGCGCTCACGACCGAGGTGTCGAGCAAGCCTTCGAGCTCGGACGTGTCCTGGCTGTCTTGGGCAAGTGCCCGACCAGGCAGGGCCACGGCGGCCAAGACGAGCGCGAGCGCGGCGTGCTTCATTCGATGACCCTCACAATCTTCAAGACCTGCGACGACAGCTCAACGCTCTGATCGTGAGCGCGCTTCAAATGCACTAGCAACTTGGGCTTGCCGCTGACTAGCTCGAAGCTGAGCACGACCCCTTCGTCGATGAACCGCGTCAACGCACCGGCCGACAGCACGCTCAACCCGGCGAGTGACTTGGCGATGCCGTTCATCTCGCTCGCGTCGAAGCCGGGTGTTACGTAGACGATCGCCAGCTTGCCCTCTTTCACCTTGGTCGCCAGCGCCGCCCCGCCGACAAACGCGCCGCTGACCACCTCGACCGGGCGGCTGCCCGCGGTCTTTCCTTCGAGCGCCCGCGCTGCCGCTTGGCCGATGCGCGAGGATTGCGCGTTGCCGCCTTTGGTCAGCACCAGCACGCGCACGACGTTGGGCGCCCGCGCAGCTAGGTTTTTGTCGTAGCCCGCCACCTTGAGCAAAAGCTCGATCTGCAGCGGCACCGGTACCGCCACGTCCTCGTCGGCGAGCACCACACGCGGCACGAGCATGGACACGCCTGCGACGCAGACACCGGCGTATGCGACACACACCCGCAGTAGCCAGCGCCGACCCATAAGCCTGTGAGTTTCTACGTAACGTTTGCGGCCGTCAACGGCGGCCGCAAATCGGCTATATTGCACAGCTCAGTCATGTCGGATGTTGGCCGAGGCTTGGGGCAATGGAGTAGCGGCAGCCAAGCGCCGCTACCCCTCCTGCCGCGTTCCGTGACGCCGGGGGCGTCGGGGCGCTTCTTTTCGATTGGCACCAAGCTCGCGGTCGCGGTCGTGCTCGTCGTCACCCTCGCCAGTGTGGTGGCATTCCTTTTCAGTGCCGCGCGCGAACGCGAGGCGTTGGTGTTGGCCAAGCAGCAGTCGAGCGACATGGTCGCGGACTTGTTCGCCGAGTCGCTGCGCGCGCCGCTCGACTTCGGCGACGCCGACGCGGTGCAGGTCGAGCTGCAACACCTCAAGCAAAATCACGACGTGCTGTTTGCCGGCGTTTGGCACGCCGCCGACGGCAAGCTACTCGGCACGCTGGGCAGCGAGCAGGCTCGCCACCGCGGCGCCGGGCTGGCTGATTTGATCGAGGTGAGTCGCAACGTCCGCGGTGGCGACGGACAGCTGGTCGGGCGCGCCAAGCTACAGTTCTCGCTCGCGCGCGAAAATGACGCTTACACGGCTGGCCGGATGCGCCTCTTGCTGTTGTGTTTGGCCGTGGCGCTCGGCACGGTCGGTGTGCTTCTGACGGTCACGCGTACGCAAGTCGTGGCCCCGGTCGACGCGCTGATCGCCGCTGTCCGCCGGCTCGAGCGCGGCGAACGCGAGGTGCGCGTCGCAGTCGATCATCACGACGAAATCGGACGGCTGGCGCGCGGCGTTGAGGCAATGGGCAGCGCGATTCGCGACCGCGAAGATCGGCTGGCCGAAGCCTTGGGCAGCTTGCGCGAGCTATTCGACCACATGCGGCAGGCGATCGTCGTATTCGATCGGGAGGGCCGCGTCGTCGGCGCGCAATCGCGTGAGGCGCGCAAGTTTTTCGGTCTCGAGCAGCTCCAGGGCGCTTCGATTCGCGAGCTTTTGTACAGCGGCCGCGGCGCATGGGATGCCGAGCTGAAGGCGTTCGACGACTGGCTCAGCTTGGTGTTCGACGCGCCCGCCGAGCACTTCGGCGAGCTGCTTGCGTTGGCGCCGCCGGAAGTGCGCTTGGCTGGCCCCGAGCACGAGCGGGTGCTGGCGCTGGAGTTTCGGCCGATCGAGGGTCAAGGCGTGGTGCAGCGCGTGATGCTGCTGGCCAGTGACGAGACCGAGAGGCATCGTTTGGCCGAGACGGTCGTGGCGCAGGGCCAGAGCCACGCCCGCCAAATGGCCGCGATGCAGCGGCTGGTGGCTGGCGGCGGTCAACAGTTCGTCGGCTTCTTGCGCGGTGCACGCGAACGGCTGGTGCGCGCGCTGGCGCTCTGCAGCGGCCGCACCACGCTGCCGCTCGGCGACTTCAACGAGTGCTTTGGCCACGTGCACACGCTGCGCGGTGAAGCGCGCGTGTTCGGACTGGACGAGCTTGCGCTGCACTTGGAAGGCCTGGAATCGCGCCTCAGTGAACTGCGGACGCAGGCGCTGTCCGCCAAAGCCGACGCGCGCTTCGCTGCCGACGATCTCGAACGGCCGCTCGAACGCGCGCAGCCGCTGCTCGACGAAGCCGAGCGCTTGTTCGTCGAAGCGTCGCCGATCGGTCGTGCGGTGCTGGAACAGGTCACCGTGCGCCGGCCCGATCTGGAAGAGTTGTGTCGGCTCTCGGCCATGCAGGGCGGCCGGCTCGGCACGCTGTCGGAGCGGCTCAGCGCGCGCAGTTTGGGCGAGCTGATGGCGCCGTTTGCCGATCGCACGGTGCGCTGGGCGGAGTCGGTCAACAAGCGCGCGCGGCTCGAGATTGAAGGCCGCGAGGCGCTGGTGCCCGAAAAGCTCGCGCGCGTGCTGAGCGGCGCGCTCACGCATCTGCTGCGCAACGCCGTCGCGCACGGCATCGAGGCGCCGGACGATCGCGAGCGTAAGGGCAAGACGTCGGTCGGCGTCGTCACGGTCGGCGCGGTGGCGGATCCGGGCGAGCTGGCGTCGCTGATCTACGTTGAAGATGATGGCGTGGGGGTGGAGGCCAATCCGCTGCTCGAAGGCGCAGTGGATCGCGATCGCGCACTTTCACCCGACGACGCCGAGAGCGGCTCGTTTCGCCAAGCCGCCGCCGCGACCGGCGCGAACAACGAGCTTTCCGGCCGCGGCATGGGTCTTGCGGCCGTGCTGCGTGACTTGGCGTCGTCTGATTTCGTGCTCCACGTGTCCAAGTCGGCCAGCGGCGGCGCAAGGTTCGAGATCACCCGCGCCGCACCCGGCGCTTCGACTAGGATCTCGGCATGAGCTCGCTGATGCCCCCGGCCGACACGCAGGGCCGCATCGTCGTCGTCGACGACAGCTGGACGATCTTGGAGCAGATCCGCGCGTGCTTGGCGGAGCGCGGCTACGACGTGCGCACCACGACCAGCCCGGACGTCGCGGTCCGGCTGCTGCGCGGCGCGGATCTCACGATCGTCGACTTTCATATGCCGGGCCTGAACGGCACGGAGCTTGTCGGCATGCTGCGCGATGCGCAACCGGCCGACAACACGTGCTTGTTCTACCTGTACACGTCCGATCGCGACGAAGCCGCACGTTACCGCGCTCACGGCTTCGACGGCGCCTTCCTCAAAAAGGGCGACGAAGCCGCGCTCGTGCCCCAGGTCGAAGCCGTGTTTCGCACCGTGAGCATGCGGCGCCTGACCGAGCGCATCCGCAAAGGTCGCGCGGACATTCTCGGTTAGCTCGTCGCCGAACGGGGCGCTCGGTCGTCGCCCGTCGATGCTGCTGGCGCCGGCGCTGGCTTCGATCGCCGCCGACGCACAGCCGCGGGTTTTCGACTCGAACATTTTAGGGATACAGTAGGCAAGAAGCCGAACGGGCAACGTCACGCCATGGCCAGCTTGCGTGCCCAGCCCGGGCCCAAAGCGATCAGCATGAAAGAAACTAGCAGCGCCGCCGACTGCCTGACCTGTTACGGAAAAGGCGAAATCGTCGACGATTTTGGCCCAAGCCGTTGCCCCGACTGCGGCGGCGCCGGCAAGCAGCTCGACGGCAACACCCAAACCGAGTGGCGCCTGCGCGACATCGAAGGTGGCCACGTCGGCACCGCGCACGGCTGCGAAGCCGACGTGCGCTGGCTGGCCTTCGAGCTGCGCCGCGCGCGCGAGGCCTTGGTTCAGGTTGTCAGCCGCAGCCAAGACGCAGACGACAACGACCAACTGGCGCGCGACGTGCGTCACTTCGCCATCGAGGCGCTGTCGCTCTACCGGCGCGTCCCTTGAGCCCGTCTCGCACGTCTACGGGTAGACGCCCAGGTTGACGGTCGCTCGGTCCGCATCGCCGAGCAGCGCGGTCGGGCGCGACATGATGATCAACCCCAGCGCGAGGGCGAAGAACAGCGCGGCCACGCTGATCTGCTGTCGCACGGTCAGCGAATCGACCAGCTCCTGGACTTGCAGGCTGAGCTGGCCGTCACGGCTGCGCAGTTCGCCAAAAAAATTGCCGAAGCGGTGGCGCTCTTCACGCGACGCGGGCGGTGGCGGTGCCCACTCGTTGTCGGCGCTCTGCTCTTGGCGTTCGAACCAGGCGGCGTTGCGCGCTGCCGCGGTCGTGTGGTGCGAGCCGGAACCGCTCGACGGCTTTGCGCTGCGTGGCGCTCGGTCGTAAGCCCGACGTAGCGCAGGATCCAAAAGCACCTTGGCGGCGACGTTCAGCCGGGTCATGCGCGACACCGCCTCGGGATCTCCTTGGTTCAGATCCGGGTGGCTGGCGCGCACCCGTTGGCGGTAGGCGACGCGGATCTCCGACGCGGTCGCATCCGGCAGCAGCCCCAGCGCCGCGTAGAGGTCAGCGTCGAGGACGTCTTTACCCAGCCTCATCTAGCCTCCGATTATTGCGCAAGAACCAGCCTCGACAATGCCGGGCTTGCGAAGTTCCCGGCTGTAGCGGATTTTCGAGCCCATGGAGCCCGCGGCACCCGACATTCGCCTGTTCGTGTACGGCCTGCTGCTCCAAGGTGAGAGGGAGCACGGCTTGCTGGAGGACGGCCGCCTTTTGGGGGACGCCCACACCGCTCCTGAATATACGTTGGTCGATCTGAATTTCTACCCCGTGCTCTTGGTGGGCGGTCAGGTTGCGGTGGCCGGCGAGCTGTACAGCGTCAGCCGGGACCTGCGCTTCAAGCTCGACGTCCATCACCAATGTCCGGCCCTGTTTCGGCGCGTGGTCGTGAAACTCGCGGACGGCACCGAGGCCGAAACCTACGCCATGGATGACGACAAGGTCCGCGGCAAGCGCCGGCTGCGGGGCGGCAGTTGGCGTGGCCGCTTCGAGCCGCGAAAAAGCAGCGTCCCACCCGGCCCGATGACGGAATACGCGCGAAAACGCTTCAGTTGATCGAGGTGGCAATTTTCAGTTGGCCACCCCCCGACAGCGACCGCGATCGGCGACCGTGCTAGCCGGAGAAATGAGATCGATGAGCTGTCCTAGCAGGCGTGTTAGCGTCCCCGAGGCCTCGTCGTGCAAGTAGCGCGATGAGGATGAGGTTGGTCTTCGGAAAGTCATGAGCACACCTTCGACGCTGCTTCTGTGCGCGGGCGCGGCTGCAAGCCTAGCGGGGGTGTGGACGCTCGCTGGTTTGTCCGAGAGCTCGCCTGTGCGCGGGACGCCGCGCGTGATGGCCGCCACCGCGGTCGGATTGCTCGGCGGTGCGATCGTCTACGGGCGCGTGCCGGCCGGCGCGCGCGGTGAGCTGTCGCTGGCGCTGTTGTTTGGCTGTGCGAGCCTGCTGGCGCTGGCGGTCGGCGCGGCAAAGATCGAAGCGGCGCTGCGGGACCGCGACGGGCAGCGCGTGGTCCGGCGCGCAGCCGGGATCGTGTCGGGGGCGTTTTTCGGCATGGCAGCCGTTGGCGCGGCGAGCTTGGACCTGAGCTCGAGCTCGCTTTCGCAAGCGCGCCTGGGTTGGGCGTTGATGTTTGCGTTGGTCGCCGCCGTGCTGGTCGTGTTCGCCGGACGTGCGCGCTACGCGGGCGTGGGCGCCTCGACGCTGGGACAACGTGCGTTGGTGCTCGGCTTGGTCGGCGCGGCGCTGTTGGCCGGAGCGCGGTTGACGAGAGCTGCGGCTCCGGTGTCGGCGCCGCGGGCGCTGGTGGCACGGACGCCGAGCGCGGTCGCGGCACCGAGCGCGGCGCCGGTGGACGTCGTCGAAGCGCCCTTGCCGTCATCGGCGCTGGCGGTTGTTCCTTCAGGGTCGATCGCGACCGATGCGAGCGCGGCGCCGGCCGCAAGTGCCGCTGTTCCGGCCGCTTCGGGCCAACCCCGAAGCATCCAAATCGATGCGCTCACGGCGCGCGGCATGCTGGAGGCCGACGCGCGCGGTGGCGTGTCGCGCCGCATGGAGCGCTTGCAAGTTTGCGTCGCGGATCCGAAGAATCAGCAGAGCGGCGCGCTGTCGCTCAAGATCGGCATCGATCCGTCCGGCAGCGTTTCCTACAGCAAAGGGACCGGTGGCGATCTCTCGGGTACACCGCTCGGAAATTGCCTGTTGGCGGTCTTCTACAAGATGGGCTTCGCGGCTCCGACGAGCGGCGCAAGCTTTGAGATCACCCTGCGGATTCCGCCACCGTAGGAGCGAGGTCGGGCGGACATTCGGTTTTGTCGGCAACCTTTCGGAAACCAGGGGCCGCGCAAAGTCCGCGGTGAAGTCCGGCGCCGAAGATGGTAAGTGGCTGAGCTCCCTCGAAAATTCGCATGGACACGGCCACAGAAGAGCTACCCCGCCTCGTTATCGAGAGTCTTTCACCCCAGCTGGACGGGGGCCGCTACCCGATCAAGCGCCTGCTCGGGAAAGTCGTCGACGTCGGCGTGAATATCTTCAAGGATGATCACGACCTGATCGCCGCGCACATCCTGTATCGGCCGGTAGGGGTGAGCGAATTTCGCAGCGCGCCGCTCACCTACCACTTCGACGTCGATCGCTGGTTCGGGTCGTTCAAGGCCGACCGGCTCGGTCGTTGGGAATACTCTGTCGAAGCCTGGCCCGATCGCTACGGCACGTTCCGCAGTGACTTGGGCAAGCGCTTGAACGCCGGCCAGGACGTGCGCTCCGAGTTGCTCGACGGCGCGGACATTTTGCTCAGGCAGTCGCGCTTTCTCAAGGGCGACGCGGGCAAACGCATCAAGGAAGCCGCGCAGAAGCTGGCCGATCCGCTGTTGTCGTTGGAAGAACGCCTGCGCGTCGCGTTCGCGGACGACGTGGTCGAAACCGTGCGTGCTCCGCTGTTGCCGGGCGACGCCACGCGGCTCGACCCACTGCCGCTGACCGTCGATCGCGCGGAGGCTGGTTTCAGCGCTTGGTACGAGCTGTTCCCGCGCTCGCAGGGCGCGGTGCCGGGTAAGCACGCCACGTTCGCCGACACCGCCGCGCGGTTGCCCGAAATAGCGGCGATGGGCTTCGACGTGATCTACCTGCCGCCAATTCACCCGATCGGCGTCACGCACCGTAAGGGCCGCAACAACTCCGTCACGTGCGAGCCACACGACGTCGGTTGCCCGTGGGCGATCGGCGACGCGGATGGCGGCCACGACGGGATCCACGCCGAGCTCGGCACGGTCAAAGACTTTGACTCGTTGGTCAAAGCCGCCGCCGAGTTCGGCATGGAAATCGCGCTCGATTTCGCGCTGCAGTGCTCGCCCGATCACCCGTGGGTGAAGGCGCACCCGAACTGGTTCTTCGTGCGTCCGGACGGTACGTTGCGCTACGCCGAGAACCCGCCGAAGAAGTACGAAGACATTTACCCGATCAACTTCTGGTCGGAAGATCGCGAAAATCTGTGGAACGCGTGCCGCGACGTCGTCCTGTATTGGGTGCAGCACGGCGTGAAGATTTTCCGCGTCGACAACCCGCACACCAAGCCGTTGGTGTTTTGGGAGTGGTTGATCGCCGACGTGCAGCGCCCGCATCCGGACGTGATCTTCTTGTCGGAGTCGTTCACGCGGCCCAACCGTATGAAGTCGCTCGCCAAGCTCGGCTTCAGCCAGAGCTACACGTACTTTACGTGGAAGAACTCGGCGTGGGAGCTGCGCGACTACGTGAACGAGCTGACCAAGACCGATATGCTCGAGTACTACCGGCCGAATTTTTTCGCGAATACACCGGATATCTTGCACGAGTACTTGCAGCACGGCGGGCGCCCGGCGTTTCGAATCCGCCTGGTGCTGGCCGCCACGCTCTCGCCAATTTACGGCATCTACAGCGGCTACGAGCTGTGTGAGCACGTCGCGGTGAAATCGGGCAGCGAAGAGTACCTGGACTCCGAGAAGTACGAGATCCGCGTGCGCGACTGGAACGCGCCCGGCAACATCAAGCAAGACGTGAGCAAGCTGAACCGAATTCGCTCGGAAAACGCCGCGCTACACGAGCTCGGCAACATCGAGATGGTGGCGACCGATTTCGACGGCATCTTCGCCTACAGAAAGTTCACGCCTGGTAACGATCTGCTCGTGATCGTGAATCTGGATCCGCACCAAGCCCACGAAACCATGGTCGACGTGCCGATCGCCGCCATGGGCATCGAAGCGAGCGAGCCGTACGAGGTGAACGATCTCCTCACCGGCATGCGCTACACCTGGCGCGGCTCCCGCAACTACGTGCGGCTCGACCCCAACGAACGGGTCGCGCACCTATTCCGCGTCACGCGCCGTTCCTAACCCTCACTTTTCATGCGTACTCGTCCTGGCTCTCCCTATCCGCTCGGCGCCACCTGGGATGGCGAGGGCGTCAATTTTGCGATTTTCTCCCAGCACGCGACGTCGATTGAGTTGTGCCTCTACGATCAAGAGACGTCGGAAACGGAGCTGATTCGAATCCCGCTTATCGAGCGGACCAACCGCGTCTTTCACGTTTACTTGCCCGACGCGCGGCCGGGCCAGTTGTACGGCTTCCGCGTCGACGGGCCGTACGCACCCGAGCAAGGCCACCGCTTCAATCCGCTCAAGTTGCTGCTCGATCCGTACGCCAAAGCGATCTCCGGCGAGGTGCGCGGTCTGGACGAGATGTTCGGCTACAAGATGCGCCATCCCGGCGGGGATCTGTCGAAAAGCGAGCTCGACAGCGGCAAGTACATGCCCAAATCGGTCGTGGTCGAGACGGCGTTCAGCTGGGGCGACGACCGCCCACCGAACGTGCCGTGGAGCCGCACGCTGATCTACGAGTGCCACGTACGCGGCATGACGATGCGCCACCCCGACGTGCCGGGGCATCTGCGCGGCACTTACTTGGGTCTGGCGTCCGACGCGATCATCGACCACCTGCGCTCGCTCAAGGTTACGGCGGTCGAGCTCTTGCCGATTCACCACCCGGCGGGTGAACGGCGGCTCGAAGATCTCAACCTCACCAATTATTGGGGTTACAACACGATCGGTTTCTTCGCACCCGATCCGCGCTTCGCGACCGGCGCGCACGGTCAGCAAGTCACCGAGTTCAAAACGATGGTCAAGGCGTTTCACCGCGCCGGCATGGAGGTGATCCTCGACGTCGTCTACAACCACACCGGTGAAGGTTCGCAAGACGGCCCGACCGTCTGCTTCCGCGGCATTGACAACGCGACGTACTACCGGCTCAACCAGCAGCAACCGCGCCACTACGTCGACTTCACCGGCTGTGGCAACAGCTTCAACGTGTTGCATCCGCGCGCGCTCCAGTTGGTGCTCGACAGCTTGCGCTATTGGGTGACCGAGATGCACGTCGACGGCTTCCGTTTCGACCTGGCGTCGACCCTGGCGCGCGATCCGTACGAATTCGACTCGTTCTCGCGCTTCTTCGCGCTGGTTCAGCAAGATCCGGTGCTGCAAAAAGTGAAGCTGATCGCCGAGCCGTGGGATCTCGGACCCGGTGGTTATCGGCTCGGTGGCTACCCGCCGGGTTGGGCGGAGTGGAACGGCCGTTACCGCGACTGCATCCGCCGCTTCTGGCGCGGCGACGAGGGCCAGGTGCCGGAGCTAGCTTCACGCCTGTCCGGTTCGAGCGATATCTTTCACGGTGGTGATCGCGGGCCGTACGCCAGCATCAACTTCGTCACCTGCCACGACGGCTTCACGCTCAAAGACTTGGTCAGCTTCGACCGCAAGCACAACGAGGCCAACGGCGAGGAGAACCGCGACGGCAACAGCGACAACGCCAGCAAGAACTGGGGTGTCGAGGGCGAGACGCGCAGTGCACAGGTTTCGCGGTTGCGCGAACGCATGATGAAGAACATGCTGGCGACGCTGGCGTTCTCGCAAGGCGTGCCGATGATTTCCCACGGCGACGAGATGGCGCGCAGTCAGCAGGGCAACAACAACGCCTACTGCCAGGACAACGACTTGAGCTGGCTGTCGTGGGAGCTCGATCCGGCGCAGACCGAGCTGCTCGATTTCGCCAAGAAGGTGTTCGCGATCACGCGCACCAACCCGTTGTTTCGTCGCCGCCGCTTCTTCGCCGGCGGCGCCGTTTCCGCCCACGGCGTCAAAGACGTATCTTGGGTCCGGCCGGATGGCGCGGAGATGACCTTGGAAGATTGGGGTAACCCCAAAAACCACATCCTCGGCATGCTCATCCCGGGTGAGGCATCCGACGACGTAGACGAGCGCGGCCGGCCCAACCAGGGGCAATCCTTGCTGTTGCTGTTGAACGCCAGCAATCGCTCGCACAAATTCGCCCTGCCAAACCTGCCGCAGAAGGGGCATTGGCAAGAGGTCGTCAACACCGCTCAGGCGACGCAACGCATCCAAAAAGGCAGCGGGATCAATGTTGCGCCGCACTCACTTGTGCTGCTTTGCTACCTCCTCGACTGATGGCTTCCTTGATCCGTTCCCCAGGTTTTCAATCTTCCGACCCAGTGTTGTTGGGGGACGTCGAGAAGCTCACCAATCTGATCGAGGATCGCTGTCACGAGCCGCACACGGTGCTCGGTGCGCACCCGGCGGAGCACGCTGGCGGCTCTGGCATCGTGGTGCGTGCGTTCCATCCGGACGCGACCGGTTGCGAGGTGGTCATGGGCGGCAGCTCGTGGCCGATGGCGTTGCTGGCGGGCGGCGTGTTCGCCGTTTTCCTGGCCGGCCACCGGCTGCCAATCGACTACAAGCTGCGCTTCCGTTTTTCCGACGGGCAAACCTGGGAGCGCGAGGACCCGTACCGCTTCCTACCCTCACTCGGTGACATCGACCTGCACCTGATTGGTGAGGGGAACCATCGCCGGTTGTGGGAGGCGCTCGGCGCGCACCCGAAGACGATGAACGGCGTGCAAGGCGTGTCGTTCGCGCTGTGGGCGCCGAATGCGCAGCGCGTCAGCGTCGTCGGTGATTTCAACCGTTGGGATGGCCGCTTGGCGCCGATGCGCGCGTTGGGCGCTTCCGGCATTTGGGAGATCTTCGTGCCCGGAATTGGCGCGGGCATCCTCTACAAGTTCGAGCTCAAGACCAAAGACGGCGCGCTGCGCCTGAAGACCGATCCGCTCGCGCGTGAGATGGAGCATCCGCCCGCGACGGCTTCGCGTGTCAGCGTGTCGACGCACGCCTGGCGTGACGACGCGTGGATGAAATCGCGCGTTGGCAAAGACATCCAGCGCGAGCCGGTCAACGTTTACGAAGTGCATTTGGGCTCGTGGGCGCGCGTGCCGGAAGAGGGCAATCGCTGGCTTTCCTACCGAGAAATCGCGCCTCGGCTGGTGGAGCACTGTTTGCGGCTCGGCTTCACGCACCTCGAGCTGATGCCGATCGCGGAGCACGCGTTTTATCCGTCGTGGGGTTACCAGGTCACCGGTTACTTCGCGCCGACGGTGCGCTACGGCTCGCCCGACGACTTCCGCTACTTCGTCGACTATTGCCACCAGCACGGCTTGGGCGTGATCTTGGATTGGGTGCCGGCGCACTTTCCGAAGGATGACTTTTCGCTGCGCCGCTTCGACGGCAGTGCGCTCTACGAGCACGAGGACGCGCGCCGTGGTGAGCACCCCGACTGGGGCACGCTGATCTTCAATTTTGGCCGGCTCGAGGTGCGCAACTTCCTCGTCGCCAACGCGCTGTACTGGCTGCAAGAGTTTCACATCGATGGTCTGCGCGTCGACGCGGTCGCGTCGATGCTGTACCTCGACTACAGCCGCAAAGATGGCGAGTGGGTGCCGAACCCGTACGGCGGCCGCGAGAACATCGATGCGATCGAGTTTTTGCGCATGTGCAACGCCATCATCAAGCAAGAGGCCCCGCACGCGTTTACGATCGCCGAAGAATCGACGGCGTGGGGCGGCATTACGCGCGCGCCGGAAGAGGGTGGCCTCGGTTTCAACTTCAAATGGAACATGGGCTGGATGCACGACACGCTCGGCTTCTTCCAAAAAGAGCCGGTGCATCGCAAATTCCACGTCGATCAGCTCACGTTCTCGATGCTGTACGAGTACACCGAGACGTTCATCAACAGCATCTCTCACGACGAAGTCGTGCACGGCAAAGGCTCGGTCATCGACAAGATGCCCGGCGATTTCTGGCAAAAGCTCGCTAATTTGCGGCTCTTGATCGCGTATCAGTTCACGCGCCCCGGCAAGCAGCTGATGTTCATGGGCACCGAGTTCGCCCAGCACAACGAGTGGAACCACGACGCCAGCCTGGATTGGCACATCGCCGAGCACCCGCAGCGCAAGGGTCTGCAAGACTTCATCGCCGAGCTGGCCAAGCTGTACAAGGCCACGCCCGCGCTGTGGCGCGGTGATCCGACGGCCGAAGGCTTCGAGTGGATCGACTGTACCGATCGTGAGAATACGGTGTTGTCGTTCCTGCGCAAAGACGGCGCTGACTACGTGATCGTCGTCCTGAACTTCACGCCGGTGCCGCGCGACGACTACCGCATCGGCGTGCCCAGCTCCGGCCGTTACGTCGAGAAGCTTTCCAGCGATGATCTGCGCTTCGGCGGCAGCGAGTACCAAACGACGACCGTGGTGGAGACCGATCCGATCCCCGCGCACGGCCGTCAAAACTCGATCAAGCTGCAATTGCCGCCGCTCGGCTGTCTAATCTTGGCGCCGATGCGCTGAGCTGAAATGCTCGGCCGGCGATCGCGACCGCCAGCAGTGGCGAGGGCCACCGGCGCGGGTCCTCTGCCGGCAGTCCGGGTGGCGATCGCGTTCGGCGCGTCGTTGGCCGGACCGCCCCTCTGGGACGCCTGTTGCCCATCCTGAACCTGGTCCCGATGGATCTCGAAGCCGACGCGGGGGCGCGCGCATCCCGCGCGACGCCTGTCGCTGAGTCAGCGCCGCTGCGCGGCCAGCGCCCGCCGCGCCTCCTCGACCTCCGGAGCACCGGGGAACTGGCGCGACCATTCTTGAACGATGGCGGCGGCTTCTTGCGTACGGCGACTCGCGAGCAGCGCAAACAGGAAGGTGCGGCGTGCGCTCGGTTTGCCCGGGCGCGCCAACGCGTACGGTCGCAGGTACAGCAGCGCTTCGGCGGGCTTTTGCTGTGTCAGTAGCCACGAGCCGATGCACTGGTTGGCGCCGTCGGAACCGCGACGTGCGGCCGCGTAGGCCTTGCAGTGCGGGTAGGCGCCTTCGAGGTCGCCGTCGGCGTAGGCCAGCATGCCGGCGGCCAGCTCGCTCTCTGGATCCTCAGGACGATCGGCGATCATTGCCAGCTGGAGCGACGTTTCGTCGTGCCAGTTCAGGTCGCGTGCCCAAGTGAGCGGTGTCACGGCGACGGTCAGCGCGACCGCCCCCCAGCGGCATAGCCAGGTCACGAGCGGCGAGCTTGTTACGGCTGCGGCGAGCGGCAGCCAGCTTTCGAGTGTGGCGCCGCCGAGCAACACCAGCGCGACCAGCATCGCATAGGCGTAGCGGTCGGAGATGAAACCATACTTCACCGCCACTCCGGCGTGGAGCAGGGCGCTCAATAGCGCGAGCGATAGACTCGCCAGGACTGGACCCAGCATGCGGCGTTGGCGGCGCGCAACACTGCGCACGAGCCACGTCGCGGCGACCAAAGCGCCGAGCGCGGCTAGGCCGACCACCGCGACGCTAGGCAGGGGCAGCGTGACGTTGGTGGCCAGATCGCTCGGCAAGCAGGCATCCTTGAGCAGCCGTAACGCGACGGCCAACGTGGCGCGGGCGACGTGGAGCACGCTGAGGTGTAGGTCGAAGTCGAGCAGCCGCAGCCGAGCGCGCAGCGCCAGCAGCGCTGCCACCGCTAGCGCGCCGCCGGCGAGGGCTGCCAGGCCCGCGCGGCGCGTCGTCGTGCCCTCGCGCTCGCCGCACGCTGCGAGCAGCGCTAAAGGAACGAACAGGAAGAGGAACAGCTCATGGCAGAGCGCTCCAAAAAAGCTGGCACCGAAGCTCAGCGCTGCCGCTCGGCGCAGACCGTCGGCGCGCGCGGCCAGCGCAATGGCTGATAGCCCGATCAACCAGCCGAGCAGGTCCTGCCGGCCTCCGATGTAGGCCACGACCTCGGCCGTGGCGGGATGCACGGCGAACAGCAATGCACCGCCGAACGCGATCGTCGAGCGCACGCCGTGCGCGCTCAACGCGCGAAACAGCAGCAGTGTGACGCCAGCGTGCAAAGCCAGGTTGAGCGCATGCTGAAGCGGCGCGCTCGCGCCGACCAACTGGAAGCTTAGCCAGTTGAGCAAGCCCGAGAGCGGACGATAGTACGGGACCAGCCGCGGTTCGGCGCTCGCTACGAATAGCTCGTGCGATACGAGCTGAATCAACCCAGCCGGCGTGCGGACAAACGGGTTGTTCGTCACCAAGATCTGATCGTCCAGGACGAAGCCGTTGCGGAGCGCCGGGGCATGACCGATCACGGCGGCCAACGTCAGTACGAGCGGGTGTTTGGCGTTCACGCAGCGGCGCTCTGCCAAATGGAACGGCAGTCCATGCGCGCCAGCCTAGCCGGTTTTCAGCGTGCTGCGGGTCGGGCCGCGAGCAGTCAACAGGGTCCAGAATTCGCGACACCAGCGGCAAAAGCCCTACCGCCGTGAGCCCGGGCGCGACTTGCTCGCCACCGCGGATCCTGGCGAGCACGGCTTGCCCAGTCTAGCGCTGGTTGGTGGCTCAGCCACGGCGTTCCGCGACCGCCAGCAAGCTCGAGAGCGCGTGAGCGTGACGAGCTTGGCCGCGCAGTGCCTGGGCGACGGCCCATTTGAGGCGTGCTCTGCGTGATGGTGAGATCAGAACACCATCAGTACCGTCTTGATCGCGCAGCGCGTGGACGAAGAATCGGTCCCGCACCACCAACCGCGCTTCGCGGAAGTGTTGCCACCACAGCACCAGCCAGTCGTTGGTGGCGAACGGCAGCCGCGGGCACAGCCTCAGCGCTAGCCGATTGGATTCGGCGGCCATCGCCCTCAACTGCTCGGGTCCCTCCACGGGCCGGACCGATAGTTTCATCCCCGTGTCTCGCAGCCGCGTCCCTCCGACCTGAGCCCGCGAGCTGGAACTCTACGAAAACGAAACACGAGCGGCAGTCAAGCACGCCAGCGCCGAGGCACCCTCGCAAAAATTGCCGATGACTGGATTTTTCGCTTCGTTCACCTAGGAATGACAATAAGGATTCGAGCTGGCATCGCCGCGACTGTCACTCTCGATCGAGCGCAAGCGCGCCGCCGACTCGACGAGCCGCTCGCGTGCCGATCCCGATGCCGCTCGCGAGACCGCCCATCAGACCGCGGCGACCCGACGTGCTCGGCCGCTGTTGCCGGAACCTAGCAGGCAGACGCGAAGTCGGCGCGGTCGACGCGGCGCGACTCGCATCAGCAAGCGTGGGCGATTGTCTGGTGACAGTTGCGGCCTTATCGTCGCCGCATAATTTCTGATCAGAAGAACTGATGCATCGACCACCTGACCGACAACGTTCTCGACCGTCACCTCAGACATCGAGGCTCACTGAAGTTTTCCGGACGTGATTGTCGGCCCCCAAGCGCCACGGACCTCGCGGCAGTTGGCCCCAGCTCGTCGCCACCCACCGAGGAAAAGAGCATGTCTTTCAAGCTAACGCTGCCGCTGGTTCTCGTTTCCTGTTTGGCGTGTGGCTCAACCGATGGTTCCCCCGACGCGGCGGTCGCCGGCAGTAACACTGGGCAAGCCGGCAACTCGCCGATCCTCACTGGCGGAGGTAGCTCGAGCGACGGTGGTTCGAATGGTGGTGGTACCGTTTCCAGTTCGGGCGAGAATGGTGTGGGAACAGCGGGTCAGCCGACCACGACGGGCGGAGCGCCTCCGGGCGGGAGCGCTGGCGTCGGCACTGGCGGGTCATTCAGTCCCGGCGGTGGTGCTGCCGGTGCGCCTGCCGTGCCGCCGCTCGATTGCGGTGCGCAAGGCTGGGCGGTCGAAAACCACGGAAGCCCCAAGAACCGCATCAACTTCGTGATCCTGGCTGATGGGTACACCGCTGCGACCGCGGAGACGACGTTGAAGACGCACATCCAGGCAGCGTTCAAGGAGCGTTTCGACCTCGAGAAAGGCGAGCCGTACGGTCGCTACCGCAACTTCGTGAACATCTGCGTCATGAAGGCTGTCAGCGCTACGGACGGCATCGGCAACGGTGCTACGGCGTTCGATGGCGGTAACGGTGGCGATCGCCTCGCGAAAGTCAACGAAGCGAAGGTGAACGCTTACATCAAAGCCAACGTGCCGACGACCTTCGAAGTGGATTGGAAGGCCGTCGTCCTCAACCAAGACAAATGGGAAAATACCGGCAGCTACTTGATGCTTTGGTCAGGCGGCGGGAATGATGCGCCGGGCGCTGCGTTGCACGAAGGCGGACACGGCTTCCATCAGCTCGCCGACGAGTATGGCAGCCAAACCGGCTGTCAAAACCAGCAAGCCAGCTGTGGCGCCAGCGGTACAGTGTGGTCCGAGGTGAACTCAGCGGGTAACTGCGCCACGACCGACGGCAAATGGGACGTCTGGCTCGGCACCACGCAGAAAGGCTTGAAAGTCCCCGACATGGGCGCGACCGGCATGCAGGGCACCTGGCAGGGGAGTCGCTACCTCGGTACCGGTCAGTACCGGCCGTCTTGTAACTCGATGATGAATAGCCTGTTCGGACAGACCGTCGACACCAGCTTCAACTCGGTCTCGCGCGAGCAGATGATCTTCAGTATTTGGCGGGCGGTGACGCCGATCGACTCGACCGAGCCGCCGGCGGGCGCGGTCAACAATCCGGCGACGTTGAAGGTCAACGTGATCGATCCGGCCGTGATCAACGTCGATTGGACGATCGACGGCGCGACGACCATCAACGGTGGGCCTAGCTTCTCCACCGCCGCGCTCAGCTCGGGCACGCACATGATATCGGCCAAGGCTTACGACAACGCCTCGACGGATCTGGTCAAGCTGCGCACCGGCATGTGCCCCGCATCCGTCAAAGGCGACTACTGCAAGGCCACCGCGTGGCCTCGCTCGATCCAGACGGTCAGCTGGACGGTGACCAAGCCGTGATCGAAATCGCACCCGAGCGAAGCCGCCGTTGGTGGGTTGGTCTGGCAGGTTTGCTCCTGGCGGGCCTGCTTGGCTGGTGGACGCTGCGCCCGTCGTCGGTGCCGCCAGAGGTTCCAGGACCAGCGGCAGCGCGCGAATCCGACGCGGCGCTACTTGCACCTGCGACAGCACCGCCCCACGCAGAGACGGTGCCGGCCGACTTCTACGAGGGCGTGCCGATCAGGCCAGCTGGCTCCGCCGAAGTGAATGCCCACGGCATGCTGCCTCATCCGATCACGCCCCAGCACGCGCGCATCTTCCGCGAGAACAACCTGATCGGCGATCTGAACGGCGCCATGGACGTGAAAGACGCGGCCGGGTTGCGCGCGCTGCTGAAGCAGTACCGTGACGAATACCCGGAGGACGATCACGTCCTGCAAGACGGCTACGAGCTGATCGCCCAGTGTCTGGAGCAGCCGGGCCCCGAAACGCGCGCCGCCGCGCAGCGCTACTACGACGAGCAGCTCGACTCCGGGCTGCGCCGCTACATTCGGCGCTACTGCCTGGAAGAGCCCTGAAGCGCGCCTACCGGCCAACCCGCGACGTGAGCGAACGCGGCGCGGTAGGAGCATAGTATGCTTGGTCGGATGGCGAAAATCGATCGGCTCGCGCCTGCGCGGCGGCCGGCGCAGCCGGTTTGGGGGCTCCAGCGTTGGCGCCAGCTGCTGTTCATGCACTGGGCGGTGCCGTTCGAGGCGCTGCGTCGAGCCGTACCGCCGGGCCTGGAGCTCGACTTGCACGATGGCGTTGCTTACGTCGGCGTGGTGCCTTTTGCAATGCAAGCAGTGCGTCCAAAGCTCGTTCCCGGCGTCTGCGGCGCTAGTTTCGAATCGGTAAATCGACGATGAAGCGTGCGCCGCGGCCGTAATCGGTGTCGAGCGTGATGCTGCCGCCGGCGGCTTCGACCAGGCCGCGGCAGACCGCGAGGCCGAGACCGGTGCCTTTGCCGACGTCTTTGGTGGTGACGAAGGGCTCGAACAGCTGCGCTTGCACGCGCGGATCGACGCCGGGGCCGTCGTCCTCGACCACGAGCCGCACGGTGTCGCCGCGCTTCGCTGCCGCGATCCGAATGTTGCCGCCGGCTCCGACCGCGTCGGCGGCGTTCATGACCAGGTTCAGGATCACCTGCATCAGCTGTTCGTGACCGAGCGCCACCGCCGGCAGCCCAACCGCGACGTCGAGATTGAGCGACACCTCTTTGAGCGTGCGTTGCGGCGCGACCAGGGCTGCGGTGTCGCGCGCCGCGGTGTCGACGTCGCCGGGCTCTTGCTCTTCTTCGCCGGCTAGCGGCAGGGCCGCGGGGCGCGCAAACTGCAAGAGATCGCGCAAGATGCGGTGAATGCGCTCGGTCTCTTTGCGCATGCGCGTCAGAAAGTCGTGCTCTTCTTCCGGCGTGAGGCCGCCGGCCAGCATCAGATCTTCGAGCCCCATCAAGGCCGAGATCGGGTTACCGATTTCGTGGGCCAGCCCGGCCGCCAACCGCCCGACGGATGCCAGGCGCTCACTGCGCATCAGCCGATCTTGCGCTTCTTTGAGGCGGTTGGTGGCACGCTCCACCTCGTCGATCTTGGTGCGCAGCTTGTCCTCTTCCTGCAACAAGCGCTCGGTCATGATGCCGAGGCTGGTGCCCAAGTCGGCAAGCTCGCGCACGGACGTTTTCGGCACTGCCAGGCGTCGCGCGCCGCCGGCCACGCGCTCGGCGGCGCGCGCCAGCGCGTCGAGCGGCCGCACGATCAGGCGCGTCAGCGCGAAATAGGCGATTACCAGTAGCGCGAGCGCGACCAGCGCCGTGTACAGCCCGACCAGCCGCACCAACGGCGCCGCGCGCGCCGATTGATCGTCAATGCGCAAGACGGCCACCACCGGCCCGACCTGACTCGGCACCGTGACCGTGAGCACCGTCGACTCTGCGCCGGCCTCGCGCAAGGCTTCGCGGTTGGCGACTGCGGCACGCGGCAGCTCAGCGACGGCTGCTGGGTCGCCGGTCGCGGCCAGGCGCTCGCCGGTCGTTCCATAAACGCCAATCGCCTCGACGCCCTCGGTCCCGACCTCGGCGCGCAGCAGGCTCATCAGGTCTTCGCCGCTACGGCTGCCGCGCGCTTCGGCGACGTGGGCGGCGATGGCGCGGCCGAGCGCCCGGGCGTGTCCGACGCGCAGCTGCTGCAGCGTCACGCTCGTGTAGGTAGCGACTGCGAAAAATAGCGGGATGAACGCCAGGAGCAGGAGGCCGCCCAGGAGGAGCAGTATTTGGAGCCGGAGCCCGCCGCGCACTTCGCTCAGCCTATCAACAGCGCCCCCGAATTACTTCTCCTCCGTAAACGTGCGCGTGCCCGGAAATCCAGTCTTGATCGGTTGTCGGGGCCTCGCGCGAGCGCGGCCCCGGGAAGGGGTTCGGGAGCGGGTTCGGGAGCGGCCTCGGCAAGGGCTTCGGGCGAGCCCGAGGCTGGGCCGCGCTCGCGCGGGGCCGTTCTCGGACTCGGCGCGGAGCCGGAAATTTCGGTTTCGGTTGCGGGCTTCGGCCCTGGGTTTCAGTGGTCTCCTTTCAGCAGGTTGATTGGGGCTGACGCTTGAGGTCGGTTGGGGTGGTCATGATGAGCGCGAAGAAGCAGTCGCTCATCAGCGTCTTGCACGGCGTGGCGCGGCGCTCGTCGGAGCGCTGGGTGACGCTGCGGAAGAGCGAAAGCAGGGTGTAAGCAACGTGGCGCAAGATCGCGCCGCCGAGCAGAATGCGAGGCTTTTCTTCGGCCCGAGT
>JBBRMI010000130.1:0-23579 GCA_038230915.1 Polyangiales bacterium | reverse complement strand
GAACGGCGGAATGGGGCGGGACAGGGCGGAAGCGATCGGGATTCTCTTTCGTTCGCGATTCCAAGGAGATGTCGGTCAAAGTCGCGTCTCGCAAAGGGTTTCTCCTTGGAGCACGAACGGGTTCAATTCCCGGCGCCTCCAGTCGACGCGCCCTAAAAGGCACGGTCGGTGCCCGCGGCCCAACCGAAGGTGCGCCCGGCAAGACGCACGTCACTGGAGCTGACCCGTCTTCCAATCCATGTTGAGATCGCGCACGACTTTCGGGCGAGCACAGAGCACGGCCGGGATGGAGCCCTTCACCTTTTCGCGCACCAGCTGCGACAGCTTCTGCCCCTGGGTGTAGTCCTTCACGAACGCGCCGAAGAAGCGCCTGCCGTTGTCCTCGGTTTCGGCGAGCGTTACGTTTTGCAGCTCAGGGTGGCCGGCCAGCGCTTTTCGGGTGAGCGGGAAGTCGTAGTTTTTTGGGGTAGACTGCGTGATCGCGTACAACAAGACGTAGACATCGCTGCAGCCGGCGCTGGCGGGCTTTGGCAACCGCAGATCGCCGGGGAACTGCTGGTCGTCTCCCCACGCTATTTTCTTACTGCCGGCTGGCGCAGGCTGGCTATGAAAGAGCGCGTTGCCCACGACGACCCAGACGTCGTCCCTGCTGGTCGCGACGACGGAGCTTGCGCCAGAGAGCCACACCGGCCCCTTCTCTGGCGTCGGGCGAGCCGGTAGGTAGAGCTTCGCGAACGCAGCTTGGCCCGGCACACGCCACCACAGCGCGCCGCGCTCGTCTTTCGGCTCGACACGCGCGACGACGAACAGCGTGCCGTCACTTGCCAGGTCGCTGTCCAGCACTTCACGCGGGCCGATACCGAGCGACTCGGTCGTCCAGCCAGCACCGTCGAAGTGCGCCAACAGCGGCTCTGTCGCGGTGTTGATCACGAGCGTGACGTCACGCGCCGAACGCGCCACGGCCTTCAGCAACCGCCAGTCAGTCGAGCTAGGGAAGAGGTACAGGCTCGATTTGGTCTGACCGGGCTCCCAGTGCTCGGCCGTGTGCCCGCTCTGTTGGCAGTTGGGGCCGAAGGTAAAAACGTCTCCGCTCGGCAGTACCAACAGCCGCTGCGGTACCGCTGCCGTGCGCCAATACTTGCACTGCTCGTTCGGATCTTCGGTGAGGGGCACGACGCCGGCCGGTGTGAGCTGCGGCAAGGGCGCTGCGGGCCCCGAAACGATTCGAAAGCGGAAAAACGGCTGCGCTCCCATCGGCATGTCGCCGCCCTCGAGCGTCAGCACCCGCCCGTCGCTCCAACTGCCGATGCCCAGATGCGTGTACGTAGCTGGCAGCGCGCCGCCCACGCGCGACCAACCGCCCTGCTTGCCGCGCCGGTAGAGCTCGCCCCAGCCCGTACGACCATTCGACTGGATCATGGTCGCGAATAGCTCGCCGCCGAAGCTGCCGGCCAGGGCAGTGACGGGCGCCAGAAAGTTGAGGTTCAGCCCCTTGCCGAAGCTCTCGTCTTCGCGAATGCCGTTTGGGTCGAGCCTTGAAAAGATGGGACCACCCGCGACGAGCGCAACCCCGGCGTGCTCCAAAAGCGAGAGGTGCTGGTCGGTCTCGTTGACGAGATAGAAATGGGGCGGGGACACGCCTGCCTGCTGGGCAGCTGGCGCGCTCGCAGTGGACGCTGCGGGCGGCGCGTGCGCGGCAGCGTGTTGCGCCGGGCGTCCAGCGACCGCTGCGCCGTGGAGCGACGGGCTCTTCAGTGTCGAGGGCGCGCTGCACGCCGGCGAGCAACAAAGCGATGCGCTGCCGAGCAGAGCCAATAGGGGAGTCCAGTAGCTGTCAGGGGATGTGTTCATGGTGGCAGGCGGCGGGTTCCGCGCTTTGGGCTCGTCGACGAGCTGGTGGGGGCCGGCAGAGAACCGGAGGCTAGCTCTTCTTCGCCTTCGATGACCGCGTTTGCTTCGTCGACGCCTCGCGGGTAGGCGACGCGTTGGTAGGCCACGCGCCAGGCGACCGGATTGCCCCCCCGGCGTCGGGGCCTAAGTCGAGCTCGACTTGAGTCGGCGTGCCGCTAGCAAGCCCCACGCGATCGTCCCGGCGCAGCTCAAGCAATTCGAGGCTCGGACTCTTGCGCGTGCGCACGAAATGGCGCGCGAGAAAGCGCTGCCGTCTCTGACGACACGCGGTCGGCAGTCACCCGCGCCGCACCGCGCAGGAAAGCGAGATCGCGTGAAGCCGCGAAGCCATGGCTACGCTGCCCATTGGGGGCGACGCGCGGCATGTGGTAGCTCGCGCAAGGCGACGAGGAGTCTTGCGCGGTGCGCTGCTCGGTGATGGTCGATTGCATCAAGGCGGTGTGCCCGCGCTCCGCGGCATCGGGAACACGCCTTGCGCAGCCAATACTACTCGAGTAGTATTCTGCCATGACCCGGGCTGCAGAGAAGCTCTCCGTCAGCATGCCGCACAAGCTTGTGTCCGCCGCCCGCAAGCGTGCCGGTCGTCGGGGGCTGTCGTCTTTCGTCGCGCGAGCCGTCGCTCGCGAACTTGAGCGCGAAGCCCTAGGTGAGTTTCTCGACGAACTCGATGCTGTCCTCGGACCCATTCCCGAAGCGGAACTGAGGCGTGCGAGGCGGGAATGGCCGAAGCGCTGATACTCGACGCCGAGGCGCTCAACGCACTGGCCAATCCAACCGAGCGTGGGTCGCTGACTCTACGGGCGCGCGCGATCGCTCGCATCGCCCACGATCGCGGCGTGCTGCTCCGAGTTCCCGCACCCGTGCTCGCAGAAGTCTGTCGCGGGCCGCGATTCGATGCCGCCGTCAACCAACTGCTCAACCGCGAGGCCATTCGTGTAACCGAGCTGACCCGCGAGATTGCCCAACGCGCGGGAGCCCTTCTAGCCAAGGCCCGCATGTCGTCCGCCCACGCAATTGATGCCTTCGTCGTCGCAACGGCACTCGAATTTGAGGCCTCAGTCATCGCGACCGGTGATGCAAAGGACATCAAGCGACTCTCCGCACCGTATTCCCAGGTCTCAGTAGTGCAACTCTGAAGCCTCCCTCGTAATGAGCGGCACCATTGCCAGCTCGCCAGTCAGCATTCTGTGCTACCTTGGTAGCATCATGAAGAAGCGCGAGGGCGTTACCGAAAAAATCAGCATTTCGCTGAGCCGAAGCGACCTGGCTTCCCTGAAAAAACGTGCCAAACGCCTCTACGCCGGGAATGTTTCGGCGGTTATCTCGGAGCTTGCTGCCGACGCGGCATTGCTCGAGGGGATGCATGAGTTGGTCAGCTGGCTGGGCGGCCCTACTCTGACCGATCGCGAACGTAAGGCAATCGACCTCGAATGGTCGGGGCGGGCTCGAACCGCAAAGCGGGCGCGCAAGAGCAAGAAGGCCGCGTGAGGAACGGCATCACGTTCGACACCGGCGCGCTCATTGCGCTCGAGCGGCGGGGACAGCGCGCGCAGAAGGTACTGGAACGAGCGACGGAACAGAAGATCCGCATCACGGTGCCGGCAGCCGTCATCACTGAATGGTGGCGTAGTCGAAACGACATGCGGGAACGCATCCTTGCTGCCGTTCGGGTCGAGTTGCTTTCGGAGAATCTTGCGAAGATCGCCGGCGAAGCGCTCGCCGCCGTAAAGGGTGCGACACCGATCGATGCGATCGTGATGGCTTCCGCCGCTCAGCGGGGAGACGTCGTCTACACTTCAGACCTTTCGGACCTCGCAAAGTTGACTGGCTACTTCCGGGCAGTACGCGTGCTGGGCATTGGTTGAACGAGCGCGTAGGTGGGGAATGGACACGTCGGACGGCGCGAGACAAGCGTGGCTACGGCGAGCGCGAGCCCGCGCGCTCAATTCTCGTCTTTGGTCTTTTCGCGAATCTTGTCGCCCGCGTCGCCGATCGCGTCGCCGGTCTTCTCGGTGGCCTTTTCAACGCCCTTGGCTGTCTTCTCAGCGGCGTGGTCGATCTTCTCCCCGCGCGTTCGGCCGGGCTCTTAGCCGGCTCGTCGTTGTGCCCGCAGGCCAGCAGTGGAAGTCCAGAAAGCAGTGAATACAGTGGCGCATGCGCGCACGCCTAGCACCGCGTGCGCCAGGCATGCGCGCCGCGCCGCCGCGGCGTGGAGACTCGGCCCAGGTACCTCGGCCCAGCAATTCTGCCGCGGAAATGCGCTCCCGCTACCGTGGCCGGGACCCGCCCGCCGCGCACAAGCGCCTCGGTGGGCGCAAGTTGTCTCGGAAGAGGGGTGCGTATCTTCACGCCTAGGTGTGATTGAGGGACAATCCTCGCGCCCAGCATGCTCAAAACCGTTCGCGTTCCCGACGCCCTGGCACCGCTGTTCGAGCTCGCTCAGTCGTACGTCGCGCGCTATTTCGCCGACCAAACCTCGGAGCCGGAGCGAGCTCGGATCGAGATAGCCGGCCAGCGCTACGTGCTGGTGCGCGCCGGCGCGCTGTCGGTCGAGTTCTACGAGCTCGTGAAACGCCTGTACGCTCGCGCCGACGAGGCGCAGTCGGTCGCCCATGGTTTGCTCTTCGATCTGGCGCACGCGATGGGCCTGGCTGACGCCGGCACGTTCGCCGAGCGCATGGACGTACGCGATCCGATCGCGCGGATGTCGGCGGGGCCTATTCATTTTGCCTACGCCGGCTGGGCCTTCGTCGACATCTCGGCCGAGAGCGTGCCGAGCCCGGATTCTGACTTTTACCTGCTGTACGACCACCCGTACTCGTTCGAGTCGGATTCGTGGATCGCGGCCGGCAAGTCCGCCGAGCATCCGGTTTGCGTGATGAATTCGGGCTATTCGTCCGGCTGGTGCGAGCATGCGTTCGGGCTGCCGCTCGTCGCCGCGGAGATCATGTGTCGCGCCAAGGGTGACGACGTGTGTCGCTTCATCATGGCCCCGCCCGACCGTATCGAGCAGCGGATTCGTAGCTACACCGAGCGGCATCCTGAGCTGGCGTCGCGCGTCGTCGGCTACAAGGTCGAGAGCTTTTTGTCGAAGCGCACGGACGCGCAGCTCTTGCGCTCGAATCTGGATCTGGAACGCCGTGAGCTGCTGAGCCGCGAGCTGAATGCCCGGCTGATCGAGGTGCTCCCGGGCGGCGTGGTGGAAATCGGGCGCGACGGCGCGATCCTGAACGCCAACGCCGAGGCCATGCACATCCTGGGCTTGAGCCTCGACGCGCTCACGCGGCGCGTGGTGGCCGATTTCGAGAGTGAGACAATCTTCGAAGACGGTAGCCCGGCGCCGGTCAGTGAATATCCGGTGACGAAGGCGCTCACCACCGGACAACCGCAGGCGGCCGTCACGCTGGGCGTCAAGCGCCGCGATGGCGAAGTGTCGTGGGCCGTGTACCGCGCGGTCGCGACGCGCGACCCGGCGACGCAAGAAGTCACGGGCGCGGTCGTCACGCTGCTCGACATCACCGAGCGCAAGCGCTTCGAGGACAAGCTGCGCCAGACACAAAAGCTCGAGAGCTTGGGCGCTTTGGCCGGCGGGATTGCGCACGACTTCAACAACTTGCTCGTCACCATCCTCGGCAATGCGTCGTTCGCCAAGAGCATCGCTGGTAGCGATCCACGGCTGGGTCCGTTGCTCGACCAAATCGAGCTGGGGGCGCGCCGCGCGGCCGAGCTGACGCGGCAAATGCTCGATTACTCCGGCGAAGGCAAGCTCAAGGTCGAGCGGCTCGAACTAGCGGGCGCCGTGCGCGAGATGGCCAGGTTGTTGTCCGCGTTGATCCCGAAACAGGTGGAGCTGCACTTCCAGTTTCAAGAGGGTCTACCGTCGGTCGAGGTCGACGCCACGCAGATTCGCCAGGTGCTGATGAACCTGATCACCAACGCCGCCGAATCGATGGGGGATCGCGCCGGCAGGGTGGTGATCGCGCTCGAACAGCGCTTTTTGCCCGAGGCAGAGCTACAAGCCTACGAGCACCATTCACTCACCGCCGGCACGTTCGTGGTCGTCAGCGTCAAGGATACGGGCTGCGGAATGTCGGAGGAGACGCGGCGCAAGGTCTTCGATCCGTTCTTCACCACCAAGTTTCAGGGGCGCGGGCTGGGCATGGCGGCGGTCTTGGGCATCATGCGCGGTCATAACGGTGCGATTCGCATCGATACCCAAGAAGGCGCCGGTACCGAGGTGCGTTTGCTCTTGCCGGCGCGCGAAACATCGTCGATAGCTCCGGCCGCTGGTGAGCGCGGCACGGTGCTGGTCGTCGACGACGATCAAGGCGTGCTGGCGATCGCGCGGCGCGTGCTGGCGGCGCATGGTTACCGGGTCCTCACTGCGGCCAACGGCGTCGAAGCGGTCGCCTGCTTTCAGAAAAACCAGCCGGAGATCCGCCTGGTGTTGATGGACATGACGATGCCGCAAATGAACGGCTTGGACGCTTTGAAGCGGATTCGTCAGCTCGACGAGCGCGTGCCGGTCGTGCTCTCGAGCGGCTACGGCGCCGGTGCCGCCGTGCATTCGCGCCAATTTTCGGGCATTTTGATGAAGCCGTACAGCTTTTCGGAGTTGCTGTCGGCCGTTCAAGGAAACCTGGGCGAAGCGTCGGTCGAGCGCTAGGCTCTGCGCGCTTCTCCAGGACATCCTCGACGAACCGGAGCTTCACCTAGGTCGCGACATCCTGGTGCCCGACCTGGCCGGCTGGCTGCGTACGCGGCTGCCCGTGGTGCCGGCAACGCCTTTTACTCGCGGAGGAACCGACACCGTGCGCCTCGAGCCCTTCGGAGCCTTCGAGCTCGAGCTCGCAGCGCTCTGGCCGACACTCGTCAGCGGTACCTGATGATAGGCATGGCAAGCGGTTTCGCGTGGCGCTCTTTCGCCCTCGGGTGTGCGCTCACGCTGCCGGCGTGTAGACAAAGCGCGGCAGAGGCCCGGTTTGCGAAAGACTACAAGTGCGAGAAGAGCACTACCGAAGAGATCGCCGGCGGCCGGTTCAAGGTGGGAGAAATGCGAAGCGTTCGCCCTAGTCGTGAACGGCGTCGCCGTTCCGGCAACGGTGCCGCAGCGAAGTAATCAGGGCGCGCTGGCGTCGATTCGCGCGGCGTTTGTTGGCGTCGCGTTCGAGCCAATCAAGCACCAAAACCCCAGCTTGGGTGTCACGCTCTGCAGCTCTAGCTTTGCCGTGCCCGACGACGAGCTCCGGACGTTGCAAAAGTTCGTGGCCATCCGCCGGGAGCTGACTCAAGCCGCCACGCCGGCAGCACCAGCCCCTTCCGTCTCGGCGCCGAATCCCGACGCGAGCTCGGCGGCGCCGGCGCAGCCTTAGCCAGCAGTGCTTCCGATCACTTGACCGGGCACGCCGTGACTTGGGAGACGTGGGCCTTCGGGGTGCTATTCGCTTCGGCGATCTGTGCGTCGCACGTCTTCTTGCCGAGGTTGCCGGCGAGGAAGGCTTGGCTGAAGCAAATGCAGAGCGGGGTGGTGCCGTCCAGGTCCACGCCGTTGGCGCAGCAGGGGTAGCTCACGGTGCAGCTATGCGGGCTCGATTCCCCCACGTTGTCGTAGCTGTTGCAGGAGCAGCTCCCATCCAGCTCCTTGCACAGCCACTCCTTCTTGGTCGCAGCTGCTCCACTGGAGCCACCGCTAGCCGACCCGCCGCTAGCCGACCCGCCGCTGGCCGAGCCCCCGCTGCCACCAGTCGACCCATCGCTCGAGCATCCCGACAAAGACAACACGAGTAGCGCCGCCCCGAAAACCCACTGTCCCATCGTCATACGTGCAGAATGGCAAGCACTGGCTCTGCCTGTCAACGCTGGGCGGCCCGGGGACTCGGAAACCTAAACGCCATCGGGCACCTGAGGTGAATCAGAGCTGCCAAGCGACCCAGAGTGTCAGCCCGCGCGCCTCGTAAGAGGGATTCTTCGGCGTCAGCCCTTGCCCGTTCGACACGTGCATCAGGCGCGCGCCAGCTCCCACGGACCAGGACCCGTCGAAGCGATAGCTGAGTGACGGGCCGACGCGCAGCATGAAGTTGTAGACGTCTCCGCCCGCAGGAAAGTGACGATCGTAAAGGATGATCGCCACGCTGCCCTCGAAGCTGAGTACGAGATGCAACAGCTCCGGCGTTTGCAAACGAACGATGCCGGTCGGCCCGAGGCCGATGGCATGGTTGTCGAACCGTACCTCTTGAAAGTCCTCGCCGTATTGCAGGATGTAGCCCGTGGCGTCTGTCGCGGTGAGACCCCCGCGCCACACGAGCCAGCACGAGTCGAATGCCGGGCGGCCGACGAGCAGGTTCAGCGACGTGGTTGTGATGTGCCGAGCCGCGTGAGTTGGCCAGAGGTGCTCGGGGCCCGCTTCGAGCGTCCACCCGCGCTGGATGGGCGGAGCTGCAGTGGCAGAACGGGCCGCCAACAGTAGGGGCGCGCAGAGTACTAGCAGCGACTTCATTGTTTAACCTTCGAGCCCGAATTGCTCGGCTAAAGCTCGGCCGGCGGGTGTGAGCATGGGGAGAGGCCAGGTGATCCAAACCCCGTTGCGGGCGGTAACATAACCTGAGGTAGCCGAAGCTCTCGTTTCTGGCCCCTTCGGGTGCGTGGCTCGGCGGGCGCGGAGGTCGGGCTGCGACCGGTAGCGTGACGCCCATGCCAGCGGCCAGCCCGGCTAGCACGGTGATTCTGCACATTTGAGCATTGTACGGTGTTCTGACCCGCGTGTTCAGGCAGGCAGACCGCGCTCAAGGCGGCTTGAGCCGCGGCAGGTTGAGGCGCTGGCGGCGTTCCCACAAAGCCTTGCGGCTGATACCCAGCCGCTTGGCCAGCTCAGTCTCCGAGAGTTCGCCCTCGTGCTCGCGGACGAAGCGCTTGAAGTAGTCTAGCAAGCTGGGCGACGCTGCGGAGTCGCTCGACGCCAATTCCAACGGCAGCTCTGCCGCCAGCAGCTCCGGCGTGATGCAGCCGGCGTCGCACATGATGACGGCGCGCTCCAGCGCATTGGCCAGCTCGCGCACGTTGCCGGGCCAGCTTTGTGTCGTCATGTTGGTGAGAGTTTCTGGAGCGAGCAGCGGACGCGGGACGCCCAGCCGTTCACAGGCATTGTCGAGCAGGAAATTGGCGAGGTCGGGAATGTCTTCCCTGCGCTCGCGAAGTGCCGGCAGGCGGATCTCGAAAACGCGCAGCCGGAAATACAAATCCTCGCGGAAGTGACCTTCTGCGATGCGCTGAGGCAGGTCGCGGTGGGTCGCGGACAGCACGCGCACGTCGATCTTGCGCGCGCGCGCGGCGCCGACGCGCCGCACTTCCGAGTCATTGAGGACGCGCAGAAACCGCGCCTGCATGCCGAGCGGCAAATCGCCGACCTCGTCCAAGAACAGCGTGCCGCCCTCCGCGGATTCGACCAAGCCGGTGTGCGCCAGATTGGCTCCGGTGAACGCGCCCTTTTCGTGCCCAAACAGCTCCGTCTCGATCAGCCCTTCCGGAATGGCCGCGCAATTTACGGCCACGAACGGGCCGGTGTGACGCGGGCTGGCCTCGTGAATGGCGCGCGCCACGAGCTCTTTGCCGGTGCCGGATTCACCCTGAATAAACACGGTGGAGCGCGTGGGCCCGACGCGCCGAATGCGTTCGAAGACGTCGCGCATTTTCGGGCTTTGCCCGACGATGCCGGCGAACGCCGCCGTGATCGCCTGTGGTTTGCTGGCTTGGGCCTCTGCCACGGCACGATGCTGCTCCAAAATGCGCTCGACGGCGGCGACCAGGTCCTTGTGCGCGAATGGCTTGGAGATGTAGTCGACCGCGCCCAGCTTCATCGCTTCGACCGCCGAAGGCACGGTGGCATAGCTGGTCATGATCAGCACCGGGACGCCTTGCGCGCTCGCGATCAGCTCCGTGCCGGTGCCGTCGGGCAAACGCAAATCCGAAATCACGAGCTCGAACGCGGTTGTGCCCAGTTCGCGGTGCGCTTCGGCCAGGCTTGCGGCCAAGGTGACTTGGTGTTCGTGACGCGTCAGCAGGCGCCCGAGCTCGATACGGATCACCGCTTCGTCTTCGACCAACAGCACGCGGCTCATGCTGCTGCAGCCGCCATGGGTAGGACTACCGTGACCGTGGTTCCAACGCCCTCGGAGCTTTCGATCTCTACGGAGCCGCCGTGCTCGCGCACGATACTGTAGACGACGGACAGACCTAATCCGGTGCCTTCCCCCACTCTCTTCGTGGTAAAGAATGGCTCGAAGATCCGCTCCTTGAGGCCGTCGGGGATGCCGGTACCGCGGTCGGTCACGTGGATCAGCACCCGACCCGTGTTCGTGCTGGCGGACACTTTCACCGACGCACCCTCGTGTGAGGCGTCGTAGGCGTTGCTGAGCAGGTTGACGAACACCTGAATCAGCTTGTTCCGATCGCCGTCGACGCGGAGCTCGGGGCTGCAGAGGTTGATGCTCTCGACGCCTCGCGCTTGGCGGTTGAGACGGACTAGGTGCATGGCTTCCTCGACGGCGTCACTGACTGCAAACGGCGCGTTGCTGCTCGGCTCGTCCCTGGCTCCATCGCCAACGCCCGCGTGGCTGAAGCTCACCAGCGAACGCACGATGCGGTCGATCCGTCGAGTCTGCTCGACGATCTGTTCGGCGCGCTCGCCGACTACGGCTGGATCCATGTCGAACGGTAGATTTTGCGCGACACACGCGATGCCGGTCAACGGATTGCCAATCTCGTGCGCAACACCGGCGGCGAGCCGTCCGATTGAGGCCAAGCGGTCTTGGTGGGCCACTTGGGCTTGTAGAAGCTTGGAGTCGGTCAAGTCTTCGACCAGGATGACCTGTCCCCCCGCCAAATGCGAGGCGAGCTGCCCGCCGGTTTTGGAAGCCACTTTGAGGCGCGAGCGGTACAGTTGCAATACGCGCTCCACTTTACCGATGCGGATTCGACGCTCTTGACTGGTTGCGGTGTCGGCGGCCGCAAAACCGCCGAGTAGCTCGCCCCAAGGCGTCGGCAATCCGGACAGCTCGCGGCCCACGGCGTCGCCCTCGGCCACGCCCGTGAGCCGTTCGAGCGCTTGGTTCCAAATCACGATGTCGGTGTCCGGTCCGAGCGCACACACGCCTTGTGGCAAGTCTTCCAAAATTTGCCGAAAATAGCGCCGGAAAGCCTCGAGCTCGAGCGCGGCGCCTTGCAGGGGAACGCGGGCTTCGCGCAACCGTTGCTCGAGGACGCGAAGCTGCTCCGCGAGCGCCGTGCGGGCGCTTTGGTCCATGCGCAGACTGTCGTCGACGACCATGCGCGCCAACACCGGACCCATCAGCCCAGACAGGTTGCGTTCGATTCGCTCGCGTAGCAGTAGCAGTTCGGCGGGGCGTCGCTCGTCGAGCCGCATCGTCAGGTCGCCCAGGGCGCGCTGCACTTCTGCCTGCGCGGCATCGGCGCCCAGCACTGACTCAAGGCGTGCTCGAAACTCCGTTGGCGAGCCCGCGGTCACCACCCCGCCGGCGCGGTGGACCTCGGCGTCACGCTCGGTTGCTTCGGACGCCGCCGGCCAGATCGTGGAGACGAAGACGAACAAAAGACCGTTGACCGAGAGTGAGACCAGGGTCGAAAGTGACCACGGGTCTTCGTGCAAGCCCAGCAGCTCGCGGAGCGACGACAGCGACCCGCCGAACGTCTGCGGAACAAGCACGGGCAGTGCCAGCAGCGTGGCCCAGATCACGATTCCGCCACATAAACCAGCGATGAACCCGCCGCGCGTCGCGCGCGACCAGAACAGCACGCCGACCAGCCCCGGCAGAAACTGCGCCACCGCCGCGAACGACACCAGGCCGAGCTCGGCTAGGCCCAGGCGCTTGTCGAGCAGTAAAAAGCAGCCCAGGCCGGAGAGGATGATTGCGACGATCAGCCCGCGCCGTGCCCACAACAACCATCCGTAGAAGTCCGACGGGCCAGCCCCCGCGCGATCTTGCTTGGGCGGGCGCAGCGGCAAGAGCAGGTGATTGAGAGACATGGAGGCCAACGACAGGGTTGTCAAAATGACCGTGCCGCTGGCCGCCGAAAGTCCGCCCACGAAAGCCAGGCCCGAGAGCAGATTGGACGTGCCCGCGAGTGTGATGCCGAGCACATAGTACTCCGGGTTGGCATCCGGCTTCAGTGCAGTACCGGCCAGTAAGATCGGCACGACCGGGAGGTTCAACAGCAGCAGGTAAGCTGGCAAGCCCCAACTCGAAGCCCGGAGCGACCGCGGGCCAGGGCTCTCGGCGAAGGCAATGTGAAATTGCCGCGGCAGCAGGAAGGCTGCCGCAAACGACAGCAAAAGCAGCGTGCCCCACGGCGCATCTTTTACCGGCCGTTGCAAGGCCAGCAGCGCCTCCGGATGCGCGGTGATCCATCGATTCATGTCGCCGAAACCGTCGAACACCCCGAAGACTGCGAACGCGCCGACCGACAGCAAAGCGACTAGCTTGATGATCGACTCGAACGCGATCGCGACAACCAGGCCCTGGTGGCGATCGCGCTGCGCGGGGTGTCGGGCGCCGAACAGGATGGCAAACAGCGTGACCATCGCGCAGAAGCCGAGCGCGATCGCGGCCGGCCGAGTGCCGTAGGCGATCACGCTCACGGACTCGGTGATGGCGCGGATTTCGAGTGCCAGGTAGGGCACGCTGCCGGCCAGCATGAATAGCGTGACGAGCGCCCCGACCGCGGGGCCACGGTAACGAAACACGAACAAATCGGCCAGCGAAGCCAGTTGGTATTCACGCGTGAGCCCCAGCACGCGCTGCCAGATCACGGGCGTGAGCAGGCACGCCAGCGTTACACCCAGGTAGATCGCGAGGAAGCGATAGCCTTCGACCTTGGCAAAACCCACGCTACCGTTGAAGCTCCACGAGGAGGCGTAGACGCCCAGCGCCAGCGTCGACACGGCCGGATGACGTGAGATGCGCGCCGGGACCCACCCGCGTTCGGTGGCGTAGGCGAGCAGAAACAAGATAATCAGGTAGATGACGCCCGCCGCGAACAGCAGGCTCAGCTCAAGTCTCATGCCGCCTCGCCGCGCGCGCGACCCAGAACGCCAGCACCGTGACCATCAGCCACAAGACGAATGGCAAATACCAAGGCCGCCCGTCGGCCGCCCAGATCAGCCGCAACGGCGTAGCGAAGACCAGCAGCGCAATCCCAAACGAAAGCAGTGACAGGTCACGCGCGCGCTCGCCAGGCGGGGGAGTGGCCACGCCTCCAAGCTACCAGACCGCGTTGGTCAAGGCACTCGTTACTGGCGCGCGCAGCAAGTTCATCACATCTTGAAAGGAGGGCATGCTCGGTTGGGCGCCACGACCCGTCACCGTGAATGCTCCCGCTGCGCCTGCCAGCTCGATGGCGCGCGTCTCATCCAATCCGCACGCGAGGCCGTGGGCCAGGCCCGCGTTGAACGCATCTCCGGCCGCCGTCGAGTCCACAGCAGCGACGTCTAGAGCCGAAAAGGGCCGCGCGCCTCGCGGGCTGACCAGGAGCGCGCCCCGCTCGCCCAATTTCACGAGCACGTTGCGAGCCCCGCGTGTCAGCAGCGACTGCGCTCGAGCTTCGGCTTCGCTCAAGCTCAGCACCTTAGTGCTGGGTGCGCCCGTGAGCAAGCACAGCTCGCTTTCGTTGGGAGTCAGATAGTCGACCGCCTGCAGCAACCCATCGGAAAGGAGTTGTGCGGGGCTCGGGTCAAGCACGACGTGAGCGCCGTGGTGCCGAGCGAGTCGCGCCGCGGCCTCGACCGTCGCCAGTGGAGTCTCGAGCTGAAGCAACACGACTTTGGCGCCCACGAAGGCGACCGCCGCTTCTTGGGCCAGCTCGGCAGGGCTGAAGGCGCCGTTGGCCCCGGGCACCACGACGATCTGGTTTCGGCCGGATCGATCGACGGAGATCACAGCGGTACCCGTTGGTTGGGTGGTGGTTGTTCGCACGTGGCTGACGTCGACACCGGCGGCTAGCAGGCCCGCCCGCAGCCATGCCCCTTGTTCGTCATCGCCCACTGTGCCCAGCAGCCAGACCGCCCCTCCGAGTTTGGCCACCCCATAGGCTTGGTTCGCGCCCTTGCCACCTGGAAAACGGCTCAGTGACTCCGCCGTGAGCGTTTCACCGGGTGCTGGAAAGCGCTGCATGGCCAGCACCAGGTCCGCGTTGAGGCTGCCAACGACCACGATCTTCCCCGTCATGTTACTTGCCCTCCTGGTGATGCCGATTCAGCTCGTGACCAGCTCGAGCGGTGTCTCGCGGTCGGCAGGGATGGCGCTCTTGCTCAAGATCTCGAGCGCATATTCGATGCCGAAAACCGCTAGACGGTCGCCGTGTTGGTCCACGGTGGCGAGCAGCCGGCGCTCTTGGAGCAGCTTGCGGGCCGCAGACACGTTGTCGAACCCGACAACTAGCACCTGCTCGGACTTGCCAAGCGCGGACAGCGCGTTCGCGACGCCGATCGCCATGCTGTCGTTTGCCGCCAAGATGCCGCGCACCTCGGGGTACTCCTGCAAGATGGCCACAGTAGCTCGCGCGGCTTGATCCGTTTCCCAATTCGCGCTGCGCGAGGCAACGATGCGCAATCCCGCCGCCTGCATGGCATCCTGAAATCCACGCTTGCGTTCGGCGCCGTTCGAAGTGGAGGCCACGCCTTCGATGATCGCCACGGCGTCGCCGGCACGTAACGCTCGCGCCAAACGCTCGCCGGCCAGGCGTGCACCTTTGCGATTGTTGGGCCCAACGAACGGGATGCTGAAGCTCTTTTCTCCCAAGGCTTGGGCGTCGAGCTTGTTGTCGATGTTCACGACCACGATTTTGGCATCCAGAGCCCGTTTGCAAACAGGGACGAGCGCCTTCGAATCGGCTGGCGCGAGCACGATCGCATCGACCTGCCGCGATATGGCGCGTTCGACGAGCGCGATCTGTTTTTTGACATCGCGCTCGTCCGCGATGCCGCTCGCTAAGAGCTCGTAGTCGGCGGCGTGCACGGCGTGGTGGTGTTTGGCGCCATTTTCCATTGTCGCGAAGAACTCGTTGGCCAGCGACTTCATGATCAACGATAGCGTCGGCCGTGCATTGCGCGGTGGCGTCCGACCACAGGCCGAGAGCAGCCAGGGCACGACGCCCAACGCGGCGCGCCGCGGGAACCTGCCGGAGCTCTGCATCATCGAAGCTCAATATCCCAGGACCCGGCGCCCGGTACCAGGGTTTCAGTCGCCGCATCATGCTTCTACCCCGCTCGCTGCGCTGGTGACTTCGAGCGGGCGGGATTCGGGGCGCGCGCGCCGCTTGGCCGAGCCTCGGTGGCGCAGGCGATCGAGCCCGACCGCGACGACGATGATCACGCCGGTGACTACCTCCTGGACGTAGTTGGGCAGCCCCAAGTGGATGCAGCCGGTCTTGATGACCGTCATCAGCGCCGCGCCGATTACCGAGCCTAAGATCGAACCCTCGCCGCCCTGCAGCGATGCGCCGCCGATCACCGCCGCGGCGATCACCTCCAGTTCGAGTCCGACCGAATCCGTTGGGTCACCCACGGTGAGCGTGGCAAACTCCATCACGCCCGCCAAGCCCGCCAATGCGCCGGCCAGGCCGTAGGCGCCGAGTTTGATCGCCTCCACCGGTACCCCGCACAGCCTGGCCGTGCGCTCGTTCGAGCCAACCGCGAACACGTGCCGACCGAAGCGCGTGTAGCGCAGCAGCGCCGCGGTGAGGACCAGGACGCCGACTAGCGCCCAGACGCCGGCAGGGAATAGCATCCAGCTCCGCTCCGGGGGCAGCACGCCGAGCAGACTGTCGAGCCCTTGCGCGTTGGCGTCGACCTTTTGTTCGCCGGCCAGGCCCTTGGCTGAGCCGCGCAGGATGGTCATCGCGCCCAGCGTCACGACGAACGGCGTGATGCGGAGCCAACCCACCGCGCTGCCGATCAATAGCCCGCCGCCCAGAGCGACCAGGATCGCCAGCAGCGATGCGGTCAAGGGGCCTGCCCCCGCGTTCAGCGAGCGCGCCACTACCACGGTCGTGAGCGCCACCGCTGAGCCCACCGACAAATCGATGCCGCCCGAGACGATGACCAGGGTCATGCCCGCCGCCGCGATGCCGACGACGACGGTCTGGCGCGCCATCGTCACCAGGTTGATCGGTCGCGCAAACGTCTCGGGCGCAAGCGCGGCGAACAATAGATAGACGAGTAAGAGCGCCAAGAGTGGCGCAAACCAGGCTTGTTTGCGCAGCCGATTCATGTGCCCGTAGCCTCGGCCAGCACCGCGTGCTCGCTGAGCTCAGCCACCGGGCGCGCGTCGCCCAACGCGCCGCGATGCATGACTGCGATGCGATCGCATACGCCAAACAGCTCGGGCAAATAGCTAGAAATCATCAAGATTGCCTTTCCTGACGCCGCCAATTGGTCGATCAACTCGTAAATCTCGGCCTTGCTGCCGACATCGATGCCGCGCGTCGGTTCGTCGAGCAAGATCACGTCGACGTCGTGATGGAGCAGGCGGGCAAGCGCCACCTTCTGCTGGTTGCCGCCTGATAAGTCGCCCAGCGTCTGCTGTGCGTGCGACGCCTTGATGCGGAGCCGCGCCATCCACTTAGCGGCGGCCGCGTTCTGCTGCTTGGGTGAGATGAACCCCCAGCGCCCGAGCCCGCGCAGCTTGGACAGCGTCAGGTTGTCAGCGATCGAGAGCCCTGTCGCGAGGCCCTCGCGCTTGCGATCCTCGCTCACCATGCCGACGCTCTGAGCCCAGCGCGCGGCCGGCGTCGCGCTGCCCATGACGTCGAACACGCGGATTTTACCGCGGCGCACTGGATCAAGCCCAAAAAACGCCCGCAAGAGCTCGGTGCGGCCCGCTCCGATCAGCCCGGCGATACCCAGTACCTCGCCACGCCGCAGCTCGAGGGAAGCCCCGGTCGGTTTGAGCTCACCGGCAATGTCTTGCAGCGAAACAACGACTTCCCCAGGTGTGCGCGCGCTGCGCGGAAAGAGCTGCTCAACCTTGCGGCCGGCCATCATCGTTACCATCTCGGAGCGCGTCGTGCCTGCAACCTTGCCCGAGCCAACCGTCTTGCCGTCGCGCAGGACGGTGAACGTGTCGCCCAGCTCTTCGACCTCTTCCAGGAAATGGGAGATGTAGACGATCGTCAAGCGGCGCTCACGCAGCCTTCGCAAGACCTGAAAGAGTCGCTGCACGTCGCCGCTGGTCAGGCTGCTGGTCGGCTCATCCAGAATCAGGACGCGACAACTGGGGAGCGATACCGCACGCGCGATCTCCACTAATTGTTGTTCCGCCGTAGAGAGATCCGCGACGCGCGTTTCGGGTCGCACACGGCTACGCGCAGCGTCGAGCACTTGCGCCAATGCCTGTTCAGCGAAAGCGCGCAGCGGCTGGCCACGGACCACACCGAACGACGTGGGCTCGCAGCCGAGCGCAATGTTTTCTGCCACGCTGAGTTGCGGGCAGAGCGACAGCTCTTGGTGCACCATCGACACGCCCGCGCGACGTGCAGCGACGGGTCCAGCTGGTCGATAGCTCGCGCCGTTTAGCGCAATTTCGCCCGAATCAGGCTCGAAGACGCCGGCGAGCAAGTTCATCAGGGTGCTCTTGCCGGCGCCGTTCTCGCCGATCAGCGCGTGCACCTCGCCGGCCTCGGCTGAGAGGGTGACGCCGTCGAGCGCGAGCGTAGCGCCGAATGCTTTCCTGACGTTTCGAATGCTCAGCACGCTTGAGCCTCCTCTGCTGAGCCGTTCAGTTGCTTAGCCATTTTTTTAGATCGGGGGCCACCAGCTCGTGGACGCGAGGCTCGTCCAAGTTTTCGCGTGTCACCAGGGTCACGCCGGTGTCGATGTAAGACTCGATGGCTTGCCCCTTGAGGTGCTCGGCCATCTTCTTGACCGCCAGGTAGCCCATCTTGAATGGATCTTGCACCACGAGCGCGTTGAGCGAGCCGTGTCGCAAGCCGTCGACGAGCTTGGATGAAGTATCGAATCCGACGAATTTGACCTTGCCACCGAGCCCCTGCCTTTCGAGCGCGAGCAGCATGCCCAGCGTGGTGGCTTCGGCGACGCAGAAAACACCGTCGACGCCGCCTGAAGCCGCCTTGGTGCCGGCGAGCAGGCTCTCGGCAGATTGGAAGGCGCTCTCGGTCGTCGCGCCGCCGTACTGATTTTCGCTGATGACGTGGATGCCTGGATACGCCTTGATTGCGTCGAGGAACCCCGCCTCACGCTTGGCGGTGCTGGCCGATCCCTCCACGTAGCGCAGCATGATCACGTTGCCCTTACTGCCGAGCAAGCGAGCCAGCTCTTGAGCGCCCAGCTTGCCGCCGAGGTAGTTGTCGGTGGCGATGAAGCTCAGGTGGTCTTTGCCCTTCAAGTCCGAGTCAAAGACGATCACCGGAATTTTGACGGCCGTGGCCTGCCCGACCGCAGAGGCCAAGCCCTTGTCGCTCAACGGAGCGAGCGTGATGCCGGACACGCCTTGCGCAATGAACGACTGCACCACGTCGATCTGGGCCTTGAGGTCATCGTCCTTGAGCGGGCCCTTCCACAGCACTTCGACACCCAGCTCTTTGCCGGCCTTCACCGCCCCGGCGTGGATCGACTTCCAAAACTCTGCCGAGGCTCCCTTGGGGATCACGGCGATGCGCGTCGCGCCGCGTTCGCGATGACAGCAGATCGTCAGGCAAGCCAGTGCGATGCTGAGAACCGCCAGCAACTTCGTGCCCAGTCGTGCTCGTTTGCGCGGCATGGGCGTCGCTCAAGCAATTCCAGGGCCAAAGCCCGAGCGCCCGCTGGGGCGTGTCCCTGAATCGCTGTTCTCGGCGTAAACGTGGCCGTTGCCCGTGCCCACGCCCGAAAATGCCGCGGCTTCGCCGAGGTTCTCGTGGGTAGGCCGAGGTTCCTGGCGCGGGCCGGTGGCCCGCGCGCGCCGCGCCCAGCTGGGCGCGCAGGCAAGGCCTACACAGAAAAAACCGCTCAAAGAAGAGCCTCACGAACCGTCGGGCACGGGCACGGGCACGCGAGAGCAAACCAATTCATGGACACGCTCAGGCGCTCGCTCGCCGCGTCTCGGCGTTGAGCGAGGCGGGATGTTCGGTAACACGCTGCTACCTTTCGTAACACCGGGGGCTCAGCTACCGACCCACAACCGGAACGAAAGCAGTGGGGATGATTGAGAAAAGGTCGAAGCTGCGCGCGAAGTCCCGTCCCCGGTTTCGTGGCTCGGTAATTGCTGAGACGTCATTCATGCGGACCGCGGCATTGGGTCTTGGCTTTCTGCTTTTGGGCTGTTCTAGCGGCGCGCACGTCGCCGTCGGGGGCGACTCGGCAGGCGGTAGCGGCGGGACGGGTTCTGTTGCTCAGAGCGGCTCCGGCGGATTGGCGGATTTACAGTCCCCCGAATGTCGGACGGCCGGACCCAAGCCGGGTGCGTCACCGATCCGCCGGCTGACGCGGGCCGAGTACGACAACACCACCGCTGATTTGCTAGGCGACACCTCGTTGCCGCCGAACAGCTTTCCAGAGGAAGCGGTCGAGCTTGGTTTCACCAACAACGCCAGTGTGCAGACCGCCTCTGATTTACTGGCGGAGGGGTACGAAACCCAAGCCATCAGTTTGGCAATGAAAGCGATCCCGACCGGCATGCTGTCAGCCGTGGTCGGCTGCGATCCGCAGCTTGTCGGCGCCGACGCGTGCGCGCACAGCTTCATCGAAGGCTTCGGCAAGAAGGCTTACCGGCGACCGCTCGACGCCGAGGAGAGCGAGCGTCTGTTCCAGTTCTATGCCAAAAGCTCGGCGGCCTATGGCGGCTTCGAAGCCGGGGTGCGCATGGTGATGGAGGCGATGCTGCAGTCGCCGCATTTCCTGTATCGCGTCGAAGCGGCACCGCCCGACGGCGCGATCAGGCGCGTGACCGGTTTCGAGTTGGCGACGCGACTCTCCTACTTGATGTGGGGCTCGATGCCCGACGACCTTCTCTTTCAGGCTGCCGCCAAGGGAGCGCTCGACGCTCCGGCTGGCATCTCCGAGCAGGCGCAGCGCATGCTGCTCGATCCCAAGGTCAATCGCTCGATGGGAAAGTTCTTCTCGGAGTGGTTACAACTCGATACTTTGGGTCGCGTGAGCCGTGACGCCACGATGTTTCCTACGTTCACGACCGACATCAAGCGGCTCATGCGCACCGAAACCGAGCGTTTCACGACCGACGTCGTGTTTAGCGGCAGCGGCGACTTGAAGGGGCTGCTGCTCGGTAGCTACACGTTCATGAACAAGCCGCTGGCAGATTTTTACGGCGTGACGGGGCCGACCGGCGATGCGTTCGAGCGCGTCGAGCTGGACCCCACGAAACGCCTGGGTCTGTTGGCACAGGGCAGTCTGATGGCGGCTCATGCCAACGCCAATCAGACCTCGCCGGTTGCGCGCGGATTTTTCGTGCGTGAGAGCATCCTTTGTACGCCACCACCGCCACCGCCGGCGACGATCAAGGTCACGCCGCCGGCTTTCGACCCGACGTTGAGCACGCGCGAACGCTTCGCCTTGCATCGCACGCAAGCGGTGTGTGCGGGCTGTCATCAGCTGATGGACCCGGTGGGACTCGGCTTCGAAAACTTCGACGCGGTCGGGCGCTATCGTAGCGATGAGGCCGGCAAACCGATCGATGCGACCGGCGAGCTGAGCCAGACGGACGTGGACGGCCCGTTCAACGGCGCCGCAGAGCTGGCCAGCAAGCTAGCGACCAGTTCGATGACCCGAGCTTGCGTCGTCAAACAATGGTTTCGCTTCGGCAATGGGCGCGGCGAGTCGGAAGCGGACGATGCCTGCACCCTCGACACGCTCACCAAGGCTTTTGCGGCGAGCAACGGCAACGTGCGCGACCTACTCCTGCAGCTGACGCAGACCGACACCTTCCTCTATCGCACGAACGAAAATGGAGCCATGAAATGAGCGGGTTTCGCTTGAAACGACGGGCGCTCCTGCGCGGTCTCGGCGGAGTTGCCGTCGGTCTGCCGTGGCTCGAGGTCATGAACACGCCCGCGTCTCAAGCCCAGCCGGCAGCGAGCCCGAAGCGGTTCGTCGTGTTTTATACGCCTAACGGCACCAACGATCTTGCGGCGTTCATGCCGAACCAACCGGGCAAAGCCTACACGCTTGGGGTCGAGACCGCGCCACTCTTGGAGATCCGCGACAAGCTGTTGTTCCTGTCCGGCATCAACATGGAGTCGGCGATTGTCGAAGGCGCCGTAGGTGATCTGCACTCGGTCGGAATGTCGCACATGCTCACGGGCATCCAGTGGGCGGGGGCCACGCTCGGGGCGGCGATGCCCGGTGGGCTCGTCACCGGCTACGCGGGTGGTCCCTCGATCGACCAGCACATCGCCAAAACTCTCGCTGCGGGTACTCGCTTCAGCAGCTTGGAGTTCGGAGTCGAGTCACTCACCGACTACGGGGTACACCCCTTTGGCCGGATGATCTCGGCGGGTCGCAACCAACCCGTGCCAGCCGAGGACAGCCCTGCGGCCATGTTCAAGCGACTCTTCGGCGATGGAACGCCGATGGCGGGGACGCAGATCGATCAAGCGCTGGCGCAGCGCAAGAGCGTGCTCGACTTCGTGCTCGATGATCTTTCCCGACTCGAAGCCCGCCTGGGCAGCCACGACAAGCAGAAGCTCGAAGAGCACGCGACCGCCGTCCGCAACCTCGAAACTCGGCTCGCGATGACGACTGGCAGCCCCGCGACGTGCGTCAGCGATCCGGCGGTGCTCACCGGCCAGCAAGGTCCCGAGGAGCATACGCAGTTTCCCGCCAATGGAACAGAGCAGATGGACATCTTGGCGATGGCCTTCCAATGCGACATGACCCGGGTGGCGTCCATGCAATGGTCGTGGGCGCGGTCGCTGCTGCCGTTTCCGTGGATCGGTGTCCAAGATGGTCACCACAGCATCACCCACCAAGATGCATCGCCCAAGCTATCGAGCATCAACACTTGGTATGCCAAGCAATACGTTTACTTGGTCAAAAAGCTCGACGCCATCAAGGAAGCAGACGGCAAGAGCGTGCTGGACAACAGCGTGGTTTGGTGGTGCGGCGAATGCGCGCGTGGCTTCGATCACGATTTCCACAACGTGCGCGCGGTCTTGGCTGGCAGCTGCGGCGGCCAGCTGAAGACGGGCGAAGCCATCGCAATGAAGGACGAGCCCCACAACAAGCTGATGATTCACCTGATGAACCTGATGGGCGTCCCAGGCGACACGTTTGGGGGCCCATTCGGTAAGGGCGCGCTGAGCGGCGTCAACGTGGGAACATGAGCCTTATCATTGCTCTCATTTCAGCTGTTGAGCACGCCCGCCGATCCTGGCTTCTGGCTTCGTTTTCGCTCCGGTCCGGTGCTCACGTACCCACGTACGCTGCGCTCCGGTCCTCGCGAAAGCCTCGCCAGAAACCAGGCTGGGCGAGCGGCAGCTGGCAAATGAGACCAATGGTCGGGAACATGAGCGGAGCCGTGGTGTAAGGTTACTTGGACCGATTCCGATGACCAACACGCGCAATTTCAAGGCCGAGATCACCGCGCTGTTCGGCTTTCCGGTGGCCGAGAACCCGACACAAGTCATGGTGGAAGCTGCCTACCAGCACCACCGGCTCGATTTTCGTTACGTGACGCTGGAAGTGATGCCTGAACGTTTGGCGGACGCCGTGCGTGGCGCTCGCGCCATGGGCTTTCGTGGCTTTCACTGTACCCTTCCCCACAAGGTCGCGGTGATTGAGCACCTGGACGCGGTGGCTGAATCGGCCAGGCTGATGGGTGCGGTGAATTGTGTGGTCTTGCGCGAGGGCAAGCTGATCGGGGAGAACACCGACGGCAAGGGCTTCGTCCAGTCCTTGCGCCAGCTGACGGATCCACGGGGCAAGCACCTGGTGATATTCGGTGCCGGCGGGGCTGCTCGCGCGATCGCGGTCGAGTCCGCCCTGGCGGGCGCCCGATCGCTCACGATCGTGAATCGGAATCGCGAGCGAGGTGAAGCTCTGTGTCGCCTGCTGACCGAACAATTGAAAGCTGACGCGCGCTTCGTAGCCTGGCAGGGCGATTATCGGCTCGAGCCCCACGCCGAAGTCGTGATCAACGCCACCTCAATCGGGCTTTTTCCGGACGTCGACGCACGTCTGGCGCTCGCCACCGCAACGCTAGAGCCGCACATGGTGGTGGCCGACGTGATCCCCAATCCGCCGCAGACGCGACTGCTTCGCGAGGCTGCCGCTCGTGGTTGCCGAACGCTCGACGGCTTGGGCATGCTCGTTAACCAAGGCGTGATTGGTATCGAGCTGTGGACCGGCCACGCGGTTGAACCCGCGGTGATGCGCAGCGCGCTCGAGCAGATCTTCGGGTAGAGCGCAGACTTTCGGTGCTTACGCTCCGCCCGGCCACCGCGGCGCTGAGCGCCTACTCCAGCCCTGATTAGTGATCGGGCCGGGTTCGGGGTCGGGATCGGCTGAACGGCAGCGGGATGGGGTTCGGCTGGGGCAGCGGCTTCGGGAATGCACAAATTCGCAAACGGCAGCGGCTTCGGACGCGGCAGCGGTTTCGGTCGGCTCGGGCCTGCTTGTCTTGGGGACTCATGCCGAGAGCGCGCACCCG
>JBBRMI010000129.1:0-23583 GCA_038230915.1 Polyangiales bacterium | reverse complement strand
GCGGGAAGGCGGGAAGAATTCCAGGTGTTCGAGCAGGCAACTGAGGCCCAATTGCTATCCCTAGCGTCGAGCTTACCCGTACCACCCACCCCCAATCTGCGGGTTCTCGTCCTTCCCGGCTTCCCGCCTTCCTGTTGTTCCATGCTCACTCGGGCAAGACGCGATGAGTGGTCAGGCGTCTTCCTGTTGATTCCGCTCGGGCGGGTTCGCGTTACGGGGCGATCACACGGTGGATGGCGATCGGGACGCCACCGGCTTCGTCGTCACTGAGCACGAAGATGGTTTCGTTGCTCGATTTCGCATTGGTGTCGAAGGTGCAGGTGTGCGACGTGCCCAGGAACGGCGAGAGCACGTTGGCGCCCAAGATGTCGAAGGGCGCATTGTTCCAGGCCTGTTCCGAGGTGATGTCGGTCTGCCCATTAATGCTGGTTTTCCGGCTCGGATCGAGCAGGTTGCCCGCGTTGATCAGCTCGTTCATCTCGCCTGTGCCGTCGCCGCCGTCGAGCACGATGACGACGCCACCCGCCTTCGAGAACGACGACAGCACGCTGCCAGACTCCCAAGTCGTGGCCGCGGCCGCGGCATCACCAGCCTTGGCCTGGTCGAGGTCGTGGATCAATAGCACCTGGTAGTCGACGATGTTCAGGTTGGCCGTGACCGCGTCGACCGTCTTGGCCTCCGTGAACTCGGCGGTGCGATTGCGCTGCATCCCAGCCCAACCGATCACCTGGTTGACCCGGTTCACGGCAGCGGCGCTGGCCCCGCGCGTGTATGACAGAACCTTCACTGGGTTGACGGTCGGCGTGAACACCGCGTTGCCGAGCAACGTCGTGGGCGACGAAGCGGCGTTGGCCGAATTGAAATCCATGCACAGCAGCGCGACGTTGCCGTAGCGAGCACCGACGCAGTTACCCGCCTGGCAAATGCCAGACGGACAGGCGTTGCCGCACTTGCCACAGTTGTCTGGGTCGCTGTTGAACGACTCCGGGTCGACGCACTGCGACTGGCATTCCACGAGCGGCGACTTGCACTTCGGCACGCATTGGAAGCTGCCGTTGCCATCCGGCGCGCAAAATGGCGTCGGCGCAGCGCATTGCGTCTTGCAATCACCGCAGTGCGATGGCGAGTCGTGCGGCGGCAAACACTCGAGCGGCGCCTCGGCGTCGCCTTGGCCGTCGACGGGCGCGTCGAGGAAGCCGCCGTCGGGCAGCTCGCCCGCGCCGCCCTGCCCGTCCGCTGCCGTGCCGTTGCCAGCTTCGGCGCCCGTGGTGCCGCCGGTCGTGGTGGATGCGCCACCCTTGGCTTGCGTGCCCTGGGTCGCACCGGCTCCGGTGGAGCCTGGTGGACACGGCGGGGCACCTTTCACGTCGCGGCATTCACCGCCGACCACGCCGCCACTACCGCACGCGGTCGGCAGTGCGTAAGCCAGGCCCAAGCCCAGGCCGATGAACTTCAGCGCGCGCATCCAGCTCATTTTGCACCCGCCTTCTTTCCCGCTGCGTCAGGGTGTCCAGCCTCGGGGGGCGGCGTGGCCGATTCGGGCTCGTTGTCGCCGGGTTTGCGCGGTGGCTTGGCGTCGGCGGGCGGCGGCACGTCCGCGGGTCCAGGCGCCGGCACTGCCTTCTGCACGTTACTTTCGGTCGGCACGTTCACGCCGGTCGCGGTAGTCGCGCTACCGCCCTGACGCATCTGGCGCGTCACGGTAAATTCGACGCGGCGATTCAAGAGCCAGGCGTATTCGTTCTTCGAGTCGACCAACGGGCGCGAGGAGCCGAAGCCCTGCGAGCTCAATCGTTCGCGTTGGACGCCCTGCTTGACCATGAATTCGAGCACCGAGCGCGCGCGATCGTCGCTGAGTTTGCGGTTGAAGTCCTCGGCGCCGCGCTCGTCGGCGTGACCTTCGACGGAGATGTGCGTGTACTCCGGGTGCTCGGTGACCAACTTGGTCAAGCGCTGCAACAGCGGGAAGCTGACTTGGCGAATCACCGCGCTGTTGACGAAGAAGTGCACGCGATCGTCGAGCACGATCTTATCGCCAACGACGCGCACTTGCTCTTCATCGGGGCAGCCGTCGTTGTCGGCGTAGCCGTTGACGGTCTCCGGTTCGAACGGGCACAAGTCATTCACGTCGAGGATTCCGTCGGCGTCGTTGTCCGGATCGGGGCAACCGTCGAGGCTCTCCCACCCGTCGTTGTCCTCGGGCTCGTTCGGGCACTTGTCGACGCGATCGAGGATGCCGTCCTTGTCGTTGTCGAGCTCCGGGCAGCCGTCTTCGTCCTCGAAACCGTCGCGATCTTCGGGCAAGTCCGGACACTTGTCGGTCTTATCCGGAATGCCGTCAGCGTCGTTGTCGAGGTCCGGACAGCCGTCGAGATCCTGAAAGCCGTCCTTGTCCTCCGGCGTGTCGGGACACCGATCGACGTCGTCCAAGATGCCGTCGTGGTCACGATCACCCTTGGCGGGCGAATTGCCAAAATCGTACATGGCGTGCACGCCGAACAGCAGCACATTGGCGTCAGCGGGCCGGAACTGGTCGTCGGGTTGGAAGACGTGAACGAACGCGAGCATGGGTCCGAGGCCGATCCGCCCCTGTTCATTCAGCGCATCGAAGCCGAGCTGCGCCTCGAACATCGGACGCGTGAGACCGTTGGTGAAGGCGGCGCCGCCAGCCACCTTGGTCCAAAGCCCCGCCGGGCTCAGTAGGTGACCGTTGTGGCTCGCCGCGAATGGGATGACATGCAGACCGAGCGCCGGGGAGATCGCCGACGCGCCGGTCTCGGGAACCACGCGCGGATCGGTGGGCGGGTCGCCCTGTCCGAGCCCCAACCAGCTCACCGACAACTCGAGGCCGAGTTGCTTCACGAATGGGTATTCGACACCGAGCCACGCTCCGGCGCCCCAGTTGTACTCGTCCTTTTGCGGACCAGTGAGGGCATGGCCAGCGCCGAGCGAGCCGTGCACGCGCAACGGCTCGGCGATGGCGGCGCCAGAAAGGGAGAGCAGCGCAAAGCAAGCGAGGACCGAACGAAGCTGCATGGCAAAACCCGGACCTCGGACTATACGGCCGCGTCTCAGGTTGAGATAAGTAGGAAAAATTCTTAATCATTTCATAGCACTCGCGTTTTTTAGCGGGAGAGGCTAGAAGCCGGCTTCGATGCTGCGCGCGTTTTGGATGGTGACGTTGCTGCTGCCCGCCGGCTGCTCTCACGCCGCGGGCTCCCCGGCTCGGCAAGCGGATGGCGGCTACTCGCTCGCCTGCAAAGGCCCGCTCAGCGACTGCCTGCACCACGCCGAGCGGCTGTGCCATAACGCGGGCTACACGGTCGCCGAGGCGCGCGACGTGCGCGACGTGCTAGGCGGCGACTCCGGCCAGTCGAAGGTCGTGATCGAGAAGAGCGACGCCACGATCTATTGCGGAGCCCACGCGCCGCGCCCGCCGATCGAGCTGAAGCGTGAAGAGCCGATCGCTCCAGCGGGTCCTCTGCCGGCCGCGCCGCTTCCGACGGCGAAAGCTGGCGCGCCGGCGTGTGTCCCCGGTGCCACGCAAGCCTGCATCGGTCCCGCCGGATGCAGTGGCGGGCAAGCCTGCTCAGCCGACGGCACCCACTTCGAACGTTGTGACTGCGGCTCAACCCCGCACTGAGCCGACAGCCCCACTCCCGCCACTCCTAACTCCTAACTTCCAACTCCTCACGGCGCCTTCGGCAGCACCAAGGAGAAGCTGCTCCCTCGTCCCGGGTGGCTCTCTAGCTCGACCCGGCCTTTGTGGGCTTTCATCACGTGTTTCACGATCGCCAGGCCGAGGCCGGAGCCTTCGCGCTCACGCGAAAGGCGATCGTCGACGCGGTAGAACTTTTGGAAGATGCGCTTGTGCTCGATCGCCGGAATCCCGGCACCGTTGTCGGTGACTCTCACCCTCACGTAGCCGCCGCTCTCGGTCACCCCGACCGTCACCTTGACCGGATCGCCACCGTACTTGTAAGCGTTCGTCAACAGGTTGAGCAACGCGTCGGACACCGCGCCGCGATCCGCCACCACGCGCACGTTCTCGCTCGGCATATCGACCGAAAGCTCGACACTGCGCTGATGCCGGAACGTCTCGAACGCATCCAGAGCGTTGTCCAAGATTGATTTGAGATCGGTCTCGCGGATCACGAACTCGCGACGTCCGCTCTCCATCCGCCCCCAATCCAGCAGCCGATCGATCAGCTCTTGCAGGCGCGTGGTCTCGCGCTCCAACCCCTCGATGCATTTTTGTTCGGCCGATGCGTCGCCGCGGCGCAGCGCCAACGTCTCGGAAAATAGTCGAATCGACGTCAGCGGCGTCTTCAGCTCGTGCGACACCTTGGACACGAAATCGCTCTGCAGTCGCGATAGCCCGGCCTCGCGCCGCACGAACACCCAAACCAAGATCACGCCGGTGACGGCCGCGCCGGACAGCGCCATCACCAAAATGCCCATCAGCAGATTGAGCTGCGCCTCACCCAGAAACAGCAGGATGACGCCGAGCGAAACCAACAAGAACGTCGGCACCACCACCAGCGACACCAGCAGAATGACGATACGCCGGTACCCCAGATCCGCCAGGTCACGCGAAGCCATGTTAGACGCCCAAGTCTACTACGAGCGCACGGATAAGCTCGGCTACGCTGGTCGCCTGCGCCGGGCAGCCGCGGGCGCGGTGCGGCATGTCACCGTCGGCGAGCTGGGCGATTTGGCCAAGGATGACCGATCCGTCGAGCGCTCCTTCGATCACCTGGCGCAGCTCCTCGCGCAGCTCTTCGTCTTGCGGCGCTACGCGAATCGCGGCGCGCACGTAGAACCCCAGCAGGTGCGTCCAGGCCGTGCCCTGGTGGTACGCCAGCTCTTTCTCTTCGAGCGTGCCGGCGAACTGCGAAACGTAACGCGGATCGAGCGGCGACAAGCTGCGAATGCCGCGTGGCGTGAGCAGCTCGCTCTTGACGCGGGCCACGATCGCGCGTGCCTGCCACTCCTCGAACAAGCTCGGATCGACGGCGAGCGCGATCAGCGCGTTGGGGCGGATGCTGGGATCGACCCATGCGTCTTGCGCATCGCGCGACTCGCTGACGCAGTCGTACGGAAAGTCGGTATCGTGGCACCAGAAGCGCGCCCGGAATGCGGCTCGCGCTTTGAGGCCTGCTTCACGGCACGCGTCAGCGAGCTTCTGATTGCCAGCTTCGTCGGCCAGCGTAGCCAGCGTGCCGGTCGCCTGCGTGTAGAGCGCCTGTTGCTCGATCGCGATCCCGCGCCGTGGCGTGACCGGCTCGGCGCCAACGTGCGCGTCCATCCACGTCAGCGCGACGCCTTCGGCGCCGTTCACCAGCAAGCCGTCCGGCGACAGCCACCCCCAGCGTCGGAAACCGCCACGCAGCCGGGCAAAGCTGCGCACCAACGCGTTGTACAGTTGACGCTTGAGCGGCGCATGCTCGGCACCAAGCTCCGGCAAGAGCAGACGCGCAACCTCGTACAGCCAGAGCGTGGCGTCGGGCAGCGACTTGGGGCGCGGCTGGCCCGGTTGAGCCAGAAACTCCGGCAAAAATCCACCGCGCTGCGAGCTTAGCAGCGTCGGCAGCGCACGTGCGGCCAAGTCGACGCGTCCGCGCGCCAAAGTGAGGCCCGGCAGCGCCAGTAGGAAATCGCGCGTGTAAGGCGCGTGCCACGGGTAGCCGGCGATGATCATCGGTTGCTTGGCCGCGTCCAAACAGAACTGCTCCGCCGCCACCGACAACAAACGTACGGCCGCGGGTCGTCCGACGCCCAGCGCCTCCCGACTGATCGCTTCACACGCTTCCATCACCATTTCGTTCGGCTTTCGCTCGAGCAGCTTGCCGACCGACACCACTAAGTACGACGTGCGCCCGGACTCCAGCGGTAGCTCGAAGACACCCGGCGTCCACATGTCTTCCTGGAACTCGGCGTGCTCGCCGCGGTCCGCCAGGTACTCGAAGCGGCGCCACCAATCCGGGCCGCCCATGAACATGCCATCGTGCGAAAAATAGATCGGCGGTAGGCGCTCGACCGGGCGCAGCTCCACGGCACCGGGCCGCAGCGCGACCAGCTGCTCCATGCCGCCATGCTCGTGCATCAGCGCATTGACGGGACGCAGCGGCATCAGCGGCCGCAGGCTGATGCGCGCCAACCCGACACCCGACCACGTGTAGCCCATAATCACGGCGTTTTCGCCGCGCACGAGGCACAGCGTGCGCTCGAGCGTGCCGCTGCCAGTGCGAAATACCCAGCGCGGAATCGGGTCCTGCGCGAAGCTGAGCAGGTTGCGATAGCCGGGCGTCGGCGCGACATCCGGGAACTGATGCGTCGCCAGTCGGTACGAGCGGCGGTCGCCCTCGACCGTCAAGGTCAGGTCGGCGTGACTGACGATCACGTGCCGACCGAGCGGCGGCGGCAAGGCGGCCACCAATGCGCCGTGATGGCGCCGCGTGTGCATCAGTGCGATCGTGCTCATGCTGTACGCACCGGCGCCGTTGGTGTGCAGCCACTCGGACTCGGCGCGCTCGATCGCGCCGCTGACGTCGACCGACGGCCAAGCGCCGTCGCGCGAGCCGAGCCAAGCTGGCTGCTTTTTCACGAACCGTTCCGCCTTTCGAGCTCTGCCTGCGCCGCCGCGAGCAGCGGCTCTGCCGACGGTCGTTGCCCGAGCCAAATTTCCACGGACAACGCAGCTTGTCCGACCAACATGTTCAAGCCGTGAGCCGTTCTTCGCCCCGCCGCACGCGCGACGCGCAAGAACGGCGTCTCGAGCGGCGCGTACACCAGATCATACGCCAGCGCGTCGGCGCCGAGCGCGGTCCAGGGCACGAGCGCGGCGACCGCCTCACCCGAATCCAAACCGCGCATCCCGGCGCTCGTGCACTGAACGACGAGCCCCGCGGGTTCGCAAAGCTGCTCGAACTCCGCCTTGGCCCAGGCGCTCGCGGCCGGCCAAGCCAACAATTTCGCGCCCAAACGCTCAAGCTCGGGTGCCCCGGGCCAGGCGCTTTCGGCGACTTCGGGATCGAAGCGTCGGGCGCTCACGTAGACCTCGGCGATGCCGGCGGCTTGGCAGGCGGCGACGACCGCCGGAGCGGCGCCACCGCTGCCGAGCACGACCGCGCGACGCGTGGTCGTCAGCTGCGTGAATTCGCTTTCGAGCGCCAACGCATCGGTGTTGTGCGCGGTGAGGACGCCGTCGGCGCACGCCAAAACATTGGCCACGCCCAACCGTTCAGCCAGCGGGCTGCGTCGGGCGGCCGCCGCGTACGCTTGCCGCTTCCACGGGATCGTGACGTTCACGCCCGAAAGCTCGCCATTTTGCAGCGCCTGGACCGCGCGCTCGACGTCGGCTTCGGTTGGCGCGTCGATCAGCGAGTAGTCGTGCTCGACACCTAGCTGCCGGTAGGCGGCTCGATGGATGACCGGAGACAACGAGTGGGCCACCGGATGGCCGATCAGCGCAAACTTCACGAACGTACCTCGCTCACCGGAGCTTCGTCGGTCATCGACGCCTCGGCCGAGTCACCGGCCAGGCGGGGCCCCTCGATTTGCGTCACGCGCGCGCGGAAAGCGCCGTGCGCGACGCGCACTTGAACCTGATCACCCGGCGCCAGCTCTTGGCTCGACAACACCGGTAAGCCTTGGCGCAGCGCGATCGCGTAGCCACGCCCGAGCACCGCCAAAGGCGATAGTGCGTGGAGCTGTGCGGCGCGCGTGCCGAATGCCTCGCGTCGTTGCGTCAACTGCAGGCGAACGGCAGCCGAGAGCCGACTCGAAAGCTGCTCGAGCTGCCCGCGTGCGCGCGCCAACACCCGCTCGGGGTGGCGATGCGCGAGACGTTGCATCAGGTCACCGCGAGCGCGACCGAGGCGCACGACGCGTTGCCGCGTCACGCGAGCCATGCGCTCGCGCAGCTCGTCCAGTTCCTGCTGGCGCGCGGCGATCACGAACCGGGGATCGCTCACGCGATGGGTCAGCCGCGAAAGCCGAGCGTGGACGGCGGCCAGGAAGGCGACCTCGGCGCGTAGCAAGCGCCGTTCACAGCTGACCAAAGCTTCGCGTTGCGCACCGCGATCCGGCACCAAAAGCTCGGCCGCTTGCGACGGTGTGGCGGCGCGCACGTCCGCCGCCAGATCGGTCAAAGTGATGTCGATTTCGTGGCCCACCGCGCTCACCACCGGCACCTTGCAGCGCGCGATGCGGCGCACGACGCGCTCGTCATTGAACGCCATCAAATCCTCGCCGGAGCCACCGCCGCGCCCGACGATCAGCGCGTCCAGCCCCGGGTAGCGCTCCAACAGATCGAGCGCCGCCACGATGCTGGGCGCTGCCGACTCCCCCTGAACGAGCGCCGGCGCCAGCACCAGCTTCAAGCCACCGCGCCGAAACGCCACCGTTCGGATATCGTGAAAGGCCGCGCCAGCGCCGCTCGTCACCACACCGATAATCCGCGGAGCCGTCGGCAGCGGACGTTTACGCGCAGCGTCGAACAGCCCTTCTTTGGTCAGCTGCTCTTTGAGCTTCTCGAGCGCGACCAGCAGCTCGCCGCGACCGGCCAAGCGCGCCAACGTGCCGACCAGCTGCAGCCGCCCGCGTGGCGCCCAGACCGTTGCTTTGCCCCTGAGCTGGAGCCGCGCGCCTTCGGTCAGCACGCGCAGGGCACGTTGCGCGTCGAATCGATACATCACACACTCGATCACAGCGTCTTCGCGCTCGTCCTTGAGCGTGAAGTAAACGTGACCGCTCGGCGCACGCTTGAGCGACGCTACCTCGCCTTCAATCCAGAAGTCGTCCGAGGCGACTTCGACTGCGCGACGCAGACGCCGATCGAGCTCGCCAACGGTGATGACGTCGTCGGACTCCATGTTCGGTTCCCGGGGCGCGCCTGTATAGCAGCGCGAGCGCCGCGGATTGCCCGGTATCGGTCGGGGGCCAGCGCCGGATCGGCCGAATTCTCGCAAACATATGATTTTCCTAATTTAATTACTTCTTACCCGGATCGCCATCAGGTCGGGCACGATGCCCGGCTCATGGCCGGCAAGGTGCTGATCGCAAACCGCGGCGAGATCGCCGTACGTATCGCTCGCGCATTGCGCGAGCTGTCGCTGGCGTCGGTCGCGGTCTACACCGACGCCGATCAGGACGCGCTGCACATTCGCTACGCCGACGAAGCGCTGCGGATTGGCGAAGGTCGGGCGGCGTACCTGGACGCCGGGTGCATCGTCGCAGCGGCGCGCTCGGTCGGTGCTTGGGGCATCCACCCCGGCTACGGCTTTCTGTCGGAGAGCGCCGAGCTGTGTAGCGCCTGTGACAAGGCCGGCCTGGTCTTCATCGGCCCCCCCGCGAGCGCCATCTACGAGATGGGCGACAAGGCGCGCGCCCGCCAGCGCATGCAGGACGCCGGCGTGCCGGTCGTACCGGGCGGGCCGGCCGAGACCCTGGAGCAAGCCAAAGCTACCGCGCAAGTCGTCGGCTACCCAGTACTGCTCAAAGCGACCGCTGGCGGCGGCGGCAAAGGCATGCGCCGCGTCGACAGCGAAGCGGAGCTGGAGCGCGCTCTGGAGCGCACGCGCAGCGAAGCCGAAAAATCATTCGGCGACGGCACTGTGTACATCGAAAAAGCCATCGTCGGCGCGCGCCACGTCGAGATTCAGGTGCTGGGCGATCGCCACGGCAACTTGGTCCACCTGTTCGAGCGCGACTGCTCGCTGCAGCGCCGCCACCAGAAAATCGTCGAGGAAACGCCGTGCCCGACCCTGAGCGAGGCCACGCGCGAGGCGATGTCCGAGGTCGCGCTGACCGGCGCGCGGGCGATTGGCTACTACTCGGCCGGCACCTTCGAGTTCCTGCTCGGCCGAGACCAGAGCTTCTATTTCTTGGAGATGAACACGCGGCTGCAGGTCGAGCATCCGATCACCGAGCTCATCACCGGCGTGGACTTGGTGCACGAGATGATCCGCATCGCCGACGGCGAGCGGCTGTCGTTCGACAGCGTGGAGCGCCGTGGTGTCGCGCTCGAAGCGCGCGTGTACGCGGAGGATCCGGCGCAGGGCTTCTTGCCGGCGCCCGGCCGCATCGAGTACCTGGCGGCGCCGGCCGGGCCGTTCGTGCGCAACGACAGCGGCGTCGGCTCGGGCTCCTGGGTCAGCCCCGAGTTCGATCCGCTGCTGTCCAAACTGTGCGTTTGGGCGCCGACCCGCGAGCTCGGGCTGGCTCGGCTGCGCCGCGCGCTGTCCGAGTACACGGTGCTGGGCGTGGCGACAAACCTAGATTTTCTGGGACGCCTGCTGTCCGACCCGCGCGTGGTGGCGGGCGACTACGACACGACTTTCGTGGAGACGAACGCCGCAGCTCTGACGTGCGAGACCGCGAGCGAGCAGCAACAGCTGGAAGAAGCGCTGCTGCTCACGGCGCTAGCGGCCAAAGCCGATCACGAGGCTCTGCTGCGTTTTTCTTGCGATCCGGGCGAGCGCGGTGTCAGCTCGCGCTGGCGTGAGGCGCAACCGTCGCCGGTGACGCGCTTTCGCTGATGCGCTGGATCAGCCGATGCCGAGCCGCGCGCGAACCTTCTGAACCACGTCGTCGGCGCTGACCAGATCAAAACCGAAGGCACGCGACTCGGCGTCGTCGAAACGCATACCGAGCTGGCGGCGAACCAGCAGACGGCCGCGAAATGCCGCGACGCGGACGGCTTCGGCTGCGACGCCCAAAGTCTGCGCCACGTCGACCGGTCCCATTTCGTCGAGGACGCACAGCGTGAAGGCGACACGGAACGTTTGCGGCAGTGCGTCGACCGCGTCTTCCACCTGCCGCACCAGCTCGAGCTGGCGACGCCGGACGGCCTCCGGGCGCGGCCGTGTGGAGCCGCGGTTGAGACTGGCGATCGCGCCGTGCATGGCGATGCGGCTGAGCCAATCTCCAAAGCGGAGCCGGCGATCGTAGCTGGAGAGATTTTCGTAGGCGCGCACGAACGCGTCGCGCACGAGACTCTCGGCAGCTAGCGGATTGCCGCTGATGCCGCGCGCGATGCGATATAGACGAGCGGCGGTGCGCCGCATCAGAACGTCGAAGTGCTCGGGCTCACCACCAAGAATGCGATCGACCAACAGCTCGTCGCTGAGCAGGTCGCCACCGGGCACCACGAACCCTTCGGGTCCGGCCAGCGCGGCCAGCTCCTGCACTTCGACGCGCGCGACCTTGAAGGAGCCGCTGCTGGGACCCGCGCGGGTCTTCGGCTCGTGCTCGGTTTCGCTCATCCGGATTCCCTTCAAACGAGCTGGGCAAAGGCACGCGCCTGCCGTCGGGTGTCCTCGGCGCCGGAACCTAGGTGTGCCCGGCGCGCCGCTCTCGAACATCGAGAGTCAAGCGCCCTTTTACCCCTGGAAGGCGCCACCTCGCGAGTTAATTCGTGCGTCAGTGTAGCGGCACGATGTCCCAAATGGCCGCAGAAAGTCGGGTTCCGCCTCAAGAAGCCCACGCACGACGGGTGTCGGCAAAGGCACTGACTAGATCATGCGCGCCAGATTCCCGCGCGACCGCAATCGCTTGGTCGATGTAGCCCATTGCCTCCGAAGCGCGACGCCGGCCGTGCGCGACGTGCGCCAGCGCCGACAACACGCGCGCCCGATCGGAGCCGCTCGGTCCGGCAACGTCGAGCGCTTCGCGTAGCACGCCTTCGGCGTCGGCGAAATTGCCAGCACGCGTGAGCGAAGCGCCGAGCTTTCTGCCGAAGATCAACACGGCGCGCAGCGGATCATCGAGCTCGCCACGCGCGATCTCTTGCCGCGCGATTTCGAGGCCACGGCGCAGCGCCAAAACTTCCGTCGCGGTGTCGCCGCGCGCCGCCGCGCGTTCCGCGACTTGCTCGAGCAAGAGCAGCGCTTGGAACGAGTCCCCGGCGTAATACGCGTGTTGCGCGCGCGCTTCGATCGGCGCGTTCAGCCGCTCGCAGGCGCGCAGAGCGCGGCCGTGCAGGTCCTTCTTCACTGCGGCCGGAATACCGAGCAGTACGATGTCGCGCAAGAGCGGATGTGAAGTGGAGATGCGGCCGTCTTGCTGCGAGACCATGCCCATCTTGCGCAGCTCGGGCAGGGTGCCCTCGACGCTTTCGCCACGCAAAATCTCGGACAGGTTCTCGGGCTTGACCTGGTCGCCCATCACCGCCAACGCCTGCAGCGTGCGCCGCGCGGCTGGGTCGAGTGTGTCGACGCGCAGGGCGATCAAGTCGGCCAAACGCGCTGGCGGATCAGTGCCGCCTTCTTGGCTGTAACGCAGCACCTGTTCTACGTACATCGGCAAGACGCCGCGCCCGGTATCATCCGCGCGCGCGCCGCCGTGGCTAGGGCGAAGCAGCCGCGCCACGGCTGGCGGCGGCAAGCCGACTAAAATCCGTGCGGACGCTTCGGCGCCCCAGCCCGCCTCGAAGCCGGGCGTGTGAGTCGCCAAGAACAAGGCAGAAAGCCGCGGCGGCTCGCCGAGCACGTCGGCGAACGCGTTGCGACTGGGGCCGTCCACGCGCTGCAAATCGTCAACGGCCAGCACGATGCGGCCGGACTTGGAGCGCTTGGCGGCGCGCGTGAGCGCCCAACGCAAACCTTCGGCCAGCGCCAAGCGGCGCTCTTGCGGCGAGCGAATGTCGTGGCGCTTCGGCCCGGAATCGAACAGCTCCGCCAAGCCCGCTTCGGCGTCCGGGCTGGCGTCCTCGAATGCCAGCTCGGAAATCTCGAGCTCGGACAGACCCGCCAAGGCCTCGATCGCGGTGCGGAGCCCGTAACCGGCCACTTCGGCCAGGTGTGGATCAGGGCCCGTGACGGCGACAAGATCACCGTCGGCGGAAGCGCGCGTCAAAAGCTCGTTGAGCAGCCGCGTTTTGCCGGCGCCTTGCTCGCCCACCAGCCGCGCGCCCATCAGCGCGCCGCGCACCTGTTGCCGCCGATCCTCGAGCCACGCGACGTCGTCGTCACGCGCGACCAGCGGCAGCGGCAAGGCCGGATGCGTCGGGTTCTCTGGCAGGGAGCTGCGTGCTGGTAAACGCACGCCACACTCCAGGCAAAATTTGGCCGACGGCACTTGCTGCCCACAGCTCGGGCAAGCCAGCAAGACGCCGATCGAGGGCGGCCCCGACATCCGTTGATCGGGCGGCACACTCTCGGCCAACGCCAGCGCGCTCTTCAGCGCGTCGGCCAGCTCGATCGCGTCTTGGTACCGCTTCTTGGCGTCCTTCGCGAGCGCCTTGTTCACCACCTGCACGAGCGGCTCCGGGATGTTGCGCTCGGGCGCGACCTGGCGCGGATCCGGTACGGGGATGGTCATGTGCATCATGACCACCTGCGTCGGGCTGTCGGCTTCGAACGGGAGTCGACCCGTCAGCAGCTGAAACAGGATCACGCCCATCGCATACAGATCGCTCCGGCCGTCGATCGGGTCGCCGCGGCCCTGCTCGGGCGCCATGTAGTCGGGCGTGCCGCACACGATGCCGGGGCTCGTAACACTGGGCCCCTGCGCGTCAGCGCGCAGCTTGGCCAAACCGAAGTCGACCACCTTGACGAAATCACCGCCGCGGCGCAGCGGCTCGAGGATGATGTTTTCCGGCTTCAGATCGCGGTGCACGATGCCAAGCTCGTGCGCTTCACTGAGCGCCGCGAGCGTCTGGCGCAGCACGTCGACGATCCGCGAAAAGCTGAGCGGCCCTTCTTCGTAGGCGACGCGCGCTAGATCTTTGCCGCGCAAGAACTCCATTACCAGGTACGGCTGGCCGTCGTCGGTACGGCCGAAATCGAACACGGCGATCGAGTTCGGGTGGTTGAGCTGGCTCGCCGCGCGCGCCTCGGTGATGAAGCGCAGCGCCGAGTTCTCGTCCGAGAGCAGGTGCGGGTGGATGATCTTGACCGCCACCGTGCGGCCGAGCGCCGACTGTTCGGCGCGGTACACGCGACCCATGCCGCCGACGCTGATCAGGTCGAGGATGTGGTAGCCGCCGGGCAGCGTCTTGCCGACGAACTTGTCGTCGGTGGCCGACCCCATCGTGCCAATCGGGAAGCCGCAGGCGGGGCAGTACTGGTGCTCGCTCGCGCAGCCGGCGCCGCAGTGCGGGCAGGTTCGAAGCGAGGGCTGGGCTTGAGCGTTCACCAAGGGGCTCGGCAGAGCGGAAGCGCGGGGGCCGCCGCAGACAAAACTGAGAGAATGCCCATTGTATCCAAGCCGAACCGAACCGCTAGGTTTCTCGAAGGGGGTTCTCGCGGGGTTCTACAGAGCGGTTCTTTGCCGCCGAAAGTGGCCGGCTCCGAGGCGGGGGGTTAGAATTGAAGGATATGGTCACGGCCCGCGTCAGGCTCGGAGAGCTCCTCGTCGAGGCCCACGTCATCACGCGGGAGCAGCTGGAGGACGCGCTGTCCCTGCAGAAAAAGGACGGCCGCCGGATCGGGACGCTGCTGGTGGAGGCCGGCCTAGTCAGCGAAACCCAGGTCACTCAAATCCTGAGTCAACAGCTGAGCGTACCGTGGGTGTCGCTCTATCACATCGATTTTTCGCGCCAGCTGCTCAACCTGGTCAGCCACGAGCTGGCCGAGCGCTACTGCCTGGTGCCGATCTTCGTGCGCAAGGTGCGGGGTCTCGGGCAGACACTGTACGTGGCGATGGACGACCCGAGCGACGAGAAGGCGCACGGCGAAATCTCGCAATTCTCCGGGCTCCCGGTGCGGGCGATGATCGCCCCGCCGACAGACATCCGCTCGGCGCTACGCGCGTACTACGGCGCGGGCAAAGATGCTTCGTCGCTCTCTGAAGCCATGGCCGAAGCCGACGCCGAACGCGCGTCGGCCGAGCGCATGAGCCGCAGGAGCTCGCATCCCGCGCCTGCTCCGACCGCCGCGGCGCCAACAACGCCAACCGCGCCGGCGACCCAACCGGCGATCGCGAACGCACCCAACGCGCCGTCTGCCGCCGGCACACCTTCCGACGTCGAGACCGAAGGCCTCGAGGGGCCAGAAAGCGGACCGCAGATCGAAGCCCATGAGATCCCGATGCCACGCCGCGGCAAAGCTCAGCGCATGGTGACGCTCACGCTCCTCGACGGCACGAAGGTGAATCTGCCCGCCAAGGCCGCGGCCGTGAAGAAGAAGCGCTTGCCCAGCGATCCGCCGGCCACCGAGGCACCGAGCGCCGGCGCCGCCGACGGTTTGACGGCGCGCGACTTGGTCGCGGCGTTGCGGGCGTTGTCCCACGGCGCCGACGCAAGCGAAATCCTGGGCGAAAACGTGCGCTGGGAAGCGCTCTTCTCCGCCCTGCTGTCGTTGATGCTGAAAAAGCATCTGATCGCCGACTGGGAATTCGTCGAAGAGTACAAGAAGGTCTGAAGGGGTGAGGAGTGAGGGGCTAGGGGTGAGTCGGCGGAGGGTTCAGGGAAGAGTGAGGGGCAAACGGCACGCCCCCCCGCCCCCAGCGTCGGCCGCGCGGCAGCGAACGCCCCGTAACGTCGGCCGCTCGCGGGCAGCGACTCCCTCTTCTCCCCTCACCCCTGGATTGACTAACCCCTAGCCCCTCACCCCTCACCCCTCACCCCTCAAGCGAGCGGCAGCGAGCGGCAGAGGACGAACTTCAAGTAGCGGCCTTCGAGATGACCAGCGGCGTAGGGGTGATCGGCGGCGTGCGCCACTTCGTGAACGACGGTCAGGCGCTGGCGCACCCGCGCGGCGCCATCGGCCAGGGTTTGGCGGAAGGCTTCGGGCGAAACCTGAGCGGTGCAGCTCGCGCCCGCGTAGAGACCGCCGGGTGTGAGCACCGACAGCGCCGCAGCGTGCAGCTTTTTATAAGCGCGCAGCGCGCCGAACAGCTCCGCGCGCGAACTGGCAAAGCTCGGCGGATCGGCGATCACGATGTCCCAGCGGCGTCCGGCGCTCGCAGCGGCGTCTAGGAATTCGAACACATCCTCAGCGACGCCCTCGTGCAGTGCAGGCGGTAGCGCGTTGTGCAGCATATTGCGCGCCGCCGCCTCGATGGCGGGCGCGGCGACGTCGACGCTCGTCACCTGGCTGGCGCCACCCGCAGCGCACGAAACCGAGAACGCGCCCGTGTACGCGAACAGGTTCAGCACGCGCTTACCCGCGGCAAAGCCACGCAAGTACTGACGGTTTTCGCGGTGGTCGAGGAACAAGCCCGTCTTCTGGCCGGCTTCGAAATCGACTTCGTAACGCAGCCCATACTCTTCGACCATCGCCACCTCGGGCGGCGGCTCACCACTCAGGCGGCGCAGCTCGGAGGCGCGATCCTTGCGGCGCGTCACGCGCTCGCACACGCCTTGAATCTCCGGGCGCTCGCTGAGTGCCTGGGCGACCCAGGCCACCACTTCGCCCAGCGCAGGCGAATAGCTGACGATGATGGCGAAGCCAGCGTACACATCGACCACGACGCCGGGCAGCCCGTCGCCTTCGCCGAACAGCAGCCGAAAGGCGTCGGTGTTGGGCGGCAACAGCTGCCGTCGCAACGCCCAGGCTTCGTCGACGCGCGCCTTGACCCAGGCGGCATCGGGCGGTTGTTGGCGTGAAAAAACCCGCAGCGCGATCGGCGAATCCTGATCCCAGAGCGCCCAGGCGTCGAAGCGCCCGCACTGAACGTGCACGAAGTCCCCGGCGCGCGCCGCAAAACGCGGCGGCACGTGGTCGCGGTAGATCCACGGATGGCCGGCGTCGAGCCGCGGTTCGAGCTCCGCCGGCAGCACTAGCGCCGATCGATCGCGCGGCTTGTGCGGGTGCTGCTGTTGGTCCCGCGCTACCGTGGCAGCTGGACGCGCTTCACGTGCCTCGCGCGCAGCCCGTGACTGCGCGCGACGTCCGCCTGGCGGCTTCGTCACACCTTGCGGTCCGGCGACGGCCCGGTGCTCTGGCGTACCACCAAGTCCATCGGGAACTCGAGCACTGAACGGTCTTGCGACTCTCCGTTCATTTGCGCCATCAGCGAGCGGCACGCCGCCGCACCCATCGCACGCATTTGCTGGCGCACCGTCGTGAGGCCTGGCCAGAAGATGCTGGCGGCTGGCACGTCATCGTAACCGACAACCGAGACGTCCTTCGGTACCGAAACGCCGTGAGTCTGCAGCGTGCGCAAAAAGCCGAGCGCCATCACGTCGTTGGCGCACACCACAGCCGTGGGCGCGCGCGGACGCGGCATTTTCACCCACTTTTCAGCGAATGCGACGCCTTCTAGCAGGTGATAGCGCGGCGCAAAGATCAAATGCTGCGGCGCAATCTTCAGCCGTCGCAGCGCCAGGCCTTCTTCCAGCCCCTGCGCGCGCTGGCGGCTATCGAGCGAGTCTTCCGGACCGCCCAGGTACGCGATGCGGCGGTGCCCCAGCTCGTACAAATGCTCGGCGATCTCGCGGCCGGCGTCGACGTTGTTGCTGCGCAGCACGGCGCCGCCCTTGAAGGCTTCGTCAGGCGTGATCAGCGCGATCGCCAACTTCACCTTGCGGGCGGATTCAACCAGCGCCTTTTCACGCTTGCCGGGGCGCGCGAAGATCAGACCATCGACGCGGTGCTCGCGGATCCACGAAGTCACCGTCGCCGAGTCGTAGGTCCCGCGCAGGACCAAGCTGCCGACCAAGAGCGAGATGTGCTTCGACGTCAGCTCTTCCTCGATTCCGCCCAAGATCTGCGTGATCCATTCGTTCTGGCTGTCTTCCATGACCAGACCGAACGAGCCAGCGCGCCCGAGCGAGAAGTTGCGCGCCGTCGTCCACGGCGTGTAGCCGAGCTTTTGGATCACCTTGGCGACGCGGGCTCGCACCTCGGCGCTGGCATAGCCGCCGTTGATGACACGCGAAACCGTGCTCTTCGAGACCTTGGCGTGCTTGGCGACTTCAGCGATATCGGGGCGTCGAGACATGATTACTCGGCGCGAGCCTAGTCGGAGTCTGGGTTTGGTTCCACCTTGTTCCACATGTGGCTGGAACGCGCGTCAGGGTGGTGCAGCGCTCGAGCTCTGGCGGGGCTGTGCCGGCGGTCTCCGAGTTGGAGCTTGCAGTACAAGTTATAACTGTTATAACCATACAATGAGGCTTGTTCTTCGGGCCGTCGGCAATTCCGTCGGGATCATCATTCCGAAGTCCACCCTTGCCGAGTGGGGCCTGGGCAGGGGCGACACGCTCGAGGTCGTCGGCCGAAGCATCCGCCCGTTGGGCGGCGGAGCCCGCTCGCAGGACGCGCTCGATGAGCTCAAGCGAAACATTGCGGCAGCCGTCACGGCGCGCTTCACCGCTCACGAAATTCGCGCGCGTAGTCTTGCCAACCTTCATCGCTGGGAGAAGAGTGGTGCCTGGGTCTCGGCGTACACGGAGTGGCAAGGTATCCTCGAGCGGGGCGACGATGGCGAGCTTTTCGCCGCCATGCTGGGTCGTGACGAAAACTCCAACCGTCTCCGTCAGTCGCCTCCCTACATGGGCCTGCTACCTCGGGAGGAAGTGCGGAGGCTCAATGAAGAAGCATCAGCTTGATCACGTCCTGCGCGCGGCTGGTCGAATCACCGGTGAGAAGCAGTTCGTCATCATCGGCAGCCAGAGCCTGCACGGCAAGTACCCGGACTTGCCGGATGCTCTCGTGCAGTCCGCCGAGGTAGACCTAATCGCCAAGGGTGAGGCTGCGCGCACGGAGTGGCTCAACGCCATCGGCCAAGACTCGCCATTTCACGAAGAATTCGGCTACTACGCCGATCCGGTCGAAGAGGGTACGGCGACCCTGCCCGCTGGCTGGAAAGGGCGCCTGGTCAACCTGGCGCCTGGCGATACCGACGGCGTCCGTGGGCTCTGCTTGGACCCGCACGATCTAGCGATCGCGAAGTACGTCGCACGACGCGAGAAAGACATCGCTTTCAACCGCGAGCTGGCACGGCGCGGAATCGTGGTGCGTGAGCGGCTACTTCAGCTGCTCGCAAAGACCCCAGTCGACGAAAGCGCGCGGCGGCGAATTCGTAGCGACATCGAGAACGATTTTCGACCGCTCTCTGTTCGATGACGACCGCCAACGTCTCGGCGCAGCGCTGGCGGCTAAGGCGCCCGAGCACAACGCAGCCCATTGTTGTAGTCGCGAACGCGGGCCAAGCTGCTGCGGCGCTCCGAGGACAGTAGGAATGCCGCCGGGCTGCCGAAAGCGCCGCCCCGCAGCTCGCGATTGGTCAGCGGGGCGGGAGTCGGAAACGCGTCGGCCGCCTGCAAATAGGCGCAATCTATGCAGGCGGCCCCTGGCCCGGCAAAGTCGAGGTTCCACTCGTAGACGTTACCGGCCAGGTCCGCCTGACCGTACACGCCCCTGGTGGCGGCTGTGCCGACTGCCGCGATGTCCTCGACGCCGGAGCAAATCGGCATGCCGTCGAAGTAGCAGCCGTAGATCGCCAGCGTCGCATCGGCACCCGGCACCGTTTCTCCCCAAGGGTACGTTCGCTGGGCGCTACCGCCCGCCGCCGCGTAGTTCCACTCCGCCTCACTCGGCAAAAAACCTCCGTCCCAAATGCAGAACGCCGCCGACTGGTACCAGCTCACGCAATTGATCGGCTTGGTCTCATTCGTTCCGCTCGTCGGTGTCCACGTCGTCCATGGAATCTCCGCCGGCTGGCAGTCGAGATTGTCCGGGCCGTCCCAGGTGGCCTTCACCGCGGGCAGGTTCTTGTTCCAAGCCGTATCCCATCCGGGCTCGTTACCCACGACATCGCGGTTGGTGAGACCCGCGCCGCCGTTCAAATGCGTGTGCTTGCCCGAGCCGGCCACAGGTAGCCAACCTGCGACGACCGCGTCCACGAACTTCCGGAAACGACCGACCGTCACCTCATATTTGTCGAGCCGAAAAGTGCTGACCGTCGCCGAATAGCGCGGGTCATTCTCGCGATTAAAGGTGCCGCCCTTCACCGTCGGGCTCACGCAGCAGCTCTCGTTCGACGCAGGGCCGCACGTAGCGGCGAGGCCGCTGCAGCTCGGCGGCGCCGGCTTGCACGCGTTCGAGTAGCAGACGGGCGTCGCTTCGCCGCAGGCCACCGCCGGTCCGAAATGCCCGTCAGCGCCGCAGGTCTGCAGCCCGTCGCCAGCGCATCGCGTCTGCTGCGGCCCGCATTCGCCCGCACACTCGGCAGCTCCCGCTGAAACAACGCACGTCAGGCTGGGCGCGCAGCCTTTGGCGTCCGCCGATCCGCCCACATACCCAGTGCCGTCGCCGTTGCAAGTGGTCGGTCGGTTGCCATCGCACGAGGGCTCGTTGGGGCTGCAGATCTTCGCCGGCCCTGCTCCGCCGTTGACACTACCGCCGATCGGCGTTGGCTCGGAGCCGGCGCTGCCGCCGTTGCCGACAGGCTGCTGATCGACGTTCGTAAACACTCGACTACGGCACTCCTGAACTCCCGGCGTGCACTCGGCGTTGGTTTCGCAGACGCCCTCCACCTTGCTGTCTGGGCCGTGGCTCGTCTTGCCGCAGCCAGCAACCACGAGCGCCAACCACAACAGCCGCCGCGTTGCAGCGCCGCCCATGCGTTTGATTTCAGAATCCACAATGCACCTCCAGTCGCCAACCCGAAACCGACGCCACCAAGGGCGATCGCTCCGATTGTGACACGGATCGCGCCATCGTGGCGCCGCCGTCACGGCGCGACGAGCGTCTTCAACGTTGCCAAATCGCCGTCCTCCAGCGCGCCTTTCACGACGCAGCGCAGCTTGCCTTTGGGATCGAAAAGCAGGTGGAAGGGCAAATCGGGGTCGGCTTGGACGCCGGCGCCTTTCAGCCACTCGTCGCGCTCCTTGCCCTCTTTGAGCCAATAGCTGCGGCGCAGGCCGCTCGGTGGCTGAGCGGAGAGAAAGCCGCTCAGCTGGCGGTCGTCATCGTCGAGCGATACGAATTGCAGCTTGAAGTCAGGCGACGCCTTCACCAGCTCCTGCTGGAAGCGCAAGAGCCGCGGGATCTCTTCTTTGCACGGCGCGCACCAAGCCGCCCAAAAGTTCACCCAGGTGAAGCCGCCACCGATCGCCAGGTTTTCCGGCAGTGCGGCTTCGCCCGGCGCCACGCTCTGCGACACCGATTTTTTGGTCACACCGCGACCGGGTCCGGACATTTGCCCCGCGCACAGCACACGCGGCGCTTTGGGAGCGCTGCTGGCCGCTACCGGTACGACGTGGGCCGGTTGCGTGGGCGCAGTGTCACCGGCTTTAGCCTCGACGATTTGACTGCGCTCTTGCGGCGCCATGACCGGCTTTTTGTCGCCCTTGTCGCACGCACCCACGAAAAGCGCGACGCCGACCAGCACCGAGAAAGCCGCGTGGTTCATAGCCGGCAATCCACCCAAGAGACGAAGGCGCTGCGGTTGATCGGCTCTTCATCGCACTTTTCGTCGGGCCGCGAGTTGGGCCAGCTGCAATACTCTTTGGACAGCTGCGCGAACTCGTTACCGAGCCACAACAGGCCGACCTTTTGCTCGATCTCCGGATCGTTGGCGAGCTGGGTCAAAAAATACATGACCGAGTTGGCGCGGCGGTGCGAGAGCGCGTTGTTCTTGCCCTGATTTCCGGTCTTGGAAGCGCGCGCCACGACGAAGAAGTAGCGCGCACCCTTGCGCGCGAACCAGCGCTCTTCGAGCAGTTTTTTCGCCTTGTCGTCGAGCTCGTCTCGGCCCTCGTCGAACATCACCACGCCGCCGCGATCTTTCAGCGGCGTGAACAGCGCGTTGAAATCGTCGTCGCTGATCGACGCGAACGTCTTCACGTCGGCGGGCTTGCAGCCGCGGCGCGCGCCCTCCCCTTCCGACGCCAGACCACACGAGTGCAGCACACGCTCCAGCACTTGCTTGAACTGAGGCGTGCAGTACGCGACCTCGGCTTGGTCGGCGATCGCGACCTTCGGTTTCTCTTTTTCGGGCTCGACCAGGTGCTGAGCCGCCGTGCCGGTCCACGACCGCACGGCCAGCGCGCTTCCGGCCGTCAGCACCACACCCAACGCCAGGCCGATCAACGCGGCCAAGCCACCTGCGCCGCCACCCGCGACCGGGCCACCACCGCGCGGAGAAGGATCTGCAGCTTGCGTCACTTGAGCACCTCCGGAGCGAGCTGCGACAGCGTGTAGCGAAGGCCCAGGTCGGTGTCCTCGTCGCACACGCGACGCTTGCCCAGGTACATTTGCGGCGTCGACACCGGAATGTTGTTTTCCGAGGCAAAATGCAGGTGATTGTTCAAGCGCACGTCGGTCTTACGATCGTCCACACAGCGCATCATTCCCTCGCCCCAGCGCTGCTTGATCACGGCGCGCAGCGTGTTCTCTCCGGCTTTGCCGGCGCGCGTCAGGTATTCCTGCTGATCGTACGCCCACTCGAGCACTTGGCGCGCATTGCCACCGGTGCTCTCACCACACAGCACGGCTTTCGACACGATGCACGCGCCGGGATGGAGCGCTGTATCGAGCATCCAGTTGCACTCGTTGTCGAGCGGGAACAGCACGAGTTCGATGTCGAGCTTCTCGATGATGTTCTCGGTGACCAAACGATCGTGGAACGCTTTGCAGGTGGGGCAAAGCGGATCCTCGAACAGCATCGTTGGCTGCACCGGGCGGCTGCCGTGGATTTTGACCGGGTTGTCACCCTTGATTTTGGCTTGTTTGATCTCGCCGCATTGCGTGATGTACGGGCGCTGATCGGGCGCGCTGGCGGCGTAGACCACGGCCGGCGCCAGAGCCGTGACGCCGAGCGCCACCAACCACGCCGCCACGAGCGCGAACGGCGACGCTGGGCGCGACGTATCACCACGCGCCGAAAGCCACGCCGTCACGGCACCGAACGCCAACAGCGCCGACGAAATGTAGATGCCGGCGCACGTCTTACACACCTGCCCCAGTTGCGTAACCGAGATCGTGAGCATCAACAGCGACACGAGCAGCGGCGTCGAACCGACCAGCGCAAAGAAGCCGAGCGTGCGCCGCGACGTCCGCTCACCCGACAGCAGCAGGTACAGCGAGAACGCCGCGAAGAAGCAAAACGCACCCAGGGCGAACAACGAAATCGGGATGCCGCCCCAGTACGTGTCCTTCATCAGCGCCGAGTACGGGCTGTACATGGCGGCGCGACACGCCTCGGCTTCGGGGACGGCGGCGGCCCCTGGAATGAAGCTACAGTGGACGTTGTGCAGCCGGCGATCGAGGTGGGCGGCGTAGTCGAGCGTCGAATTCGACGCGAAAATCAGGCCTAACCCGGACGCGACGAGCGCGATGATGGCGGGGGCCTTGGAACCACGGGAAAACATCGCGGGTAACCTAACACAAGGCGGACAAACGGCCGAAGATCCACCGACAGTGAGATTTCTCGGCGGGTGCTGCCGAGATGCAGCCCCAATCGCAGAAACTTCTGTGGCGTAGCAGGCCACCACGAGCGGGCGAGATCGTGAGGGGTGAAGGTGGAAGCCGGCCTGCGGCCGAGCGGAGACGGGATTCGTCAAGGCAGTTGTCGCATTTCTGTTAGGCGGCGTTGGTCGCCGGGACGATTGCGATGAGACGCTCTGGGTTGAGGGTGACGGCGGCAGGGCGGTGCCAGGCGCGCGGGGCGCCCGTCCAGCGTCTTGGGTTT